>CALXOV010000052.1 GCA_944390105.1 uncultured Succinivibrionaceae bacterium
TGTAATCGTCAATGTCGATATAGCTGTAGCGCACTCCTAAGTGCGGAGTCACGTCCAAAGCCGAGAACTCGAACTTGTACTGACCGGTAATGCCGGCGCTGATGACGTCAGCATCCATTGAGGCCGAAACCTTGCCGGCAGCTGCCGTGTTGGCATCAATGTCATTGTCCACCGCGGTGTAGGTCACGTCAGCAGCTAAGCTGAAGTTACCATAGGCATAACCGCCGTAGATACCAGCTGACCAGTAGTCAAAGTCATTAGACACTGCCGAGCCGGCACCCTGACCATCGGCATCACCTGAGCCGATGTTGAACATCACACCAGCACGCAAGCCCTGAGCGAAGGTGTAGTCAGCACCTAAGGCCACACCGGTGAGATCAAGATCAACACCGTAGTCCACACCCTGAGCGTCGAAATCATCGGACTCATGGTTCTTGTAGACCGGAGCTAACCAGATGCCGGCACCATTGGCGTTATCGGCCATGATTAGATTACCGTTCGGGTTACCCATACCTAAGCGGCTGTTAATCGCCTCGTAGGTGGTGGAGGAAGCAGCTAAGGCCACTTCAGCGGCACCGCCGTAGACGGCTAAACGCGCTACCGACTCTGCATCAGCACCGTTGCCGGTAGTGATGACTGCATCAAGGAAGTCTGAGGAAGCTGATTTAGTGTAACCATCGCCATAAGCAATGTACTCGGCAGCTGCTTCAGGATCTGTTTCGCTCAGGGCGGTATAAGCTTCAGCGCTGAGGTACTCACCGTTAGTAAGGATACGGCGATCAGCATCTGCAGCATCCGGGTTTACCACGCCACAGGCATAAGCACGTAAGTGCTGATAGACCGGGTCAGAGGCTCCGGACAGAATAGCGCGGCCTTCAAGCTCATTGAACTCAAGACCAACATTCTGACCGACATTAGCACCCGGCTGCATGGTATAGGTGAGTAAGCCGTTCTCGGAGGTGACCGTAATGGTACCGCCAGTCAGTCTTACGCCATTTTTCCCATCCGCATCATTGTCGCTGAAGATATTCAGCGTTTCGCGAGCACTGAAGCTGCCCTGCAGAATGATGGTGGAATTATCACCCGCAACATTGACCACGGCGCTATTCGTATCAAAGTGGATCGCAGTCTCAGTCTTCTGACCATTCTTATTAGTAAAGGCCTGATCAGTCATAATGATGGCAGCATTCTCGCTTAAGCCTAAATCAGCTTTACCGTTAATAGTTGCACCATTATCAACATAAGAGTAGTCACGAACTTCCTCAACATCCGTCTTACCATTGGCATTGGCATCTGCATTCACAGCAATGTACTTGCCATCGGCAATATGCAGCGAGCCATTGACATAGAGGATAGAACCGTACTCGTCAGCCAGCAGCGAGCCATTGGACTGATATCCCGCGATCGCCGCCTGCAGACCTGCCAGATCCGTGCCGATACCTGCCGCAGCATTCTTGCCGATGACGATATTGCCGTCCATCAGACCTAAATCTGCATCGCTGTCAGCCACGGTCGTAGGCTTATCACCGAACTTACCGACTGCGGCCAGCGAAGTAGCCTTGCCGTACTCCGGATCCACGAAAATGGTAGCACCATTGAGGTAAGCGGTACCAAATTCCAGCATGCCGGTAGACCCTTCCACCGCCTCACCAAACGGCGAAGCATCCTCGGTGTAGGAGTCAGTGCCAACATAAACGATATTGCCGGCAGTCTCGACAAAAGTTGCCGTCTTGGCTGAAAGCACACCGCCGTCAGCAACAATCAGCGCATCATTGTTGCTGTTAACATTCAGGTTATTAACAGCAACGCGGCCGGCGATGTAGTCAGGCTCATTGTCATCATCTGCAAATTCCAGCGTATCAGCAGAGAACTGACCTCCAACCTCAACGCTCAGCTCCTTAACCGTTGCAGTCTTGGTAACATTAAAGGAACCGGCTAAGACTTCAAGGTAATCGACATCAACATCGTTGGTGACATTTAGCGTGCCATTTAAGTGGCTGACATCCCCATGCTCACCATCAATCGCCTCAAGGGTGATGATGCCGGTACCGGCTGCGGTGACCAAATCAGCATCATTATCTAAAGAAACTGTACCGGCCTCACCGGCGCCGTTTAAGGTCAACTGCTTGCCGTTGATAACCTTCAGATCTACCGCCTCAGTACGGGTACTGTTGCTGGCAAAATAGCCATCATTAGCCGTCGCATTGTTCAGCGAAGTATCGCCGGCAATAGTGATGCTATTGACATTGGTATCCGCCACTAAGGCTCCGACTTGACCGCGGAACTGAGCATCAGCGGCAACTTCGGTCACAATAGCGTTCTTTAGCGCATCGGAAGTCACATCCGACTTGCCGTCCGCAAAGTCCTTAAGATTGTCCCATGTAATGACGGAAGCGCCGTTATAGCCTTGATCCTCGTAGGTAATACCTAAGCTACCGCCGCCCACATTAATAAAGCCGCCTGAGACCAGCAGACCATCTGCGCCCACCGAGCCTTCCGTGAAGATCTTATCCTTTAAATCAGCTAAGGCTGCATCACCTAAGGTCGATCCGCTCAGATCAAGTCGCACCTCACCGCCTTGATTATTAATCTTGCCGGTATAGCCTGCGTTGACCGTTACCGAAGTGTCCGTTGCCTTAACATCGGTGCTGATAAAGGCATTAGTCGCAGCTTCACCAAAGTTTAAGTAGCCATGGTTGCTGACGGTGATCTGTGAACCATCCCCTAAGATCACGCCCTGATCGGCAGTCTTATCTGCATTCAGATCAGCATCCGCCACACCATTGATAGTCAAGGAGCCCGCGACGGTGACGCCTGTAGCGTTATCCGCTAGAATCAAGGTATCAAAGACCGCAGTACCGTTATTCTCAACCTTAACCGTGCCATTAGCCCCCACGCTTAAGCCGGCAGCAGTTAAGCTTGCCTGATACTCATCACCGTTGGCATCTTCATCAGGATTTTGCTCTCCAAGGGTTAAAGAGCCGGACTGTATGTCAAAGGTTACCCCGGCAGCGGTCCACGCGCCGTTAATAATTGCAAAGCTCGGCGCTTGCTGGCCAGCATCAGCCTGCAGGCTGACCATACCCGTACCATTACCTACTGCAATGGTACCGCTATTACCAACTAAATCCGACTCCAGCGTGATATTAGCGCTATGGCTAGTATCGCCGCCGACCACCAACTTGGCGTTGCCGACGGTTAAGCTGTCGCTAATCTCAAGATTGCCCGCTAAGAAAGTTACCTTCGGCGCTTTAGCCAGCGCATAAGCGGTCGGGGTGCTGTCTTTTACTTCCTGATAGTACTCAGTATTATCGCTTAAGGTAAAGGCCGCAGTGCTGATAGTACCGGAGCCGATATCAAGCGACTGACCTGCATAGTTGCCCGCAGCCGAAGATGAGCCTAAAGCATCATCTTTCACATCCTCATCGTGCGTCAGCACTACCGTAGGAGCCTCTAAAATACCGCCATCTTCAAGATTGACCTGATTGGCGCCGGTACCAAAATCGTCAATATCAAGGTTCAGTTCATCATTGACGATTAAAGCACCGTTTTTCTCCGCCATCAGCTTAACGCCTTTCTCAGTGGTTAAAGCGCCGATCTCTTCAACGTCAGCGTCATCGAGCAGGATGATACCGCCGGAGGTTGCTTTAATGGTGGTGTCAGCTGCGGCTCCAGTACTGTTAATGGTAATACCATTGCGCAGATCTAACAGCGCCAACTCACGATGTTGTGAATCATCTACATCGTTGACAGTACCTTCATAGGTGTAATCAAGAGTATCGCGCTGGTCAAGCTCGTAAGCATCAGTAGACTTGCCATCAACCGTAATGTCGTTCTGAACTTTTAGGTTAACTTTAAGCGCCTGGGCAAAGGTTAAAGTTGAATCAACCTTATGCTCTGTGTCAGCAGTCACGCTAATGCTACCGCTGTTCATGGTGATCGCCTGCTCTGCTGTCCAGTTACCGGCAACCACATTCAGCGCACCGCTGTTAGCGGTACCGTCACCTAACTCGGTAACATCACCACGTACCGTACCTGCAGCCTCGGTATAAATGCCCTTATCCGCATCCACTAAGGTCTTAGCATCCAAGTCTGCGTTAGCGATAAACTTAAAGGCACCATCTGCACTTGTATCGACATCAAAGACCAGCTCATCGTGAACGGTGGCGGAGCCGAACTTAATCTTAGCTGAGTTTGCAGAAGATAAGGCACTGCTGCCTAAGGTCAAAGTGTTGGCCTCAAGCGAAACTAAATCAGTCCCACCGGTACCGGCAGCAAGAACGTTAGTATCATTACCCGCAACCGCCTTGCCATCGGTGGTTAAGGCGTGTGCAACCGTCAAGTTGTCAGCCTTGAACACACCACCCTCATCGCCTAAGGTGATTTTACCGGCAGTAGTATTGGCCGAACCAGAGAAGGCAAACGAACTTAAATCAACTGCAGTGTTGTCATTAAAGGCAATCACACCGCCTGATTGAACCGTCACGCCACCTGAGGTCAAGGTCTTCTCTTCTCCATCAACCGTAACTGTAGAATCGGCAGCTGGACTTAGGAAGCCTTTTAACTCTGTGCTGGAAATTTCTAAGGTAGCAATGTCGCCATCACCAGTCTTGCGATTACTCTCGTCAACTTGACCATCAATTACAACCGTGCCCGCCGCATCCTTATTAAAGGTTTCAGTGGTGAACAAATCCGCACCATTGACGGCTAATGTACCCTGATTGATTAGCAGTTTGCCGCCGACATTGATTTGACCGGCATTAGCCTCTAAGCGACCGGCATCATAATTTGCCGCCCATCCGCTTTGAGCTCTTTCTACAACCTCTCCCTTATCGTCCAAGGTAGCGAGCGCTAAGGTAATGCTTGCGCCAGATACCGTTGACAGGTCTGCCTGTGCACCATTAATAGTACCGTCATTGGAGGTGATAGTGATCTTATCTCCTGCCTTCTCAGCTGCAATGGAACCTGCCGACAGGGTTAAGCGCTGTGACGAAATCGTCAGCGAGCCACTGTTCGTAGCCCCCGCACCGGAAACAATAACACCGCCGCTTGCTACGTTAATGGTTAAGGACTCAGCAGCAATTTCACCGAAGGCATTGGCTGTTGAACCGTCCACCAGCACCTGGGTGTTTTCATCATTCAGCGCCAAGGAGGCACCCTCGATCTTAGCTTGACCTTTGTCGGTTGAACCACCGCTCATGGTCACGGTAGCACCATTTGACAACGTAATCGCAGAGCCGATCACTGCAGGCTCTCCATTAGTTGCAGCAACTGCCGCACGGCCTAATACTGCATCACCGGATTTATTATTAGATGCAGTTAAAACCACGTTTGACTTGCTTCCAGTAAGACTTACCGTATCACCAGCAACCGATGCACCACTATCATTACCGGCAGTAACCTTGATAGTTCCATTGTTAACAGTGATGGTCTTCAAATTAACCGATCCGCCGCTAGTAGCAGTATCACCAACGTATAAGCCATTACCTTCTGTTTTTACATCTAAGGTAAGTTCACCGGTACCGGAAATTGAACCGCCAGATACAAAATTAGAAGTGGATCCGGTCCCTTGAGATAGACCATTTAAGATCTTAATCGACCCGCTAAAATTAGTCGCGTTACCTGAAACTGTTAAGTACACTCCTTGGTCTTGCTCAAGATCTGCTGCTGATCCAATTGTTATGGTTGCAGCACTATCAGTCAAATCAGTTTCAGTAATATAATTATATGCATTGGCAGTAGCACCAACGGTTAAACCTGCAGTCAGGACAACCGCAGAAGCCAACCCCTTGAAATAGGCTGACTTATAGACAGAACGATAAGCATTAAGCAGCATGCTTAACGCATTCTTCGTTTGCTTCATGAATTTTTCTCCCAAAAATAAACATCACCATCGACGTTTAACCCGCAGTTGCCCAAACCATAAGCAAGCTGCGCCGTCAGATGGTGTTAGTCTTGTGTATCTGCGCGTCTGCCTTAATGCCGGATAGGCTGCAGCTTAGCTGTAAGTGGCAAAACGCTTAACACGGCACTTAGTGAACAAAATATCTATTTCCGTCCTAAGTGCGTCTATAAATTAACCTAAAAAAATCTAGATGGATTTTTAGCCTGTCTAATGGTGCTAGATATGATTATTTTGAGTTCGCGTCACGTTTCATGTCTAAAATTTGCTAAAAACCCTGATCATTATCTCTTTGTTAATTAGTGTGTTTTTTCTCTAATTTCCCCCTATATGCTACGCTATCGACAGCCCTTTAAATACGGGATTTAAACTGCCTTTTCGTCCGACCAGCCTCTTAATTAACTAACTGAAATTTAAGCTAATAAAAATTTTTCACACACAGCTTTAGCCCTAAGTTACGGTCAATATATTTATATCTTTAGATAAGATTATATTTAGGAAATTATTCTAAGGTACGCAGTGCTTTACACCGCATGACTCTTTAACTAAAGATTATATTTTGTTGTCTTAAGGCTAGCGTGCGGCCGGCTAAATGCAACTGTAGCGCCTACGCAGGGCGACGGTTCAAGCGCCAGCGCGCTGCAGCCAAATGTAAGCAGGTAAAATGTTAGATCTTAGGAATAATCTACAAAAGCAGACGCTATGGGACAAGCCGGAGGCGGCTTACCCTAAGGCAAGCAACTTGCATGCTCAGTGCTGTAAAGATGGGTTGCCATGAGCTGACCGCAGGCAGGTAACTTGGCAGCAGGCTGCGCCACGTTTGGGGCAAAGCTTGACAGTAAGCTTTAGCCTAAAGCTAGGACTATGGCTGCAGGATGATACGCCCGCCGCTGGCTTTAGCCACACTGGTGCAGAATTTGCGGCAATGCTTGAGGATGGTGCGCGCCCCTAAGGAGCGAATGAAGTTATTTAGTGGCAAGGCAACATGCGAACCGAGGCCGTCAATTAAATACAGACGCAGCGCATCGTCACTGCGCCGGCGTTGAAGTAGCAGATTGTGACTGTACATATCTGAGGGTAGCACGTTATAGCGCAGCAGGTAATGTTTAAGCTCCAGATAAGCTGTCTGCAGCTTATCTGGAGGCAGTAAGATCTCAGGCTTTGGCTGATGGAGCAGCGCATCTAGCGGCTGCACCTCAACTGCGTCTGTGGATGCGATATAGCTCTGCACAATCCCCACTCTGCCCTCACAGCTAAAACCACCGTAGAACTCCGGGATATGGGTAAACGGCACCTGACGCTGCTTTAAAAAAGTGAAATAAGCAATTTCACGGCGCGTCTGCTCGCTGCACCCGGGCTTGCTTAGCTTATACACACGCTCAGGGTGCAGCGGGTCAATAAAGCAGCTGCGCTCACTGCCGGAGCCGATTTCTGTAAGCGCCGATAGTGGGAGATGCAGCGGCGGATAGCGCCGTTTGCCGTAGAGCTGCGTCATTACGCTCATGTGGCGCCTTTACTAATCCGCCCGCCCGCGCAGAATCGGCGGCACAATCCACAGACTGTCATCGCTGCCGTCACTGCTCTCGGCACCACCGCTCACGGTCACTTCTGCGGCATTAAGGCCGGCAGCCGGCTGCGCAGGGACTACCGGAACTTCCTGCACTGAAGCTTCAGGCGGCAGGGCAGCGGAGGCAGCGGCTGCTGGAGCGCTCGGCGTTGCGGCAGCGGCCGGGGCGCCGAAGGATGCGGCGGCAGGCTGCTGTCCGCGCAACACTTGAGAGAAAAAGCCGTTTTGCGCAGGCGGCAGCGCATTGCCTTGGCGGCGCAGCGCTGCTTGGGCGCGGGCAGCGACCGCGGCGGGGGCTTCACTGCCGGCCAACGGAGCTTGCGAGATGCCGGTCATGATGATGGTGACCACAATTTCATCTTCGCCCAGCGACTCATCAAAGCTCATGCCGATTTTGCTGCCGCAGTCGCTCTCTTCAGTGACGTATTTCTGAATGGCCTCATTGAGCTCTTCCCAGCGCGAAATGGAGAAGTTAGGGCTGACCTTGGTGTGAACTAGCAGCCCCGATGCCGACTTCACATCCACATCGTCAATTAAAGGATTGCGGATAGCCTGAGTCAGCGCATCCTCCACGTAAGTCGGGCCTTTGCCGCGCCCGATACCGATGACCGACAGGCCGGCATCCGCCATCACCATCTTAACGTCATTGAAATCGACATTGATGTAATCGGCATTGGTAATGATATCAGCAATACCGAACACCGCGCGGTAAAGCACATCATTGGCAGCATTAAAGGCATTTAAGATTGAGACATTAGCGCCTAAATTGGTAAGTAGCTTATTATTGTCGATCACCACCAGACTGTCGACATGCTTGGACAGCTCTGCAATACCGGACTGCGCATTGACCATGTGGCTCTTGCCCTCAAACTTAAAGGGCTTGGTCACCACGCCGACGGTCAGCGCCTGACATTCCTTTTTGGCAATTTCCGCAATTAACGGCGCAGCTCCAGTACCGGTACCACCGCCCATGCCTGCGGTGATGAACACCATATCGGCATTCTGCAGCAGGCGTTTTAAATCATCATGGCTTTCCTCGGCGGCCTTGCGTCCGACATTGGGATTGCACCCTGAGCCCAAACCATGGGTTAAATTAACGCCAATCTGCACTTTGATGGCGGCAGTGCTGCGCGTCAGCGCCACACTGTCGGTATTGACCGCGATGAAATCCACCCCGGACATGCTTTGATTAATCATATGCTGCAGAGCATTGCACCCGCCACCGCCCACGCCGATGACTAAAATGCGGGTCTTGCCTGCCGCCTGAATATTGTCGCCCATTGCGGCGTTTGAGACTGCCGCCACCTTAAAATCGCTCATATAGACCTTAAACCTGCGCAAAAAACGGTGCTGTGATCATAACAAGAACTTGCCAATTTTACAGCTAAATTGCACTGCGGTGCAGACTGCGCACGCGCTCTGCTGCCTGAGTAAACAGCAAAACCGGCACGAGGGCCGGTTTTGACGAATAAGGCAGGTCCAAAGCGCGTAATTTAATCGGCTTTATTGCGCAGAATCGGCGGAACGGACCATAAATCCTGCGTATCAGCCGCACTCATCTGGCCTACGGCATTGACCGCCACTTCAGCGGCAGCCGGGGCTGGAGTTTCGCTGACCTGCACCGGGCCGCTAGCTTCCGGGCGCAGCCCCGACGGAGCGCCGCCAAAGCTCATCGGCTGCACGCGCGTCTCGGCCGGAGCCGGCTGGGACGGAGCTACAGCGGCAAACGGTGCCGTAGGCTCGGCAGTCGGCTGAAGCGTGGCGGGCTGAGCAAAGCTGTTAAGCGGACGGCTTTGTGACATGGTAAAGAAGCTGTTGTTCTCGCTCTTAACGCTGCTTAAGTTTCCGCTACGGCGCAGCGAGGCCTGAGCGCGCGCTACTGCGGCCGGACTTTCCGCGCCCGGGACGTCGGCAGCTGAGATACCGGTAATTAAAATAGTAACCGCAATTTCGTCCTCGGCAAGTTTCTCATCAAAGGACAGACCCATCTTGCAGTCGGCTTCTTCATCGGCATAGCTCTGAATTTCCGAGCAGATTTCCTCCCACTTAACAATCGGGAAGTTCGGGTTGACGCGCGCATTGACGAGCAGGCCTGCTGCAGACTTAATATCCACCTGCTCAATGAGCGGGCTGTGGATGGCATGCTGAACAGCATCCTCAACGAAGTTAGCCCCCTTGCCGATGCCATTGCCGATCATGGCATGGCCGCGGCCCATCAGTACGGTGCGCACGTCGGCAAAATCAAGGTTGATATAGCCAGGGCGCGTAATGGAATCCGTAATGCCCTTGACCGCATTGAGCAGCACATCATTGGCTTCATTAAAGGCATTGACAATTGAGACATTGGCCCCCAAGTTCTTTAAGAGCTTATCATTGTCAATGACAATTAAACTGTCTACATGCTTGGACAGATCAGAAATACCGGCTTGAGCATTAATCATGTGACGCTTGCCTTCAAAGCGGAAGGGCTTGGTCACCACGGCCACGGTCAGAGCTCCGGTTTCTTTGGCGATTTCGGCAATAATCGGCGCAGCGCCGGTACCGGTGCCGCCGCCCATACCGGCGGTAATGAACACCATGTCCGAGCCCTGCAGCAGCTTCTTAATATCCTCTTTGCTCTCTTCTGCCGCCTTGCGCCCTTTATTCGGGTCGCAACCGGCACCTAAGCCGTTAGTCAGCTTAACGCCGATCTGCACCTTAGTGGGCGCCGTAGATTTACTCAGCGCCTGGGTATCGGTGTTGACTACGATAAACTCTACGCCCGCAAGGCTCTGATTTATCATGTGCTGCAGCGAATTGCCGCCGCCGCCGCCCACGCCAATTACGCGGATAACGCAGTTATTGGCCGGATGAATATTTGAATCTGCCGCGGTATTCGACACCGCTGCTACCTTAAAATCGCTCATAAACCTATCCTTTATTCTCTATTGCCGCTATCTTAGCAAGAAAAGCTAAAAATTCTTGAAGGCGCATCAAAGTTCTTTATGAAACCATTCTTTAAGCTTCGACCACACGGACTGACCGCCTTCCGACGCCTGCACCCCCGCGTTGTCAGTGCGGTCATCAAGATCTGAGCGGCCAAAACGCAAGAGTCCGACGCTGACTGCCTTATCCGGGCCCACCTTGCTTTCATCGCACCAGGTGACGCCGCGCGGACTGCCAACTTTAACCTTGACTAAATTTCCGTTAGGCGCCAGCGCTACCGCCGCGAGCTTTTCAATTGAGCGCGTTTTAGCCACGCCGCCGGTGAGCACAAAGCCTGCGCCTAAATTCAAGACAATGCCCATATCACGCGAGCAGTGCTCAATCTGATCGCTCACGGCATTGAAAACATCCTTAAGTCCCGCGGCAATCACATCGGCAAGCTCGGCTTTGGAGATGAAAATCTTTTCATCAAGCCCATCGGCCCCACCCACTGACACCTGCAGCGACAGTGCGCGATCGCTCTCGGACAGCAGCGCTGAGCCCGCTGCGCCGTATTTACACTTAATTTCCTCTGCAAGCGACAGCGGCAGACCGTAGCGCAGTGCAATCGCGCGGGTAATCGCATTGCCGCCTCTATCTAAGCCAAAGGAGATAATAAGGCGCTGCCTATCGTACACCGCCACATTCACGGTACCGGCACCGTAATCAATCAGGCACACGCCGATATTCTTATCATCAAGCGACAACACCGCATCGGCAGCGGCAATGCCGGTAAAGACAAATCGATCAATCATCACATCCGAGGATACGCGCTGAATGGCCGAGCGCAGATTATTCTCCTGATCGCGGCTGCAGGAGATGATATGCACCTGCACTTCAACCCGCATCGCCGACAAGCCGATTGGATTAATGATCTCACTGCCGTTGTCGCAGGTATAAAACTGCGGCACCACATGAATGATGTGACTGCCCTCAGAGAGCTTAACTGAGCGCGCATTTTCAATGCAGTGGTCGCGATCAACCCGCGATACGACGCGATTTTGCACCGTAGCGGTACCGTGCTCATTGCGCGATTCAATATGCCGTCCGGCAATGCCGAGCAGGCAGTGATCGAGTGCGGCTCCCAGCTGCGGCTCCACATCCTGCAGCAGCGCCGTCAGCGCATCGCTGAGAGCAAACAGATCGCTAACCGAACCGGCATTCATGCCGCGGGACGGTTCTTCGCGGTAAAAACGTACCGTCACCGCGCCGTCGGCATCTACCGTGCCGGCCGTAATGCGCAGGCGCGAGGTGCCGATATCAATACCGATGAGCAATGAACGCTCTGTGCCGCGCTCCGCGGCGGCTGTCTTGCTTTTATTTTTGGCAAACATACTCATTCCTGCTTCACCTCCGTGCGTGCGCGCACGGCAAAACCGCTGTCGTAGCGCAGATCAACATAGGCCAGGGCGGAAAGATCGAGTCCGGCGCTGTCCATAGCCTGTAAAAAGCGCTGCAGCCGTGCAGCGGCCAGCGCATGTTCATTGTCGCGGCCTAAGATTAAGACCGTACCATTGACTAAGGTAATGCGCAAACAGCGTATATTATCAAGCATAACTGCGCGCATCTGCAAACCATAGCGTGCCAGCGCGCGCGTGAAGATCACCGCCTGCGCATAGACCTCTGGGGCTAGCTCATCATGCGGCGCACTAAGGCGCACTAAGGGTTCATTAAAGCGCGCTAAATCCGGATAAAAGACCTGCTGCGCTGCCGCATCGTACAGGCCATTGTCATTCCAATAGGCCGCTGGCACATGCTCAATTAAGGAAATAACCAAAGTATCGGGCATGCGCTTTTTCACCTGCACGCGCGCCACCCACGGCAACTGACTTAAAGCCTGCACTAAAGGCGCGGTATCCAGAGCCGGCAGATTGCGCCCAGCGCACAGCTCACCGCACAGAGCCGCGATCTCACGCTTATCAATGCGCTTTAGGGCTCCGTCAATGACGATAGCCTTAACCGGCAGACTGTCATCGGCAAACAGGGCATCCTTAAGGCGCAGATCAAAAAATACGATCAGCGCGGCAAGCAGTGTACAAAACAGTACACCTGCAATAAAGCGGCCGCGGCTTTGCTTGAGCGCCATCTTGATTAACCCTTAACCTGTATCCGTTACCTTGTCTGAAGGCTTAAGCGCAGCGTACTTAAGCCTAAGATTCAGTCCGCCACATGCTGCCAGCGCGATGACAGCAGGCGACAGGCTTTTGTCACCGAGCCTGCGCCCTGAGTCAGCACAATGTCCCCATCCTGCACCACGCTTTCAAGCAAGGCCGGCACCTCTTCTAAACTCGCCGCATACAGCGGCTCAAACTTGCGCTGCGCACGGATGGAGCGGCACAGATGGCGGCTATCGGCCCCCGGGATCGGATCTTCGCCGGCGCTGTAGACTTCAAGCAAAATTAACACGTCCACCGTCTGCAACACGCGGACAAAATCCTCGTAGAGATCGCGCGTGCGACTGTAGCGATGCGGCTGAAACACCATAACGAGGCGTCGCCCCGGCCACCCCTCACGCACCGCCTGAATAGTGGCGGCAACCTCCGAAGGGTGATGTCCATAATCATCGACTAAACTGACCGTCCCCGCGCCCACCTGAAAATGTCCATAGCGTTGAAAACGCCGCCCGACGCCCTCAAAGGTGGCCAGTGCCAGCTTAATCGCTTCATCAGCAATTCCCTCCTCCATCGCCACGGCGGCAGCGGCGGCCGCGTTTTTAGCCATATGCAGGCCCGGCAGAGTAAGACTTACCGGCAGAGGCGGGTTATTTTTGCGCAAAATCGTAAAGCGCGAGCCGCCGGCATGAGGCTCGTAGTCCACCACCTGCAAATCAGCTCCCGGCTTAGTGCCGTAGGTGATCACGGTACGCCCAATGCGCGGCAGCAGCTTTTCAATCACCGGATCATCAATGCACACCACGGCCACCCCGTAAAAGGGCAGATTGTGCAGAAATTCAATAAAAGTATCCTGCAGCTTGGCAAAATCACCGCCGTAAGTGCCCAAGTGATCAGGCTCAATATTAGTCACCACCGTGACCATCGGCTGCAAATGCAAAAAGGAGGCATCCGACTCATCGGCCTCTGCAATTAGATAGCGTGAAGACCCCAAGCGCGCATTAGTGCCTGCGCTGTTAAGCAGGCCACCTATCACAAAGGTGGGGTCAAGACCGGCCTTGCCGTAAATGCTGGCAATTAAACTGGTCGTCGTAGTTTTGCCGTGGGTACCGGCCACCGCAATGCCGTAGCGGTAGCGCATCAGCTCACCGAGCATTTCAGCGCGCCGTACTACCGGTATACGCAGCCGGATAGCCTCTGCAATCTCAGGATTGTCCGGATGAATGGCCGAGGAAACCACCACCACGCTCACCTGCTGCACATGCTCGCGCGCATGTCCGATAAAGATCTTTATCCCCAGGTTGCGCAGGCGCTCGGTGACCTTGCTTTCGGCCACATCCGAGCCCTGTACCGCATAACCTTCATTACGCAGTACTTCGGCAATGCCGCACATGCCGGCGCCGCCGATGCCGACAAAATGAATGCAGCGCACCTTATGCATCAGCGGAATGCCCTGCAGCAGTTCATCCTTAAGCTTAGTCATAATTCTCTCTCTGTAATCTGCAATTCTTGCGCTGACGCTGCCGCCTAGCGCGGTCCACTTTACACGCGTGAACTGACGCGCTGTCCCTAGCTGCCGCGGCGCGCTTCAAGCAGCGCGCTGATGGCCGCCAGCACCTGTGTAGGAGCGTCCAGCACTGCCGCCTGACGCTGACAGGCTGCGCGCTTTATCAGCTCTTTTTTATTCAGTAGCGGCTGCAGCGCCGCCTGCAGCGTATCTGCATTCAGCGTCGCCTGCGGGATCAGCACCGCACCACCGCCTTGCACCTGTACGCTGGCATTCTTAGTTTGATGATCATCCACCGCCGAAGGCAGCGGAATATACAAAGCAGGCAGCCCAGCTGCCGCTACCTCGGCCACGGTCAGGGCCCCTGCGCGGCAGATGACGATATCGGCACGGGTATACTGCGCGGCCATATCGTCAATAAAATCCTGTGTCTGCACACAAAACGACGACGCAGGCAAGTGCTCTCCTTGCAGATAGCGCGCCGCCGTTGCACTCTGATTGCCATTACCGCATTGATGCATCACATTAAGGGCAATGCCCTGCGGCGCCATCACCTTGCGGTAAAAATCAGTCAGCAGCGTAGGCAGCTTTTCGTTTAAGGCCTGCGCCCCCAACGAGCCGCCGACAATCAGCACATGCAACGTATTGTCGGCTAAAAAGTCATGTGTGGTAGCATGCAGCGCCGCAATTTCCGGGCGTACCGGATTACCGGTAACCTTAACCTGCTTACCGCTAAAGGCCCCGGGGAAGCCTAATAAGGTTAAATCGGCAATTTTAAACAGCAAGCGATTGGTAAGGCCCGCAGCGGCATTCTGCTCATGGAGCACTAAAGGGATCCCCAACAGCTTAGCAGCTACCCCGCCCGGACCTGCGGCATAGCCGCCCATGCCAATCACCACATCCGGAGCAAAAGCCTTGATGATGCGCCGCGCCTGCAAGATAGCCCGGCTAATCATCCAGGGGGCCCCTAATAACGACTTAAGTCCGTGACGGCGCAGACCCTGCACTTGAATATAAGCAATGTTAAATCCCGCCGCCGGCACTAACTGCTCTTCCATGCGCCCGCGGGCCCCGAGCCATAGAATCTCTTCACCGCGCGCCTGCAGCAGACGGGCGATTGACAGCGCCGGAATAACGTGGCCACCGGTACCTCCGGCCATAATCACTACTTTCATCCCTCTATCCTTATCAAGTTCAGCTGCCAGGACGCAGCTGCAACTTTCGCGCTGCACTGCCCCACAGTCCCTGCCGATACTCAAAATCAATGCGCAGCAGCAACGCTAAAGCTGCCATGCAGATCATCAGCGATGATCCGCCGTATGAGACCAAGGGCAAGGTTAAGCCCTTAGTCGGCAAGGCTCCGGAGGCGGCGCCGATATTAATCACCGTCTGCAGACAAAACCAAATGCCGATACCAAAAGCGGCAAAACCGGCAAAGGACGGACTGCTGCGCAAGAGCTTAAACGACAGATGCACCGCCTTAAAAATAATGATGAACTCAAGGGCAATCACCACCAGCATACCGACAAACCCCAATTCCTCACCAAGAATTGCCGTCACAAAGTCCGTATGCGCCTCTGGCAGGTAGCCTAGTTTCTGAATGGAATTGCCCAAACCCTCTCCGCACAGACCTCCGCGCCCAAAGGCCATCAGCGACTGTGTCAGTTGATAGCCTGAACCAAACTCATCGGCCCACGGATCCAAAAATGACATCACGCGGCGCATGCGGTAAGGCTGAAAGGCAATTAAGGCGCTGCCGATGATGGCGACGATAAAGCCGGTTAAAAAGTATTTCAGCAAGCCCGCCCCAGCGGCAAATAAAATCCCAAAGGTGATCATCGTCACCACCACCAAGGAGCCAAAATCAGGCTGAGCCAAGAGCATGCCGGCAATCAAACCGATAAAGACCAGAGGCTTAATAAAGCCTTTTTTCTGAGTCCGGATTTCAGCAATTTTACGGCTGGCATACGAGGAAAGATAAACTATCCACGCTAGCTTTAAAATCTCAGCGGGCTGGATGTTAAACACCCCCAGCTCCAGCCAACGCTTGGCTTCATTGATCTCCCGACCCACGATCAGCACTGCAATCAGCAGGACTAAAGACAGGCACAACAGATAGATTGAGCTCTGCTGTACCTTACGCGTTGGAATGGCCGCACACACAATAAAGACAAGAAGCCCCAGCGCCACGTAGACGAGCTGACGCTTAAGATAATACGCACTGTCGCCAAAGCGCGTAAAGGCCTCGGTTACTGAAGCCGAGCTTATCAGCACCACACTGATGCCCAAAAGAGCCAGCACGCACAGCACTAAACCGCGATCAAAACGCGGCTTAGGGCCCACGAGCGCCTGCCAGATCTTAAGGAGCATTGGCTAAACCTCACGGCTCTCTAAGTGCGTGACTAAGCTGACAAAAATCCGCCCGCGCTCTTCAAATCCCTTGAACTGATCAAAGGACGCACAGGCCGGTGACAATAAGATAGCTTGCCCCGGCTGCGCTAGCGCAAAGGCCTCATTTAAAGCCTGGCGCAGATTGAGCGCACTTTGCGTGTAAGTTGCCGACAAGGCCAGCAGCTTATCGGCATCGCGGCCAAAGCAGTACATGCGTTTTACAGTAGTACCTAAATACTGCTTTAAAGGGGAGAAGTCCTGCCCCTTACCGAGGCCGCCAGCCAGCAGAATAATGCCCTGCGGATGACGCTCGCGTAAACCTTCAATGGCGGCCTGAGCCGAAGCCACATTGGTGGCTTTAGAGTCATTGTAAAAAGATATCCCGTCAAGCACGCGCACTAATTGGCAGCGATGCTCCAGCCCCGGAAAGACGCGCAGGGCCTCGCGCTGGGCATCCTCCGGGATGCCGGCAGCATCCGCCAAAGCCAATGCCGCAGCAGCATTGAGCTCATTGTGCGTCCCGCAGATGACTAAATCGCGGCAATTGAAAAAGCGCCGCCCATGTTTAGTTAAAAACGTTCCTTCAGGCGTCACTTCACGGCCGTAGGCCTGATTGTCAAGACCAAAACTCGACCAATACTTGCCGCTTTCCGGTATGGTGCGCGCATCCGCGCGGTTGACAATCACCCGCTTGCAGCGGCGGAAAATGCGCTGCTTGGCCGCCGCATACTTTTCAATATCGCCGCCGTATCTGTCTAAATGATCTTCCGTAACATTTAAAATTGTGCCGGCTGCTAAATCGAGCGAATAAGTGGTCTCAAGCTCAAAACTCGACAGCTCTAGCACGTAAAGCTCGACTTTATCGGAGAGAATATCAAATACCGCAATACCGAAATTAGCCCCGACCGCAGTCTTGATGCCGGCATGCTCGGCCATCGCCGTGACTAAGGCCGTCACCGTAGATTTGCCGTTAGAGCCGGTAATGCCGATCACTGGAGCTTTAGCCTCAAAGGCAAACAATTCAATATCGCCGATAATGCGCGCCCCTGCCGCCGCCGCGGCAGCAATTTCCGGAAGATGAATGCTGATGCCCGGGGACACCACTAATATGTCAAAGGTGGCCAGCAGCTGGCCATTGAGCGGACCTAAATTTAAATCCACTCCGCCGGGGAGCTCATCGACATACGGCGGGTTGGTGCGGGTATCAAACACGGATAGCATGCGCAGATCATGGCGCAGCAGATAGCCGATGACCGCAATATTGGAAATGCCTAAACCGACGACGGCGACTTTTTTGCCGTTTAAATTTGCGTTCACGAAAAAATCCTTGACTGCCCGCGGCAGCCGCTAAACCTCAGCGCAGCTTGAGCGTGATAAGCCCTAAAAGCACTAAGACTACCGTAATGATCCAAAAGCGCATGAAGACGCGCGGCTCCGGCCACCCGCCTTTTTCAAAATGATGATGAATCGGTGCCATCTTAAAGATGCGCCGGCCGGTCATTTTATACGAGCCGACCTGTAAAATCACGGAAATCGTCTCTAAGACGAAAATGCCGCCCATAATAACCAGCAAGAGCTCCTCGCGCACCAACAGCGCAATAATGCCCAGCAGCGCGCCTAAGGCCAGCGAGCCGACATCGCCCATAAAGACTTCAGCAGGATAGGTGTTAAACCATAAAAAGCCTAAGCCGGCGCCACAGATAGCAGTACAGATAACCAGCAGCTCGGCAGCTTTGGGCAGATATGGAATATAGAGATAAGCTGCGAAATTAGCATTGGAGGTAAGCCAAGCAATTAAGCCAAAACCTGCCGCCACCGTCACCGTGGTGATGATGGCCAAACCGTCTAGGCCATCGGTTAAATTCACCGCATTAGAGGCCCCGGTCAGCACAAAATAGGCCAGAGGAATAATCAGGAAGCCTAAATCGGGCATAAAGTCTTTAAAAAAGGGCAGCACTAAAGTAGTCTCAGCGCGGGTTTCGGCAAAGCCGTAGATGGCGCATGACAGCCCTAAAGCGGCTGCCGACTGCCAGAAATATTTGTACTTAGCCCTAAGTCCATGCGGATCATGCCGCACTACCTTTAAATAGTCATCAGCAAAGCCGATAAGACCGTAGACCACAACGGTAATGAGGCACAAAATCACATAGATATTATCCAGGCGGCACCACAGCAGGCAGGACAGCACAATGGTGGAATTAATCAGCACGCCGCCCATGGTCGGCGTGCCCTGCTTTTTTAAATGGCTTTCCGGACCGTCCTTGCGCACCACCTGTCCAAAATGCAGCAGCTGCAGGCGGCGAATACAGTACGGTCCCATGCACAATGAAATGGTCAGCGCAGTTAAAAACGCTAAAGCGGCGCGAAAGGATAGATATTCAAACACGCGCAGCGTATCAAGGTACTGCGCTAAATAATCAAAAATAAATGAAGCCATGCTTTATCCTAAAGCCTGCGCCGACGCGGCGCGCTCTTGTAAAAATGTAGTAACGCGCTCCATATGCATGGAGTGACTGCCTTTAATCAGCACGCAGCAATGCTGTCCCTGTTGTGCAGCCGCCGTAAGTTCTTGGCACAGCGCAGCACACAGCTTGTCATGAGTGTTAAAGTGCTGCGCCGGGCCGGTGAAGGCAGCCGCGGCCTGTGCACTTAAAGGCCCGAGGCAGTACAAACTGTCACAACATCCGTTTGCTGCTTGGCCGACCCTAGTGTGCAACTGCACTGCCGCCGTTCCTAACTCGCCCATGTCGCCAAATACCATAATGCGCTTGGCTGGGGCAAACAGCTGCAGGGTCTGTAGCGCCGAGAGCACGGCATTAAAACTGGCATTATACGCATCATTAAGCAGCGTAATCCCCGGCAGCTCAAGGCGCTGCAGCCGCCCTGGCAGCATGGCACACTCCTGCAGTCCGGTCTGCACTGCCGTACTATCTGCGCCCAAACTTACGGCAAGCAGTGCTGCTGCCGCAGCATTGGCCGCATTGTGCACCCCTAAAAGCGGCAAATTAAGCGTCAGCGGCGCGGCTAGATCTTTAAGCTGCAGCCTAAAACTAATACCCTGGGCACTGCCCTGCACCATGCTGTAAGCAGCATCGGGGAGCGGACTGTTCCTATCGTCAGGCAAGGGGCCAAAAGTCAGCAAGTGTCCAATTTTACGCAAAGCGGCAAAATCTGCGGCAAAACGCTCTGCAAAGGGCCCGGCGGCCGGCACGACAGCCAGCTTACCGCGCGCGGCGACATCTTCAATAAGTTCGCGCTTACCAAGATACACGCCCTCAGCCGAACCAAAACCTTCAATATGCGCCTGTCCGACATTAGTAATGAGCGCGGCATCGGCTTTCACAAATTCACAGGTACGCTTAAGGTCACCGCGATGGCTAGCTCCCTGCTCAATGACCGCAAAATCAAGATCCGTGCTCAAGCGCAGCAGCGTCAGCGGCACCCCCACATCATTATTAAAATTGCCCGCGGTGTAGAGCACCTTGCCGCAATGCGCCAAGATAGATGCCGTCATTTCTTTGACCGTGGTCTTACCGCAAGAGCCGGAGAGCGCAGCAATCTTAGCCGGACACTGCTGTCGGACGCACAAGGCACACAAACCCAAAAGGCGCTGCGTATCGTCAGATACCAGCACGCTGATGCCCTGTCCCTGCCACGCTTTAATCTGTGGCGCATGGGCCTGCAGATAGGCACTGCTGATGCCCAGCTGCGCCGCGCCTTTAGCTACCACCTGCGGCAGAAAGCTATGCCCATCAAAGTGCTCACCGCTCAAGGCAATAAATAAAGCGCCGGCACATGCCGCCCGGCTGTCCGTTACCACCTGCGTTACGCTTGAACCTGCCCCCGCACCTGGCAAGAGACGAATTGTCGCATCAAGCGCCGTAAGCGCCCCTAATTCAAAGGCAATCATGACGGCTGTTCCTCCGTTTGCGCTGCCGCGTATAAGGGCTGCGGCGCTGGCAGGCCAAGCAGACGGCACACCTCTTCACGATCGGAAAAATGAATAGTCTTATCTTTAAGGATTTGATAATCCTCATGCCCCTTGCCGGCTACCAGCAGAACGCCGTTTTCCTGCTGCGCCCATTTAAAAGCTGCCGCAATCGCTGCTTTTCGATCGGGGATCACTTCAATCTTGTCGCGGGCGGCTACGACGCCTAAGAGCATATCGTCAATAATGCGCAGCGGATCTTCAGTGCGCGGATTATCAGCGGTAATAAACACTCTGTCGGCGTACACTGCGGCCTTTTGCGCCATAACCGGACGCTTGCCGCTGTCGCGATCGCCGCCACAGCCTAAGACGCAGGCTAAGACCCCATCCGCATCCATATGTTCGCGCGCCGCTTTAAGCGCCTGCTCCACCCCATCGGGGGTATGCGCATAATCGACAATGCACACAGGTGCGCAGCCGGCGACAGCAAAGCGCTCCATACGCCCTACCACCGGCTGCAGCTGCGCACTGACGCGCATCAACTCAGGAAAAGGCTGTCCGAGCACATGCAGCAGACTTATTGCCGCCAAATAATTGAACACATTAAAGGCCCCATACAGCGGGAGCTTGACTTTAAAGTCACCTAGCGCACTGTCAATGGCAAACTGCGTGCCCTCATGCGTAAACTCCAAGCGCGAGGCAAGCAAACCGCGCTTATCGGCTAAAAAGGGCAGCGCCCCGGCGGCAGCATAATAAATACTACCTGCAAGCTCATCTAACCACTTGCGGCCGTACTCATCCATCGCATTGAGCACCACATGCTCAGGCGGCACCATGCGCAGAAATTTCAATTTAGCTGCCGCATAGTTTTCCATGGTATGGTGATAATCAAGATGATCGCGCGTTAAATTAGTAAAGATGCCGCCGAAAAACTCGCAGCCGGAGATGCGATTTTCCGCCGCGCCGATTGATGACACTTCCATCACCGCATAACGCGCCCCTTCCTCCACCGCCTGCGCAAGGGTGCGCTGCAGCTCAATTGGCTCAAGCGTAGTATTGGGGCTTTTATGCAGCTTGCCTAAAAAACCGCAGCCTAAAGTGCCTAAGATATAGCACTTTTTCTCAAGACCTTGCAGCAGCTGCGCGATAAGAAAAGTGATCGTAGTCTTGCCGTTAGTTCCGGTTACGCCCAAAAGCCGCAGCCGCCGCGACGGATAGCCAAAGAAATAGGCGGCAAATTTACCGAGGTCACTTGGCGCTCTGAGCGCAATTATCGGCAGATCGCCGCAGGCGCGCCGCGTCGCGGCATCAGCTTCATTCGCCTGTAGCAAGATCAGGCGGGCCCCGCGCGCAATCGCTTCAGGGATAAAACTGCGCCCATCAACATGAGCGCCTTGATGGGCATAAAAGGCCGCTCCGGGAGTGACTTTACGGGCATCACTTACGAGATCGGTAAGCACTACCCGCCCCGCATCCGGCTCAGGCCGAGTGGCGGTATAATCAAAAAATTTCAATGCATCGTATAGGGTGAGCGCCATCGCTTATCCTCTTGTTTAATCGTTATCCCGCGTTTATCCGCAAGGTGGCGCCGTCAGCGGCGCTTTTATCCGGCGGTACATTATAAAGCTGCAGCGCGCGCGTCATCACATCCTTAAACACCGGGCCGGATACCGCGCCGCCGTAATAAGACAGCTTAGTCGGATCGCGGATCGTAACCACTAAGGCAAAGCGCGGCTGCGACAGTGGAGCAAAGCCAGCAAAAGTAGACATGTAGCGATGCATGTAACCGCCCTTACCGGCGAGCATCGCGGTGCCAGTCTTACCGGCAATGCGGTAGCGATCAATCGCCGCCCGACTACCGGTACCGCCGCCGGACACCACGGTTTCCAGCACGCGATGAATGCGCTTAATCTCGGTGACGCTACCGCAGGTGCGCGCTTTAGGGAGCTGATGCTGACGTAAAATTGTTACCGGCACGCGATTACCGTAGTTGGCTAAAGTGGCATAGGCCGATGCTAGCTGCAGCGGGGTTACCATGATGCCATAGCCAAAACCCAAGGTAGCTTTATCAATTTCCGACCAAAAAGGGCGGGCGGCATTCAGCTGTCCTGAAACCTCGCCCACCAGACCAGATCCCGTGCGTTGGCCCAGGCCGAAGCGGGTAAACAGATCCAAAATCGGCCGCGGCCCGATGCGCAGCGCCAGGTGCGCCATGCCGGTATTAGAAGAATACTTTAAAATATCGGCCAAGGTGCCATGGTCCATCGCATGCGAGTCGCGAATCAACTTGCCGTCAACTTTAAACGGACGGGTATCAAATACCTCATTCCAGCTCACCGCCTGCTGCTCCAGCGCCGCCAGCGACACTAAAGGCTTTACCGTGGAGCCCGGCTCCAGCACATCCGTAATCGCCCGATTGCGCGCGCGGCTACTGTCAAAGCTCGAGCGATCATTGGGGTCAAAAGAAGGCGCGCTAACCATGGCCAAGACTTCACCGCTACGAATATCCAATAACACCAAAGTGCCAGACTCTGCGCCGAATTTTTCCACCGCCTCAGCAAGTGCACTATAGGCGATCGTCTGCAGGCGATCATCCACGGATAACATCAGATTACCGCCGGCTTTGCCTTGCTCTAGTATCGCGAGATTTTCAATAATGTGCCCTTGACTATCCTTGTGCGCAGCGCGAGTAGAAGGCTGTGCCGACAGATAGGAGTTAAAGCTCTGTTCAACACCGTATACGCCCTGCCCTTTTGCATTAAGCAGCCCAATTAAGCTCGCATTAACCGGGCCATTGGGGTAATAGCGGCGATAATTGTCGTTAATGAAAAGACCCTGCACCTGCAGCGCCGCAAGCTCCTTGGCCTTATCTAGCGGCACGTAGGCATTTAATTTGACGTAACGGCGCTTAGGGTTCTGAATGCGCTCAAACAGCTCCTGCGCCGACAGATC
Organism: uncultured Succinivibrionaceae bacterium; assembly: GCA_944390105.1. Taxonomy (GTDB): domain Bacteria; phylum Pseudomonadota; class Gammaproteobacteria; order Enterobacterales; family Succinivibrionaceae; genus Avisuccinivibrio. The sequence goes on from CALXOV010000052.1 coordinate 23,323, forward strand.
AAGCAGTGCAGCCATACGGCGAATGAGCTTTTCATCATGCAAGACCTTAGCCTCATGCATACGTGCCGGATCGGCATACACCGCTTTGACCGGTACGGAAATGGCCAAGATCTTGCCCTGCCGATCAGTGATAAGACCGCGTGCCGGCTCAAAGGAGTAATTGCGCAGGATACGCAGATTGCCCTCCTGCACTAAAAACTCAGGCTCCAATACCTGCAGATAAAGCAGCCGGCCCACTAAGAAGGCGCACAAGGCGGTCAGCACCAACCACACCACGCCTCGACGAAAAGCTGAAATCTGATAGATTTCGCTTTCGTTAGACTTTAACGTTTCCCTCATCGCGCTGCCGCCGGGAGCGCAATCATCAACTCCGCATCAGTGGCCGGAGCCCGCATTTTAAGCATCTGCTGCGCCTGCTGCCTTATCTTTGAATGCTCAGATAAGATCTGTCGCTCGGAAGTTAAAGCCAGCCAGTTGCGTTGCAGATCTTCATTGCCCTGCCGCACTTCATTTAACTGTGCAGTAACCAAACGGGTCTGATGCACTTGATAGACCTTAAATAAGGCCAGCGTACACAATATAGCAATTAAAAAATAGCTGAAAAAATGCGTAGCGATATCGCTAAATAGCGTCGGCACTAATGCCTCCTGCGGGACTTTATCCTGTCCATACTGCCGCGACAGCGAGGCAAAGCGCTCTTTGACTGGCGCCACCTGCGCCTCTTCCACCTGCACGCGCGGCTCTGCCGGCGGCTGCTGCGGTTTTATCTGCGCATCCAATGCAGGTTTAGTCGGGACAAAACCCTCCGGCAAAAGCGGTGTCTCCGCGAGCGTTTCATCCACGGGCGCGGCCTTAGGCGGCTCTATAGCCGCCTGCGTCTGGGGCGGCAGGCTACGCTCGTCGTCATACCAAATGGCGCTGCTGCTTTTCATTTAAAAGCCCCTCCTTGCCGCAGCTTCCGCCGCCACTCCCACGCGCTCGGCAATACGCAATGTCGCAGAGCGCGCACGGATATTGCGCGCAAGTTCGGCTTCGCCGGCTTTAAGCGGCTTACCGATAAGCTTTAATGTCAGCTTATCGCCATAGCGGGCCTGCAGTTCATCTTCAGTAAGCGGCAAAGTGCGCGTAAAGGCCGGCAACTGAGAATTTTCTTGGAAGAAATTTTTCACAATGCGATCTTCTAGCGAATGAAAGCTGATAACGCACAAGCGTCCGCCCGGCGCTAAGACCTGCAGAGCACCGTTTAAGGCCGCCGGCAGGGCATCTAACTCGCCGTTGACGGCAATACGCAGCGCCTGAAAGCAGCGAGTGGCTTTATGCTTATGCCCCGGCGCCCCCGGAATGGCCGCGGCAAGCAACGCCGCTAGCTCTTTAGTACGCGTCAGCGGAGCTTTAGCCCGCGCAAGGGTAATCGCCCGCGCAGCACGCTTGGCAAAGCGCTCCTCGCCGTAAGTTTTAAAAATATAGGCAAGTTTATCTTCAGGATAAGTATTGACCATATCTTGCGCACTAAGCGCTGTACGCTGATCCATGCGCATATCTAACGGGCCGTCATGCTCAAAGGAAAAGCCACGCTCAGGATCATCAATCTGCGGTGAAGAAATTCCGATATCAAGCAAAATACCGTCCACTTTACCGGCAATTCCCCACTGCTGCGCCTGAGTGGAAAGTTCGGCAAAATTAGCCCGGCTGATGTGAAAACGCGGATCGGCATCTGCCAGCTCCTGCGCCGCTTCAATGGCAGCGGCATCTCTATCTAAGGCATATAAACGCCCGTGGGGCCCTAACTTTTGTAAAATCGCGCGGCTATGCCCGCCGCGGCCAAAGGTGCCGTCTAAATAAATGCCGTCAGGCTTTAACTGCAGGCCCTGCAGACACTCTGTGAGCAGAACCGGAATATGGGTAAATACCATCACTAGATCCTTACATTGCCAAGCTGCGCACTTAACGCGGCGCTGGCAAAAGCCGCCTGCACCTGCTGTCGATCCTGCTCCTGTCGCTGCTGCAGCGCTGCCGGAGCCCACAGCTCAAACTTATGCTGCATCCCCACTAAAAAGGCTTTTTTCTCCTCAATCCCGGCATAGGAACGCAAGGTACTACTGACCGCAAAACGCCCCTGCGCATCCAATTTCACGGCACTGGCACTTGACAGCAGCAGCCGCTGCAGGCTCTGCAGCGCCGGGGTGGTAGGGTTGGCCTGCGCATTTAAGGCAGCGAGTAATTGCTCCCACATCGGGTAGGGATAAATCCACAAGCAGGGGTCAAAGATGCTCTGCGTCACCACCAAAGAGCCCGCGCATTCGTCGGCAAGTAGCCGCCGGAAGCTCGCCGGCATGACCGTGCGGCTCTTATCATCAAAGCACAGCTCATGCGTGCCGAATAAAAAGAGGGTAGGAGCGCTCATTTTTGACCTGTTTTACGGGTACTTACCACTAGCACCCACTTTATGCCACCATGACCCCTATTTTACCGCACTTTGTACCAAACCTGCTTTAATCCTGCAAAAAACGCCGAACTGAACCTTACAGAACCACATCGCACTAGCCATATGGGAAAATTGTTGCAGATTATGCCAGTGCCTACAGGGTAGCACCTGCACTGTTCACGCGGTCCAAGGCGCACTAACTTACGATCCAAAACTTGAGGCAAGGCGAAAAGCAAACGGAGGGAGGTCAGTCTATAAGCCGGGTTCTGTCTGCTTGCGCAGCAGCAGCCATTCATCTAGGCCTGCAGTCGCCTGCAGGCTCCAGCGATCTACCCGCTCCCGATGCGGACCACATCATGATGGGAGCCTATTCGATCTTGCTTTGGGTGGAGTTTACCTTGCCGCCTGCCATTGCTGGAGGCGCGGTGCGCTCTTACCGCACCATTTCACCCTTACCAAGGAGACCTTGGCGGTATACTTTCTGTTGCACTAGTCGTGAGCTTACGCTCCCCAGGCGTTACCTGGCACCCTGTCCTATAAAGCCCGGACTTTCCTCCCCTGCAGCCGTTTGCAAACACGTACTGCAGCAGCGGCTGCCCGACTGACCTGCGCGCATTATAGCTAAATACCGTCGCTGGGAAAAGCATCCAACGCGTGCGGAGCGCGTTCATCCATTAAAATCCATCTTAGACTTTAGCGTGAGCCCAGCTTGATATAAAAGCTTACTTTTTATCTGCAGTAAATCGCTAAGCACGCGACTGGCCCCTTTCAGGCTCATTCCCTCCTGTAGCATCTGCGCTAAAGCCTTAAGCGCCGCCGGAGGCAGCACCTCATCAGTTTGCTTAGGTGCTGGGGCCAGCAAAAGCACCAGCTCGCCGCGCTGCATATTGCTATCCTGTTGCACCTGAGCATACAGCTCACTTACCGTAGCGCGGTAGACGCTTTCAAAGGCCTTGGTCAACTCGCGGCACAATACCGCCTCACGCTCAGGGTACAGCGTGTACATCAGTTCAAGCGTATGGGCAATCCGCCGCGGGCTTTCATAAAACACTGTAGTCGCGCAACTGTGCGCAAAAGAAGATAGCACCTCAGTTAATTCCTTATCTTTAACCGGTAAAAAACCGTAAAAATAAAACTTATCGGTCGGCAGCCCAGAGACGCACAACGCGCAGATCGCCGCACAAGGCCCCGGCAGCGCAGTCACTTTAATCCCGCGCGCGCACAGTTCACGCACTAACTTAAAACCCGGATCAGAAATCATAGGAGTACCGGCGTCGGATATCAACACCACACTGCCGCCCTGAGCAATTTCTGCGGCAATTACCTCAGCGCGCTGCGCTTCATTGTAGTCATGACATGACAACATGCGCGTGCCGTGGACGCCGATGCTGTCTAAAAAGATCTTGCTGTGCCGCGTATCCTCGGCCGCAATCAACGTCGCCTGCTGCAGCGCCTCGCGCACGCGGTCAGTAACATCCTGCAAATTGCCAATCGGAGTGGCTGCAATATACAGGGCAGGTTCAAGCATAAATCAGATCTCCGCACAAGGCCGCACCGTGCCGCCTTTTTCGTTGGCGTTATAATAGCAGTAATTGTACGTAAGGCAGCGCCCCATGGGCGGCTGCTTGGCACCTTAAATTGGGAAGATAGAATGAAAGCCTCAGCCATTAAAGCTCCGCTTAGCCTCTGTGCGGCCGCCCTATGCTCCGCGCTCCTATTGAGCTCGTGCTCCTCCCTCGGCACGCCCAGCCCAACCCTGACCACCAATCAGGCCTTTGCCCCCTTAAGCGGGACTTTAGCGCAATATCAAGAACAGGCCCGCCACGCCGACGGTGACAGCGCATTTCCGGCCAATCTGCTGCTTGCCCGCGCACTGATTGTCAGCGGACAGCATGCTGAAGCCACTGCGCTTATTGATACGCTCAAAGCCAATGCCATCACGCCGCTGGAGCTTGATGAAGCCGCCATTGTAGAAGCGCTCAATCTGACGCAGCAACAACAATTAGCGCCGGCTTTAGCTCTGCTTAAAAAGGTAAATGCACTTACCCTGCCGCCGCAAGCCCAGAGCTATTACTATCAGCTGTGCTCCAATGTTGAGTATCAATTATTTAAGGCAAGCGGTGATAAGTCCTATCTGCGCGATGCCTTCACGCATAAGCGTGCTTTAGTCGCCGCGCTGTCGGGCAATGATCAAATCACCGCCTTAAAGCAGTGCATCACCCTGCTGCAGGCGCTCACCCCATCTGAGCTGAGTGCGGCTATCACCCGCACCACCGATGATGACATCCGCGCTTATTATGAATATGCGTTAATTGACAGTGCGCACAGCAGTGCGCTACAGGACAAGTTGCGCGCTGCGTGGCAGGAAAAATACCCGGGGCATGTGCTAAATCAGCTGTCACCTAGCCACAGCGCTACTGATGCTGCTCCTGCCACTGCAGTGCAGTACACCGCGCTGCAGGAGGGGGATAAGCTTGCCGTGTTATTACCGCTAAGCGGCCGTTTTGCCCAAAGCGTTGGGCAGCCGGCTAGACTTGGCATTATTGCAGCGCTGCAGGATAGAAACTTAAAATTAAGCGCCGTTTTCTACGACACTAATCGCCTGAGCATGGAAGAAATTGCAGCGCGTATCCGCAATGACGGCACCGCCTACATCATCGGCCCGGTATTAAAACCTGAAGTACAGGCACTGCTTGAGCAGCAGCTGACTATTCCAACGATTCTGCTCAATAATCCACAGCGCACGCTGCCGTACGATCAGTGGTACTTCAATTTAGGTCCAGATTACGAGGGGAAACTGGCTGCTGCCAAAATCGCGCTGGACGGCAAGCGTCGTCCTATCATTGTACAGACTAATAATGACAAAGCCCGCCGCGCCGCTCAGGGCTTCACCTTAGCGTGGACGCAGGCCGGCGGCAGTGCTCCGCTTAGTTGCAGCCTGCCCAATGAGCATCCTGAAGCCGGACTTGGCAACTGTGCCATAAGTGCCGCAGACAGCGTGTACCTTGCGGCCACCGCTCAGCAGGCACCGGCGATTAAGCAGGCGCTGCCGGCCAGTCTTACGACCTACATTACCGATCAGAGCTTCAACGGGGTCAATTCATCGCCCAACGAAGCGTTGCTCATCGGCGTTAATCTAGGCGACATGCCGTGGCTCATCACGGACAGTCCGCTCAAGGATGATTTCATGCAACAGCTGCCCAAAGCCGATCCGCAGGTGCAACGCATTTTTGCTGCCGCCTACGACAGCATCGGCTTTGCGCTCAACGTCAATGCGCTGGCGGCCAATCAGGCAGATGTGTTGCACGGATTATCTGGCGATCTGCAGATTGGCCAAAATGGCCTGATTGAAAGCGCGCCGCTGTGGCTAACACTAAACTTCCCGCGAGCCGATTAAACCTAAGCAAAACCCAAGCCTCCCCTGCATCTGTCTGCCTGGGAAGCTTGGGCTAACCTATTTTTCGGCACAAAGCTTATGCGCCGACGCTTAATTAATCTTTAAGCAGCGTAAAGGACGGTCCGCCATCTGAGGGCGGATCTTTGGGCTTATCGGCCTTAGTTGCCTGCGGAGCATCATGCGGCTCGGCGCTAGTTTGCAGCGGTGTAAACTGCATGCCAGCCTCTTCATCGCCGTATTCATGCTCCATGATGCGGTTTTCATCCGTCTCGCCCTCTAGCTCCATCTCCTGATCATGCATCCACAGCGCAATGGGGAAAGAAGTAGCCGTCTCGAGCGCATAGATCTCCTGCATGGCCAGGTACGGCACCACCACCTGCTGTTCCTTACCCTGAAAACGCGCAACAAAGCTAATGTCATTACGGTTAATGGCAAAATTGCGAGTAGCGCGCGGAGAAATAGACAGAATGATCATGCCATTCTGGACAAACTGCCGCGGCACTTCAACACCGGGGCGATCTGCATTGACGACTAAATGCGGCGTAATATCGTTTTCGATAAGCCATTCATAAAACGCACGAAAGATATGCGGGTTAAAGCTCGTCATTTTAATCGGGGTTGGCATGACGCAGTCCTCTTGTATAGCTTGTAATCTTGTGTATTGTAGCCTGAGCAAATGCCTTTTACTGCAGAAAAAAATAAACCCCCGTACCGAGGCACGAGGGCTTGTACACCAATTGGTGAAAACTTTTAACGCTTGGAGTACTGCGGGCGCTTACGGGCCTTGTGCAGACCAACCTTCTTACGCTCAACCGCACGGGCGTCACGCGTGACGTAGCCGGCCTTGCGCAGTGCCGGACGGAAGCTCTCATCGTACTCGATTAAGGCGCGGGTAATGCCGTGACGAATCGCACCGGCCTGACCGCTGATGCCGCCGCCTGCGACGGTGACATAGATATCGAACTTATCAGAAACTTCCAGCAGCTCCAGCGGCTGGGTTACAACCATGCGGGCAGTCGGACGACCAAAGTACTGCTCCAAGGAGCGGCCGTTGATGATCAGATTGCCGGTACCCTGCTTAATGAAAACGCGGGCAGTAGAGCTCTTGCGGCGGCCAGTGCCGTAGTATTGATTAACAGCCATTTGCTACGCTCCTTAAATCTTTAATTCCTGAGGCTGCTGAGCGCCATGGGCATGGGTCTCACCAGCATAGACTTTGAGTTTGCGGAACATAGCACGACCCAGCGGCCCCTTGGGCAGCATGCCGCGCACAGCATTCTCGATCACACGCTCAGGCTTACGGGCCAGTAACTTCTCAAAGGACTCGCCCTTGATGCCGCCCGGGAAACCGGAGTGAGTGTAATACATCTTGTCCTGCGCCTTATTACCGGTTACCTGTACCTTAGAGGCATTGATAACGATAATATAGTCGCCGGTATCCATGAACGGAGTGTACTCCGGCTTGTGCTTGCCGCGCAGGCGTAATGCTACCTGAGTCGCCAGGCGGCCTAAGGTTAAGCCGTCAGCGTCAATAACAAACCAATCACGCTTAATGGTGGACGGTTTGGCTACATAAGTCTTCATTAAAAAACCCTTTTAGGAAGGACCCAGTCCTTTCGATAAATTTCTCTAACAAAAACAGACCTCAACAGTCTGTCCATTGAGCCACGTGGGTGGGAAGCCAGTGCTCAATTCAGAGGGGCGGCAGAATTATACACAAAAAGGGGCGGCAGATAAACGTTTTTTCGGGGGATTTGCTTGGCTTTTTCCTCAACTGCGGCGCTTAGTAGTTGAGAAAAAACTGCACCTTGAGTTTTTCCCCGCAACGCCCCTGTTACCGCGGCAGTATTAATGCCATAATTATGCCTATACAGCATGATGCGCGGCAAATTCACGTCACATTTAAAAGAAGGAGGCATGCACCGTGAACTTAATGCACATTTCCGTAGCCTTTATTGTAGGCTTCCTCTTTGGCGGTCTTATCTGCTACCTAACCGTAATCCGTTTAGTGCTCAAGCATCAACTCAATGATGAGCTGACTGCCGCCCGACGTGAGCTGGCCAATGCCAAACGCGGCTTAAATGATTTCTTTAATGAAGCCGATGCCGCTTTTTCGAAACTCGATGAAAACTATCGCAAGCTTGCCGATGTATTAAGCTCCGGCGCAGCGAAATTAAATCAAAATCATGAATTATTCATTCTAGAGCGTGCCGACAGCCCAGTGAGTGCTGCAGAACCGCTGCCTGCGCCAACTCCGGCTACCCCCGAGCAAGCTGCGGTAATGAAGGCTTTTAAGCCGCTTGCCTCTAAGCAAGCCCCGACCGATGCGGCCAAGGCCATTCAGGATGCCCCAGCTTCGGTGCAGGTCAAAGCCGCCGCCGAAAGCATTGACCTGGTGCAGAATAAAGAGAACGTCTTAAAGCCTAAAGCTGTAGATAAAGAAACCGCCCCGGCACAACCAGCTCCCGCCGCTCCTCAGGGTCAGAAAACTGCGGCGCCGGACGCTCCTGCCGCTCAAGCGCAGCCGGCTGAACCTACGGAAGATGGCGCAGCGCCCAGCGATCCGGCACTTACCGAAAAAACGCTGACCGAGCCGCCCAAGGACTTTGTAGAGGAAAAGCCCGCCCCTACTAAGATTTAATCAAAGTGTGAACTAAATCAAATTTTGCTTGTCTAAAGGCCGTATAACGAAACATACGGCCTTTTTGGCCTTAGGAGCTATAAAATCATATGAAGCGTATTAACTGCAGAATTAAAGTTTTAGCCTTAAGCGTTGCTGCCGTAGTAGCGTGCAGTGCCATAATTCCCAGCGTACAAGCGCAAGACGCCACGCCGCTGATTAATGCCATGCAGCGTGCCGATGGTGAGCCGTCGCTAGCGCCGATGCTCAAACAAGTGATCCCGAGCGTCGTCAATATCTCCGTCAAAGGCACTAAAGACGTTAATGTCAATCCGTTCTTCAACATCCCCGAAGAATTCCGCTTCATGTTCCCGGATTTGGGCCGTAAGCAGTCACGGCAATTCCGCGCCTTAGGCTCCGGCGTAATCATTGATGCCGCCAAAGGACTCATCGTGACTAATCATCACGTGGTGGATGATGCCAATGAAATCCGCGTGGCCTTAAGCGACGGACGCGAATTTGACGCTGAAAAAGTAGGCTCCGATCCGCATACCGATCTGGCGCTACTTAAGCTCAAGGACTTTAAGAATTTAACCGAAATCAAGCTCGGCAACTCCGATGCCTTAGAGGTCGGTGATTTTGCGGTAGCCATCGGTAATCCTTTTGGCCTTGGCCAGACCGTTACCTCTGGCATCATCTCGGCTTTAGGGCGTACTGGGCTTAATATTGAAAATATCGAAAACTTCATTCAGACCGATGCAGCGATTAACTCCGGCAATTCAGGCGGCGCCTTGGTTAATCTGCGCGGGGAACTGGTGGGCATTAATACCGCCATCTTAGGCCCCAATGGCGGCAATATCGGTATTGGCTTTGCCATTCCGGTCAATATGGTTAAAACCGTAACGGCGCAACTTGAGCAGTACGGTGAAGTGCGCCGCGGACAGCTGGGGGTCATGGGACAAGAGCTTAATGCTGATTTAGCGCAGAATTTCGGTTACAACAGCAATGACGGCGCCTTCGTCAATGAAGTGATTAAAGACGGACCTGCTGACAAAGCCGGCATTAAGCCGGGCGACATCATCTTCTCTATTGACGGCAAGAAGATCGCCTCATTTGGTGAGCTGCGTGCTAAAGTCGCTACTATCGGCGCTGGCAATACCGTCACCTTAGGCATTTTCCGCGACGGCAAGGAGATATCAGTTAAGGTGGAGCTTGCCGAGCCGCAGGAGCTGACCTCGCAGGATTCAGGCTCGCTGTCTGAAGCCTTTGCCGGTGCTTCCTTTGCTAATGCCGATGGCTCTGGCGTGGAGGTAACCGCCGTGCAGAAAGGTTCACCTGCACAGATGATCGGCCTGCGCGAAGGCGACATCATCACCGCCGTTAACCGCAACTCAGTGGAGGACTTAGATGATCTGCGCTCACATGTGAAGAAAGCAGAAGGACGCATCAATGCGTTGCGCATCAACCGCGACGGCTCGACTATCTACATTACCTTCCGCTAAACTCGGGGTTAAAGCATTCAGGTGAAAAAAGCCCTGTTGTATACTCTGCCGGCGGTAGCCGCCGGCATTATTGCCGGCATTGGGGTACTCATCGTTAATCCCAAAGCCGGCAGCATGATCGGCGATGCCATTTATCTGCACGGGCAGGAAGATGAAAGCTATGCCTACGCAGTAAACCGCGCCGCGCCGAGCGTGGTAAATATTTACGTCGCCACCTTAAACCATGATTATTCCGGCCAAAGCACCAGCACCATCACTACCTCTGCTTCCGGCGTGATCATGAGTAAGGACGGCTACATCGTCACTAATTATCACGTCATTCCGTCCGTGACCGCACCTAATACCTCAATCTTCGCGCAAAGTCGTGATGGTACGGTCTATCAGGCTTTTATCGTTGGCTATGATCGCCGCACCGATATTGCCGTGCTGAAAGTCGAAGCTCAGGATCTGCCGCCGATCCCCATCAGCTTAAATGATGCGGTTCAAGTCGGCGATGTGGTGCTTGCCATCGGTAATCCCAATAACTTAGGACAGACCGTTACCCACGGCATCATCTCCGCCACGGCACGTACCGGATCGGGGCTTTTGACGCGCGAGCAAATGAATATCCGCGAGGGACTGCAGGATTTAATTCAAACAGATGCACCGATTAATCAAGGCAACTCCGGCGGCGCGCTCATTAATACTAGCGGAGAGCTGGTAGGAATTAATACCGCATCCTTCAACAGCCTGCGCTACGGTACCTACGGCATTGGCTTTGCCGTGCCTTCGCGGCTTGCGGTCTACGTCATGCAGGAAATCATCAAGCACGGACGGGTGATCCGCGGTTATCTAGGAATTTCCGATGACGGCACCGCACGTTTAGCAGACAGCAATCAAGTCGGAGTGCGAGTCGGCTATATTGATCCCTACGGCCCGGCCGCACAGTCTGCGCTGCAGGTGGGCGACCTCATTGTTGAAGTTGACGGCAAAGGGATTTCGGATGTGCGCTCACTAATTGACATTATCTCAAGTACGCAGCCGGGCACTGTGATGCAAATTACGGTGCAGCGCGGCAGAGGCGAGCTCACTATTCCTATCACCTTAGCCGAAGATCGCCCTAACGTGGATTAGACCTCAAGCCATAACGCTGCAGGATGGCATCAATACTCCCGTCATCCTGCAGTTTCTGCAGGCCTTGATTAAACAGGGAAATTAGCTCCACATGCTGGCCACGTGAGGCGGCAAAGGCATAATCAAAAGTCGCGCTGACTTGCGGCAGCGCCATCATTAGCCCCGGATGCCGCCCTTGCGCTAAATGATAAGACACTACCGGATAATCCTCGAGGTAAAAATCTGCCGCCCCGTTTTGCACCGCAGTCACCATCTGCGGTGAAGTGTCGCAGTACTTTACGCTAAAGCGCAGCGTCGACGCCTGATTTTCGGCAAACATTGAGCCTAGGGTGCCACGCTTAACAATGACCGTTTTACCGGCCAAATCTTCCAGCGTGTGAATGCCACTGTCACAGCGGGCTACCGCCGCTAAGCCGCAGCTGTAGTAAGGATGAGAAAAATCCAAAATCTGCCGACGCTGCTCCAGCACGCTGATGCCGCCGAGAGCACCGTCAAGCTGCCCGGACAATAGGCGCGGCACGATCACATCAAAAGGCAACGGGATTAGCTGATAGGCAAAGCCGGCCCGCGCAGCAGCCAGCTGTAAAATCTCAACGTCAATCCCCTGCAGTTTCCCCTGCTCATCCACAAAGGACAGCGGAGCAAAATTCTCGTCGCAGGCAATGCGATAAACTTCGCGCTGCGGCTGCAATGCAGCTGTGTCCGCCGCAGCTAGCGCCGGGGCAGCCTGCAGCAGCGTTGTTCCGGCGGCAAACAACGTCACTAAAGCCGCCACATGATGAGCCAAACGCATAAACTTAACGCAAAACATATTGTTAACTAAAACGTATGCTTCATGGAACTTAATTATAAGAGTAAGCCCGCTCCCCATACATGATCAAGCGCGCATTTAGCAGGTTACGCACAATTAGGCCTCAGCTTAGCGGCACAGCTACCTCTTGGACTTATCAGTGACGGCAGATAGCCCCATAAGCTGCCAACTTAATGCCAATTAGCCGCAGCTGGCTGCGGCCCTGCGCACCAAAACAGTGCGTATTTTCTACCCTTTTGGGCAAAATGTGAGCTTGCAGCTTGCAAAAGGGGTGCGATCTGCTTGAAAATTTTTTCCCGTATTCCCTGTCGGCGCCCCGTCGGCAGAGACTAGTTTTTTCAATTATTACGGAGGACGCCGCCGCTGGTGCTCTGCACTTGCCCTTACGGCGTTGTACTGAATGAATCTTCGCAAAACCAAACTCTTTGCCGCGCTGTGTGCTGCGGTCTTTGCAGTAGCTGCAGTTACCGATGCGTCTGCAGCACTGTCGCGCAAGCCGCAGGACAATCTGATTTTCGCCAGCACCAACGATCCTTTAGGCTTAGATCCGGCCTTAGTGGATGACAATGATTCCGGCAAGATTAACTGCAATATCTACGAAAGCCTGCTGCGCTTTGAGGATGACAATACCAATGTCAAACCGGGCCTGGCTGAGAGCTATACCGTATCCGAAGACGGCCTGACCTATACCTTCAAGCTGCGCCAAGGCATCCGCTTCCATGATGGCACCCCGTTCAATGCCGAGGCGGTTAAGTTCAATATCGATCGCCAAATGCCGGAAAACGCCATTCCTAAGATGTCCTATGCCGGATTAGTTTACGGTGACGTGGCCAAGAGCGAGGTAATTGACGAGTACACCATCGCTATTACCTTAAAGAAAAAGAGCACCCCCTTCCTGCACAATATTGCCATGACCTATGCCGCCCCCATCGTCAGCCCGACCGCGCTCAAGGAGCACGGCAACAATGTGATGGAACACCCCTGCGGCACCGGCCCGTATAAGTTCGTAGCTTGGGATAAGGGTCAGCAGGTGATCTTAACCCGTAACGAGGATTACTGGGGCGAGCCTGGCAAAGTGCAGAACCTGATCTTCCGTACCATGCCGGAGACTTCCGCCCGCGTGGTAGCTTTGAACAACGGCGAGGTTGACATCATCAATGGCATTGATGCTAATGTGATCCCGGAAATTCAGCAGGCCGGCAATCAGCTGTTCTCGGCTCCGGGCATGTCAACGCAGTACATGTTCTTCAATGTGAACGCTGCCCACAATTCCATCACCAAAAACAAAGCGGTTCGCGTTGCTATTGCTAAGGCAATCAATGTCCCTGAGATGGTGCAGTCGCTGTACAAGGGTTATGACACCCCGGCAACCACCCTGCTGCCAAGCTTTGTCCCGGGCTACAGCAAAAACATCAAGCCGGTAAGCTACGATCCTGAAGCTGCCAAGAAAGAACTGGCCGACTTAGGCGTCAAAAAACTCACCATCATCACTTACTCCGGCGCCCGTCTGTACAATACAGTCGGCGGTCAGGTGTTAGCTGAGGCCATTCAGGCTTATTTAAAGGCCGCAGGAGTCGAGTCTGACGTGCTGGTCTATGATTGGGCCACCTATAAGAACAAGCTCCTCACCGAGGAATTTGATCTGGGCTTCATGGGCTGGAACGGCGATAACGGTGATCCGGATAACTTCATGAATCTGTTTGCCTCTGACGATCCGATCAACAATCAAGGCGTGTGGGTCAATCAGGAGTATCGCGACTTGGTGGCACAGGGCGTGAATGTGCCGGATGGTGCAGAACGCAATGCTATCTACGAAAAGGCAGAGCAGATCATTGCAGAGGAAGTACCGTTCCTGCCGCTGTCTCATCCGCAGATCTTAGGTGCGATGCGTCCTAACATTCAGAACTTCTCCATCCACCCGACCGGCATGACCTACTTAGATAAAGTCCAGAAGCAGTAAGCCGGGAAAAATAGCGGTAAATACGGTATAATATACCTTTATGCCCAAGGCCTCGCCTGTACGCGGGGCCTTTGCGTGTACAGCGCAAAATTTCTATTAAATCCTTTTTATCCTGCTTCAGGCGGCAGAAGCCTCGCTGCTGCTGCAGGCAGCTTGCAGAGGATCTGACGCAGTGCTTTTATATTTTATAAAACGTGTTTTGATGCTGATACCGGTACTGTTCTTTGTTTCGGTATTAGTCTTTCTTATCATGCGGGTCTTCTCACCCGATCCTGCCACTATCGTATTAGGCCAGCATACTACTCTAGAAAAAGCCAATGCTTGGCGTGAGCAGATGGGACTTAACGAGCCCATCATTCAGCAGTACCTTGACTACATGTATAATGTGCTGCACGGCGATTTTGGCGTTTCCTACTTCACGAATACCCCTGTCACCACCGAACTGCTCTCACGTTTACCGGCCACCATTGAACTGTCAGTAATTGCCATCATCATCGCCTCAATTGTCGGCGTATTCTTTGGCATTATCTCCGCCGTGAAAAAGAACTCGCTAATTGATAACTTCACCATGACCACGGCGCTCATTGGCGTCTCGATGCCGGTGTTCTGGCTTGGCATGCTGCTTATCATTCTCTTTTCGGGTTATCTGCATTTAGTCCCCTCCGGCGGACGTATTGACGCACTGATGCGACCTTTAGGCGGTACCGGCTTTTATTTCTACGATACTTTAGTCATCGGCGACTATGAAGCCTTCTTCAATGCACTGCAACATGCCATTTTGCCGGCCATTACCTTAGCGGGCTATTCGATGGCCATCATTACCCGCATGACCCGCTCGTCAATGCTGGACGTACTGCATCAAGATTACATCCGCACCGCCAAGGCCAAGGGACTGAGCTCCTATCGCGTTATTTTCAAGCACGCTTTTCGCAATGCGTTATTGCCCATCATTACCGTGATCGGCTTACAATTTGGCTCACTGCTCTCCGGCGCTGTGCTGACTGAAACCGTGTTCGCCTGGCCGGGCATCGGCGCTTATTCGGTGCAATGCATTTTGCGCTCAGACTTCCCGGTAATTCAGGGCGTAGTGCTCATCGTAGCCTTCATTTTCGTCATGATGAATTTATTAGTTGACCTGCTTTATGCCGCGCTCGATCCGCGCGTTAAATATGCCCAGGAGAGTGCCTAATGACCGACAGCGCTATTGCCGTTAAACGCAGCTCCAAATGGGGCGACATGTGGGCATCCATTTACGCCAATAAGGCCGCGCTGTGCAGCCTCATTTTCATTTTGCTCTTAGTTGCTACTGCCATTGTCTTGGCGTTAACGCAGGCAATGGGTCTGCAGATCCTGCCCTATGATCCCAATACTGGCAGCATGGATGAGGCCTTTATTGCACCATGCGCCGAGCATTGGTTCGGTACCGATCAATTAGGCCGCGATATCTTCAGTCGCGTGATTGATGGCACCAAGATCTCGCTGAGCGTTGGCGTTGCCGCAGTGTCGATTGCGCTTATCACCGGTACCTTGCTTGGCGCTATCGGCGGCTTTTTCGGCGGCAAACTAGATAACCTCATTATGCGCGCCATGGATGTGATTTTATCTGTCCCCTCGATTCTGTTGGCCATTACTTTCATGGCAGCGATGGGCCGCGGCCTAGATAAAGCCGTACTTGCTATCGGTCTAGTATCGATCCCGGAATACGCACGCATTGCCCGCAGCTGCGTGATGGCTGTAAAGGCCAATGACTACATTCAGGCTGCCCGCGTCACCGGCGACAGTAATCTGCGCATCATCTTAAAGCACATCGTGCCGAACATCACTTCGCCGATAGTGGTGCGCGCCACCTTAGGCATCTCCGCAGCGGTGCTTGATACTGCAGCTTTAGGTTTCCTTGGCCTAGGCGTACAGCCGCCGTTTGCTGAATGGGGCGATATGCTTGCACGCTCGCGTAGCTTTATTTTCTCTGCCCCCTATACCTTAATTTTCCCGGGCCTGGCGATTACAGTGACGGTGCTGGCCTTTAATCTCTTCGGCGACGGTCTGCGCGATGCGCTGGATCCGCGCTCAAGACGCCGTTAAAGGAGGATCAATCATGCTGCTTGATGTCCAGCATTTAACTACTGAATTTCGCACCCGCCGCGGTACGGTAAAGGCCGTGCGCGACGTCAGCTTTTCCCTTGAGAAAGGTGAAATCCTGGCTCTCGTCGGTGAGTCCGGATCGGGTAAATCCGTCACCTCGCTGTCTATCATGGGCTTATTGAGTTCCAATGGCCGCGTCAGCTCCGGCAAGGTGATGTTTAATGGTGAAGATCTGCTTACCAAATCTGAACATGTGCTGCGCAAAATCCGCGGCAATCACATTTCAATGATCTTCCAAGAGCCGATGACCTCGTTAAACCCCATCTTTACGGTGGGCGATCAGATTTTAGAAAGCATCCGCCTGCACACTAAGCTGACCAAGAAGGAAGCGCAGGAGAAAATGCTTCATCTGCTTGACTTAGTCGGCATCCCCAACCCTGTAAAGCGCGTCAAGGATTATCCGCATCAGCTCTCAGGCGGCATGCGCCAGCGCGTGATGATTGCCATCGCGATGGCCTGCGAGCCGCAGCTGTTGATTGCCGATGAACCGACCACTGCATTGGATGTCACCATTCAGGCGCAGATCTTAGATCTCATCTACCGCATGCGTGAGCAGTTCAATATTTCGGTGCTCTTGATCACCCACGACTTAGGCGTGGTGGCCGAAGCGGCCGATCGCGTGGCAGTCATGTACTGCGGGCGAATAGTTGAGGAAGGTAAGACCTCTGACATTTTGACGCGTCCGTGTCATCCTTATACCTTAGGTCTGTTGCGATCCATTCCGCGCCTTGATGATCATACCGATCGCCTGTACATGATCCCCGGCATGGTACCGCCACCTGAGGAAGTACCCGAGTATTGCGCTTTTGCCGATCGCTGCGAGCATGCTACTGACAAGTGCCGTGAAGGCCTGCCCCCCTTCATTACCTTAAAGGATCGCAGCGTGCGCTGCATCAATATCATTGCGGAGGATGCCTAATGTCTGAGCGTGAAGTTCTGCTTGAACTTAAAGATCTGTGCAAATACTTCCCAGTGCGCAGCGGCCTGTTTAAGCAGCATTTAAATCTGCTCAAGGCCGTGGACGACGTCTCGCTGCAAATTTACCGCGGTGAGGCCTTTGGCTTAGTGGGAGAGTCCGGCTGCGGCAAAACCACCTTAGGAAAGATGATTGCAGGGCTATATCATCCGACCCGCGGCTCTATTTTCTTTCAGGGCACCGATTTGGCTGCACTTAAAGACAATCAGCGCCGCCATTTTTGCCGCGATATTCAGATGATATTCCAAGATCCGTATTCTTCTCTTAATCCGCGCATGACCATTGAGGAGATCATCTCAGAGCCCATGATCGTCAATAAGACGCACAAGGGAGCAGAAATCGGCAAGCGCGTGGATCATCTGCTCAACTGCGTGGGTTTGGCCTCTGCCTATAAAAACCGCTATCCGCATGAATTCTCCGGCGGGCAGCGCCAGCGCATCGGCATTGCCCGAGCCTTAGCAGTAAACCCCAAGCTTATCATCTGTGATGAAGCAGTATCAGCGCTTGACGTATCAATTCAGGCGCAGATCTTAAATCTACTTTCTGACCTTAAAGATGAGTTTAAACTGACTTATCTCTTCATTGCCCATGGACTGGCTGCAGTTAAGCACATTTCCGATCGCATCGGCGTGATGTACTTAGGCTCTATTGTCGAAGTAGCCCCCAAAGCGGCGATTTACGATGCTCCGCTGCATCCGTATACACGCGCTCTAATCTCGGCTATCCCGATCATGGATCCTCATAAGCGTAAGCAGCGTATTCTGTTGCAGGGCGATCTGCCAAGTCCGATTGATCCGCCAAGCGGCTGCCGTTTTGCCGGACGCTGCTTTGAGCGTTGCCCGTATGCTGAACAAGCGCAAGTACTGCATCCCTGCGGCTCTAATCATTTAGTTGCCTGCAGTGCCGCCTTAGAGCGTGCTCACAGCGCGGCTTAACTTAAACGTCTTACCTGCTGTTGCGCTTAATTGCGGCCGTCACTCAGTCGGCCGCATACTTGTTCCCTTAAGCGCACAACTACGGCTTAACAAGCTTCATGGAGAACGGTTGCAGACTGCAGCGATCTGCTATTAGGGATACTAGGTCAAAAGCCTGATTACAGGGTAGATCAATGGACGAAACAGCTAAATTTGAGCGTGAGGCGTCTCTCGTGAATATGCAACTCTCACACCTGCTACAACTTAAAATCACGAGCTGGTAACTTGGGCTTGGTCATCATCACTTAATCCTTTAAAATAGCGTCTAAATCCCCATCCGTGAGATCTGTTAGCTGTTTGATCTCGGTTAAAGTTTTACCCAGTTCGAGCATTTTTTTAGCAATGCTTAGCTTTTCCATCAGTCTGCCACTCTTTTCGCCGATTTCCATACCGCGCTTTTCAGCTTTAGCCTCAATATAAGGGATTCTGGAGGCTTCATCATGCAGATACTTTTCGCGGCGCAAATAGGCAAACCAATTTTCATCATCCGCACAGAAT
>CALXOV010000053.1 GCA_944390105.1 uncultured Succinivibrionaceae bacterium
CAGGTCGTTGTGCGCGTAACCGGCTCGTCTTAGTTTTTTTTACGGTATTAGATACCAAAAAAAGGAACAAGATCAAAACTGACCAATTTCCCAAAATAACTATAGCATAACAAGCAGTTAGCTCTCGCTATTCAATAATAGTTATCAACTTCCGTCAAATTCACTTAATAAAGCCAGCTGACGCTGGCCTCCACTAAAACACAATCCTTTCATTAGGTCGTTGTGAGCAGGACCTCATGGTGTTTTTTTAGGTTAGTTTATATACGCACTTTAAATAGAATATGTTGTTTTATTGACAAGTGCAGGTGTGCAGCGTGCTGCGGTATAAAAGCGGCTGGAGCCGCTTACGACAACAGCGCACACGCATAAGTACACAAAAATTTAACACTATCTTGCTGGCACGGCTTCGTTTGGTTTCTGCGGCCGGGCCTTTTTACGCAGGATGGTTACATGTGTTTTTTGGGAGAAATTTTTCATGAAGCAGACGAAGAACGCGCTGACGATGCTGCTCAGTGCGTACCGTTCGGTGTTCCGTAATGCCTATTTTAAGGGCATGGCTGCTGCCGTGATGCTGACTGCCGGTATGACGGCAGGTGCGGCTAATGCAGCCGATCCGTATCAAGTCTGGACTGATTATGGTTGGAGTCAAAGCGCGACCGACTATCTAGATAACTCCGCAAAGACGGTTGCAGGTAAAGGTATATTTAATGCTGATGTTGAGACTACCTTAAGCGAAGGCAAGCTGGTGGTTGGTGCTGAAGATTTAGGTGCACAAGTCGGTTCTATTACTGGTTCTGCAATTGGTGCTGAAATTAAAGGTAGTACCACAGGCACATTAGCTGCTGACAGCAATCAGGTATACGTCACCAGTGGCGGTGCGGTGACGGGCGCAGTGATTGGCGGTAAGGCAATCAATGCAACTGGTTTAGCCCAGGCATCACACAACAAGGTTACCATTGACAAAGCGCTTAAAGGCGATCTTGGCAGTGGTGCGGATAAATACATTAACGGCGGCCGTGCCCAAGGCTTAACCGGTGCTATCGCTTCCTTTAATGAAGTGACGCTTACCGGATCTGTCCACATGACTGATGCCTCTAATCCTAACTATGGTCAGTTGCAGCCAATCAGTGACTCTATCTATGGCGGTACGGCATTAAGTCAAGACGCTACCACCTCTGGCTCATTCCTTGCTGAAGGCAATAAGGTCACGATAGACTATGCTTCCTCTGCTAAAGATGGATTAATGATTGTTGGTGGCAGTGCTGAAGCTATCGGTAATGGCAAGGTTACTTCCGTAAGCGCGGGCGGCAATACAGTTGCGGTCAGCCACTCATATTTGGGCTCTGGTGCCGCAATTTATGCCAATTTAGCCAATGCTGTAGGCGGCGCTACTTTAGCTGCAGTTTCCGGCAATGCCGACGAGACATCCTTACTCATTAGTGCTGTTTCAACGGACGATACAAAGACAATTGACGCTTATGCTGGTCGCGCTGCCATTAAGGATGGCAATGCTGAAGCAAAGGATCTCTCCTTACACTACAGCGATACCATTTCCTCAGGCGACAAAGTCGCAGCTTCGGCTGAAATAATTGTGGATACTGGCTCTAATTTATCCTTAAGCGCTACTAACAATAAGGTGGTACTGAGTGACTCCAATTCAGAAGATGCGGTTACTACCACTGTTAATGGCAATGTGATGGGCGCCCAGGTATCCACGTCAGGTTCCGCTGCCGGCAAGGATTTTTCTGGCTCTACCATAACGGCTAACAATAATACGGTAGATGTCTCGGCTGGTACTACCGTTAATGGCAGCGTATATGGTGCTTGGATTGGCCAAACTAACGGTTCGGGAGCTTCAGTTAGTGCTGACGGCAACGTGGTTAACTTCAATGGCACCTTAGCAGGGACTTCCCATGATAAGTTCATTATTGGCGCTTTCAGCAATGGCGAAGCAACGTTGACCAATAACCAAGTCAATATTAATGGCAATGTCTCGAATGCTGTAATTGCTGCGGCTGATGCTGATGGTACTGGCCATGCTACTTTGCAGACCGTATTCAGCGACAACTCTGTCGTTATCGACGCCGATGCAGAAGTTACGGATTCTTATATTGCGGTGGCCTTAAGCGATGAAGCGGCTGAATCAGCGCTTAATAATGATGTCACAGTTAAGGGCAAGTTGACTAACTCCTCCCTTATGGGCGGTCAGGGTGCCGACTCGTTGGTATCTTTAGAAGCAGGTTCTAATTACAAAGTTACTACGGGCACTCAATTTATCGCCAGCGATAATACGTCAATCGCAGGTACTGTTGAAGTTGCAGCTGGTGCAGCTTTACAGTTAGCTGGTTATTTTGCTGAGAATAAGACTGATTACGATCTTGGCACTCAGAACTCGGGGCTTACCACCGTAGCTGCAGGGGCAGAGCTCAAACTTGGTGGTGAGCTGCAGGTGTACAACAACACCAAGATTGATGATGCCGCCACTTTAGTCGCTACTGTTGCGGGCTCAAAGATCAATATTACCGGTCAGAACGTTACGGTACCGGCAGAAAATGCTGTTGGTTCCGTGGGTACCTTAAGCCTTAGTGTCAATAAGTTGCATGAGTATATAGAGCCGGCAACCACTCAAGATCCACAGAATCCGGATGTGGCTGGTACGGTCAATTTACTCAATAAGGGTGTGTTAGAGCTTACTGACAGCTCAACGGTAGTCATCAATAAGGATGTTCAGTCCTCTGTCGATAATGCCGGTAAAGTCAATATTGATGCTTCAGCAACCGATTACGCTATTATTAAGGGCCATGATGTGGCGATCACCGGAGATCTGTCGGATACCTTCGGCATTGGCTCTGGCGATCTGTTGACCGTTGAGGGTGATATTGTCACCTTAGGTGACAGCAATTACTTAGACACCGCTAGCTCCAATCAAGATAAATGGAGTTCTTTGGGCCTTAAGCAGGTCACGGTACACGATACCTTGAAGCTGGCTGCAAACGGGGCTCAGACCTTTAAAACTGGTTCCACTAATATCTATTTATCCCGCGATGCTGCAGGTCAGGGCACAATTGAGGATGATCTGTTATTAGATGGAGTTGCTGATAGTTCAGCTACAGATGCTACCGGTAGTTTAATTGTCGGCCGCGGCGCTTTTGTGGCCAATGGCGATGTTACTCTGTCTGGCGGCGGCCTTATCTTAGGTCAGAGCACCTCCGGTGATCTTGCTTATGAACAGGATAAAGAAACAGCTTCTTTAAGCTTTGCCGGCTCTACTCTGCATATTACTCAAGGAACGCAGGAAGCGATTACCTTAGGATATGATGCTGCCTACAATAAAACAGTACTTGATTTAAGTGACGGCAATTTGGATGTCGCTAAAGACATTAATGGTATTGCCGGAGTTCGCATCTTCACTAATGGTACGTTGGTACTTAACAGCACCGATGCCAAGGAGTTCTTCAATCAGTCTGGAGCCAATGGCATGCATATTTACCTGATGAATCAGAATAGTTCTGGTAAATATGATAATGCTACCTTTAAGGTTGAAGGTGATCTGGCGGACATTGAATTTACTGATTTTGTAAACAATCAGGGCAGCGCGAATGCGGGTGAAGTTAATTTCTCCGGCGTTGCGGATGGTACCTTTGAGGTTACTGGTTCTTTAGGCTTAGTTACCGGTAAAGCGGCGGAGTCCTCTTCCGTTACTGGTACTCAGGGTGTGGCATTAGATTTTGGTGATGGCATCATTCAGGCTGACAGCGTTACCTTAACTAATCGCTATAGCTATTATGGTACGGGTGACGTTGTGACCTCTGCCGATAAGGTTGAGTTTAAGAATGGCACTATCAATACCAATAATTTCGGCTCAACCGTGGACGGTCAGACCGTTGTTATTGGGGCGCAGAATGGCGCTGCTGAGGTTAACCTCGGCTTAGCAGAGACTGGCAACAGCGGGGCTTTATTAAGCTCAGTTGAAGTTCAGGGTACTGGTGCCGTGAACTTTGCTGCTGGTGACTGGAACTTGGGCGGCAATGATATTACGGTGTCTGCAGGCGAGGTTAATATTGCAGCAGGTGCTACTCTGACCAGCGGCGATGCTTTAGTCGTCAAGGGCGGTGTGGTTGCCTTAGCTGGCACCAACGATGAAGGCGAAACTGTTGCCTCCAGCGCAGAGTTTAATCAGCTGCAGACTGCCGGCACCGGCACGGTGACCATTGCTAAAGACACTATCTTAACCATCAACGGTATTGCTCCGACCGAAGAAAATAAAGATTACTACGGTGTGCAGACGGTTGATCATTCGCTGAAAGTGTCGGGTTCATTGGCCTTTGGTGAGCAGGCCGCTGCCGGAGTCTTCAATGTCGAAGGTTCGATTAACGATAATTACGGTGTAATTGATACCGTAAGAGGCAGCCAAGTTTCCTTTGCGTTTGCTGATACGGTAGATTTTACCGCTCAGAAGGCTGAGGACTTTAAGACAGCGCTGTTCGGCGATGTTGATATGTTAGGAACCGTAGATGTCGGCAGTGCTTCTTTCAGTGAGCTTGACAAGGTGATTACTGAAGACGGAACCATTTCTTGGACCGACTACCATCCGTATGCTGGCTTCTACTCTAACCTGCTCAATGACACCATGCGCAGCACCACATTAACGGTGACTGATGCAGAGAATACTAATGGGGTAGAGTTTACCGGCGGCAGAATTCAGCTGACCGGCACGGCAGACGCAGTTAACATTGCTGACAACACTTCTCTTACTGGTATTAATGGGCAGTACGTGATCGGCGCTGACGGCAATGATGCAGATCTGAATGTGGCGGCAGATGTCCCGGTAGTCTTAACCAATAATTCGTCAGTCTTAGGGCATATTGCAGATACTGATCTGGATACTGGTGCCAGCTTGACTTTAAAAGGATCCGGTCAGTTCCAAATTGGCTCGGTGACCGGTACCGGTGAAGTGGATGTCGATGCGGCAACTGCTTTTACTGGCAATATTGAGGCCAACGAGCTGACTATTACTAAGTCCTTAACTTACACTGGCGATGCGGTTAATACCGGTGCTATTGACGTTGACAATCTCTTTGTTGATGGCGGGAAGCTAAACGCTAAGGATGTAACCGTTGCTTCAGGTGAGTTCTACGGCCAGGTGAATGTTGAGAACTTGACGGTTACCAGCGAGCTCGACATTGAAGAAGGAGCTACGACCACGGTCTCTAAGATTATGACGGTGGAGAATGGAGCTTCGGTCTGGGTAGGCTTTGATGGCGATGATGCAGCGGGCACTAACTCTGCTCCGGGATATTTAGAGGTCAATGAGCTCAAGCTTGAAGGAGATCTCTATATTGATCCGGCATACGATGCTGGAACCGCTTTCGTTGCTGTCGGTAAGTTTGACGGCACGACCGGTAATGATACCGCTGAAGGCGATATTGAAGCCTTTGACGGCGGCGTACAGTCCGGAAATATTTTAGTTGGCCAGAACTCTGTGATGGGAGTTGGCATTGGGCTTGCAAATCTGCAGAGCGCGGTGGAGCGTTATCAGACGAACGGCAATCTGTCCAATGCTGAAGGTTCTTACGGTGCTATTCTCTATCTTAACAAGCAGATTGAGATTGGTGATGGGAATGGTATCGTACTGCAGGCTACTAAGGCTGCCGATGAAAATCAGGACGGCTTAGCTGATGCCAATAAGCGTCCGGTGGTCGGCACTTCAGGGCCGGGTGTCGTGTACGAAAATGGTGATAAGGTATTAGCAGGCTACTATGATGTCCAAGATAATACCTTAATTATGGATGCCAACTGAAGCCAAAAATAAAGAAACCCCGCTCGGATGGGCGGGGCATTTGCTAAAAAAGCAAAAAATTGGATACGTTGAATAATTGGGATAACAGAGAGAGCCTGAGAGCTCAAGGTTTTACCTGATTTCCCAAAATAAACGCAACGTCAGTGCGGGCCTCCCAAAGCACCTTCTGCGCATTTCCCTAGATCCAACGAAGCGCAGCAGGACATCACAACGTAGCTTTTAAAAGCCTGCACTTCTTGCCTCAAGAAGGCAACTCATCTCTGATGATAGTCAGAGATAAGTTGCTTTGTCAACTTAGTATCGCGATACTAGCTTTGCAATGAAGACAAGATCTGATTTTTGATCTAGATTGTGCGTGGATAGTGCTTGCCATACTTACATGTTAGATAGTTTGCTTTTGACCTACGATATAGTGTAATAATACTAGTATTGGTTTTACAATTAATGGAGCAAGTTGCTTTATCTAATTTTTGTTAAATTATGGAGGTATGAATGGTTAAGAATAATGATAGACCAATTATCCAGTCACATGGATATAATGGGAGTGAGCCTACTCGCGTTTGTCCTCATTGTGGCAAGGAAAAGCCTATAAGTAGCTTCGGATTTAGACAGATGAGTAAGGATAGTGGAGAAATAAGAAATCAGTCGTGGTGTAGAGAGTGTCGAAAACGATCTTCTAGGTAATTTATATTTCTAAAATGTGTTATAACATATCGTATTATTTGAATTTCAAATGTGTGATTTTAAGTAAATTTTTAAAAGTGTATCTATGTATATGAGGTTAGGGTACACAAGATTGAAGAGAATAAATGTGATATTGTTCTGATGTCGCAAGCAGTTATATTGAGAATTATAATATTAGCGTAAAAATAAAGTTGTATGTATAAAGTCTTGAAGTGGATTATAAATCGATATTAAATTATTTATTAATTAACGATAAATAAAAGAAATAATGCATGATTGAACATTGTATGGTGAAGATATGGTTTATGTTATTTATGCAATAAGATTATAAGAGATATGTAGTAAAAAGGTGATGCATGTTTTAGACTTAGTAAGTAGTCTTTACACTTCTCTTTTGGTAGGGCGGGACTTGTGCTGAGCATCTTTGTCTCTTATCCACTTCCGCCCATCTATAGAGTTTTTCCTTCAAGTCCCGCCGTAGCGGTTTCTTTGTGCAGGATTTTGAACTAAATAGCCTACGCTGATATTGCACCCAGCTATCTGCTGATATAATAAGCCACGTCAAAAATCAATGTGCAGCCTCAACCTTTCGAGAAATTTTTCATGTCCGATCCGCGTGTCAATTTACTGGATTTAAGCCCTGATGAATTAAAGGACTTCTGCGTCTCTATTGGCGAAAAGCCGTTTCGTGCGCAGCAGTTTTTAAAATGGATCTATCAGTGGGGCGTCACTGATTTTGCGCAGATGACTAATATCAAAAAGGAGCTGCGCGAGCGTCTGCCGTCCTTGGCTTATATCAAGGCCCCGGATATTATCGCTGAACATAAGTCAGCTGATGGCACCATTAAATGGGCGCTTGATATTGGGGATGGGCAGGTCGTTGAGACCGTCCTTATCCCGGAAGATGATCGCAGTACTTTATGCATTTCAACGCAGGTCGGCTGCCCGATTAAGTGTTCCTTCTGCCGTACCGGCGCCTCGGGTTTTAATCGTAATTTAAAGGTGCAAGAGATCATAGGTCAGGTCTTTGCTGCCGCATCACGCGTCGGTTTTTGTGAAAATCGCGAGCAGAAGCCGATTTCCAATGTAGTCATGATGGGCATGGGTGAGCCATTGCTCAATGTGTCCAATGTGCTGAAGGTCACTGAGATCTTACTGTCAGACTACGCCTTTGGCCTGTCCAAGCGCCGGGTGACTATATCCACTTCCGGCATTGCTCCTATCATTGAAAAACTGGCTGGCAAGGTTGATGTGGCTTTAGCACTGTCGCTGCACGCGCCGACCGATGCACTGCGCGATGAACTGGTGCCGCTGAATAAGAAGTATAAGATTGCTGAAGTACTGACGGCGGTTAAGCATTATTTAGCTGCCTCCAATGCCAACTGCGGCCGCGTGACGATTGAGTACGTGCTGCTTGATCATGTCAATGATTCAACTGATGATGCGCACGCATTAGCGGCACTGCTTAAAGATGTGCCCTGCAAGATTAATTTAATTCCATTTAATCCGCACGATGGCGCTCCGTATCAGCGCCCAAGCAACAGCCGCATCGATCGCTTCTACAAAGTGCTGTTTAATTATGGCTTTACGGTAATTACCCGGACAACGCGCGGCGATGATATTGCCGCGGCCTGCGGACAGCTTGCAGGTCAAGTTAAGAATAAAATCCGGGCGCAGAATGTTTAAGCAGCGCGCTTAATTTATAGCAAGGTTAAAAATGTCAGATTCATTTAATAAAGGCTCAGGTCGCCTGCCCAAAGGCCTGCGCAGTCGCGGTAAGCGCAATGAGCTGCCGTCGCATTTAAATGCAGCCGGACACACAGCTTCCGTAGCGCCGCACAGTGAAACGACGCTGAATTTAGCACAGCAGGCGGCGCAGAACGCGGGTTTTGAGCTGGAAATTGATTATGCCGCGCATACGGTAAAACAACGCACGGCAGCGCGTGATGACAGCGCAGCACCGCAGGCCACAGGCAGCTTTCACAGCAGTGATTTTAATTTAGCTGAAGGGCGGGCGCGTCTTGGCATTGAACGTTCCAATGGCAGCGAGGCTTCAGCTGCAGATACGCCTCATGCCGCCCAAGCGGCAGGGCCTTCAGGGAATGAGGGTGATACAGCTGTAACTGCGCCGGGCAATAGCGCAGCCCAGTTTACTGTGCCGGCTCCCGAGCAGCCGATAGATTCGCCGGTCGGGGCGGCAGTGGTGCGTCCAGGCGCGCCGCTGCAGCCGCCGCTGACGGCCTTCAGTGTAGGTGAGGATGATAAGCTGGCCGCCGGCAGTCTGCAGCACATTCCCGATCTTGGTCCTGCCGATGATGGGATGCCGCAGAACTTAAAACAGGCATCACTGCAGGCCTTAAGCGCCAACCCTATAATGGCCAATCGTCTAGCTGCCAGGGCACCGGTAGTAGCACCTAGTCCGGTGGCGGAGCCGGCTGCAAAGACGGCAGATGTTGCAGGACATGCAGGTGCCGGGACTGAAGCAATGGACGGAGAAGATCCGGATTTAATTCCGATTAGAACTTCCTTAAGAGACGAAGAAGTGCCGAATCAGCCGGGAGCGATTTTGCGCCATGCCCGCGAAATGCTGGGTCTATCGCAGCGTGAGATTGCCATGCGTTTAAAGTTGCAGGTCAATTCCATCAGCGATATTGAACATGACCGCCTAAATCAGCCTACTGCGGCTGCTTTTGCCCGCGGTCATATCGCCAATTATGCACGGCTGGTCAATATCGATCCTAAGATCGTAGTTGAACTTTATGATGAGAATGTTGCGGCTTTAAAGGCGCAGGCGGCGCTCAATACGCAGCGTCTGGTTAAAAAGCAGCGTAAAGGCAGCTCGCATGCCAAACGCTACGTTTACAGTGCCATCTTCGTGGCGATTGCCGCAGGACTGGGCATTAACTACATTTACTCCAGTCAGCCGACTGAAGAGCCGGTCACTGAAGCTTTAGTGATTGCACCATCAGCTGATGCCTCCGGTACGCTGTCAAATGATGCGGCGAGTGCTGACAGCGCAGAGGTCAGCGGATCTTTAACCATGTCCGCCAACGATACGTCCCCAGCAGAAGGGACAGCTGCCGCAAGTGCCGCAGCTTCAGTGCAGCCGGTTGATTTAAATACTCTGCGTGCGCAGGAACAGGCTGCTGCCTTAGGCACCAATGAGCTGACAGAGGAAGATTTGCCGCATCGTGCAACCGTGGACAGTACCGCGCCGCTGCTGACGACGGCTGAGCCTGCAGCTCAAGCGCCGCAAAAGCTGCACAGTGGGCAACAGCCATCAGCTGATGGTGCCACATCTGCTCCGTCATCGTCTGCGCTGAATAATAGCAGCACGTCAGCCGATGCGAAGCCATCTCAGTCGGCCACTGCTAGACCGGAAGCAGCCTCATCCTCACGTCCTGCGCAGGGAGGCGGTTCCGCTACGCCTGCGCTGATCGTGGATAATCAGCAAAATGGTACTGAGGGTAGCCTTACCTTGCAGGAGCCGGCTCCGGCTTTGGCTTCGACGCTGCAGGATGTGTCATCCCGCGTTAGCGTGCGCAATCGCGATGGTCTAGCCTCACTAAATTCAGCATCCGTGTCGGTACGAGGCAAAGTCTATCTGCGGATTACGGACAGTCGTGGCAAGGTGTTAGCGTATGGCAATTATGATGCCGGCGAACAGGTTAGAGTTACCGGCATTCCGCCGATTAAGGTTGAAGTTACTGACAGCTCGCGCATCAGCATTGCCTACATGGGCGGCAGCTTAGTCATGCCGCAGGCTCGGCAGGTATCCTTTACTTTGCCGCAGCGCTAGCGCAGGCGGCAGCGGCACTGCGTTTTAGTGTCGGCATCACAGCTGCAGACTACCTTAACTGCATTGCATTGAAAGCAGGCTGCGCGCCTGCTTTCGTTTTGGTGAGGGCCTTGAGTTGCAGCATAATGCCCTTTTAGCGTTTAGAAATGTGCTATAGCAAGTTTGGCTGACGTAGGGCTTTTCTATACTCATATCTACATGATGTTTTTGTCCATTCTTATGCAATTGCATTAATTACAGCTTAATGATTTTCCAGCGTATATAAATGTTTATAAATGTGTAGGCTGTAGCTGATTAAATTTCATATATCGTGCCGAGTTTTATATAGCTTATATGCTACAATCATGCTGTTTTTTCTAAAATAAAGACGGGTGTTTAGTCAGTGGCTAAACACCCGTTGTGTTATTAATTAATTGATAATTAATTAAATTTATTGACACTGGTGTCAGTTGTTGCGTGGTTTAACTTAAAGTTAAATCCCTGTACGTTAGCATTTGTCGTATGTGAGACTTAAAACGCGTTATTTTGTGTTTATGCGTTGATTTATCCCTAAGTTAAGTCACTTGGTATGCTGGGGATGATAAAAGTAGCGGCAGTTTTATAGAACTGATATTTATCGTTAAGCTTTGGGTTAATGGATATAGCGGCAAATGCACGCAGATTGGTGTACGCAATAATCAAATACTAGAAGTTTTTGCAGGATTATTACGCAGTGATGCCGCCGCTGCTGGCGTGACTGTGACAATCCTAATGTTTGGTTTTTAATTGCATGCCGCTTTTATTTCCAAGCCGTTACAAGAGAAATTGTGCAACATTCCGTTTAATATTTAAGTTAAGCCGCGCTAAGCCCTGTAGGTAGATTGAGTACCTGCCGCTGAACTGATATCCATGTAGCGCAATGTAGCCATCGGCCTATCTCTACTCTGTCCTTTAATCTTGGTAAGGGTTAGCTATCCTCCGCTTTACAGCTCCATCATGTCGACAAGCAGCTGCTATCAGGATCGTCGGTGTTTATCTTGCTCCGTAAGTGATCTTAATTAATGATCGCATGTGTGTACTTGAAGCTCCTTTTTCGCCATTATTGTTGGCGCGGATTTATGGGACGCTGTACGTTTCTTGACCTTATCAGTTTGCGTATGTACGCGCCTTTGCGCATCCCATGTTTATGCTATAGTTAGTTAAAATTATTTTTGGGAGAAATTTATTATGGCTGATGCAGTTCAGTATTCGTCTGCTCAGACAAGTCAATTTATCAAACGGCTGCTTAATCGTAGATTGTTAAGAGCCGCGGTACGTAATTTGACAGTTGAGCAGATCGATTTTGTGGTTCAATTCCTGCAGACAGAACGTGAAGGTCTGGCGCAGCGCGAGCGCGCAGCCCAAGCTGCGAAGCTCGAGGAGCAGCGCAAGCTGCAGGAGGTTTATGAGTTTGCTAAATCTAGAGGCATTAGTACCGCGCAGCTGTACAAGTTGCTTCCGCAGTCTGATGTTCCGGCAGATGCGGACGACAAGGCCGTGCGGAGGTTACCACCTAAATACCGCTTTGTTGATGGCGGCAGCACTTATTTCTGGTGCGGCAAGGGCTTTCTGCCGACTTGGTTAAAACGGCAGGAAGCGCAGGGGCGCAATCGTATGGAATTTAGAATCGGCGAAGATGGGTTAACGCCCTATGAGCGCAGCCATTGACGGCACCTAAAGAGTCTGCAGGATTAAGCTGCAGACTATAACTCTCCTCTATTAAGCAGCTTAGATGAACTTTTTCTGCTAACCACATAAACAAATTGCTTCTTACGCTATACGCCCAATAGTATGCTTTTAGCTGTCTTTATATAAAGTATGCTGCATACATTTTTCTTGTACATGTCTTTATTTCTTCTATAATGTGCTACGTTTATGCAATTTCTTATTGCTGCATTAAGCCGTCCCGCGGGTTTTCTGCATACAATCAAATCACTAAGTTAACCTCTATATTGCAAAATATATACATTGTTTTGTGATCTTGCTCACAAAATAGATAAAGCATTGGGAACTTTTTTATTTGGCAGAATAAAAAGATCTTATATGGCGATGAGCGGTAGTATAATGACCCTGTGATTACTAATAGACCGAGCTTTATGTGATTAAAAGCTCGTGTATATAAAATTTTTTATTTTGGGATTATTCAGAAATGAAAAAGACTTTAATTGCTTTAGCAGTTGCTTCCGTCGCTGCTGCTTCTGTTGCCCAGGCTGCCACTGTATATGATAAGGATGGCACCTCTTTAGCTGTTTATGGCCGTGTTCAGTCCGTTATTTACAGCGCAGATACTGGCAACACTGGTGCTCAGAGCGAGTACGGTGACAATTCCTTAGATACCTCTGCTCGTTTGGGCTTAGATATGCGCACTCAGCTGGCTCCGTGGGTAGCTGGCTTTGCCAAGGCCGAGTGGGAAGCTGCCAATGGTGATGATGGTGAAGGTCCGGATGACTTCAATGGTCGTTATCTGTGGGTTGGCTTAGACTTCGGTCAGTTCGGCTCTGTGAAGTTCGGTAAGTTTGAGGATGCCATCAAGTATGCAATCGCTCCGACCGATATTTATGAGGACTTCGGCTGTGTTGCTCAGTTAGGTAACGATGATCGTCGTGCCGGCCAGGTGATGTATGAGTGGTCAGGCTATGGTGTTGACGTCAAGTTAAGCGGCCAGACTGCTAACAACAATCAGCAGGTTGACGGTGCTTACTATGCTGACGGTGAGGACTTAGACATCAATGCCGGTGGCGCCATCGCTTTAGGCTATACCTCCCCGGATGTACTGTTTGGACCGATCTCCGTCAAGGCTGGCTACAGCTATGCTCAGTTCCAGCAGTCTGATGAAGCTGCATACGCAGGCTTAGATGGCGGTAAAGCTTCCTATGATGAGTACAATCAGTGGGCAGCATCCTTAAGCTGGGGCTCTGATGTCGGTTTCTATACTGCTGTGATGTATTCTAATCGCGATTTCACCATGTACGATAATCGGAAAGCTACTTATAACGATGATTATGCTGTGCAGGGTGTTGAGTTCGTATTACGTTACACCTTCCAGAACGGCATGTCGGTGTTCGGCGGCTATCAGTGGCAGAACGTTGACATGGACGGTACCGGCAATCCGGACGTAGATGCTTCCGTGGTCAACTTAGAGTTCGACTATCAGATCACCCCGAACTTCAAGGTCTGGACCGAAGCTCGTTGGGATGTTGATACCGACGAGGGCTACGACGATGTCACCAATGGCGTCACCAACTACGAGGAAGACGTTTACTCTATCGGTGCTCGTTACACCTTCTAATTCAGTATTTAGCTGAATTATTAAAAGAGACCCCGGGAAACCGGGGTTTCACGTATCTGCAGTAATAAATTCTTCACTTCAGTCTTTCCTGCTTAATTCTTGGATTTTGATTTGTTTGGGTGGTTATGCAGTAAAAGGTAGTGAAGATAATCAAACATAGAAGATGATTTAAGTAAATTAAATACTTTAAAAAGTAGATATTAAAGCAATATTTTCCTGCCACATAGCGATTTCAATCTGGTTAACCGCAAAAAATCGTGACTTTTTATGATGCAGCTCACAAAATGAGTAAGGCATCGGGAACTTTCGTGCAGTCTTGCAATAAAAAACGCGTGCATCGTAACTGCGGTGCTATAATGCGGCTGTGATTACTAATACAACGAGCTCCACTTGTTTGAGAGCTTGCGATAAAAACACTTTAGAGTGATTATTATTTTTTAATTGGGATTGTTCAGAAATGAAAAAGACTTTAATTGCTTTAGCAGTTGCATCCGTCGCTGTTGCTTCTGTTGCCCAGGCTGCCACCGTTTATGATAAGGATGGCACCTCCTTAGCCGTTTACGGCCGTATTCAGTCTGTCATCTACAATGGCGACACTTCTTCTTCCTCCGACTACAATGACAACTCCATGGATACCTCTGCTCGTCTGGGCTTAGATATGCGCACTCAGCTGGCTCCGTGGGTGGCTGGCTTTGGTAAGGCCGAGTGGGAAGCTGCCAATGGCGATAGCGGTGAAGGTACAGATGGCGAAGACTTCAATGCTCGTTATCTGTGGGTAGGCTTTGATTTTGGCCAGTTTGGCTCTGTGAAGTTCGGTAAGTTTGAGGATGCCATCAAGTATGCCATTGCTCCGACCGATATTTTCGAGGACTTCGGCTGCGTTGCTCAGTTAGGCAATGATGACCGTCGCTCTGGTCAGGCTATGTATGAGTGGTCGGGCTATGGTGTAGACGTTAAGTTAAGCGCCAGCACTGCTTCTGATAATCAGCAGGTCGATGGTGCTTACTATGCTGACGGTGAGAACTTAGACATCAATGCCGGTGGCGCCATCGCTTTAGGCTATACCTCCCCGGATGTACTGTTTGGACCGATCTCCGTCAAGGCTGGCTACAGCTATGCTCAGTTCCAGCAGGATAGCGAGAATCCGGATAACGGTCCTCGGATTGGTACTGCCGGCACCTATGATGATTACAATCAGTGGGCGGCTTCCTTAAGCTGGGGCGGTGATGTCGGCTTCTACACCGCAGTGATGTACTCCAACCGTGACTTCACCATGTACAAAGATGCAGTGCCCTATGCGGGTCGTACTGTTGATGATTATGCCGTGCAGGGTGTTGAGTTCGTATTACGTTACACCTTCCAGAACGGCATGTCGGTGTTCGGCGGCTATCAGTGGCAGAACGTTGACATGGACGGTGCCGGCAATCCGGATGTGGATGCTTCCACTGTCAACTTAGAGTTTGACTATCAGATCACCCCGAACTTCAAGGTGTGGACTGAGGCTCGTTGGGATGTTGATACCGACGAGGGCTACGACGATGTCACCAATAGTGTCACCAACTACGAGGAAGATTGCTACTCAATCGGTGCTCGTTACACCTTCTAATTCAGTCTTTAGCTGAATTATTAAAAGAGACCCCGGGAAACCGGGGTTTCGCGTTTTCACACCTTGCGTTTTACCCGCTGTAAGCTGCTCTACGGCTTAATATCCGTTATTAAATAAAATCGCGAACGGTATTTTTACCTGAACCTGCGTCCATACGCGGTTTTTAGGCTATAATTAATCTACCCTTGAAAAGGGGCAGTGACAAAATCAGCTTAGCTGAAATAATCCCAGAATAAATGTCTTAGGACATCATCTGTTAAGTAAGCTTGGCATAAGCTAAGTGGTGCTTAACAGCGTCACGTTTATACCCTGCTCAAGGTGACGGAACGATGATGCCGGCTTGCCCTAATCACAGCAGGCCGGATGTTCGTGAGCGTCTTCACTTCTCTATTTCTGTTCTGTTTTTAGACCGTGTGTGCCCTCATGGGCGTGACCTGGGTTCGCAGATTTTTTGACTGCTTTCACAATTACCGTTAATTTCACTGTGTCTGCATATTCAAGAGGTAAGTTTTGATCTTCATGGCGTAAAGTATTTGCTCCGGTTGCAATCCTGCATTGCAGCAATATAGACAGCTTGCTGTTAGCTACAACAGCGGCAGATAACGGAGCGCGCTGGGAAAATATCTTTATGCTGTTTGTAGACAATGCGGTGATGTAGCGAGGTAAGAACGAGTGTTCTGGGGAGCTACAGATCATGTTCTGCCTTACTGCCAGAC
Source organism: uncultured Succinivibrionaceae bacterium (assembly GCA_944390105.1). Lineage (GTDB taxonomy): Bacteria > Pseudomonadota > Gammaproteobacteria > Enterobacterales > Succinivibrionaceae > Avisuccinivibrio. The sequence goes on from CALXOV010000053.1 coordinate 15,913, forward strand.
CTTCAGATCATTTCTCATTTAAGGTTAAGCTTATAGTTTGATCCCAAAGCTGTCATTTGCCAAGCTTGGGTTACATGAGTGCTGCGGCGTTAAATCTCACGCGGACAAGCTCCCTCCTGCAGGCAAGGTGCGTTAAATTGCGGTACCGCGATTGTAGAGCAACTAATAAATATTCTGATAATAAAATATTTACATATAGGTATGCAGGTTTGGGTATATCTGCTAGATGTATGTTATACACGGCTTTATTGCAAATAGGTAGCGGATGTAATCAACAAACATGTAAAAATAAAATGGATAAAAGTGACATCAGATCGGTGCGAGATCACACTAAAATATCGTGGGGGGGGGGTGTAATAGTATGTTAATTATGTCTTCATGATGAAGATATATTTTTGTATTGCATATATTATTAAGTTGGTTATAATAGCATCGTTAAATAATTAAAAGCCTGAATAAACAGGCACGATATCTATATTCCGCAGGCACGGCGGAGCTTGAATAGTGTTCTCGGCATGAGACGGCGGTGCAGCATGGGTTGCTTGCAGCTGCAGCAAATGTTCAAGCGTTTTTCCCCTTCAGAACCAGACTAGGGCTAATAGCCGCAGGTGGGCTTTTTGCGTACACCGGCTGTGAGCCGATGATTTCTCTTGTTTAGAGGAAGCTGGCAGACAGAGAGCAAAAAACGAGTTTCATGACTTTACCTGTGGGCAGCAGGAAAGTTAGGGGGCTGAGCGCCCCCTAAATGAGGTTTAAGCCTGCACGTCAGGAAGATCTCCCAAAACTCTATGCGGAAGTGGTCACAACGGAACAAACGGCTTCCGCATATTTGCGGCATGCAAGCTGTGAGCTTAATGGCAGCTCAGCGCGGGCGACCGCCCAGCTTACGTACTGCACATTAGAACAAGAACATTTTACTATTTGATATGCAGAACACTCTAACTAAATTTGACTGCGGCGCTGATGCGATCGCAATTATCGGCATCAGCTGCAGGCTTCCTGGCGGGATTACCCGTCCTGCGGAGCTGTGGCAGGCGCTACTTAAAGAGCAGTGCCTTGTCAGTGAAGTTCCGGCAGACAGATTTAGTACACAGCGTTTTGCTCATGCCAAACGAGAGACTAAAGGCCACAGTGTGACCTTTAAGGCCGGCATTGTTGGTGATGTCAGTCTGTTTGATGCCGCTTGCTTTAAGATGGGGCGGCTGGAGGCGCAGACTCTTGATCCGCAGCAGCGGTTGGCTCTTGAAATGTCGTATGAGGCCTTTGAAAGCGCGGGACTGAAGCCGTCGACATTTAAAGGTTCGGATACGGCAGTCTTTATCGGGGCTGCGTCCACTGATATGGCGATGTGCCGCGCTGATGACGCGTGTGCGATTGGGCCTTACAGCATGACCGGCACCAATCTATCCATCATTTCCAATCGCCTGTCCTATTTTTATGATCTGCACGGACCGAGCATGACCATTGATACGGCCTGCTCGTCCTCACTTACCGCATTGCATCAGGCGTGTGAGGCGCTGCGCCATCATAGATGCAGCGCGGCTCTTGCCGGCGGCGTCAACATACTGCTCTCGCCGCTGCCTTTTGTCGGGTTTTCACAGGCGCATATGCTGTCACCAAGCGGTCGCTGCAAAGTTTTTGCGGCCGATGCCGACGGTTACGTGCGTGCTGAAGGCGGCGGTATTGTGCTGTTAAAGCGCCTGGGTGATGCCATGGTGCAGGGCGATAACATTCTTGGCATCATTGAGGACAGCGCGGTTAATCAGGATGGCCGCACCAGCGGTATTGCGCTGCCTTCCGAGGCTGCGCAGTCCCGGCTGCTGCAGTCAATTTACGCCGGTAAAGACTTATCCTCTTTAGTGTACTTAGAAGCGCATGGTACCGGTACGGCGGCAGGAGATCCGATTGAATGCCGGGCTGCCGGAAAAGTGCTCGGAAGCGCGCTTGAGCTACAGCAGGGGCGGGAACTTTATATCGGTTCAGTTAAGAGCAATGTCGGGCATTTAGAGACTGGCTCGGGGATGGCCGGTTTAGTCAAAGCACTCTTGCTGCTGCAGCATGAAACCATAACGGCGCAGCTGTATGCAGACAATCTCAATCCAAAGATTGATTTTGCAGCATTAAATCTCAAAGTAAACGCTGCAGTACAGCCCTTCCCGAAGACGGAAGAGCCGGCGCTGATAGGACTTAATTCCTTTGGCTTTGGCGGCAGCAATGCCCATGCGCTGCTGCGCCGCTTTGACGCCGACTTTACCGCAGATTGTTTGCGCGCACAGGGGAGCTGCAGCATTGCAGGCACAGCGTTTAATCCCCCGGGCTCAGTTAACGCTACATCTGATGTCACGGCTCTTTCTGACGCTTCCGTCCCCGGCGCAGCGGCATCTTCAGATGGTGTTTTTTTACTGCTAAGTGCAGCCAGTGACGCTTCTTTAGTAAAGCAGGCTGCGCAGTATGCGGATTTTATTACTCACAGCTCTGCGGCGGTGACGGATATTGCGACAGCTGTTTATCAGCAGCGCGATGTGCTGGTACGGCGCTTAGGAATTAAAGCGCAGGATAAAAATGCTTTAGTGCAGGCCTTGCACAGCTTTGCCGCTAACGGGACAACCTGTCAAGAGCAGCAGCCGGGGGCTTACTTACAATGTGTGCCAGCTGCTGCGCAGGGGAAGCTTGCTTTAGTGTTCTCCGGCAATGGAGCACAGTATCCGGGCATGGGCTATGACCTATACCGTAATCTGCCGGGATTTGCAGCTTACTTTGATGAAATTGCCGCTGAGCTTTCTTTGCTGCAGGATATAGATTTTGCCGCGCTGATTCAAACCGCACCACAGGATTTGCCGGCTTTAGAACTGGATTTCAATCAGCCGACTGTCGCGCAGCCCTTTATTTTTGCCATTGAAGCGGCCTTAGCGCGGGTGCTGCAGGATGCGGGATTAAAACCTGCCGCCTGCTGCGGACACAGCGTGGGCGAAGTGGCAGCGGCCTATATTGCGGGCAGACTGTCGCTGCAGGATGCCTGTTTAGTGATAGTAAAGCGCAGCTGGTATCAGGCTACGACTTCAACGCAAGGCGGCATGGCGGCAGTGAAGCTTCCTGAGAAAAAGCTTAACGAGCTGCTGCAGCAGGCCGCTGCAGGCGGAGCCGTTGCTACTATCGCAGCTCACAATGCTCCAGACAGTTTTACTTTAAGCGGAATTAAATCTGATCTGACGGCTTTAGGCAAACGCATTAAAGCCGCAGGCGGAGCCTTTAAGCTGCTGCAGCTTAATTTTGCCTTTCACAGTGCGCTGATGGATGAGATTAAAGTCCCGCTGCTGCAGGCATTAGCTACGCTTAATGATAAGGCAGGTACACTTGATTTTTATTCATCAGCAGGCAGTAAGACGGCGGATGCTCCGGTATTAGACGGCGCATATTGGTGGCATAACATCCGCGATAAAGTGGAGTTTTACGCGGTCATTGATAAGCTGCTGCAGGATGGTTATACCCAATTTATTGAAGTCGGTCCGCGCGCCATCTTAACTTCCTATGTAAAACAGATTGCGGCAGCCTCTGAACGTTCGATTGCAGCTGACAGTCTGCAGCCATCAGCTCCAGCAGAAAAAGCCGCGGCGGCGTGTCAGCTTACGCTGCTGCGCGCTCTGACCTGCGGAATGAGTGCAGATTTAAGCCGATATTTCAAACCGGCTTCAGCACGCATTACGCTGCCGTTCTATCCTTTCAGCCGCGAGCATTTGTGGCCAGAGCACAGCACGGAGAGCTTTAACTACTTTAACCCGCAGGATTGCGGCGCGCTGTTGGGCAACTGCGTACCGTTTGCCCGTACTTTTATTAATGAGCTGGATGTCGTCAAGCAGCCGTATTTTGCTGGTCATCAGGTGCAAGGCGAGGTGCTGTTGCCTTTTGCCGCCTTCCTGCTGCTGGTAAAACAGGCAGGTGAGGCCTTAGATGATAAGGGGCGCAGCATGCGGGTGCTGAACCTGGAGCTGTCATCTGGCTTAAAGTTATCCGGCGGACTTAAGCGTCTGCGCGTTGAGGTTAGCACTTCACGGCAGGTAACGATTGCTGTTCGCGATTTTGCCGCCAGCGCATTCAATACTATCGCTACGGCACGGACTCTGCCTTTTATGGGGAGCGCGCAGCGGGTAGATTTAGCGGCAGTGCAATCTAGCATGGCGCCTGCAGATCCTGCGGAGGTCTATGCGCTGGCCGAGGAAAGCGGCATTAGCTATCAGGGCGAATATCGGCGCATTAAGGCGCTTTACTGCAGTCATAATGCCGTGCTGGCGTGTCTTGATATGCATCATGAAGCAGCCAAGCTACAGATAAGTCCAGCCGGACTGGACGGCGCGCTACAGCTGATGTTCTGCGTGCAGGCTGCTGCGAAGTATTTTTGCGATGATGTAAGTCCCACGGCGCACAATTTATATCTGCCCAGCTCCTGCGCTGAATTTGCTTTAGATGCGGCAGGAGCAACTGAGCTGTACGCACATTTTAAGTTGGTGCGTGCCAATGCTGCGGCGCTTACTACTGATATTGATTTTTATACTCAAGATGGACGTCACGTCGGCTTTGTAAAGCGCTGCCGTTATCTGCGCGTACCGCAGCAAAGTGCCGCTTTAGGCATGTTCTACCGTGAAAGCTGGCAGCTGTTGCCGCAGCTTGCCGGGGGACAGACGGTTTTGCCGACGCTATGTCAGGAGTTAAAACAGCATGCAGCATCGGCTGTAGCTGATGATGACAGTTTTAGCGGCTTATTTAATGCTGCTATGTGTGCACTGACGGGGAAGCTGATAGCCAAGCTTAATCCGGCATTAGTGCAGGAAGTTGCAAGTTTGACAACAGATGCAGCGGCTGACGCAGCAGCGCAGAGTGCCGAAGAAATATTCGGGCTGTTCCTGGACGATAAAGCACAGGGATTAGCTCAGTTGCTGCTTACCCATTGCTGTGCCTTTGGGTTTGGCCGTCAGCTGGGGTCTGATCTGTATGTGCTTGATGTTGCGGCGCTGACTAAACTTGATTTTACGGCGCTGCAGAATGCCATGCTGGAACATTATCCTGCGGAAAATGCACCCCTGCAGCTCTTGACCTTAACTGCCGAGAGTTTCCCGGCGCTTGCCGAGCAAGGCGACTGCACGGCACTTAAGCTGTGTGATTATTTAGCTGAGCGTCTGCTTGATTTTGATGATGCTAAGCTCAGGTTACGTCAGGCTTTAGTACAAAGTCTGGCCGCAGGTGTGGATTTACTGCCTTCAGAGCAGAGCTGCCAGGTGCTTGAAATCTGTACCACGCCAACCACACTGCTGCACCCGGCGGCATTGTCTGAAGCATACGCAAGCGGACGCCTGCATATGCTGCGCGTAGCGGTTAATGCCCCGACTAAAGCAGCCCTTGAGGGCAAGCCGAATGAAGTGGCAGTAGAGGGCAGAGCGTTGCCGCGCGTATTAAGCCTGTCTGAACTGCAGGATGAACTTAGGGCAAATAAGCTTGCCTGCGATGTGGTGCTTATCAATGAGCTTACGCTGACACCCCTTGATGCAGCAGCACTGACGCAGCTTGCCGCGCTAATTGCCGCGGCGCTTAAGCCAAACGGCAGCTTACTTTTGTTGCAACGCGCTGATAATGCTAAGCTGCAGCTGCTGCATGTTTTAAAGCAGCTGCAAGCGGGGGCTGCCAATGAGGCTTTACAGTTTAATGTGCAGTTTGGCACTTACCTGCAGGCGTGCGGGCTGACGCTTGACGATACGCTTAAATTCTCCGCGCTTAATGTGCAGTTGTTTAAGGCTGCAGCAACAGCTCAAGTTTGTCCACAAGAGGAAGCTTCTGCCTACGGTTTATATCTCAGCCTGAACTCACCGTCAGATTGCGCGGGCACTGCTGCAGAGCCGCCTACTGAACTTAGAGTCGCGTTGCAGACTGCCGGTTTGCCGCTAGTGGGGCAGGGTGACCAGACAGAACAAGAGCTCAGCCCAGCTGCTGCTTTTATCTCCCTTAACGATAAAAAGGCGTGGCGGCAGTATGTCAATGCTCAGCATCACGTCGATAATCTTGGATCCGCTACCCTGGTGCTGGATGCCCGTCAGTCAGGCTTTAGCGATGCTGCTGCATTAGCGCCGCTTTTATATCAGTTAAAAGAGACTTTACTTAAAGCCAAGCGTTTAGGTTTTAGCCATTACTGTGTGATAGCTGACGGCACCTTGGCTGCTTGCCTGCAGCGTGGAATTAAAACCGATGCTGCAATAAAAGCCGCAGACGCCTTTTTAGCGCAACTAAGCCCCGCTGAGCAAGGTTATATTGCCTCCGGGGCAGTACGTGCGCTGTTGCGTACCGCGGCCGCAGAGTTAAAGCTTCCGGGAGTAAAACTCATTTTGGCGGCTGCTGACGTTAAAGCATCCGCGCTTGCCGCTGAGATTACTGCCCACAGTCCGCGCTTTTCTCTGCAGGAAGTTTTGCTCAGCGCCGCAGGACGCTGGGGTTGCATGCTGGATGTGACTACTGTGCGCGCAGACAGCCGGCAGAGTGCTGCTACAGCACAGCGTCGCGTGCTGAGCTGCGCCAAGCCGGGACGTTTATCTGCGCTGCACTATCAAATAGCACCGATGCCGGAGCTTAAGCCAGATGAAGTGCTGCTTGAAGTCAAAGCGTCAGGACTTAATTTCCGTGATGTGCTGTGGGCAAGCGGCATGCTTCCTGATGAAGCTTTAGAAAGCGGCTTTGCTGGAGCTAGCCTCGGGCTTGAGTGCAGCGGCATAGTACGGGCAGTTGGAGCGGCGGTTGACAGCGTACATCCGGGCGATGCGGTGATGGCCTTTGGCTCTGCGTGCTTGAGCTCTCAGGTGATCACTAAGGATTATGCCGTACTGCCTAAGCCTAAACAGCTGAGTTTTGCCCAAGCGGCCGCATTACCGGTGGTGTTCTTTACGGCCTACTATGCTATCTGCGTCAAGGCACAGGCCGAGCGCGGCGAGAGCATCTTAATTCACGGTGCGGCCGGAGGAGTGGGGTTAGCTGCGGTGCAGATTGCCAAAGCCTTGGGGCTTAAGGTATATGCCACCGCCGGCAGCCCGGTTAAGCGGGCACTGCTTACCGCTCAGGGGGCCGATGCGGTCTTCAACTCGCGCTCACTTGATTTTGCCGATGCGCTGCGCGCTGCTACGCAAGGTCAAGGGGTGGATATTGTCCTTAATTCTCTGTATGACGATGCCGCGGCCTTATCGCTGCAGCTGCTGCGGCCGTGCGGGAGATTTATTGAACTAGGTAAGCGCGATTTTTATGCCGATCATGCGCTGTTCCTAAAGGCTTTTAAAGATAATTTAACCTACTGCGGCGTTGATGCGGATGAACTGTTAAATCTTAAGCCGCAGCAGTGTGCACGTATTATGCGGCAGCTGTGCGCTGACTTTGCCGCTGGTACCTATCAGCCGATTGCCTGCAACCTCTATCCGCAGAGTGCAGCGGTGCGTGCGTTTTATGATCTGCGTTCGGCAAGCGGTATCGGCAAACTGGTCATTGTGCAGGATGAGACTGCACGGAAGCCGGCAGCGGCGGCAGGTATGGAAACTTGCGCTGCGGCATCTTCTGTTTTAGCCAAGCCTGAGGCAGCTGCAGCTGAACCTGCCAAGCAGCCTGGCTATGCGCTGATTTCAGGCGGCCTCGGTGGGCTTGGTCAGGCGGTGGTTAAGCATTTGGCCGCACAGGGCTGGCAGCGTTTCATCCTTATCGGAAGACGTAGCCGCGATGAGGTGCAGGCCCAGCTTACCGCGCTGGCAGATAGCCTCAATTCACTGAATCCTTATAACTGCAGTTTATGCTATGTCAGCGCAGATGCTGCTGACATGGCATCCTTGCAGCAGGGACTTAATGCTTTAACGCTTAATGCTCCCATTACCTTAATCTGTCATGCCGCCGGCATTTTGCAAGACGGCATGCTTCCTGAGCTTACGGCACAGAGTTTTGCCACAGAGCTTCAGGTCAAATTAAAAGGCGCACTTAATTTAACTGCAGCCTGCCAGGTGCTGAACACACGCCTTGAGGCTGCAGGCATGCTTTCTGGGATAGCAGCGTCACTGCAGTGCGCCTTTTTCTCTTCCGTTGCTGCGCTCATGGGCAATCCTGGGCAGGGCAATTATGCTGCGGCCAATGGCGCATTGGAGGCTTTTGCTGAAGTTCTGGCCGCACGCGGGCTTAGTGCCTGCGCCATCGGCTGGGGACCGGTGGCTGAGGTTGGCATGCTTGCGGGCAAAGAGCAGCTGACCGGCGCGTTAGAGCGGCGCTTAGGCACTGCTGCGCTGACAGTTGAAGAAGTCTGCCGTGCACTGCAGGCGGTTTTAAGCACTAAACAGTGCGGCAGCCGGTGGTTCTTTAAGTGCAATTGGCAGCGCATTGCCGCGCAGATCTGCTCGCAGGAGCAATTACAGCCCATCTGCAGCCGTTTTGAACTGCACCTGGACAGCGCTGATGCGGCGGACACTGCCGCTCAGCTGCGTACGCTCTCGGGCAGTGCCTTAGAAGAAGCGTTGCTGCAGATCATTATTAAGGAAGCCTCCCGCCTAGTCGGAACTCCAGCCTCCGAGCTGTCTGCGCAAGTTGAGCTCAGCTCGCTTGGCATGGATTCGCTCTCTTTAATGGAGCTTACGGTAAGGCTGTCCGATCTCATCAAGCTTAATTTAAGCCCAGAGTACTTTGCGGCCTGCCGCACCTTAGGGGCCTTCGCGCGTACGCTGGCGCGTCTGCTGCAGGGGGTTGATGAGAGTGCTCTCATGCTTGAGACCATGCAGGAACAGCATGGCGTGGCGTTGCGTGAGGATTTGGCACAAGAAAGCTCGGCACTTTTAGGGGGCGCTCATGGCCGCGTTTAATAAGCTAACTGCATCTGAGCTTTCAGCCTTAGCCGCGCGTTTTGCCAAGCCGCAGAGCGCATCAGCTCCACAAACAGTGGCAGACAGTGCGGCTCCTATGGTGCAGCGCACGCAGCCGCGTCCTGAATTGACTTCTTTTGCTCAGTTGCCGGCGTATAAACAGTTGCAAGTGCAGCTTAAAGTTGCGGCTACGACCGGAATTGCGGTGCCTTATTTCATGCTCCATCAGGGGCTGGCTAAGGAATATACCGAAGTTGCAGGGCGCAGACTGCTGAATTTTTCTACTTATGACTACTTAGGGCTGAACGGCGATGAGCGCCTCAATGCCGCCGCCGCCGCCGCCGCGCAGCGCTACGGTACTTCCGCATCGGCTTCACGCTTAGTGGCCGGAGAAAGACCGATTCACCGGGAGCTTGAAGCGGCCTTGGCGGCACATTATGGGGCGGAGGATTGCGTGGTGATGGTGTCAGGCTTTGCCTGCAACGTCACCACGATTGCCTCGTTGTTTGGGTCGGGCGACGTTATTTATACCGACAAACTGTGCCATAACTCCATCATGACCGGCGCCCAGGACAGCCGCGCCGTGCGGGTGATTTACCCGCATAACGATATGGCTGCGCTGCGTGAGCTTTTAGTGAAAACCCGTGCCTTGCATCAGCGCGCTTTAATCGTCACTGAAGGCGTGTTCTCAATGGATGGCAATATTGCCAAACTTAAGGAATTAGTAGCGTTAAAGCGTGAGTTCAACTGCTTTTTAATGGTGGATGAAGCTCATGCCTTAGGCTGCATCGGCGCAAGCGGCAAAGGCTCATTTGAACAGGCCGGTATTGACCCATCTGCGGTTGATATTTGGATGGGTACGCTCTCTAAGACCTTATGCACCTGCGGCGGCTATATTGCAGGCTGCCGGGCTTTAATTGAGCTTTTAAAGTATAAGGCTTCAGGTTTTGTCTATTCGGTCGGTATTTCTCCGGTATTGGCGGCAGTTGCTCTTGAGGCTTTAACTTTAAGCCGCCAAGAGCTGTGGCGTACGCAGAAGCTGCAGGAAAATGGCGCCTTTGCACTGCGTCGCGCGCGGGAACTTGGGCTTAATACCGGGCTTGCTGAAGGCACTGCTATTTTGCCTATTATTGTCGGTTCGTCAATGAAGGCGGCCTTCTTGGCAAATCTGCTCTTGGATCATGGCATCTGCGCCTTGCCGATTATCTATCCGGTGGTGGCGGAAAATGCCGCGCGCCTGCGTCTGTTCTTGTCAGCCTCACATCATCAAGCCAGCATTGAAACAGCGTTGCAGAGCATCTGTAAGCTGCTGCCTGAAGCTACAGCGCGTGAGGCACAGTTTGTCCATAAAGTGCGCGGTACGGATGCAGATGAAAGTGCAGATCTTGCTGTAAGCATGGATGCAGCTGCGGTTCAGGCGCAGCCTGCAGCGCAGCTTAAGGAGGACGCATGATGAACTTGTCAGGCCGCGTCTTTTTAATGCTGCAGGGACCACAGAGCAGATTTTTTGTCCTCTTGGCCAAAGAGCTGCTCGCTGCCGGTGCTCCGGTCATTAAGGTTAATTTATGCGGCGGCGATATGCTGTTGTGGGGGCGCGGAGTGCCCGGTGCGCGCTGCGTAAATTTCCATGGCCGCGCCTGCCGCTGGCCAGCCTTTATTGCTAAGCTTTTTGCCGATCATAAGGTTACTGATCTCTTGGTCTATGGCGATTGGCGGCCGCTGCATCAGGATGCAGTGCTGATTGCCAAAGACCAAGGGATTAGCGTGTGGGTTTATGAAGAAGGCTATTTGCGCCGCGGTTTTTCTACGTTAGAGCGCGGCGGCGTTAATGGCCGCAGCTCGCTGCCGCATTCGGCCTCTGAGATCTTGGAACTGGCCGCTGCGCTGCCGCCTTTTGCGCCGGGGGAGATTTTTACCGACAGCATTGTGCAGAAAGTGCACTATGCCATAGTGCATCATGTGGGCAATATCTGTCTGTTCCCGCTGTTTGCGTTTTACCGCACTCATCGGCCGCACAATATTTTGGTCGAGCTGTGGGGACTGCTGCCGCGCTATCTGCGCCGCGGCAGCCGCAAACTGCGCTCTGCTAAGGTTTTAAGCTCGTTTTTGCGTTCAAGCAAGCCTTTTTATTTCTATCCGCTGCAGCTGTCATCAGATTCGCAGATTCAGCTGTACTCGCCATACATTCGTCAAGAAGAGGCGATTACGGCAGTGATAGCTTCATTTGCCCGTTATGCTCCTAAGGACAGTCGGCTGCTCATTAAAGATCATCCGCTGGATAACGGTCTTACGCCGTATGCGGAATATATCGCCTCCATGAGCGCGGCCTTAGGCTGTAGCGAGCGGGTACTCTTTGTTGCCGACGGCAATGTCAATGCTTTAGTCGCTAAGGCCAAGGGCGTGATTTTAGTCAATTCCACTGTAGGTCTTACCGCGCTTTTGGCTGGTACGCCGGTATTCTGTCTCGGCTTTGCCATTTACGCGCTGCCCGGACTGGCACAGTGGGTCGGCATTAATCGCTTACATGATTTCTGGACACAGCTGCCGCGCCCTGAGCCCAAGATGCGCGAGGCGTTCTGCCGCGTACTTAAAGCGCAGGCTTTAATTGCCGGTAATTTCTATACAAAAGACGGTGTGGCCTGTGCGCTGACGGACAGTTTATCCCGCTTTGCCGCTGCAAGCGCAGTGCAGAACTTGCAGGAGGCCTCGTGATGGATCTCTTCCATGATTTAAGCCTCACTACAGCCACGCCGGATGACGCCATGTCGGCAGCGCAGATTATTACCGAGGTCGCAGAAGGCATGCTGGAGCTGATTTTTGCTCCGCTGCTTACTCATTTAGGTTTTGCCTCAGTGCCTGAATGTATCAGCTGGGCGCTGCGCGATGGTCAAGGAGCTTTCAGCCTAGAGCATATTGCGCTACTGCGGCTTAAAGACTCAGACGAGCTGGCGGGCTTGTGTTTTGCCTATCCGCAGGCGCTGCATGCGCAATTGCTGCCGGATATCGTGCAAAGCCTGCTGCCGCATTCAAGTAAAGCCTTACTGGCACATGTCCTGCCTCAGGCAGCAGTAGATACGGCTGCAGCGGCGGGGACTGATAGTACGAGCAAAGGAAAACTTTGCGGTGCGGATAAGCACCCGGGTTTTATGTATTTAAACACGCTGTGGGTTAACCCGCAGTATCGGCGTCTGCATATGGGAGCGCTGCTCCTGCACAGTTTGATGCAGCAGGCACAGCAGCAGCGCTTTGCGGGAGTTGTGCTGCATTGTTTTAGCGGCAATGCTCCGGCTTTGGCGCTGTACACCCGCTGCGGCTTTGTTAAGGTCAGTGCTTGTACTTACCCGGGATCTTTGGGGCAGCGCCATCCGCAGGGCGGCAGCATTTTGCAGCTTACGTTTGACGGGGATTGCAATTCCTCGCAAGGAGGCGGCGATGCTGTGGCGTAAACCTGTACTTACTCCTTTAGGCGGCAGCCGCGTGCTTATTGTCGGCGCTACTGGCGGTTTAGGTCAGGCGGTAGTGCAGGCCCTGTGTGCGCTGCCGCAGACGCAGCGGCCGGCGGCTTTGTATCTGTGCGGCAGACAGCGTGAAATTTTAGTCACACAGTCGAGGGCTGTACAGGCTGCCGGGATGGATGTCAGTACTGCAGCTTTTGATCTGCGCGATACGGCGCATGCGCGTAAGGCGTTGGCGCAGGCGGCAGCTGACGGGCTTAATAAGGTTGCCATTTTAAGCGGAGTATCGCTGTCAGCTGGGGCAGATGGCCTTGAGGATATATCTGAGCTGCAACGCGGGTTTGCTGTCAATACACTGGCACCTTGTGAGCTGATGCTATCTTGCGCCGCGCTGCTGCCGGTGGGAGGACAGGTGGTGGCGGTATCCTCGCTGGCCGCTCGCCTCGCGCTGCCATCAAGTCCGGTTTACTGTGCCAGCAAGGCTGCATTGTCCTGTTATGCCCGCGCCATGGAGCCGCATTTTGCCGCGCGCGGACTCACTTTATCGCTGATTGAACCCGGTTTCTTTGCAAGTCCCATGTCACAGCGCTATCAGGGCGTCAAGCTTGGCATGGTTTCAGCAGGTTTCGCTGCAGAAAAAATCGTTTTAGTCTTAAAAAGCGGGAAAAAACGCCTGTCCTTTCCTACCAGCCTCAATATGGGGATCGGATGGGTTAAATGTCTGCCCGCTGACGCACAATCCCGTTTTCTGCAGCGTTTTTTCTCCTTCAGCGTGCTGCCCGACCGCGAACGTCAGGCCATGCTGCCGCCGGGAGGTCTGAAGTAATGACGCTGCGTGCTTTATGGCCTGCGGATTTAGGCGCGGAATTTGGGCTGGCACTACTGCTGCTGTGGCTTGGTGTCATGCTTGGCGATAGTGCGCTTGCCTTTAAGGCGCAGCGCTTTGCCGCCGCGTTTAAGCGTGAGCGTCTGCATGCGGTGCAGGGGGAGCTGTTGGGTGCGCTGGCTCTGACCGTATCTTCTCTTGGTGCAAAAACTCTACTTTGGATAGTACGCGGCGTGACGCTGGCGCTTATCTGCACGGCGCTGCTTGCTTTAAGCCTTGCGCTGTGGGACGCACTGCTGCCGGCGCTGGTCATGTGTATGTATGTTGCGGCGCTGTTTTATGCCGTATCGGCTTTCAAGTTTCAAGTTTTAAAAGAGCCGCTGGTGTGGTCGGATGTGCTGTTGTGTAAAGAGATCCTGCTCTGCCCGCGCTTTTATTTAGGTTATGTCAATCCGGTTTACCTCGTAGCCGGGGCGGTCCTGTTTTGCGCACTTGTCGGTTCTGAGCTGCTGCTGGTATTGCAATCGTGCCATTTTTTGGCCGGCAGCAGTCGTGCAAGTGCGTGTTTTTTATTCATGCTGGCAGCAACTTTGCTGTTTGGTCTGCTCAGTGCGCTGTCAGCGCTGCGGCGTACGGCAGCAGGGCGTCCCTGCGCTGATGAGTGCTTAAAAAGTGCGGTGCTGGGGATAATGCTCAATTTCCTGCTGGGGCTTGCTGCTAAGATGGGGCGGGCTAATTGGCCGCAGACGCTTAAGAACCATGCTGCGGCAATGCAGAATTTGCAGCCGCGTTCAACGGCGGCAGCAAATTTAGTGCTGGTGCAGGCTGAGTCCTTACTTTCGCTCAAGCGGCTGCGGGGCAAGGGTCTTAGTGATGATTATTTATCCTTTGTAAAGGATAGGGCATTGCAGCATGGCTTGTTGCAGCTTGCTTACTTCGGCGCTTATACCATGCGTGCGGAGTTTGCGGCGCTCACCGGCATTGATCACAAAGACTTAGGAGCCTATGCGTCAGATCCGTATCTGTTAGCGCAGCAACCGCTTAATATTGACGCGCTGCCTAAGCTGCTGGCACAGCAGGGCTATTACTGTATTGCGGTGCACTTTAACGCAGGGCGCTTCTTTAATCGCACTAAGGTTTTTACGCGTTTAGGCTTTGCGGAGTTTATCTGTCAGGAAAATCTGCCGGACGCTTATCGGCACATGATTAAGACGCAGGGGGCCGATGCGGCCTTAGGTGCCTATACCGCAGCGAGGTTGCATCAAGCTCAGGCCACTTGCCAGAAACTGTTCATTTTTGCCGTTACGCTGTCAGCTCATGGACCGTATCACGGTGCTACGGCGCAGGAACAGGAGCAGTGCTATGCCGCACGCCTGCAGAACTTTAATGCCGGTATGCAGACGCTGCTTACGGCGCTAAGTGTACAGGATAGATTGCTTATCTATGGCGATCATGTGCCGCCTTTAGCGCAGGTGCTGACTTTAGGCACTCAAGAGACGCTGCAACCTGAGGTCTTGGCCTTTAATTTCACCAAAGCAGAGCTGCAGGCTGCCGGATGTCAGCAACAGAATGGATCTTCGGATGATTTAGGCGCACTTGAGGCGGTGCAGTTAAATACACTGCTGCTGCGTGCAGGAGGGCTGTATGCTTAAGGTTTTATCGCCCGGCATCCGCAAGCTGCCGCATCTGCAATCCTTTTTAGCTGAAGAGTTCAAGCAGTATGCAGATCCTGCCGTGCTGCAGGCAGTGGTCGGCTGGGGGCATAAGCCTACCGCCGATAAAGCCCGAGCCATGGCCTGCCGTGAGCAGGTGCCGTATCTGGCGCTGGAGGACGGCATGTTGCGCTCCTTGGATTTGGGCGTCAATCACGCGGCTCCTTTGTCGTTGTCAGTTGATCCGGTAGGCTGTTATTACGATGCAGGCGGGCCTTCGCTTATTGAAAAGCTGCTTGGCGATGAAACATGGTTTGATGAAGCACTGCAGGAGCGGACTGAGCGCTTTATTGACTTCCTTAAAGCGCATGCGCTGTCTAAATACAACAGTGCGCCGACCTTTGACACGGCGGTGCTGGCACCGGACTGTGCTGAGCATGTGCTTTTGGTGGATCAATGTGCCGGGGATGCCTCGCTGGATCTAGGCTGCTGTCCGCTCAATGCGGCGCAGCTGATGCTTGATAAGGCACGGCAGTGCTATCCGCACGCGCGGATCTATCTGCAGGTACACCCAGATGTGGCTGCCGGCAAACGGCAGGGCTTATTTGATTTAACAAAGCTGCCATCCGACATTACGCTGCTTGCCGCGCCGGCTGCTCCTTTTACGTTGCTGCCGCACTTTAAGGCGATCTTTACCGTAAGCTCGCAGCTTGGCTTTGAAGCGCTGCTGCAGGGGACTCTTAAGGTGCACTGCCTCGGGCTGCCCTTCTATGCCGGCTATGGTTTGACGCACGATGACTTAGTGCATGAGCGGCGTAAGGAGCTGTGCGCTAAGCGTAAACGTCAGGTCAGCGTAGCTGAACTTGCTGCTGCGGTGTATTTCAAATTGTGCCGCTATGTCAATCCGGTAAGCGGGGAGCGCTGCGATGCTGAAGAGGTTGCACAGCTGCTTGCGTGTCAGCGTGAGATCAATGAGGCCAATCGCGGACTTAAGGTCGTGTATGGGGTGAAGCGCTGGCGTCGGGCGATCCTGAATGCATATTTAGCTAGTACCGGTGGTACCTGCGGACAGATCATCTACCTTAATGACGTAACAAAAGCGCTGCAGACTTGTGTTGATACAAATGCAACCTTGGTGCAGTGGGCTTCAAGATCTGATGTTGAACTGAGTAATAAAGCGGCAGCTCTTGGAATTAAACAGGTGCTTGTTGAAGATGGGTTTGTCCGCTCCAAGGGGTTGGGGTCAGATTATTGCCGCCCCTATTCCTTAGTGTTTGATACCAAAGGTATTTACTACAATCCAAATCAACAGTCTGACATTGAGGATATTTTAAATTCGCTTCCTCAACGAGCAGATTGGTCAGAGTTGCAGCAGCGTGCTCAGCGTTTAATCAAACATTTAGTAGACCATCGTCTTACTAAATACAACGTCGGCAGCGCGGACAATCGCTACCTCAAACGACTTGTCGGCATGGCTGGAGCGCGTCAGCGCATTTTAGTGCCGGGACAAGTGGAAAGCGATGCATCAGTTAAAGCGGCCGGCGGCAGCATCCATAGTAATGCCGAATTGCTGCAGGCAGTGCGCGTCGATCATCCGGAGGCCTTTATTGTCTACAAGCCTCACCCAGACGTGTTAGCACTTAATCGTTCCGGCTACCGAGCAGAGAAAGACTGCTCGACCTTGTGCGACTTAGTGGTAACTGACTGCAGCATTGCAGCTTTGTATGACTGTGTGGATGAAGTGTGCGTGTTGTCATCGCAGTCCGGTTTTGAAGCACTGTTGCGCGGTAAAAAAGTTACGGTTTACGGTCGGCCCTTCTATGCCGGCTGGGGGCTTACCACCGATAAACAGAAGTTTGCCTCACGTAAAGCCCGTCTTTCATTAGCAGATTTGGCTGCTGGTGTTTTGCTCTTGTATCCGCGCTATTTTGATTGGGAAAGCGGTCAGTTCTGCCGCGCTGAAGAAGTGTGCTGGCGCTTAGAGCATCAAGCTAAGCAGCCATCTGAAGGTCTATGGATACGCTCGGTGCGCGGAGCCTACAACATCAAGCGTGCCATGTTTCGCTTAATTCAGGGAGATTTATCATGACCATACGTTTGTTCACTAAAACTGCGACTTTAACTTTGCTGGGCGCTGTACTGCTGACTGTCGGCTGCTCTTCTACGCCGCGCGGTTTGGCGCATAAGGCCAACCGTCCAATTGCCGACGCTCCGCTGATTGTGCAGAGCTTGGAAGTGCAGACTTTTGCCCGTGAGGTAAGTGCGCTATCGGTTGGCGAGCGTGCCTTTTTTGCCTCCTCTCCCTTGGGCTACAACCTTGAGGTCACGGCCCGTCCTTTTTATGACAATGCTTTAGGCGAGCACTGCCGTACTGCCCAAGCTTCTCTTGGTCTAGGTAGCAAAGTCTTTGCGGTGTGTCAGCAGTCTGACGGCAGCTGGCGTTACGTTGCTCCGCTGACGGATGGTACGGAGGCGCAGTGATGAGCGCTTTACAAATGCAGCACATGCTGCAGGGCTTAGTGGTACAGCGACGCGTAATTAAAGCGCTGATTTTGCGCGAGGTGCATACTATTTATGGTGACACTAAGCTGGGCTATTTGTGGGTACTCATTCAGTCAGCCTTCGGTATCGGCGTGTTTTGGGTAATGCGTGAACTGCTACATGCGCAGAATCCGCACGGTATGCCAGTGGCAGTCTTTTTGATACTCGGTTTTGGGGTGTGGTACGTCATTTCTGGTTGCATCAATAAGTGCATGAATGCGGTGCGATCAAATTTGCCGTTGCTTACTTTTCCGCAGGTAACGGAGCTTGATGTGATGTTAGGGCGCGTAATAGTTATCTGTGTTACACAGTTGGTAGTTACTGTACTTCTTCTTGGGATTGCTGCTGCCTTGGATATAGAGATATCAGTCTACAGCCCTAGATTGTTATTTATATGTTTTACTTTGATTCCGGTCTTTGGTTTAGGCTGTGGCACTTTATTGTCAGCTCTCGCGGTATTTATCCCCTCGCTTGAGCGCATTGTGCCCTTAATGATGCGTTTACTGTTTTTTGCCTCTGGAGTGTTTTTTTCTGCTACTTCATTTACTAAGGATATTGCGGACATTCTGAGCTATAACCCAATTTTGCAGTTAGTTGAGTTGACGCGTTGCGCCTTCAGCTTCAGCTATCCGCGCGATGGTTTATCTCTGATCTATATCTCAGCTGTGAGTTTAAGCGTTTTGACTTTAGGGCTACTTCTGGAACGATATGTGCGGACGCGGAGGCAAAGATGATAGAACTGATTGACATCAGCCACGGCTATCGTACCAAGGATGGTTTTCATACCGTGCTCGATCATGTGAATATGCGTTTTGAGCTAGGTCACAGCACTGCCATTCTCGGACTGAATGGCGCTGGTAAATCTACCTTGATTCGTATCATCGGTGGCGCAGAAAGTCCGCGTTCTGGTCAAGTGATCCGTAGCTCGTCCGTATCTTGGCCTGTAGGTTTTGGTGGTTGCTTTAATGGCTCTTTAACGGGACGTGAAAATCTGCGTTTTGTGTGCCGTATCTACGGTGCGAACATTAAGCGGGTGAATGCCTATGTTGAGGACTTCTCGGAACTTGGCGAGTACATGGACATGCCATTTAAGACTTACTCTGCAGGTATGCGCTCTAAACTGGCATTCGGTTTATCACTGGCGATTGGTTTTGATTTTTATTTAGTGGATGAGGCTTTCTCAGTCGGCGATGTGGTGTTTCGCCAAAAGGCAGCTTTGCAGTTGCAGAAGCTAAAAGAGCAATCATCGCTCATCTTTGTATCACATTCGATTAATTCGGTCAAAGCGCATTGTGATCGCGGTGCCGTGCTTAATAACGGCATTTTGCAGAGTTTTGACAATTTAAACGAAGCAATCAATTTATACACAAGGATATGTAATGACAGAAGCAGAAAAGCAGCTTAACTTGCAGGCCTCGCCTACAGTGGGTGAGGGGCAGTCATTATCTAATTCGTTATTGCAGGGACAATCTAAGCTTGAGGATTCGACATTTGCAGTATCGGATACCTCTGGTTGCCAAGATGGATCTGCATCTGGATGGTTTTGTCGCATCAAGCAGTACTGGAAAGTATTACCCAGCGGAGTTAAGCGCTATTTAGCCTGTGCCTGTGTGCCGTCTTTATTGTGTTTTGGATACTTTTCTATGTGGGCTTCCCCAATGTACATCTCTGAGGTGAAGTTTGCGGTTAAGAGCGCAGAAAGCGGAGGTAATTCACTCAACATGATGAACTCACTGTTTCGTATGCCAACAGCATCATTGCAGGATGCAATGGTAGTTGAGGAGTTTTTACGCTCTAATGACGCGTTCAATCAGATAGATGAAGTACTGCAACTCAAAGACCATTATTCATCTACAGAACATGATTTGATTTCTCGCTTGGCAACAGCTCCTACGGTTGATGAGATTTCCTCTTTCTGGAATAGTGTTTCGGAAGTTGGGGTCAATCAGGACTCTAGTGTGATTACATTTAAGGTACGTGCCTATAGCCCGGAAATGGCTTTGTGCATTAACGAAGAGATCCTCAATGCAAGCGAAACTTTAGTCAACAGCATGAATGAGCGTGCTAAAGAGGATATGTTGAGTCTTGCAGATATGGAAGTATCCGATGCCAGAACTCGTTTGAATAAAGCACAGCAAGATTTAGAGGATTTTCGCAACCAGCATCAGGATCTCGATTTAAAGGCAACCGCAGAGGGTATGCAGTCTTTAGTCATTGAGCTTGAAAGCCAAGCTGCCCAGTTGCGCACTCAAATCGCGGAGCAAAGCAAGTTTACGGTGGCAGATGCCCTCGTTTTACGGACTCTGAATGACCGCCTTGCCGGTATTGAACAGCAGATCGTGAAGGAGAGGGCAAAGCTTACCGAAATACCGCAAAGTGGCACTTCGATTAATACGCTTGCCTCTCAGTATGAAAACCTAATAACCGAGGCGGAATTTGCTCGCCAGAAGCTGCTCTTCGCTATGACATCGCTTGAGAGCGCTAAGGCAGATCTCTTATCTAAAAATCTTTACATCGTGACGGTAGCAAAACCCTCGCTGCCGGATGAATCGCTGTATCCGCGCCCGCTACTTTTCACGTTTTATATCTTTATTGGCTTGTCTATGGCCTATGCCGTGATCTCGTTAGTAACGGCAGCAGTAAAGGAACATATAGGGTATTGATATGCAAAAATTAAATCGCATGGCCGCTTGGTGCTTAAGTCTGCTGTTTCCAGCAGTTGCTGCAGCTGTTCCGACTGATATGCAGGGAACTGGAAACTCAGCTTATTTAGGCGCGTTCTCTGGCAATACGCTCGGTCAGGCTACTGTTCCTCATCCTGGTAGTAATGGCGGGATGATTGCTCCGGTTAATAATCAGATTATGTCGCGTCAAATTGGTGTTAATGCAGGCATAAATGCAGGAAGTCAACTTGGCAATACCAACGGAGTGTTGTTGCAGCAGAATGGTATAAACTCGGTAACCCGAAGTCCTTATATTACTGGTCAGCCGGCATGGGCACAGGGCAGCTATTATGCAGATAAAAACTTAGGACTGCTGCCTTTTGGTGCTTCGCTTTTTCAAGGTCGTTTTGCCGGTACTTATTCTGACAGCATCAATCCGTCTTACCGTATCGCACCGGGCGATCGCATCGTCATTCGTATTTGGGGTGCTAGGCAGTATGACGATGTGCTGGCTGTCGATCAGCAGGGTAATATCTTTATCCCGGAAGTTGGCCCCATTAATGTCATGGGGATTACGAATAGTGAGTTGCAGAGTGCAGTTAAAAATAAGGTTGGCCGGGTTTTTACCCACAATGTTGAGGTCTACGTCAATCTGTTGAGTGCACAGCCAGTCGCGGTATTTGTTACAGGCTTTGTCACAAACCCTGGGCAGTACGCTGGCGGCATCTATGATTCGCTGCTTGCCTATTTAGATCGCGCCGGCGGAATAGATTTCAGTCGTGGTTCATACCGTGAAATTCAGGTTAAACGCGGGGGGCGCGTCATTGCCTCGTGTGACCTGTATGACTTTATTGAACAAGGAAAATTACCGCAGATAAGACTGCAGGATGGCGATGTCATTGTGGTAACTCCGCGCACAGCAGCGGTAACCGTACGCGGTTTAGTGCGCGAAGAAGCAGTCTATGAAACCGGCAGTAAAGGAACAGGTGAAGAGCTAATAAGGCTTTGTGCACCGGAAAGTGCTGTTTCGCATGTCAGTATCAGCGGAACGCGGCAGCAGATGCCGGTTAATTACTACTTAAGTATAGACGAGTTTAAGAATTTCAGCTTAGCTGACGGAGACATCGTTACTTTTGCTGCCGATGTACAGGGACAGACGCTCATCACTAAGGTCAGCGGAGCAGTTGAAGGGCTGTCGCATTTCCCGGTCAACAAAGATAAGCGCCTGCGTGATGTGCTGGCCTACATTGAAATCGATCCGGCATTAGGCGATTGCTCATCGATTTACATCAAGCGCCGTTCGGTTGCTTTACAGCAGCAGAAGACCATTCAAGATTCCCTACGCCGCTTAGAGCAAAGCGCATTGACGGCAACGTCTTCATCAGTAGATGAAGCTGAAATCAGAGTACAGGAAGCATCCTTAATTCAGGACTTTGTCAGACGAGCATCGACCATTGAACCGGACGGCATTGTAGTGGTGTCACGCGGTGGAGAGGTCAGCAACATCCTGCTGGAGGACGGTGATGAGATAGTCATTCCTAAAGTAACCGATGTAGTCATGGTATCTGGCGAAGTAATGATGCCTAAAGCGGTTACTTGGGATGAATCAATGAGCTTAGATGATTACTTAGGAGCAGCCGGCGGAGTAAGCAATCGTGCGGATGACAAAAACATATTAGTAGCCAAAGCTAATGGTGAAGTCGGACTTGCAGATGACTTAGGCATTGAAGCAGGCGATCAGATCTTAGTAATGCCGAGATTTGACAGTAAGAACATGCAACTTGCTAAGGACATTATGCAGATTCTGTATCAGATGGCTGTAGCTACTCATGTTGTGGTGGATTTGTAGGAAGAACATTATGATTACTAATTTAAACTCATTTTTTTATTACGATGACAGTAATATATGTGGTTTTATTAAAATCAAAGAACTTTCTGTTAGAAGAACAAACAAAATTCCTGGGTATTATCTGCTAGAAATTCTTAAACATACAGATCTTTGCGTACTAAAATGTAGTGGCGATTATTTATTCACAATTATTGATGATAGCAAATCTGAAGCCTTATTAACTATAAAATCTTATAATGGGATTATAAAATTACAAAAGAATGAAATATTAGAACTTATTGCCAATAATAATAATTATTATTTTGAAATTTTCGCAAAATACAATGAGATTCAAATATTAATAGATAACCATAGATTTACTGAATATTGTAAAGATTTAATAACATTATTTCACTTTGCAGTTCCAACGAGAAATTTTTCACTGTTTGTTTCAGATTTATTTTTTAAAGGAAAAGGTCATTTTTTTAAAGAAGAAAATATTAATGTTCTGTATTTAAATAACGATAATAACATTGCCGATTTTAATACATATATGAATTCTTTCTCAATAAAAAAATGGAAGAATTTAACAGGAATTACAGATTATTATTTAAATTTTAAAATAAAAGGCGATGTGATAATCAGACTGAAAAACAATGAGCCATCAGATAATTTTTGTTTTAGTGTGACTCGTGTAAAGTCAATTAGGGATTTTAGAAATGTGTGTATTAAGTTGGACAGTAGTGAAATAAATGATATTGTTGGGGTTCAGTTCGATGCAGTTGGACCAACCGAAATTAGTGACATAAAATGGATGGGAGTTCCCCAAAGACAAATTGCTAACTGTAAGTTAGCGATTTGCGTTACAGTATTTAATGAACCTGATTCGCTATTAAATTTGGAGAAGTTAGCTCAAGAATTAAGTAATATAATCGATAAGAATGATTTTCATATTTACATAGTTGATAATTCCAAAACATTATATCAAAATCGAATAACACAACAAGTCTCTATTATTAAGAATGAAAATTATGGGGGTACTGGTGGTTTTTCAAGAGGTTTAATTGAAGCAATTCGCGATAAATATGATTTGTGCTTATTCATGGATGATGACGCATTTACCTCACCATATTCAATTGAGAAAGCTTTTAATATTATTAAATACTCAATAATAGATAATTTATCCATTTCCGGTGCAATGTTAGATAAAAATAACATGTTTAATCAACTGGAATCTGGAGCATATTTTTATTCTGGATGCCATCCTTTGCATTGTAATTTGGATGCAAGAGACCCTAAAACATTTGTAGATAATGATCGTGAACTTATACCTAAAGGTAGGAAAATTTATGGTTCCTGGTGGTTTTTCATGTTTAAAATAAGTGAAAATATTAAAATGCCGTTTCCATTTTTTGTAAGAGGTGATGATATTGATTTTTCATATAAGAACAACTTTACTATTTATACTCTTACTGGAGTTTGTTCGTGGCAAGAAAATTTTATAAAAAAAGAAACACCGATATCTGTATTCTTATTTATTAGATCCCATATTCTTCATCATTTAACACTTAATATAGATAAAACAGAGAGTGAAATTATCTCTTCGATATTATCAGTTATTAAAACTCATATTATTAGATACTTAAGACAATATAGATATGATCTTGCATTATCAGTTATTTTAGCAGCAAATTTTGTACTTGCAGGGTCTAAACACTGGCAAGAAAATCTACTACTAGCAAATTATTTAAAGGAAGTAAAAGAACTTTGTACTAAGTATGAAGGTGAAGTGATTGAGAAGTCAAAAATTAAACGTACTTTTAACTTTTACAAGAGTTTAAGAATTTGGCCGATTACTCATTTGGTAAAAAAATATTCAATTTATGGAATATTACTACCTTCTTTCATTATGTCACATAAAAACTGGGAGCTTTCATCTGATAATTTTGTTGATCCAAAATTTATATTTCTGAAAGATAGATATATTTTAGACTTACATAATGGATCTTACAAGATGTATAGACACTCATTAAAAACCACAATATCTTTTTTGCTCATGTATAAAATGTTGTGTCATAAATTAAGCAGATCATATACGAAACTTGTTGATGACTATAAGCAATTATACGATGAATTTTGTGATAAAAACACATGGAAAAAATTAATGGAGAACAATGAAAATGATTAATAATGGTTATAGGGTTGTTTTTAATAAAGCAAAGGAAGCTACATTTCAAAATTTTAAGGTTAGAGATTGTCGTGATAATGAAGTAAAGGTTAAAGTGCAGTATTCCCTTATCTCAAATGGCACAGAAAGATTAAATTTTAGAGGTTTAAGGCCAGAATATCCTTTTATTCCAGGTTATTCATCAGTTGGCTATGTTTGTGAAATTGGAAAGGGCATTAATCAAGATATAATTTCCTATGGAGATAGAGTTTTTGTAATAAGAGGAGGACATCAGTCATACAATATACAAACCTTAAATAAGGTTATAAAAATTCCTGATGGATTAGATTTAGATCTTGCTGTTTTCGCAAGGGCAGCAAGTTTCCCTTTAACTGGACTAAGAAGAGCTTGCGTCCAGCCAGGAGAGAACTTGGTGGTAGTTGGATTAGGGTTATTAGGTCTTTTTGGAGTTCAGCTATGTAATCTTTTAGCACCTTTCGCTCTTGTAGCAGTCGGTAACAGAGAGGTAAGAAGATTTTTAGCTAAAACTTATGGAGCAGATGTATGTTTTGATCCAAAAATTAATGGGTTTGAGGACCAAGTGTTAAAATATTTTGAGGATATATCTGGTAAATCTGGTAGTGACGTCGTAATAGAAACATCTGGGAGTCTTGAAGCTATAGCGTCAGCTGTAAAATATAGCGCAATGCGAGGAAGGATTGTCTTAGGAGGATTGTCCAATCAACCTACTAATGATATATCAATGTATCAACTATTCAATAAGGGCATTAATTTAATCGGCGGTTCCTCAGGAAGTCGGCTATCCTATCATAGCTACTATAATAACTTTACAGAAAGAGCTGATTTACAATTTATCTTAAAACTTTTGAATGAACAGAAACTATCAATTGATGGAATAGAACCATCATTAGAGAATCCTGAGAATGCCCACAATATTTATAAATCTCTTGATGAGGATTATGAATTTCCTCTTGCTTGCATACTAGACTGGACTGATAAATAAGAGAGATTGTATGAGAATTGCATATCAAGCGTTTTTAGGTACTAATTATGGTACAGTTCTACAAACTTTCGCTTTGTTTAAAAAATTAGAATCTATTGCAGGTATAAATAATATTAAAATTATCGGTTGCTCTAATTTTAGAAATAGACCAGAGCCTGATCAAGAATTGATGGTATCTAATAAGCAATTGTATTTAGCTCAAGTAATGAGAAAAAATTTTGAAGCATTTATAGAAGATGAGATGAAATTTTCTCAAAGACTAGATTATATAAGAGCGGATGGTTTTATACCTGATAATAATAAATCTGCGATTGATGATTATGACGCTTTCGTATGCGGTAGCGATCAAGTATGGCGCCCATCAAAATTTTGGTTTTGCCCAAAAAGATATATGACTTATGCGCATGGAAAGAAAACTATAGGATATGCGCCAAGCGTTGTAATAAATAAGGTTAAAGATATACCAAAGCAATACTTTGATGATTGGAAAAAATACCTATCCAATATAACTTATCTCTCTACTAGGGAGATAGGGTCATCATTTTTGATTCAGAATTTAGTCAATAAAGAATGCAAATATGTTGTAGATCCAACATTATTATTTAATAAAAAGGAATGGACAGATTTACTTTATAAAAAAAATCCAGTTAAACAATTTTCTCAAAATGAAAAGTATGCGCTTATTTATATGCTAGATTACTATGATATATATAAGAATCATATTGATAGAATTTGTAAAGCTTTAAACTTAAAACAAATATTATTAAAAGGAAGAGATATGGGGGATAAACCAACATTAAATGAGTTATGTTCTAAGACAGACCCTAGATCCTTTATTAATTTAATTCAACATGCATCGATTGTTTTATGCGATGGTTTTCATGGTTGTTGTTTGTCGATCGCGAATAATGTTGACTTTATTTATTTAAATAAACCAAATGTAAAAAATATTGATGGGAGGTTAAAAGATCTATTTAATCGGTTTGGATTAAAGGAAAGAGTAATTTCAATTGAACATGATTATAACATTAACAACATCCCCATTAATTGGATAAAAGTTAATAAAAAAGTTGATATTGAAAGAAAAAGATCAATTCAGTTTCTAATTAATGCATTAAAGGAGAACTAAGATGATATCTGTTTTAAAACATATTCAAATAACAATTGCTTTATTAAAGGGGTATGGGATAAGAAAAATTGTTATTTCCGGTGGTAACAGGAATATTCCATTTAGTGAGAGCATTGTTCACGATTCATTTTTTGAATGTTTTTATCATGCAGATGAACGAACAGCAGCATACTTTGCTCTAGGCTTGGCCACAAAGTCAAAAGAAACTGTTGTTTTGTCCTGTACTTCGGGCACTGCCTTAGCTAATTATGTTCCTGCAATTGCGGAAGCATTCTATCAGCATGTTCCACTTCTTGTTATATCAGCGGACCGTAGACCTTTACTATTAAACCAAAATGAAGATCAAATGATCAATCAAGTGGGAATATTTTCTAATTTTATTAAAAAAACTGTAGACTTGCCTGAAGTTCATGGCCCTCACACTAGATGGGGATGTAGACGGCTTGTTTGTGAGGCAATAAATGAAGTTAAACATCATATACCTGGGCCTGTTCATATTAATTACAGAGTTGGAGATGAGAGTTTTAAATTTGAAGAGGGGACATTAGTTGAGCCAGATCTGGGGATTAGATTAATTGATGGCTCAAACGACATAGAGATTGATAACTTAGTGCTAGAGCTAAAAAAATATAAAAAGATAGCCATATTATGTGGCCAGTCCTCTAAACTTTCTGATTCCGAATGCGATTCAATTGATCTGTTCTGTGAAAGATTCAATGCTGTTGCAATAGTAGATGGCTTATCGAATGCTAACAAGCTAAAATATAAAGTCAATATCGTAAACTTCAATAGAGCTAAACCAAGGTGGACAGAAAATATTGACATTTTCCCTGATCTTGTTATTCAAATAAATGGAAGAACTACTTTTGGTGTCAATGGACGTTTTCGAGCAAATGCTTCTAGATTCGATTTTTGGTTAGTAAACAATGATGGTAGCATCTCCGATCTTTTTAGAAAAATTAATAAGGTAATTGAGTGTAATTATCAAGTTTTATTTAATAAGCTTTCGCGACATATTTCAAATGAAAGAAAAATTTTAACTTACTATGAGACTTTCAGTAGAGAGATTAGCTCTATTGATGATTTCCCTGAGATGGATTTTTCTAATTTTTATGTCACAAAAAGGATGGTTGAAGTAATCCCTGAAGGATCTTTACTCCACCTAGGAATACTTGACAGTCTTACTCAAAGCTTATTATTTATAAACAAAGATATTGAATGTTACTCAAATAGAGCAACGTGGGGAATTGATGGTTCACTTGCGTCTTTTTTAGGTCAAGCCTTCCTTCATAAAGGGCTATCGTTTATTATAATAGGAGATTTAAGCTTCTTTTATGGTATGAATGCCTTATGGACGCGTCATGTAAAAAATAATGTTCGAGTTCTTGTTAATAACAATAATGGAACTTCAACTATAGAAGATAATGCTAAACGATTTAAGTTAGATCTTAAAGTATGGGGCAATTTTCAAGGCACAGATCATAATGCTACTGTTAAGGGATGGGTTGAATCGCTAGGATATAAATATATTTCAGCATCTAATCTTGAAAGCTTTAATACAAATTTACCTGTTTTTATGAGTGATAGCGATAAGCCTATCGTTTTTGAGGTATTCACAAAAAATTCGGTGAATAATCGTGTAAAAGCAATAACCAGAGGATACGCGGACAAATGAACTATAAAATGGTATACATAATTGGAGCAGGCCTTTTTGGTTCAGTAATAGCTGAAAGAGTATCTTCTCTGCTTAAATTACCGATAATTATCGTTGATAAAAGAGAGCATATTGGAGGTAATTGCTTTGCATTTAATGAGCCTAGTACAGGTATAAACTGCCATAAATATGGAGCACATATTTTTCATACCTCAGATAAGAAGGTATACAATTATTTATCTTCTTTTGTTGAGTTTAATTGCTACCGCCATCAAGTAATGACAAGGTCTAACGGTAGAATATACCAAATGCCGATAAACCTTAAAACTATCAATCAATTTTTTGATGTCTGCTTAACGCCACAACAATGTAAGGAATTTCTTGAGAAGAAGATCGCTCAATCGCATATTGATTCTCCGGCAAATCTTGAGGAACAAGCTATCTCACTTATAGGTGAAGAACTATATAACGCATTTATTAGGGGTTATACAGCAAAACAATGGCAAAGGGATCCAAAGGATTTGCCTTCATACATTATTAATCGACTTCCATTCAGAACAAATTTTAATTCTGATTATTTTTCAGATTCTTATCAGGGAATACCTATTGGAGGTTACCAGAACTTATTTGATAAGTTACTATGTAATCCACTTATTAAAGTTTTTCTTAATACTTCATATAATGACATTAAGAAAGAAATAAAGAGCGATGATCTTATTATTTATACCGGAGCTCCTGATGAATTATTTGATTTCCGATATGGAAAACTAGAATGGAGAAGTTTAGATTTCAAATGGGAAATTCATAATGTAAGTGATTTTCAAGGTATAGCAGTATTAAATGAAGCTGATGATGATGTCCTTTATACAAGGACTCACGAGTTTAAGCATTTCCACCCAGAAAATAAGGAAACTTACGAGCTTGGTAGAACTGTTATTTGTAGGGAATACTCAAAGGAGTACAAAGAGGGAGACACTCCATATTATCCTATAGATACAAATAGAAATAGAAAAATATATGCTAAATATAAAATTTTAGCCGATAGAACTCGAAATTTATACTTAGGAGGAAGGTTAGGGATGTATAAATATATGGATATGGATAAAACCGTAAGAGCTGCTTTTGAGCTTTTTAATCAAATAGTTGAGTATAAAAAATATTAAAAAATTAATAAGAGGTAATAAATATACTAGAATCGACGTTTATGTGTATTTATTACAATTTTTTTTTTTTTTACATTGTGAGTATTTTTATAATGAACAAGAAAACATTATTAGTTTGCTTAACAACAACTGGAGATAGACTATTCGCCGCTGTAGTGACGCTTTTAAGCTTCAAATTAACCAATCAAGATATTGATTATGATATAAATTTATACATTAAATATAATAAAGATTTCAATGAAGATTTAATTAAAAAGGATTATGCGAATGTATTGAAATTATTTCAAAATATAAACTATTATTATAAAGAGGATGATATAAATAAATTATTTACAGGGATAAATATTAATAGAATACGGAATACAGAATACGGAAACAATAGATGGGGGGGGGGGGGATAATTTTTACAAAGTTTTATTATCTCAAATTTTTAGACAGATATAAATATGTAATTCATCTTGATGATGATATTGTAGTATTAAAATCTATAAAACAATTTTTAACAGGTGATTTTGAAATTGCTGGAACAGTAGCATCAAATGACGATAAAGTAAAATCGTTAAAATATATTAATGATTTTATATCAAGCAATAAAGGAAAATATCAAGAAGTTTTAAATAATTTTGTAATTCAGCCTAAATTAACAGGCGGGGTTATAATTTATAGCGACCTTATGGATAAGATTTCTATTTATCATGATGTACTAATTAGTAGTTTAAATTTTTATATAAATAAAAATATTTTTATAACAGAGGAATTATGCTTCCTAATCGCAAATACAATTTGTCAAATAAAAGTGAAAAATTTCACTGATCTCAATGTAAGCTCAATAAAATCAAATTCTTCTTCCTTTGTTTCTCATTGCGCTGGACACAATAAATTTTGGAATAATCCACTAGTATTGGAGTCGTGTCCTACATGGTATTACTTATTTAATGTTTGGAAAGGGATAGGAGGGAGATTTGACCGTAAGATTGTCACTATTTCTGAAAAGGAAGCGTTCATTCCTGCCTTAAATATTAGAAAAAAAGTTTGCCCTCTTTATTGGCAAAAAATATATTTTAATTTTTATAAATTTTATCCTCAATATCTTTCGATTGATACAAATATCGATTTATATAAGCAAGAACTTTTATTTAATTTTTATGGTATAAAAAATGACAAATTGTCATTTGTGATTTTTATAAGCGATTTTATTTCAAACCCAAAAATTCATTTTATTGTTCGAACCTATGAAAAGAATAATTTACATATAAAAGATTACTTTGAAAAAATTGCTTTTAAGTACAATATATCATACATAGACAAAAATAAATATTTTTATGTGGAACGAACAATTCGAAGTGAACAATTCTCTTTAAGAGAGTTATTGTCTTTCTTTGATATAACAAACGAGTTTTACGAATTTTATCTCGGTTTGAGTTAATTGATTATTTTTACAATAAGATAATTAATATATGTGTGTACGGAATGCACACTTTTCCAACGGGTGATAGTTCTTTGGTCAGCTGTACAGGGCAAGACCCAAGTCTAGTACAATATTGACACCGCGAAGTATTGGCTGAAAACAGTACGATGGCAAGTGCTAAGCGCACCGGCGAACAGAAATCTCATCAGGCCAAGCAACTGGGCGAGCTCCCAAAACAAGGCGAAACCCGAAGCTGTAATCGTAAGGTTTCTGTGTAAATTCGGCGGGGCCTGGATAAGGAAAGTTTCGCTTACCCCTGGAGAGATCTGCCAGGTAACGGAAACGTTATAGAAAATCGAACTGGCAGAAGTCAGATGATGTCACAGTGGCTGGGAGTATCTGCGAAGGACCGAAATGTTAAAGGTACAAAAGTGTGCAAAATTGAATGTAGGCGCCCTCATAAAATACCCCCATAATGAACCAACCCCCTATTTTGCGACAGTTTCCAAGTTAATTTTTTTGAAAAAGTTTGAGGGGGACAGATATCCAAGTCCTTCCTGGATTCGTTCTTTGTTATACCATTGAATATAGTCGTTGATGATTGCTCTGAACTCTTTTCGTGTTG
>CALXOV010000054.1 GCA_944390105.1 uncultured Succinivibrionaceae bacterium
TAAAGGTACCCACACGTTGTGGTAGGTTCGGGCATAGCAGCGTCCGTTCTTTTTTGTAAACGAGAGTGGCGGCAGACGCGCAGGTGAAAGTTCAGACATATCATAACATCCATACTAGGTCTTATAATATAAGACCTAGTATAACTCAATAAAAAGAACCAGTAAAGGCTTATTTAGCGAAAAAAAATTAAATTATGAGGAAACTTTAGTAGAACCTAGATTGAAAAGTTCAGGTGTTCCGCAAAATGGACAATGATCTGAGATTTATCTAAAAGTAAAAAGGAACAGGAAGGAAAGAGAAAAACCACGTACTGGATTCACAGATCTCTCCAAGATGATCTTTTCTGTAAAGTTTAACTAAATGCCGCGAAATTCCCTATGCTTTTAGCGTAAGGATGAAAGCGGCACGGGGGTAACCCTAATAGTCACCCCCAGTTCATTTACAGATCATCTTAGGCAATAAACTCAGATCATCTTAGTAATAATCTACAATTGCTGATAGTAGTATGGTTGGGTGATGCCTTGATCTTAAGTCAGCTGCCACGCTAGAATATTTGACTAAAATTTTTATCCTTTTTGCGCGGCACAGCTGCCGCACCTAATTCAGGCTCCTGAGAGAATGTCTGCTTCAGCCGTTGAAACTGCTGTTCCTGCTTTAGATAAAAGTGTGCTCATCCTAGATTATTTAGGGGCGCAGGGCTTTGCGAGCTTCAGTCAGATTGCGGCGGCGCTACATCTGCCCAAAAGCACTTTATCGCGGCAGCTTGACAGTCTGCTGCAGCATGGACTCATCCGCAGGCAGGGTGAGAGCTATGCTTTAGGGCTGAGACTGTACCAGTTAGGGCAGTGTGCGTATGCACATTACGATCTTAAAGAGGCCGCCGCTCCGTTTTTAGCTAAGCTGCGTGACAGCACCGGTCTGACTTGTCATTTAGGGATTTTAGAGGGGATGCAGCCGGTGTATTTAGTTAAGGTTGAAAGCCCGTACACGGTGATCGTACGCAGTTACGTCGGCAAGCGCCTGCCGATTCACAGCACGGCTTTGGGCAAAGTGCTTTTAGCCTATTCTGATCCTGATCTGTGTGAGCGCATTATAGAAGCACGCTTACCCTTTGAGCGCTTTACCGAACATACGCTGACTGATAAAGCATCGCTGTATGCGGAGTTGTCCAAAGTTAGGATGCAGGGTTTTGCCTGTGATGCGGAGGAAGACAACGAGGGCGTAGTGTGCTATGCGGTGCCGGTCTTAAGCGTGCAGCAGCATATTGCCGCGGCTATCAGTGTGACCGGGGTCAAAGCGCAGTACAAAGATCTGCCATTTTTAGATCTGCTCGATAAGCTGCAGCAGTGTGCGTTGCGCATTAGTGCAACCCTTAAATAGCCGCTCTGCAGTGGAATGCGGCATGGCCTGCCGTAGCGAATATTGCGGCAGATCTCACTTTTCACCATCCGTGCTGGTAGGCTGCGCTGTGCACATTCAGATCTGCTATTATTATTCCATCTATAGAATAACTGTTCCATATATGGAACCTGAGAGGCAATAAATGGCAGATTTTGTGTTTAAGGGCGTGATTCCGCCGATCTCTACGATTTTTGATGAGCATTGCAAATTTGACCCTAAGGGGCAGGCTAAGCTTATTGACTTTTTAATCGAGCGCGGCGTGGACGGCTTGTTCTTCTTAGGCAGCGGCGGCGAGTTCACTCAAATGTCAGCTGAGGAGCGTAAGGAAGTTGCGGCACAGGTAATTGCGCAGGTCGCAGGTCGCGTTCCGGTACTCATTGGCACCGGCAGTCCGAATACCCGCGAAGCCATTGATCTTTCAGTGCATGCCAAGGAGCAGGGCGCGGATGGTATTGTGGTGATTAATCCGTATTATTGGCATTTAACTGAGGATAATCTGCGCACATACTTTACTTCAATTGCCTCTGCTGTATCCGGTCTGCCGATGGTACTCTACAACTTCCCGGCTTTAACCGGACAGGATCTGACGCCGCAGTTTGTCGCCTCTTTAGTTCAGGAGTGCCCGAATATCGTCGGCATTAAGGAAACCTTAGATAACATCGGTCACTTAACTGAGATGAATCGCGTAGTGCATGCGGTTAATCCTAATTTCGCAGTGTTCTGCGGCTTTGATAACCATTTATTGACCAATCTTTTGGCTGGTGGCGCGGGGGTGATTTCTGCCAGCGGCAACTTTGCCCCGCAGTTTACCGTCAACACCTATCAGAACTTCGTCAAGGGTGATTTTAATGAAGCCTGCAAGTGGCATCAGTATCTGTTGCAGGTACCGCGTGCCTATGGCTTAGACAGCCCGTTTGTTAATGTGGTCAAGGAAGCTACGGTGCTCTGTGGTCTTGATATTCCGACTAATGTGCTGCCGCCGACCATGCCGCTGAAACCTGAGGCCAAGGCGCAACTTAAGGCGCTGCTTACCGAGCTGGGCTTAATTAAATAAGCCGATAAGCGCTAAAAAAGTATTTAGCACTGAAAAATATAGGGCGGCGCTGACGGCGCCGTCTGGCAAACATACTGAGTGATGAGGCATGCCATGAGTGTTGAGGATATTTTTGTAAATGAAAGCGCGGAGTTTTTTGCCCCGCGTACTAAGGCCCCGGGTCCAAAGGGCAAACTGCCGCTTACTGCCGAGCAGCTGCGCACCTCGCCGTCGGGCCATCTTTTCGGTTGGACCTTAGATGCCGGCATCGGCTGGGAGCCCGATCAGTTAACACGTCCGGAGGTGCTGATTTTAAGTAATGCCGGCGGCCTGCGCAATGAAGACGGCAGCCCGGCAGCTTTAACTTATCACACCGGTAATTATGAGCTGACGCTGCAGGTGCGTAAGGCGGCGGAAACTTTAAAAGCTGCTGGAGCTCTGCCTTTTGCCGCTTACGTTACCGATCCGTGTGACGGACGCTCGCAGGGCACGCATGCGATGTTTGACTCGCTGCCCTATCGCAATGACAGCGCCTTAGTGCTGCGCCGTTTAATGCGTTCACTGCCGACCGCGCGTGGCTTTTTAGGCGTTGCAACCTGCGACAAAGGTCTGCCCGGCATGATGATGGCACTCTGCTCAGCCCATGATAAGCCAGTGGTATTAATTCCCGGCGGCACCACGCTGCCGGCAGTTGAGGGTGAGGATGCAGGCAAGGTGCAGACCATCGGCGCGCGTTTTGCCAACCATGAAATTACCTTAGATTATGCTGCGCGCCAAGGCTGTGTGGCCTGTGCCTCGTCGGGCGGAGGCTGTCAGTTCCTAGGTACTGCCGGCACTTCGCAGGTGATTGCCGAGGCCTTAGGCATTGCGCTGACTCATTCGGCATTAGCGCCCTCTGGGGAAAAGATTTGGCTGAAGATTGCAGCTGATTCTGCCAAAGCACTGATGGACTTAATGCATCGCGGCATTACGCTAAAGGATATTGTCACTGATAAGGCGATTGAAAATGCGATGGTGGTCCATGCGGCAGTCGGCGGTTCAACCAATCTGCTTTTACACCTGCCGGCCATTGCCTTCGCTGCCGGTTGTCGCCGTCCGACGGTAGATGATTGGCATCGCATTAATCTGGCGGTGCCGCGTCTTGTCAGTGTGTTGCCCAATGGTCCTGTACCGCATCCGACGGTGCGCATGTTCCTTGCAGGCGGTGTGGCTGAAGTGATGCTCCATCTGCGTAAGCTGGGGCTTTTGCATGAGGATGTCATGACGGCAACGGGTTCAACCTTAGGGGAGAATCTTGATTGCTACGAGCACTCAGCGCGTCGTCAGGCGCTGCGTCGTCTGCTTAAGGATGCGGACAATGTCGATCCGGATGATGTGATTATGCCGCCTGCACGCGCCAAAGAACGCGGTCTGACTTCAACTATTACCTTCCCGCGCGGTAATTTAGCTCCAGAAGGGTCGGTGATTAAGTCCACCGCCATTGACCCCACCGTGGTGGGGGCCGACGGCGTATACCGTGCCAAGGGGCCGGTTAAGGTCTTTGTTTCCGAGGAAGATGCCATTAAGGCGATTAAGGAGGGACATATCGTTAAGGGCGACATCATGTGCGTCATTGGCGGCGGTCCGTTAGGTACTGGCATGGAGGAGACCTATCAGCTCACTTCGGCCTTAAAGTATCTACCTTTTGGCAAATACGTGACGCTGTTGACAGATGCGCGCTTCTCCGGCGTCTCTACCGGCGCCTGCGTGGGGCACATTGGCCCAGAGGCTTTAGCTGGCGGTCCTATCGGCAAACTGCGGGATGGTGATGTGGTAGAGGTCATTATTGACCGTACCCATTTGACCGGTTCGCTTAATTTCTTAGGTACGCTTGAGCATCCGTTGACGGCTGAAGAAGGCGCTGCTG
Source organism: uncultured Succinivibrionaceae bacterium (assembly GCA_944390105.1). GTDB lineage: Bacteria > Pseudomonadota > Gammaproteobacteria > Enterobacterales > Succinivibrionaceae > Avisuccinivibrio. The sequence goes on from CALXOV010000054.1 coordinate 4,342, forward strand.
AGCTTGCGCGCAGACCGCGCCATCCGGGCGTTAAGCCGCATCCAGCACTGCCTGGCGACACGGCAATGTGGGCTGCGTTGCAGGCAGCCAGCGGCGGGACGTGGCAGGGCTGTGTTTACGATCCTGAGCGCATCTGCAAGGTCATAGAAGCCGGTCTCAAGGCTCTTGCTGCACAGGATGGTAAGTAATCGACCAAACTGCAGTTTCAGGCGGCGGTACGCTGCCGCCTAAGTACACCTTTAATTTTGCGCAGCTAGAGATTAAGCTGCTTCTGCCGCTTTGCTATGGGGCGGCAGTTTTATTTTTGCGCTTAAATTTTTCCTTCAGGCAAGTTAGCGCCTGGGCAAGCGGCAATGCACAGCGCTTTTTGCAGGCAAAGGATCGGCAAATGTAATAGAATAGTTCCTAATTTTTCATTTTTCAGCGTATTAATGCGCGCAAGCGGCGCGCTGTAATTTAGCATTTGTAGGAGAAATTGATGGCTGATGTGGAAGCAGCATTACGTGAAATCACCCGCGGTACTGCTGAGATCATTCCTCTTGATGAGTTAAAGCAGAAACTGGCCTCTGGCCGGCAGCTTACGGTTAAGCTCGGTATGGATCCGACGGCGCCGGACATTCACCTTGGGCATACGGTGATTTTAAATAAGCTGCGCGCTTTCCAGGATTTAGGCCACAAGGTGGTGCTTATCATCGGTGATTTTACTGCATCCGTCGGTGACCCGTCGGGTAAGAATGCGACCCGTCCGCAGCTGTCGCGTGAGCAGATTTTGCACAATGCGCAGACTTATGCCGAGCAGGCCTTTAAGGTCTTAGATAAGGCTAAGACGGAGATTGTGTATAACTCGCAATGGCTCGGTAAATTAGGCGCTGAGGGCATGATTCGCTTGGCATCCAAGTTAACTGTGGCACGCATGTTAGAGCGAGATGATTTCACGAAGCGCTATCAGTCAGGCCAACCGATTGCCATTCACGAATTTCTCTATCCGCTCCTGCAGGGATACGATTCAGTGGAGCTGAAAGCCGATATAGAGCTTGGCGGTACGGATCAGAAGTTCAATTTGTTAATGGGTCGAGAGCTGCAGAAAGATGCAGGCCTTGAGCCGCAGGTGGTGCTGATGATGCCGCTGCTCGTCGGTCTTGACGGCGTTAAGAAGATGTCTAAGTCCGCCGGCAACTACATCGGCGTTGAGGATGCGGCACCGGAGATGTTCGGCAAGATCATGTCGCTTTCGGATGACTTAATGTGGAGCTACTTTGATCTGCTGTCGGCCAAGACGGTTGATGAGATTGCAGCACTGCGCAGCGCTTGTGCCTCTTCGCAGATGAACCCGCGCGATGCCAAGATCGAACTTGGCCGCGAGATTGTGGCGCGCTATCATGGTAAGGAAGCTGCCGACGCAGCAGTTGAGGGCTTTATTAATCAATTTGCCAAAGGCGCTATGCCTGAGGATATGCCGGAATTTAGCTTAAGCGCCGAAGGCGTTCCGCAGCTGCTCAAGTTAGCCGGTTTATGTGCTACTACCTCGGAGGCGATGCGCATGATAAAGCAGAATGCGGTGCGCTGTGACGGAGAGGTGATCACCGATAAGTCTGCCGCTATTCCTGAGGGTACGCATGTGTGGCAGGTCGGCAAGCGCCGCTTTGCCCGCATCACTAAGGCTTAAATATTTTATTAATTTTTTTATCGACAAATTTGGAGTTGTAAGCGATGACGCAGGATGAATTAAAGGAGATGGTGGCCGCAGAGGCCTTAAACTATATTCCTAAGGACGGGATTTTGGGCGTAGGCTCAGGCTCGACTGTGGTGAAGTTTATTCAAGCCATTCACCGTAATCATATTAAAGTAGATGCAGCGGTAAGCTCGTCCAACAAGACTACTCAAATGCTGCAGGATATCGGCATCCGAGTGCTTGATCCCAACGAGTGCGAGCCGTATGCGGTATATATTGACGGCGCCGATGAGGTCAATGACAGCTTTGATATGATTAAAGGCGGCGGAGCCTGCCTGACACGCGAGAAGATCTTAGCCTCGATGGCCGAGAAGTTCATCTGCATCGTCGATAAGTCTAAGCTAGTTACCACCTTAGGCAAATTCCCGCTGCCGGTCGAGGTTATTCCGATGGCACGCGGACAGGTTGCGCGTACCCTGCAGGCTTTAGGTGGCCGTCCGGTGTTGCGTGAGGGCTGCATTACTGATAATGGCTGTGAGATCTTAGACGTACATGATTTCATGATCCCCGATCCGGCATCTACTGAGCGCGCTATTAACGCTATTCCGGGTGTGGTTACGGTGGGCTTGTTTGCTCGCCGCGGCGCTGATGTGGTGCTGTATGCCACTGAAGACGGCGTACAGAAGAAGGTGCGTCCGTAAGATAAGCTTGCTAGCAATATTATCCTAACAAGCTTCAGGCTCGCCAGTTAGGCGGGCCTATCTGTCTTAGACACTTAACAAAAAAGCCGCTCACTTAAATAAGGAGCGGCTTTTTTGCAGTTGACTTTGAAAAAACAGGGCGCGCAATCGGGGGTGACTAATAAGTCAAATTTTATGTTTCCTAAATAGAAAGCCCCTATTGGTCACCCTCTAATTCACACTTACGCAGAGCTTTTAGCTTAAAGCGCCGAGCAGCGCATCTGCCTTATTAGTGGCCTCCCACGGGAATTCATCGCGCCCAAAGTGGCCGTAGGTAGCAGTCGGCTTGTAAATAGGGCGCAGCAGATCCATCATCTTGATAAGACCGTAAGGGCGTAAATCGAATACCTCGCATACTGCCGCTGCAATCTTTTCGTCGCTGTATTTAGTGCCAGTGCCGAAGGTATTGACGCTCACCGATACCGGCTGCGCTACACCGATGGCATAGGACACTTGGATCTCGGCGCGTGAGGCAAGGCCTGCCGCCACGATGTTTTTGGCCACATAGCGTGCCGCGTAGGCTGCAGATCTATCAACCTTAGAGGGATCTTTGCCCGAGAAAGCACCGCCGCCGTGGCGTGCTGCGCCACCGTAGGTGTCAACAATGATCTTGCGCCCAGTTAAGCCGCAGTCGCCAACCGGTCCGCCAATGACAAAGCGTCCTGTCGGATTAATGAAATATTTAGTTTTGGGGGTTAAGTACTTAGCCGGCAGCACGCGCTTAATGATTTCCTCCTGCACGCCCTCTTCGACGGTCTTTAAGGAAACATCCGGGCTGTGCTGGGTGGAGAGAACTACCGTATCAATGCTTTCAATTTCATCCTTATCATTGTAGACAAAGGTGATCTGCGACTTAGCATCCGGGCGCAGCCACGGCAGCAGGCCAAGACGCCGCGCCTCGGCTTGGCGGCGCACTAGTAAATGAGCATAATTGATGGCTGCCGGCATTAAAACCGCAGTTTCATTGCAGGCATAGCCGAACATCAGTCCTTGATCGCCGGCGCCCTGATCTTCCGGGGCTCCGCGATCGACACCTTGATTGATATCCGGCGACTGCTTACCCAAAGCATTTAAAAAAGCGCAGTACTTGCCGTCAAAGCCGACTTCGGTACTGTTATAGCCGATATCGCAGACCGTGCTACGCACCACCTGTTCTAAATCCACGTTCGCCGTAGTGGTAACCTCGCCGGCTAAAACTACCATGCCGGTCTTAACTAAGGTTTCACAGGCTACGCGGGCATGCTTATCCTGCGTAATAATGGCATCAAGAACGGCGTCGGAGATTTGATCTGCGACTTTGTCCGGATGGCCTTCGGAAACTGATTCAGAGGTGAAAAGTCTGGACATACATCTTCCTTAGAAAAGAGGAAAAACTGCAGGCGGTGCGCGCCTTTGCAAAACTTATCTATTGTACCGCGAAAGCTAGGTTGGGCTCAATGCACAGTTAGTTTCACGCCGATGAAAAACAGATATTTAGGTGTAAAGCCATAGGCGGCTCCCTATGCGCTTTTCTTTAGAGTAAACTTGATCCCTGCACAGAGTAATACGGCGCAAGCACGAATAAAGGAGCATTGCATGCAGCAAATTAAACGCATCGCCTTCATTGGCACCGGCGTCATGGGACATTCCATGGCAATAAATCTGTTAAAGGCAGGCTATAGTGTCACGGTTTATAACCGTACGCGTGCTAAGGCTGAAGATCTGGCAAAGGACGGAGCAGTGATTGCCGATACGGTGGCGCAGGCCGTCTGTGATGCTGATCTAGTACTGTCAATTGTCGGTTATCCGCAGGATGTGCGTGAAGTATGGTTGGGTGACAACGGAGTTATCGCAAATATGCGCGCAGGGGCCTATGGCCTAGATATGACTACCTCAGATCCTGACCTTGCCAAGGAAATTGCCGCTGTCGGTGAAAAGCGCGGCGTTTACATTGGTGATGCGCCGGTCACCGGCGGTGATAGCGGAGCGCGCAATGGTACGCTAACTATTCTCTTTGGCGGCAGTAAGGAGCTGTATGCGGCAGTGCAGGAGCCCTGCCAGGCGCTGGGTAAGACCTGCGTGCGCTTTGGCGATGCCGGCGCAGGACAGTATGCCAAGCTGTGTAATCAGATTGCCATTGCTGCAGGCATGATGGCGATGTGTGAGGCGATAGCAGGAGCTGGTGCCTTTGGCCTTGATAAAGAGCTCTTAGTCAAGACCATCGGGGCCGGCGCTGCGGGCTCGTTCTCCTTATCGAGCTATGGCCCGCGTATTTTAAAGGGTGATATGCAGCCTGGTTTTTACATTAAGCACTTTGTCAAAGACCTGAAGCTGGCGCTGGAGGCAGCGCAGCGCTGCAATCTCAGTCTGCCGGGCACCGAGCTTGCTTTAAAGCTCTATCAAAAGCTGGTCGCTGAGGGTAAGGGCGATCTGGGCACTCAGGCTTTAATGCTACTCTATCTTAAGTCCTAAGCTCCCATCAGTTTACCTGCCGCTTTAAGGCGGCAGGGATGCATGACGTTTTCGTAAACGTTTGCATAAAATTCAGCTACTAGGGTTACTGCGTAGCGTTTTACTAAAAATTAACGCTATATTAAAGAGTTATTTAATATTGGTATGCCTTTATATTTTTTAAGATGTAAAGACTTTACGAAAAAATTTGCGCAAAATTTAGATCTAAATCACTAAATGCAGTGCTGCCGGCGCCCGTGCCTTTTATTTAAGGTAAAATCCATACAGTTACAGTAAAAAGAAACTGATTAAATGCAGTTAGCCGTGTAAACGGCAGCGGCTGTCAAGGCCGCATAGAACCAGTTGAGGGTGTTGGTGATTTCGCTCTTTTTCTGTAACGCTAATTTTGTAAATTGTTTCGCAAAAAGGGAGTTAACATGCGCTTTTTCATTGATACTGCAAATGTTGAGGATATTCGTAAAGCTAACGCCATGGGCGTAATTTGCGGTGTTACCACCAACCCGTCGTTAATCGCTAAGGAAGGCCGCGACTTCAAGGAAGTCATTGCTGAGATTGCTTCAATTGTAGACGGCCCGATTTCTGGTGAAGTGAAGGCGACGACCTTAGATGCAGAGGGCATGATTAAGGAAGCTCGTGAAATTGCTGCCATTCACCCGAACATGATCGTTAAGATCCCGATGACTGTTGAAGGCCTTAAGGCTTGCCACATGTGCAAGGTTGAGGGCATTAAGACCAATCTGACCTTAATTTTCAGCGCCAATCAGGCTCTGTTAGCTGCCCGCGCCGGCGCTACCTACGTTTCTCCGTTCTTAGGCCGCTTAGATGATATTTCGATGCCGGGCATCGATCTCATCCGTCAGATCTCTGAGATCTTCGCCGTTGGCGACATCGATTCGCAGATTATTGCCGCTTCCGTCCGTAACCCGATCCATGTGATCGACTGCGCGCTGGCCGGTGCCGACATCGCAACCGTGCCGTACAAGGTCATTGAGCAGATGACTCATCATCCGCTGACCGATCAGGGCATTGAGAAATTCCAGGCTGACTACAAGAAAGTCTTTGGTTAATCATCAGCTCTAAAAAGAGGGCCGATCAGTGATCGGCTCTTTTTGTACAGACGCAAGCTTAGGCTGCCGTGACGCTTATGGCAGCTTTTAACAACAGGACAGGAGTTTTAAATGGCTAAATATAATGAATTAGCAAATGCTATCCGCGCACTGTCGATGGACGCCGTGCAGAAGGCCAATTCCGGCCATCCAGGCGCTCCGCTGGGCATGGCGGATATGGCTGAGGCGCTGTGGCGCGGCTTTATGCGTCATAACCCTAAAAACCCCAAGTGGCCCAATCGCGATCGCTTTGTGCTCTCCAACGGTCACGCTTCAATGCTCATCTACTCGGTACTGCATTTAACCGGCTATGACCTCTCAATTGAGGACTTAAAGCAGTTCCGTCAGCTAGGTTCCAAGACCCCGGGCCATCCTGAATACGGTGAAGTTCCGGGCGTTGAGACCACCACCGGCCCGTTAGGTCAGGGTATTGCCAATGCCGTCGGTATGGCTTTAGCTGAGGCGGTGCTGGCCAAGCAGTTCAATCGTGAAGGCTATGACATCGTTGATCACTACACCTACGCTTTCTTAGGCGACGGCTGCTTAATGGAAGGCATTTCTCATGAAGTTTGCTCGCTGGCCGGCACTTTAGGCCTCGGCAAACTCATTGCCTTGTATGATTCCAATGGCATTTCCATTGACGGTGAAGTTAAGAATTGGTTTGGCGATGATACTGCTGAGCGTTTTAGAGCTTATCATTGGCAGGTCATTGAGGTCGCTGATGGTAATGATGCCGATCAGGTGCGCGCCGCCATTGAGCTGGCACAGGCCGATAAGTGCCGTCCGTCTTTAATTGTGTGCCACACTGAAATTGGTCATGGCTCACCGAACAAGGGTGGCAAGTCTTCATCCCATGGTGCACCGCTGGGTGACGAGGAAATCGCTTTAACCCGCAAGCAGATCGGCTGGAACTACGGTCCGTTTGAGATCCCGGAGCATGTGTATAAGGCTTGGAATGCTGTTGAGCGCGGTGAGAAGCTTGAGGCTCAGTGGAATGAGCTCTTTGCCAAGTACGCTGCCGCTTATCCTGAGCTGGCCGCTGAGTTCAAGCGCCGCGTAGCAGGTGAGCTGCCGGCTGGCCTGCATGATAAAGCTTGTCAGTTTGCTCTCGATCTGCAGCACAATCCGGCCAAACTGGCTACTCGCAAGGCCGGTCAGAATGCTTTGGACTTCTTTGGCGCACTGCTGCCTGAGTTCATCGGCGGCTCGGCAGACTTAGCTCCGTCTAACCTCACCATGAACAAGGAATCGGTGTCGATTGCGCCGCACGTCATCAACGGTAACTACATCCATTGGGGTGTGCGTGAGTTTGCGATGGCAGCCTGCATGAACGGTATCCTGCTGCACGGCGGCTTCCGTCCGTATGGCGGTACTTTCCTGATTTTCTCAGAGTATGCACGCAATGCTATCCGCATGTCAGCTTTGATGAAGATCCCGACCTTGTACGTGTTCACCCATGACTCCATCGGCGTTGGCGAAGACGGTCCGACCCATGAGCCGATTGAGCAGACCGCTACCTTACGTTTAGTGCCGAATCTCGACACGTGGCGTCCGTGCGATCAGGTTGAGACCGCAGTGGCATGGACTTGCATGGTTGAGCGCAAAGATGGTCCGTCAGACATCGTGCTGACCCGTCAGGGCTTAGAGCAGATGCCGCGCAGCGATGCGCAGGTTGCCGAGATTGCCAAGGGCGGCTATATCCTCAAGGATTGTGCTGGTACGCCGGATCTCATTATCATCGGTACCGGCTCTGAGACTGCTTTAGCTTTCCATGCTGCAGAAGAGCTGGAAAAGGAAGGTAAGAAAGTACGCGTTGTTTCAATGCCGTGCGCTGAGGTCTTCGAGCGTCAGGATGCGGCCTACAAAGAAAGTGTACTGCCGAAGGCTGTTCGTGCCCGCGTTGCCGTAGAGGCCGGTGTGACTGCCGACTGGTACAAGTATGTTGGCCTTGACGGTGCGGTCTTAGGTCTTGATACTTACGGTGCTTCTGGTCCTGCCGATAAACTCTTTGTTAAGTTCGGCTTTACCGTGGAGAACCTCGTCAAGGTGTGCAAGAGCGTGCTCTAAGCGCAGCTGGCATGCTTTTAGTTGACTGCAGGTGATTATCTGCAGCCCCGAACCCCGCAAGCGCAAGCAAGCGGGGTTTTGCGTTTTGAGGAATAAGATGACCGAACAAATTATGGTGCGGACAGAGGAGCCAGGCGATTGTGCCAGTGTCGAGAGCCTGATTAAAGCCGCGTTTGCTGATGTTAGGTTAAGCGATCATCAAGAGCATAATTTAGTAAAACGGCTGCGTTTATCCACAGCCTTCATTCCAGAGCTGTCCTTAGTGGCAGTAGCGTCGGATCAGGGCATAGTGCTAGGGCATATTCTGCTGACGCGCGCCCAGCTGCTGCGCGGGGAGACGTCGCAGCCGCTGGCGCTTTTGGCCTTAGCTCCGCTTTCTGTGCATCCTGACTTTCAGCTCCGCGGTATTGGCAGTCAATTAATTAATGCCGCGCATGAAAAAGCGCGACGCTTAGGTTTTGGCGCGATCATAGTAGTTGGGCATGCTGACTATTACCCGCGTTTTGGCTATCGGCAAGCTAAAGATTACGGTATCAGCTTTCCTTTCCATGTAGCAGATGAATGCGGCATGGTGGTTGAATTAAAGCCAGGGGCACTATGCAATTACTCCGGCTGCGTACGCTATGACCCTGCCTTTGGGCTGTAGACAGTGAAGAGCCGCTTAAGGCAGCAGGTGGTCTTGTCGCTTAAGCGGTTGGCGCAAAACATAGCGCCGCCCTTATGGCGGCGCGAAGACAAAGTTTGCGATTAAGCTTGTGGCGTCTAGAGCTGTGCCATCAGGCTATCTTGATAAAGCTCTTGCTTGTAAAGCTTGACGTTATTAGCAAAGCGTTGGCGCTGCTTCTGCGCCACTGAGGCGTCAATATTCTTGGGTAGGTTGACACGCATCGCATTGACCGGACGTCCGTTGCGGCGCAACTCGTAATGCAGATGCGGCCCGGTAGACATGCCTGTATTACCTGAGCGGGCGATTACTGAGCCGATTTTCACGCGTTGCCCTGGCTTGACGTTAAGTTTGGATAAATGCATGTAAACGGTCGAATACGAGCCGCGATGACGCAGCACAATGTAGTAGCCAGCTGAACGCGAATAAGTAGCTTTATCTACCACGCCGTCGGCGGGGGCAATCACCGGCGTGCCGACGCGTACTGCAAAGTCAGTGCCGTTATGCGGCCGTACGACACCGGTCACCGGATGGCGACGATGCGGATTGAAGTTGGAGGAAATGCGCACCTTGCCGTTTAATGGGAAACGGCGGAAATTGGCCGACGAGCTGTTATAGCCGTTTTCGTCGTAATACTTATTGTCCGCTAAATTGCGGAAAGTGGAGATTTTGCCAAAGCGCTTAGTGTTGAATTCAATGGCGTTGATGCTGCCCTTGCCCTTGCTGTCAGAAAACAGCACGCGCATGGAATCGCCGGGCTGAATGTGCCGTGAAAACTGAATGCGACCTTGGAACAGGCGCAGAATTTGATCAATTTCACTGTAAGTTAGGCCTGAGTTCAGCGCAGCGGTGGAGAAAGCCTGACCTTTTTCAATATTGACTACCACAAGGCGGCCGCGGCGCTGATACAGCGGTACTTCATTGGAGATGTCGGCAGGATTAATAGATTGACTTTCAGGCTGTTTTTGTAGTGCTACTGTGGTATTGCCGTCAAGCAGCGTATGCGTTTCGCGCACCGTAGCATCGCTGTCATTTTGCAGATGTTTCCCAATGGGCTCACGCACCGCAATAAAATCAAGCTTACTCGTATCAGTACGGTAAAAACGCAGCTGTTCGGTTTTATTGAGCTGTTTGACAAAAGCGACAAGCTGATTGTCGTCATCAATTAAAAACGATAGCGTATTGCCAGGGCGCAACGAGGTTAAGGCCGTGCCGCTGTCATGATGCGAGGTAATCGCCTGCATGGTGGCATACGGAATATTCAAATCACTGAAAACCGAGGACAGGGTATCGCCGCGCTTAATATCTTCCACATACCATTTGGCTGGGACTGCGCTAAGCGGAGCATTGGATGCGGCCTGGGCTAATTTGCGGATCTGCGCATTGAGTACGCTATCGGCGTCATTAAGCTCATCCTCAGAGAGCAGGTCATCGTAGTTGTCTAGGATCTGCGGCTGCTTGGCTACTGTGACATTCTGATTTGTCGTAGCATCGTATTGTGCGCTATGCCCGGCGGTCAGTACTTCAGTTAGAGTCGAGCGCGGCTGCATCATGCGCTGCACATCGCGCTGCAGTTTAGAGGTGACCGTATTGCCACTTTGAGCGATTTGAGCTGCAGCCGGGGTCGCGCCTGCGGCTGTGCTGGTTCCCTCTGCAAATTGATGCTGCGCATAGCTAATTAGCGCCTGCGCTGGATTGAGTGCCGGGGAAACGCTGACAAGCGGAGGCTGGGCCACTGTGGGACTGCCTGATACGGTCTCAGACTTGGGCATCACTAAGGAAAGTGCCGCAGCTAGGCATAGTGTGCCGCCAATGGCAATGGCATGCTTTTTCGGGATCGGCCGTACGCCTAATTCGGCCCCCTGAGTGTCCACGGACACGAAATCTTCAAATTTCATCGAGCAACTGCACTGTTTAACGGTTGAACTGCTCGGATAATAGGTTTCAATAAAAAACAAAGACGGAGCCCCAATGATGTGATGCTCCATCCACCTTTTTATACAAAAGCTTTATCCTGATTAGCTGTATTTTTGATTTGCTGTAATGGTCATATCTAAACACAAAAAGCGCAGTAGGATCAAGACCTGAGTGCCATAAATGTGCTGCAAAATGGAAATTAGTGAAAGCCTTCACATTAATGCGGCTATACGTATTTTGTCAATAAATTATTGAGCATTATACGTATTTTTATTGTGCTAATCTTGAGGTTTTTTCGCCGCCCTGCGCGCGGGCGTTGGCAGCCTGCGCTACAGCCGCGCAAATGTTAGAATAGAGCAGTTTTTTTCCGTGCAGCAGCCGCTACAAGCTGCTGCCTGCAGTATGAGGTAATATGTTCGGGGAACGCTTTTATCCGCTGCTTCAGCGCTTGTCGCCGTGGAAGCAGAGCTTATTTGCCCTAGCACTGGCACAGCGGCAGCTGGCCCATTTCTGCCTGTGGGGTGCGCTTAATGGCAAAGATCAGGCCGGGGGACAGTTTGCTGCCTGTCTAAAGCAGCTGTGGTACTACCATCAGGATAAATTCAATCACATCGATATTGAATCAGCGCTGCAAGCCTTTGAGCCGCTGGTGCCTAATTTAGAGCATGAGCCGAATCCTGATGATCCTAGTACCGGCACGTTGTTGGCTACCGATGCTGCTATCTGTCTTACCGCAGCTGGCGATGCCATCATAATGCATGAGGGTAACGAGGCGGAAATTGCCTCGCGCGCTAGCCTGTCGGCGGCTATTTTGGCTGCGCAGCAGCGCAGTGAGTCCTTCTTAGATGAGGAGGCGCTGCGCGAGCAGGCGGAAGTGGATGCTGAGGTCAACTTTCAGGTAAGCGTGCTTGAATTGCTGATTAAGGCTAAACGTGAACCTAACTTGGTGCAACTTATTTTAAAGAGCAGTCTGAAGGACGGATGTTCAAATATCGGCCTTAGCTTAGAGACCGACGCGCCGTGGCTGCATGCAAGCTACTATCAGCTGCCGTTAGCTGCGCTACAGGAGGCTGCTAAAACCGGCCGGGCGGTAAGTGCCGCCAGATCTCATGCAGTGCCTAAAGCTAAATCTAAGCTGCCGCGTGCTAAGAAGACGGCGCGATCGCAGGGGCAGCGACGCAAGGGAGCCGCAGCCGGAGGCGGCGCAGACCCTTATGCTAAGGCTGCGGGGCGCCAGCGGCAGGCGCCGCACGGGAGTTAGCAGCTATAGCGCTGCCGCTATCAGCGTAATGCCGCTGCCGATCGCCACTAGGGAGAAAATTACTCTTACGATGGTGACCGGCAGCTTTATAAGGAGCGCAGTACCAATAAAGCTGCCGCTGAAGGTGGCCGCAATTAACAGCGGCACCCATGGCCAGTAAATGGCGGTAACCGCCCCAATGGTGACTGCGCCTACCGCATTCCACAACGTCGCCACGAACACCATGGTGTGCAAAATCGCGCGCTTGAGCTCAAGGCCGAAGATTAGCACTAAGCTTAACGTTGAAAATAAGCCCGCCCCTGAGGACAGGGATCCAGAAAACAGACCAATCAGCAAAATGGCCAAGCTGCCGAGTACCACGCGCTGCCGTGAGCGCTGGGCAAGCGGTTGTGCGCCAAACTGCTTTTTCACCAAGGTATAGATGCCGCTTGCGATCGTGATCACCCCAAGAATGATCTCAGCAATTTGCGCTGGTACCGCAATGATGATAAGTGAGCCGGCCACTACGGCTGGGCAGCCGATGATAAGCATAATCAGCGCCACTTGCTTATCTAAGGCAAAGGCGCTTTTATTGGTTATTTTCTTGGTCAGGGCCCCGAGGCCTAAAAAGACTACGGCTACCTTATGCGTACCCAAAGCCGCGGCAAAGGGTAAACCCATAATAATGAGCAGCGGAAACTGCACAAAGCCTGCGCCGCCGCCTGAGACCGAGGCAAAGAGATTAGCGGCAAAGGACACCGCAAAGAGAATAATTTCGTCAAGCAAGTCCGTCACCACAGCCTCACAAAAAACAAAGTAAGCGGCCGCCGATAACCGGCGGCCGGATAAGTGAAAGCAGCTCTAACTTGATGCAAAAAAAGAGCCGGTCTATAACTTTAAGCTAAATGACGCTGCGCCTTATCGGAGATGTCATGGCGGCAGAACATGCCGGCAAAATGAATCTTTTGGCAGGCAGCATAGGCTTTAGCCTTAGCGTCGGCAATGCTGTCGCCTAACGCAGTGACGCACAGAACACGGCCGCCGGAGGTGACTATCGCTCCGTCAACCGCCTTAGTGCCCGCCTGAAAGACCATAACATAGTCGCCAAAGTCGGCATCTAAACCGGAAATGGCATCTCCCTTGCGGACGGTCCCTGGATAGCCGTGAGCGGCTAGTACCACACCCACTGCCGGACGCGGGTCAAAGCAGCAGGTCTTATCCTTAAGCCCGCCTTCCGTGCAGGCAGCGTAGCACAGCTCAGGTAAGTCTGACTGCAGACGCATTAATAAAGGCTGCGTCTCGGGATCGCCCATGCGGCAGTTAAACTCCACCACACGCGGCGCGCCGTCTTTATCAATCATCAGTCCGGCATACAGGAAGCCGTGATAGGGCGTACCGTCCTTACGCATGCCGTCTAAAGTCGGCTGAATGATTTCTTCCATGACGCGCTGATGCACCGCTGGAGTCACTACCGGAGCCGGTGAGTAAGCACCCATGCCGCCGGTATTAGGGCCTTCATCCCCGTCATGCACACGCTTATGATCCTGCGATGAGGCCAAGGGAAGTGCGCTAACGCCGTCGCACAGCACAATAAAGGAGGCTTCTTCGCCCTGCATGAACTCTTCAATGACCACGCGCGCCCCCGCATCGCCAAAGGCATTGTCCTGCAGGCAGTGGCGCACTGCCGCTAGAGCTTCTTCTTCGGTCATTGCTACGGTGACGCCTTTGCCGGCAGCCAGACCGTCGGCTTTGATTACAATCGGCGCACCGTGCGCTTTGATGTAATTTTCCGCCTCAGTTATATCTGCGAACACCGCATAGGCGGCAGTAGGGATGTGATGGCGTTTTAAGAAATCCTTGGCAAAGGATTTAGAGCCCTCAAGCTGTGCAGCTGCTTGGCAGGGGCCAAAAATTTTTAAGCCCGCAGCCTTAAATTTATCAACGATGCCGGCTACCAGCGGCGCCTCGGGGCCGACTATCGTCAGGTCAATGCCCTTATCCTTGGCAAAAGTGCACAGAGCATCCAGATCTTCTGCGCCGATAGCGACATTTTCTACTTTGTTAAGCATTGCGCTGCCCGGGTTGCCCGGAGCAATGAATACGGTGGAGACTGCAGGGGATTTGGCGCAGGCATAGGCTAAAGCATGCTCGCGGCCGCCGCCGCCGATAATTAAAATCTGCATAGGTAAGTTCCTCGTTTAACCGTTTAGCTGGCTTTACTCTATTAGTGGCGGAAGTGGCGCATATGGGTAAAGACCATCGCGATGCCGTGTTCATTGGCCGCATCAATCACTTCCTGATCGCGAATTGATCCGCCGGGCTGAATAATACAGCTGATGCCGGCAGCTGCCGCCGCATCCACGCCGTCGCGGAACGGGAAGAAAGCGTCAGACGCCAAAGCGGCGCCGTGCAGGTCAAATTTGGCATCTTCAGCCCGCAGGCAGGCGATACGGGCGGAAAATACGCGTGAGGTTTGGCCGCAACCGATGCCTAAAGTACGCTTATCCTTGGTGTATACAATTGCATTGGATTTGGCGTACTTGCACACTTTCCACGCAAAGAGCAACTCATCAAGCTCTTCATCCGTCGGCGCGCGCTTGGTCACTACCTCTAAGTCATCCTTATTGACGCATACTGTATCCGCTTCCTGTACCAGCAGGCCGCCGTTGACCTTCTTAAGGTCAAGGCGCGGTTCACGTGCACTTAAGTCCCCAACCTCAAGCAGGCGGATATTCTTCTTGCGCGCCACTTCTGTCCGTGCATCTGCACTCACATGCGGGGCGACAATCACTTCACAGAACTGATTATCAATAATCGCCTTAGCAGCTGCGCCGTCTAAGTCGCGGTTGAAGGCAATAATGCCGCCAAAGGCTGATTCACTGTCGCAGGCAAAAGCTTTTTCGTAGGCCACTTTTAAGGTCGGGGCTAAGGCAATGCCGCACGGATTGGCGTGCTTGACGATGACGCAGGCCGGTTCAGTGAACTCGCGCACGCATTCAATAGCGGCATCGGTATCGGAAATATTGTTGTAGGACAGCTCTTTGCCCTGCAGCTGTACCGCAGTGGCGATGCAGGCACCCTTAACTTCCAGATCGCGGTAGAAGGCGGCCTTTTGATGCGGATTTTCGCCATAGCGCATATTCTGCAGCTTGACGAAGTTTAAGTTTAAGGTACGCGGGAATACACGTTCTGCACCGTCATCAATGCCGTAATCCGGCGCTTTGAGACCAAAGTAATTGGCAATTGCGCTGTCGTAAGCGGCGGTGTGCTCAAAGGCCTTGATGGCAAGATCAAAGCGCGTGGCGTAAGTTAAAGATCCCGCATGGGCATCCATTTCGGCAATTACGCGCGCGTAGTCGGCGCTGTTGACTACAATTGCCACATCGCGGTGATTCTTTGCGGCTGCACGCACCATGGTCGGTCCGCCAATGTCGATATTTTCAATGGCATCCTCAAGCGTGCAGTCGGCTTTAGCGACCGTCGCGCTAAAGGGATAGAGATTGACCGCGACGAGGTCAATGGGCTTAATGCCGTGCTCCTGCATTACCGCTTCATCTATGCCGCGGCGCCCTAAGATGCCGCCGTGGACTAAAGGATGTAGCGTTTTCACACGTCCGTCCATCATTTCGGGGAATTTGGTGTAATCGGACACTTCAATTACCTGAATGCCGTTCTTTTCGAGCAGCTTGGCGGTGCCGCCGGTTGACAGGATCTCGACGCCGCGTGCGCTGAGTTCTTTGGCAAACTCAACCACGCCTGCTTTATCGGAAACAGAAATTAAAGCTCGCTTAATCGGACGTGATAAATCCATTTTTGCAGTGTGCTCCTGTAAACAAAGAAAAGATGCCGTATTTTACTATAGTGCGGCCCCCTGCGCGGGGCTTTGCCGGAGCTTATGGGATAAAAATGTCACTGCGCTGCAGACTTAACCCTCTTGACCGCCGCTCAAGGCTTTAAATAAGTTTAATAAATATTATTTTAATTTAGAGGAGAGTGGAGAGGAGGGGCTAAGACTTCCTTGGGCATGCTTTTTTAATAAATTTGCTTGTAAATCTGTGGCGTTTGTGATGAAATTTACACGGTTTTAGCACAGGGAAGCAGATAATTCCCATAAAACTTAAGAAGTTACAACAACAAATTGCAGGAAGTAAAATGAATAAGTCTGATCTGGTAGCAAAGATTGCTGCACGTTCTGGTTTACCTGCGGCAAGTGCCCGCCGTGCCTTAGAAGCGATGCTCGAGAGCATCGGTGAAGCTTTAGCGGAAGGCGATCGTGTCCAGCTGGTGGGCTTCGGCTCCTTTAAGGTGACTGAGCGCAATGCCCGTGAAGGCCGCAATCCGAAGACTGGCGATGTCATTCAGATCCCCGCCTCCAAGACTCCTTCCTTCTCGGCTGGCGCTGAGCTCAAGAAGGTAGTCAACGGCCGCTAAGCGCTCTTTATTGCGCTGACGGAAAGCAGGTCATCGCCACGGCAGCACCCCGTGGTGCCACCCTGCGGCAAAGGGCACAGGTTTTCAGCTGAGAGCCTGTGCTTTTTTCATATCTTCTAAGTCCACAAGCCTTTTCTTTGGGCATTTGCGCGAGCGTTTACGGGGGCAGATAGTGCCTCACTTCACGAAATCGTAAAGCAGTTAAGTTAAGGCATGAGGCGGGCTGATGCTTTTTTGTACAATACTAAAGTATGAGCTGGCTAGGCCGCGTTGGCTCAGGCACAGCATTTAACGATTTAACATCTTGATGAACTGAGGATGGATTATGGCAATTCATGAATGGGCTGGTAAAAAAGCGAGATTGCAGGATTTAGTAAATATTCCGCGCTTGATGGCGGCTTACTACTTAAATAAGCCGGATGTGGACAATCCCGATGAGCAGGTCAGCTTCGGAACCTCAGGGCATCGCGGTACTTCGCTGAACTCTTCTTTTACCGAGACGCACATTGCTGCCATCTCGCAGGCAATTGCCGATTATCGTGCCAAGGAAAATATCACCGGTCCGCTGTACATTGGTATGGATACTCATGCCTTGTCGGAGGCGGCATTAGCTACTGCCATTGAAGTCTTAGGAGCCAATGGGGTACAGGTGCGCATTGAAAAAGATCATGGCTATACTCCGACTCCGTCCATTTCGCATGCTATCTTGACCTACAATCAAGGACGTACCACGGGCCTGGCCGATGGTATCGTGATCACTCCGTCGCACAATCCGCCTACTGACGGTGGCTTTAAGTACAATCCGACTGACGGTGGTCCGGCCGGCACCGAAATTACTTCGTGGGTGCAGGATAGAGCTAACGCGCTGATTAAGGACGGACTTAAAGGCGTCAAGCGCGTGCCGTATCATCAGGCATTAAAGCTTGATAACGTGCAGGAATACGATATGTTAAGCGAGTACGTCAATGATTTAGGTTCCATCCTCGATCTTGATGCTATCTCCAAGGCAGGTCTTAAATTAGGTGTCGATCCTTTAGGCGGCTCGGGGCTGTACTATTGGGATCGCATTGCCGATAAGTACAAGCTCAATATTAAGGTGGTCAATTATGCGGTTGACCCGACCTTCTCCTTCATGTGCTTAGATAAAGACGGCAAAATCCGTATGGACTGCTCAAGCCCGTATGCGATGGCCGGCTTGATTGCGATGAAGGATGATTTCGATATTGCTTTTGGCAATGATCCGGATTATGACCGTCACGGTATTGTGTGCCATTCAGGTTTGATGAACCCTAATCATTATCTGTCTGCGGCGATTAACTATATCTACACTCACCGCCCGCAGTGGCCGGCTCAGGCCATGGTTGGCAAGACGGTGGTGTCATCCTCAATGATGAACCGCGTGGCTGAGAGCCTAGGCCGTAAGGCTTATGAAGTGCCGGTCGGCTTTAAGTGGTTCGTGCCGGGACTCTTTAGTCAGGAACTGGCCTTTGGCTGTGAGGAAAGCGCGGGCGCGTCCTTCTTAAAGAAAGACGGCTCGGTGTGGACTACCGATAAGGACGGTATTATTGCCGCGCTGCTGTCGGCGGAAATGTTAGCGGTTACCGGCAAAGATCCGGCTGAGCAGTATAAAGCTTTAACTGAGAAGTACGGTAGCCCGGTCTACAACCGTATTGATGCTCCAGCCAATGCCAAGCAGAAGGCGGCATTAAAGAAGCTTGATCCTGCTGCAGTCGAGGCCGATACCATGGCCGGCGAAAAGATTGTCGCCAAGCTCACCAAGGCTCCGGGTAATAACGCCGATATCGGCGGCTTGAAGGTGGTGACCGAAAATGGTTGGTTTGCCGCGCGTCCGTCTGGCACCGAGAATATCTATAAGATCTACATGGAAAGTTTCAAGGGCAGTGATCACTTAAAGCGCATTGAAACTGAGGCCGTAGAGATCGTCAGTGCCGCCTTAAAGAAGGCGGGTGCCGCTTAACTGGGTTTTTACCTCCTAATGACAGCGCCGTCCTCCTTAGATTAATGCGGCTGCTGTCAGTTTTGCCGTCCGCAGCAATTGTTCTCTGCAGGCGGCATTTTTTCATTTAGATATCCGCCGTTTCGGGCAAAGATTGAAAAACTTGGCGCGAAAACTGTATGCGTCAGTCGCATACTTCGGGACTTACAGCAGGAAGCTTGCGAGCTTTTGCTTAAAGGTGGAGGTGTTGACTTCCTCCTCGGCCTAAAGGCCGAGGATTCCTTCAGCTAAACAACAATACTGCTATTGTTGTAAGCTTAGGTGGGTTCCTGCTGCCGACCTCCAATGAGGTTCGCTTGGCAGGCTATCCGGGCAAGTCCTGCCATTCTTAATATGTTTTGTGCGGCATTATGGTCGCAGTATCGTTTTACATCATCATGAGAAGGAGCTCCAATATCTATTATTCGGCAATATATTGAGTAGCAGAAAATGCCGGATTAAAAATTGAGCTTCTCCTCGCGGCTGTATCCCCGCCCTAAAGGGCGGGATACAGCCGCTGATCTTTTTTTGATAAAAGCAAGTCGCAATTTTACGAAACCTCGTACCTAAGTGCGAAAGTAATTAATGCCTGATGTATTAATGCAAGCTCTGTACACGCCCGATTAAGGCTGCTGTCCTAGTTCACGCCTTGCCATATTTGCTGAAGTATCAGCAGGATAGGTGCTAATAACTAAATTAAAATAGCGCTGTGCCTTTTCACTATCGCCTTTTTGCTTGCTGATGAGGCCCAGTTTATACAAGGCGTCCGGTCGCTTAGCCGATGAAGTAAATCGCGCAACATTAAGGAAGCTGACGCGTGCTGCATCCAAATTATTCTGACGATACTGTACCTGCCCCAGCCAATACCATGCATTAGGTGTCAGACTATTGTCAGGGTATGCCGTGAGATAATTATTAAAAGCGGCGGCGGCGGCGGCAAAGTCATTGGCCGTCACCTTAGCATAAGCTGCATCGTATAGCGCTTTGGCCTGTGCGTCAGCTGGCTTTAATCCATCTGCGGCCTGGTCACTCGCAGCCGGAGCAGCCGGAGCTGTAGCATTTTGCTGCGCAGCAGGCACTGCAGTAACAGCTGGTGTTGCCTGGGTGCCTGCAGTAGAAGCTGCGCTCGTAGTAGGTGCTGCGTCAGTCGGCACCGCATTCTGTTGGCGCAGCTGATAGTTCAGCTGTTCTATTGCCCCGCGCAGTGACGCGATCTCAGACTGCAACTGATTCAGCTGATTTTGCTGATTTAACATGGTTCGCTGTTGCGCATTAAGCTGCACCTGTAGATCTTCCACAGTAGCCGCTTGCACCGCAGGCAGCAACAGTGAAACTGCTACCCCTAGGCTGAAGCTGAATTTGTTCATAGCCTGCTCTTAATAGTTAATGACCGCACGACGGTTCTTCGACCAAGCAGCTTCAGAATGCCCCGGATCGACGGGCTTTTCTTCACCATAGCTGACAATTGAGAGCTGATTTACATCCACGCCCAGATTCTGCATATATCGCGCCACCGAGCGGGCACGGCGCTCACCTAAAGCAATATTGTACTCAGGAGTACCGCGCTCATCGGTATGACCTTCAATAATTATGCGTGAATCTGGATTATCGCGCAGATATTGCGCATGCGCCTGCATCACGCCGATATACTGATCCTGAATTTGATCGCTGTCGTAATTAAAGTAAATAGTATTATTCTCGCGCAGAGCTGCAGGGCCTGCAAATTGCGTCTGATACTGAGCATTCGGATCGCCGACCGTCACAGCACCGTCAGCATCAATGCCTACTGGCACATCCGCGCCCAACCCCTGAGATCCGTCCTGAACTAAAGCTGCCGATCCTTGTGACGAAGCATCATCACTGCTAGTAGAGCAGGCAGAAAGATTAAGCGCAGCTGCGGCGCACATTAAGAAGTATAAAGTCTGCTTAAGCATTTTATGTTCCTTTATTTCTCAAGTAAGGGGCCCCAGGCCGGTGCGCTGACCTCGCCTGCGGTAGAAGGTAAATTCGCTTTAAAGCGTCCATCCGATGACACAATGGCAAGGCCTTTGCGTCCTTGATACACCGTGGAATAGATCACCATGGAGCCGTTAGGAGCTACGCTAGGACTTTCGTCTAAGGTTGAAGTCGTCAGCATGTAGATACTGCCGTCCACATCCATGCGGGCAACGCGGTAACCGTTTTGATTCGTAATGACGATAAGAGCATTAGAGCCGGGAATTGCCTTAGCCGACAGATTCATCCGCCCCTGATAGGTTACGCGCTCAGACTTGCGGGTATTAAAGTCAAATTTATAAATCTGCGCCCCGCCGCCACGCTCTGAAGTAAAGTACAGCGCCTTACTATCTGCAGACCACGTAGGCTCAGTATCAATTGCCGGATTGGAGGTAACACGCACTAATTTGCGTTGTTGCAGATCGTAATAGTAAACATCTGGCTGACCGCCCTCGTAGGACAACGTCATTGCAATCTTAGTGCCATCTGGCGACCACGAAGGTGAACTATTCAAACCTGGATATGACGCAATAGCGGTACGCTGCTTGCTGTTAATATCCTGAATAAAAATCGTTGGTACGCGACGCTCAAAGCTCACATACACTAGGCGCGAGCCATCTGGCGCCCATGACGGCGTCATAATAGGCTGGGTTGACTTGAGCACCGGCACTTCATTGAAGCCGTCGTAATCTGCCGTCATCAGCTGATACGGAAAGGGCTCACCGTGCTTATACACAATATAGGCAATACGAGTCCGGAATGCGCCCGGCTGGCCGGTTAAGTGCTGATACACCCGATCGGATACGCGATGAGCCGCCTGACGCATAGTAGCAATGCTGGAGGCCCCACGGTAATGCGCCAACACCTTACCCTGATTAGCGCCTTTCAGCCCCACTAATTGAAACTCAACTTGATAGGTATTGCCATCCGGATAGACCTTGCCAAAAACAGCGGCCTCGGCCGGGCTCTGCGCAAACGCGGCTAAGTTTAGCTGCTCACCTGACAGAGCATTGGCCGGGATCTGACTTTGCGCTAAAGGAGAAAACTTGCCAGAGCGCATTAAATCGGCACTTACCACGCCAGCGACGTCTGTTCCGATATTCTGCGGCTGCGTAAACGGCAACACAGCAATCCTGCGACCTTCATTAATGCCGCCGGTAATTTGAATCTGCAGGGCTGCATTAGCGGTCAACGCCGCGCATAGCAACAGACCTGCGACACACATTTGTTTAAAAAAACGCATACTTATCCTCGCTGAATATTCACTCCCCACAGATTATAAACGCTTATATCTTTGGCGTCATTGTGATCACAATTGTACTGCAGTCAGGGCATTTAGCCGGCGGTCGCGGAAGCATGCCAATAAGATGCAGCGTGGATAAAGCCGAAGCGCAGACCGCATCATCCCCAGAGCATTTTTCGCCAGAAATCATGCCCTGCGCATCAACGGACAACGTTACCACCACCTGCTTGCCGTTCATAGAAGGATCAATGCGCCAATTCTGTTCAATCAGTTGCTGTACCTTAGCGCCATATTCCGCACCAATCCCGCTACCACCACCTAAACCGCTGCCTTGCGCGCTACCATCGTCCGTACCTAAGAGCTCTTCCTCAAGCTTAGCCGCCTGCTCAGCTGCAAGTTTAGCCTGACGCTCCGCCTCAGCCTTAGCTTTCTGTTCGGCCTCAAGCTTAGCCTTACGCTCGGCCTCAGCTTTGGCTTTCCGTTCGGCCTCCAACTTGGCCTTACGTTCAGCCTCGGCTTTGGCTTTCTTTTCAGCCTCCAGCTTGGCCTTACGCTCAGCCTCAGCTTTGGCTTTTTTTTCAGCCTCCAGCTTAGCCTTACGCTCTGCTTCCTGCTTCTTCTTTAAGGCCAAAGCCGCTTGACGTTTAGCTTCCTGCGCTTTTTGCTGTTCAACCTTGGCCTGTAATTCCCGTTGCGCCTGCTTGAGTTGCTGCGCTTTTTCTTCAGCCTGTGACTCCGGTTCCTGCGGACGCGGGACGGCTTGTGCCGGCTGCCCTTGTGGACTGCCTTTAGCCGGCGGCGCCACCATGACAGCATGCATAATACGCCCAGCCTCATCACTGGGGCGTTCAGGTCTGTCTAAAGATACATTCACCACTAATATCGCTAAAAGTGCTAAATGCAGACCTAAGGCGGCGACAAAAGCGGTTGTGGTATTAAACTTCATAAACAATAACCTGCAGACGGCCGCCGCGGCTTAAGAGGCATTATCTAGCGGCTCAGTGACTAAGCCTACAGAAGTAACGCCGCTGCGTTTTAAAGCGTTCATCAGCTGAATCACTGCATCGTACGGCACTTGGGCATCGCCCTGCACTACTACCGGACGCTTAGGATCTTTAGCCAGCTCTTGGCCGACTAAAGTACTCAGCGCCGTTAAATCATCGGCTTTGACAGAATTACTATCCACGCTGACATAATACTGTCCTGCCTTATCTACGCTGGCGATGATCGGAGTTAACTGATCCTCATTCATCGCCTCAGCTTCTGCTTTAGGCAAATCTACCGTCACCCCTTGCATCACTACCGGTGCTGTGGCAATAAAGATCACCAAGAGCACCAGCATCACGTCAATGTAGGGTACAACATTGATTTCAGCAACGGTACGTGATTTGCCGCGGGTTCTAATCTGCATACAGCTGTCCTCTTGTCGCGCTTAGCGCTTATATTTCGACCCGGCGGCTCCCGGCGTAATGTAATGCGGCCCCTCTGACGCAGACTTGGGCGTGCGCACAGGTTTTACCTGTCCTGCGCTGTAATCGGCAAAAACCTGGCGTCCGGCCTGCGCGCTATCGCTGCTATTACTGCTGCGCGGCGGCGTTACCGGGCGATATGGATCAATCCCAGCAAGACTGCTGCCTGGCGGCGGATAATGCGGAGCATCAGCTGGCGCGGCATGGTTTGGCTGAAACGTTGCACTTGGTGTACGTAACAGATCCTGCTGATAGCGCGGTGTAACCTGCGCAGCAGCAGGAGTGGACGTTCGCGGCGGTGTATAGCGTGACGCCGACGCGGCAGGGGCGGAGGTAGGCTGAGCCGCAGCAACATTAGGCTGAGACTGCGCTGCTGGCTTAGTCTGCTCGCCGGCAGCTTTTAGTAGCTGCGTGCGAATGGTGACTAAACGGCGATTTAAGATGGTGGCAAACTCATCCATGAAATTTAAATAGCGATTTTCCAGCGCCTCAACCTTAGTGACGAAGCGGTTATAGAACATCACCGCCGGGATAGCAGCAAATAACCCCATCGCAGTAGCGATCAACGCCTCGGCAATCGGCGGCGCTACCATGGATAAAGTAGCATTCTTGACAGCAGCTAACGCCACGAAGGCATGCATAATGCCCCACACCGTGCCAAATAGTCCGATGTAAGGCGATATTGATCCGATAGTAGCTAAAGTCGTAAGATGTGTTTCTAGAGCTTCGACCTCACGTGAGGATGCGACCTTCATCTGGCGGTAAGTACCGTCCATGACAACTTCCTGATCGGCAGGACCGGAGTTAACCAAACGGACGAATTCCTTAAAGCCGGCAGCGTAAATGACCTCAAGGCCTACTAATTCTTGCTGACGCTTAACGCAGTCCTGATAGAGGTTATTGAGATCAATCCCCGACCAGAACTTATCTTCAAATTCATCGGCCTTGCGGCGGCCGATTTTATACTGGCTGCTGCGCTGAATAATAATGGTCCAAGAAATAATCGATAAAGCCAGCAAAAATGCCATCACCAGCTGCACTAACAAACTGGCATTGAGAATCAGCTCGCTGATGGAAAGGGAACCCTGCATAAGCTTAAGCCTCGTCGCTGCCGCAAAAAGCCATAAGTTTTGCTGCCGTGTCTTGCGGCAGCGGCTGCGGTCTGCCGCTTATAAGATTGATGTAGCCGATATCGCAGCTCATAGCAAACAAAATCGTGCCGTCCTGTGCGCGTACTTCCTGCTCAAAGGTCAGCGCTACCTTACGGATACGGCTGATGCGGCAGGACACCGTAAGCAGATCTTCAAGCTTAGCCGGCTTGCGGAATTTTGCCTGCAGACTAGCAACGACAAAACCTTCGCCACGCGCCATCAGATCACTTTGCGACAAACCCAATTCACGAATAAAGTCGCTACGGGCGCGTTCACAGAACTTTAAATAATTAGCGTGATAGACAATCCCGCCAGCGTCGGTATCTTCGTAGTATACCCGTATCTGAATGGTAAATTCTTTGCTCATGGCTTTTTAGTCTTGAGATTAAACAATGATTAACCGTGCCTCAGGCGGCCTACTGACTTACGGCCGCTTAGTGCGCTCAGTGTACAGCATTACGGGGCATTATGCCGAAAAAAGCATTGTGCACCGCATTAATCCACATCCGCAGAGTCAGACGGCTTGTCAGACTGCGCTGCGGCAGTCAAAGATGGCGGCAGTTGCAAGCCGAATTTTAAGTAGGCACGGCGCGCTGCCATGCGCCCGGTGCGGGTTCGCTGCACAAAGCCCTGCTGAATTAAATACGGCTCCACCACATTTTCCAGCGTATCCCGCTCGTACCCAAGCGACGCAGCTAAGCTGTCAACCCCTACCGGACCGCCATTGAAATCATAAATGATAGTTTTAAGATACTGCCGATCAAATTCATCAAAACCGTCTTCATCAATTTTCTGCAGCGCCAGCGCCTGTTTGGCCGTATTGACATCAATATGTCCGCTGCCTTTGACTTCAGCAAAATCGCGCACCCGACGCAGCAGCCGGTTAGCGATACGCGGCGTACCGCGCGAGCGGGCAGCAATTTCCATTGCGCCGCCGCGATCAATGCTGATATTAAGCTTGCGGGCACTGGCGTTAATGATAAGTTCCAGCTCCTGCGGCGAATAAAACTGCAGTTGCAGAATAATTCCAAAGCGCGCACGCAAAGGCGAAGTTAAGGTACCAGCTCGCGTCGTCGCGCCAATTAAAGTAAATGGCTGCAGCGAAATTTTAATAGAGCGAGCCGACGGACCTTCACCGGTCATGATATCAACCTGAAAGTCCTCCATTGCTGGGTACATGAACTCTTCAATCACCGGCGACAAACGATGAATTTCATCAATAAAAATCACATCGCGCTGCTGCAGATTCGTCAGCAGCGCCGCAGCATCGCCTTTTTTCTCTAAGGCCGGACCTGAAGTCGAGGCAATGCTGACCCCCAGCTCATTGGCAATAATATTTGACAAAGTCGTCTTGCCCAAGCCCGGCGGACCGAAAATCAGTACATGATCAAGCGCCTCTCCGCGTTTTTTGGCAGCTTTAAGCGCAATTTCCAGCTGCGCTTTAACATCTTCCTGCCCAATATAATCCCCCAAGGTTTTAGGACGTAAAGCGCGATCTTCGGCAAAGCCCAGTCCGCCGCGCTCTGCAGCCTGTTCCTCTGCAGTAGCCTCAGGACGGGCCGCAGCATTGGGCTGTACGCTCAAACTGTCAGCAATGATCCTGCCCGGTTCATCAAATGCCATTACGCTCTCCTATTGTGCTGAGCAATATGCGCCAAAGCTGCCACAATAACCGCTTTAGTATCCATACCGCGCTGATAAACCGCCTTGACATAGCCGACGGCCGCTGTTTCTTTATAACCAAGCCCGATTAAAGCTGAGATTGCTTCCTCCCGCACCGCACGCGCACTTAACGGAACTGACGCATCCGCAGTCTGTGTCGGCGTTGGCGCAGTTGTCAACGCAGAGATCTCTGCCGAAGCTGAAGCTTGTACTGCATCAAGCATAGGCAGCGGCAGACGCTTTAAACGATCTTTAAGCTCAACAATCAGACGTTCAGCTGTTTTACGTCCAATCCCCGGAACGGTGGAAATTAATCTGACATCCTCTGTCTCCACCGCCTGCGTTAAATCGGCAAAATTTAAGGTGGATACCAAGGCCAGCGCGATTTTAGCGCCGATACCACTTATTTTAAGCAATTCGCGAAACAGCAGTCGCTCTTCATAAGAGAGAAAGCCATAAAGCAGATGCGCATCTTCGCGTACGGCATGATGCAGATATAAAAAGGCACTGCTGCCGCGCTGCAGTTTATTGAGCGCAGTTGACGGGATCTCTACTTCATAGCCGATACCGCCAACCTCAATTAATGCGGTGAAGCCGTCAATACGCAATACCGTACCGCGGATACTTCCAAACATAGTTTTTCCTTAATTCAGCAAAACTTTGTGATTATAGCCTGCTCCCGCCAAGGTCGGATATGCCGACCAACAGCAAATTTCAGCGACGGCGATAGCGACCGTGCACAGAGGGGGCTAAAGAAATTTCCCCGCCCATGGCGGTAGTAACTTTAGCCGTATAAGCGTGGCACAAGGCGCAGGCCAGCGCATCTGCCGCATCAGTCTGTGGCGTCCCTGACAGCTTGAGGATTTGCCTTACCATGTACTGTACCTGATTTTTCTGCGCTGCGCCGTAACCGACTACCGCCTGCTTAATCTGCATCGGAGTATATTCATAAACTTTAAGCCCAGCTTTTGCTCCTGCTACCATTGCGGCACCGCGAGCTTCGGCCAGTTTCACGGTAGACTGCACATTTTTGGCCAGAAAAGTTTCTTCAATTGCCATTACGGTAGGCTGAAACTGCTCAATCAGAGTGCCAACGGCTTGAAAAATAATCATAAGGCGCTGATACAGCGGGCCGCTGCCGGTATTAATGCAGCCTGAACCCAAATAAGAAATTGCCGCTTGGCTGCTTTTAACAATGCCATAACCGGTAATGCGCGATCCGGGGTCAATCCCTAAAACAATATCCATCATCTGCTCACAATAACAGCAGGCCCCCTGCTGCACTGTAATGATATATGATTTACCTCTGCTCGTCAGAACGATGAACCACTTTCCACCTTCAGCAGCTACACTTAATCGCAAAGCTCCTAAGACAGCAGCAGCGCCACTTATCAATCCCGCACTTACTGATAATACTTTAGTTTACTTGCCTGACATCATGTAGCCAACGTAGCAGCACCAAGGATCTTTATATGATACTACATCCCTATTTGCATCAAATCCTGTAACCGATGCAGTCTTAGCAGCGTTAAGTTCACAGCCATCTTGAATTCAACGTTAAGTCAAAAGTCTATAACGTGATCGTACTCGCATATTTTAGGAAGCGGATTTCTTATGATACTTGTCAGTTGTCCGTCAAGTTAATGATAAACGCGGGAATTCCCCTCTACCGCTACTTTTTTCGGACTACTTGTAGGACATCCTACATTCATATGGAGAAGCAAATGCCAATTACGATTAAGGATATTGAGGTTTACAACACCGCCCCCGAAGGCATTAACCTAACGGTAGTTAAAGTTTTAACCTCGGAAGATGGGCTGTACGGTTTGGGCTGTGCGACTTTTGCCTACCGTTATCAGGCCGTCGCGCTCTACATCACCGCCTATTTAAAGCCGCTGCTGATTGGACGCGATGTGCAGACTATTGAGGAGAACTGGGCGCTGATGCATCAAAATGCTTATTGGCGCAACGGCGGAGTTGAAAATAATGCGATTGCCGGCATTGATCTGGCGCTGTGGGATATTAAAGGCAAGCTCGCCGGCATGCCGCTCTATCAGCTATTCGGCGGCGCGGTGCGCAAAGGAGTGCCGGTGTATCGCCATGTTGACGGCGCCAGCGTTGATGAAATCATCGATCAAATACAATACTATCAAAGCTTAGGCGTCAAGCATCTGCGCGTACAGTCTGGCGGATACTGCGGCGGACTGAGCTTAACTGCGCCTAAAAGCGCGCCCTGCGGCGCCCTTCCTGGGATTTATTTAAACTCGCGCGAGTACATTGATAAAACCGTCAAACTCTTTGATGCGTTGCGCGCACGCTTAGGTTTTACTATTGATTTAGTACACGATGTACATGAACGCATCACTCCCGCGGAGGCAATTGAGCTCGCACGAGCCTTAGAGCCATATCGTTTATTCTTTTTAGAAGATGCACTGCCTTTAGATGCAATTGAATACTTCCGTCAGCTGCGCGCTAAGACCTCCACACCGCTGGCTGAAGGCGAGCTCTTTAATAATCCGCAGGAATTTCGCACCTTAATTGCAGAACGGCTAATTGACTATATCCGCGTGCATATCACGCAAATCGGCGGCATTACTCCGGCGCGCAAGCTTGCTATCTTTGCCGAAACCTTCGGCGTACGCACGGCATGGCATGGCCCGGGCGACATGTCACCTTTAGCGCATGCAGCCAATATCCATATTGATCTCGCCGCGCGCAATTTCGGCGTGCAGGAATGGTCTGGCATTGAACCGCCTAACTTTGTGATTCAAGAGCTCAAATACCCTAAAGGCGCACTATTGGAAGTCTTTGATGGACTGCCTGAATTCAAAGACGGTTATGTCTATCCCAATGACCGTCCTGGCCTTGGCGTAGAGTTTAACGCCGCCGCCGCGGCCAAATATCCGTGCAGTGATGAAGTTACCACTTGGACGCAGACGCGCGGTCGCGACGGGGCTCTAGTTTTACCGTAACTTAAGTAAGGAGATGTGTTGTGAAAAAACTTTGGTTGTTAGCGGCCGCCTTGAGTTTGACGTTCGGCGCATCAGGATGCGGTCAGCCCAATGATGGCACCATCACCATCCGCATGGCGCAAGCCTCCGCGGCTGATGGAGCCATCGGCATCAGTATGGACCGATTTGCCCGTGAAGTCGAAGCTAAAAGCGGAGGTCGGATTAAGGTACATACCTTCCATAATGGGCAGTTAGGCACAGAGCGTGAGAATATCGAAAGCGTGCAGATGGGTAATTTGGATATTGCCGTGGTCAATCAATCGGTGTTAGTGAACTTCAAGCCTGACATCGCCGTATTTGACCTGCCGTATACCATTCAGTCTGCAGAGCATGCCGACAAAGTCTTTTTAGGTGAGATTGGGAAGTCCTTCCTGCAAGACTTACAAAGCGTGCGCCTGCATGGGCTGGCCATTTGGGAGTCAGGCTTCCGCAATCTTACTAACTCAAAACGGGATGTCAACACTGCTGATGATGTTAAAGGGCTGCGCATCCGCGTAATGGAAAACCCGATTCATCAAGAATTGTGGGGAGCTCTAGGGGCCGATGCCGTGCCAATGTCATGGTCGGATGCTTATACCGGCATGCAACAAGGCGCGATTGACGGGCAGGAAAATCCGGCAACTGTAATTGATAAGAACAATGTGGTTGAGGTCAACAAGCACATGGCTATGACCGAGCATTGCTACTCCACTGTATTTTTAGTGATGTCGCCTAAGACGTGGAATGCCCTAAGCCCTGAAGATCAAAAAATCATTACTGACTGCATGGCACAGGCGAACTTAGACGAACGCGCGCTGTCGCGGCGCATGGATAAGGAAGCCATTGCCATCTTAGAACAAAAAGGCATGAAAGTTACCTATCCTGACAAACAGCTGTTTATTGAGCGCACACAGGTGTACGCGATCACTACAGTCAAAACTTTAAGGAACTGGCTGCGGAAATTGCCGCCCTTGCGCAATAGGAGGACTTATGGAACAACTGCGCTGAATCTTTGCTAAGGTTCAATCCTTGGCACAGCATATCATTGCACTGTGCATGATCGTGATGATGACCGTGATCTTTGTGCAGACTCTATCGCGCTATGTCATCTTCTACTCCCTGCCGTGGTCAGAAGAGCTGTCGCGCTATCTCTACGTCACTTTAACCCTGCTCGGACTCAACTTAGCGGTAACCTCCAAACAGCTGGTGCGCATTGACATTATCGACAATTATGTCAAAGGTCCGTGGCTTAACATCATTCGCCAGCTGCTGGCCCTGATTATCACGGTGTTCTTCTTTGTCAGCTCATTTGGCATGGTTGATGTGTCGCAGTATCAGACCTCGCCTGCCATGGGTCTGTCAATGCAGATCATGTACACCATTGTAAGCGCCGGTTTCCTGCTTTCAGCTCTCGCTTGCGCCTTTGAACTTTATGACGCCATTTTTGGCAAACACGCACCGACTGATTCTGCGGAGGTTTAACTATGGATCTTGCTTCTATTATGATGCTCATCGTCCTCGTTGTGCTGATGGTGATCGGCATGCCGGTAACCTGGGCTTTAGGCGGAGCGGTGATCACAGCTTTAATCATTGACCCAAATTTATCGCTGCCTTTAATCACGCAGAAGATTTTCTCAGGCTGTGATAATTTTTCAATGCTGGCGCTGCCGGCCTTCTTCCTCGCAGGAGATCTCATGGCCAAAGGCGGTTTGTCGCGGCGCTTAGTCAACTTTGCTGATACCTTGGTTGGCTGGATATCCGGCGGCATTTCCTTAGTATCAATTACTGCCTGCACCTTTTTTGCTGCTATTTCCGGCTCTTCAGTGGCGACTACGGCCGCCATCGGTGGTCTGATGTACCCAGAAATGGTCAAGCGCGGCTATCCAAAGCCCTACTCCGCAGCCGTACAGGCTATCGGCGGTACTTTAGGTATTGTGATCCCGCCCTCTACCGTCTTCGTTATTTACGGCAATATCACTAATACCTCAGTAGCGCAGCTGTTGATGGCCGGCGTAGTACCTAGCATTATCTGCGGCATAGCCTTGTGCGTCTGGGCCTATATCAAAGCCAAAAAAGATAATTTCCCTAAAGATGAGCGCGGCTTTTCCTTTATGCGCTTCTTAAAGTCTTTTAAGAGCGCGGTATGGGCACTGCTGATGCCTCTTGTG
This sequence comes from uncultured Succinivibrionaceae bacterium, assembly GCA_944390105.1. Lineage (GTDB taxonomy): Bacteria > Pseudomonadota > Gammaproteobacteria > Enterobacterales > Succinivibrionaceae > Avisuccinivibrio. The sequence continues at coordinate 35,304 of CALXOV010000054.1, forward strand.
ATCTTAGGCGGTATTTACGCCGGTATATTTACCCCGACGGAGTCTGCCGTGGTTGCAGTGTTCTACGGCCTCTTAGTTTGCCTGGGAATTTACCGCGAACTTACCGGTAAATCGACCTATGAAATCATTAAGCAATCCTCTGTCACCACCGCTAATATCATGTTCTTGGTGGTCACCGCGCAGATGTTCGGTTATTTGCTGACCTACTACCGCATCCCGGTCTACGTCACGGAGGCCTTTGTCGCCATTGCTTCAAGCCCCGAAATCTTTATGTTGCTTATTGTGATTTTACTCACTATCTGCGGCATGTTCTTGGAGGTTGGTGCAACCAATCTGATTTTAGGCCCGATCTTAGCGCCGATTGCACTGCACTTTGGTATTGATCCGGTGCACTTTGGCTTAGTCTTCGTCTTCCTGCTCGCAATGGGTCAGGCCACGCCGCCTTTTGGCACCACGCTGTTTGTCGCCTGCGGCATCAGCCGGGAGCCGGTCTATAAGGTCTCACGCATGGTTTTGCCCTTTGTAATTGTGGAAATCATCTGCGCGCTACTCTTTGCCTACGTGCCGGTATTGTCCACTGGTTTGGGCGCTTTAATGAAATAGTTAGGCTTATTTAATACAAATTTAGGAGAACATCATGATTCATTCTTTATTTGATATTTCTGGTAAAAAAGCTATTGTCACTGGCGGTACGCGTGGTTTGGGCTATGGCATGGCCGAAGGCTTAATGGAAGCGGGCTGCGAAGTGGTGATTGTCGGTACTTCTGATAAGGTCAATGCCGTTGCCTCTGATTTTTGCGCGCGCGGTTTTAAATGCCATGGAGTACGCGCCGATTTAGGTAAGCGCGCTGAAGTCTTTAGCTGCTTTGAACAGTGCATGGACAAATTAGGCGGCGATCTTGATATCTTAGTGACCGCCCACGGCATTCAGCGCCGCCACTCTGCCGAAGTTTTCCCAGAAAATGAATGGGATGAGGTCATCAACGTCAATTTGAACTCAGTCTTTTTCCTATGCCAGCAAGCAGCTAACGTGATGCTGAAAAAAGGCTATGGAAAGATCATCACCATTGCTTCTATGGTATCGTGGTTTGGAGGACAGACCGTCCCGGCCTATACAGCAGCAAAAGGTGGCGTAACCCAGCTGACTAAAGAGTTATCCAATGATTGGATCGCGCGCGGCATTAACGTTAACTCCATTGCTCCGGGCTATATGGCTACCGAAATGAATTCTGCCCTCCTTGATAAGAACAATCCGCGCTATCAGCAGATCACTGAGCGCATTCCAGCGCATCGCTGGGGGACTGGCGATGATATGAAGGGTACGGTGATTTTCCTTGCATCCCATGCTTCAGATTATTTAGGCGGGGCCATCATTCCAGTAGACGGCGGTTATTTAGTTAAATAAGGAGAATTCTATGAAAGCTTGTGTATTGCATGCCAAACATGATTTGCGTTACGAAGATATTGCAGAGCCACAACTTAGCGATCCGCAAGAGGTTAAGGTTAAAATTTTAGCCGGCGGCATCTGCGGCTCTGATCAGCACTATTACTTAGACGGCGGCATCGGATCGGCTATCGTGGTGCGTGAACCCATCGTAATCGGCCATGAAGGCTGCGGTATCGTTGAAGAAGTCGGTAGCGCTGTTGACGGGATTAAGCCCGGTGATATGGTGATCCTGCGTCCGGCAAGACCGTGCTTTAACTGCTATTACTGCGAGCATCACATGTACTCTTACTGTGAGCACATGCGCCACTTAGGATCGGCCTCTACCTTCCCGCATGTACAGGGCCTGTTTGCTGAAAAGGTCGTAGTACATCAGGTACAGTGCCGTGTAGTGCACGATATGAAACCTGAGGTTGCCGCCTTTGCCGAACCTTTAGGTGTTGCCTTCAACGGCGTGCACAGTCTTGGCGACATCATGGGTAAAAATGTCGCGGTGATGGGAGCCGGCCCGATTGGTATTCTGAGCGCTGCTGCCGCTAAGACCTTAGGCGCAGATCGCGTTACCGTCTTTGATATTCGCGACAATCCGCTCAGTATTGCCCAAGAGTTAGGCGCCGATGAGGTAATTAACAGCAAGACTAACCCGGATGCAATCAAGGAATTTTCCGCCCACCGGGGTCAGTTTGACTGCGCCTTAGAGGCTACCGGAAACGGCTTTGCCGCGATGCAAACCATGGCGATAGTACGCCCTGAAGGTACGATTGCTCAAGTCGGCATGTTCGGCACCGGTCATCAGCCGACCGATTTAGCTGCCTTCTCCGGCAAGGGATTGCGCTGGCATGCGGTCTTCCGCTTCTACACCGAGTTTGGCCCGGCGGTTAACGCCTTAGAGCGCGGCCTGATCAATCCGCTGCCGCTGTTGTCTGCATCCTTCCCGGCAAGTGAATGCGTTAAAGCCATGGAAGCGGCGGTAAGTCCCGAGACCTGCAAAGTGCAGGTCCACTTCTAGTATACTTAACCATCAAAATATACCTTATATCAAGCCTGCTTACGGCAGGCTTTTTTGTTGCGCCAACATTGGTTAAACTTGTAATTACGGGGTAGCCTTGGTTAAAAACAAGTGAACTTCAAGCAACAGAGGCCACACCCCACCATAATTTTAGAGGCTATTGAGCTTAAGTTTTACGCCATTACCATGATCATCGACAAAAGATCCGTAACAGCTCAGTTGACGGATTACTTCAAACAGCAAATTGAGGGCGGCGCATGGCAGGTTGGATACAAAATCCCTTCAGAACACACCTTATGCGCGGCGCTCAAAGTCTCTCGTTCCTCGGTACGCACTGTAATCTCACAATTCATTGCCTTAGGCATTTTAGAGCCGCAGCAAGGCAAGGGTACCTTTTTAAAGCGTACCGATGTAGATGCGCGCCTTGGCAGCAGCGTAGCAGTGCCGCGCCAAGAATTTAAGGATATCCGCCAAGTTTTAGAGTACCGTCTCATTATTGAGCCCTATGCGATAGCGAAAGCGGCCTTAATGGATGATTGCTCCACGGTGCTGCTACCCAAACTGCGCACGCTATTGCAGGAGATGCAGGATAATGTTGGTAATACGGCTAAATTTATCGCTGCAGATCTAGAGTTTCATTTAGCTATTGCTCATGCTTCCCGCAATGTAGTGTTGGAAGCTTCACTTAGCTACGTGTTTACGCACACCATGAAGCGACATAAGCAGATGAATGAATTATTCGGATTTTCTGATGGCGTACTCTATCATAAGAAAATTATCGCTGCGCTTGAGCACGCTGACGGCAAAAAAGCCGCTGCGGCAATGCGCAAACATTTACAGAATGCATTAGATAAACTGCTTAATTGACATCCTCCCCGGCCTAAAGGACGGGGTTTTAGCCGCAGATCTTTTTTGATAAATTGGCAGAGGCGACAACGCAAACGCAAGCGCGTCGCTATAGCCTTACGGCGGCCAGTGAGTAGCACATTGCCCGTTTTGCGGTAGTATTCTGCGGGGAGCGCAGTCAACGTAGGATCGCACGCTGTGCGCTTGTTGCTCTTTGCTGCAAATGATAACGGCTATATCAGGCGCTACGCTCTTACCCAAAAAGAGGCGCAAAAATAGTGAATTAGGGAGTGACCCGTAGGGGTTGCCCCCATTGCGCGCCCAGATTTTTCAAGAACATCTCCGATCTAGAAAGGCAAAGGCTGCCTACACGGGAAACATCCCTGCCTGATGCTCAAAGGCCTGCCAACGCGAGAGCGCCTGCAGGCCATATACTTATTTATAGCTATTCCCACTCAATCGTTGCCGGCGGTTTACCGGATACATCATAAACTACGCGGGAAATGCCGTTAACTTCATTAATGATACGATTGGACACGCGCCCTAACAGATCATAAGGTAGCTCTGCCCATTTCGCCGTCATGAAATCGATAGTCTTGACGGCACGCAGTGCCACCACGTAATCGTAGCGGCGGCCATCGCCCATTACGCCGACGGAGCGCACCGGCAGGAATACGGTAAAGGCTTGGCTGACCTTATCGTACCAACCGCTGGCATTCAGCTCTTCCATGAAAATGGCATCGGCCTTGCGCAGCAGATCAAGATACTCGCGCTTAACTTCACCTAAAACGCGTACACCGAGGCCCGGTCCCGGGAAGGGATGACGCTGCACCATTTTTTCAGGCAGACCGAGTTTGACGCCGATACGGCGCACTTCATCTTTGAACAGCTCGCGCAGCGGCTCGACTAACTTAAACTTCAGATCAGGCGGCAGGCCACCCACATTGTGGTGCGACTTAATCACCTGCGCCTTGCCGGTCTTGGCCGCGGCGGATTCAATGACATCTGGGTAAATGGTGCCTTGGGCTAAATAATCGATGCCCTTAAGCTTGCGTGCCTCATCGGCAAACACATCAATAAAGGTATGACCAATAGCTTTGCGTTTAGCCTCGGGATCGCTGACGCCGGCTAAAGCGCTTAAAAAGCGCTCTGAGGCATCGGCGTAGACAATATTAAGCCCGAGGCCCGAGAACATCTGTTGTACTTGCGCGCCCTCATTAAGGCGCAGCAGTCCGTTATCCACAAAGACGCAGGTTAAGCGCTCACCGATGGCACGATGCAACAGCAGTGCAGTGACCGAAGAGTCAACACCGCCGGATAGACCTAACAGTACCTTACTGTCGCCGACCTGCGCGCGGATCTGCTGTACCGCGTCTTCAATGATCGCCTCTGGCGACCACAGACCATGCAGACCGCATACCTCTAAGGCAAAGCGGCGCAACATTTCTGCACCCTGCTTGGTATGGGTAACTTCCGGATGAAACTGTACGCCAAAGAAACGGCGTGCCGGATCATAAACTGCAGCATACGGGCAAGTATCAGTGGAACCGACCGTAATAAAGCCCTGCGGCAGTGCAGTAACCTTATCGCCATGGCTCATCCATACATCTAGGCTATGCGCTTCTTCATGATCGGTAAGCTTATCAAACAGCGGGCATGCGGCGGCAATATCGACCTTAGCATAACCGTACTCGCGCTTATCCGATCCCTGTACGCTGCCGCCTAACTGCATGGCCATGGTCTGCAGACCATAGCAGATACCAAGCACCGGCACACCGGCACTAAATACCCACTCGGGGGCGCGCGGCGAACCTTCCTCGGTGGTCGAGCGCGGACCGCCGGATAAAATAATACCCTGCGGATTGAAGTCCTGCATGGCTTTAACATCGGCATCAAAAGGCATCAGCTCACAGTACACTCCAATTTCGCGGATGCGGCGGGCAATCAGCTGCGTTACTTGAGAGCCGAAATCTAAGATTAAGATCTTTTCAGAATGGATATTAGCTGAGGCAGTCATAAGCACCTACGGCAATTAGACAGAAAGAAAAACAGCGCCGGCCGCCAAGACAGGCAGCCGGCAGGCAGTACCAGCTTAAGCGTGACTCTGATAGTTCGGAGCTTCCTTGGTAATGCTCACATCATGCACATGCGACTCGCGGATGCCGGCACCGGTAATGCGAACGAACTGTGCTTTGGTACGCAGCTCATCAATTGTTGCACAGCCAAGTAAACCCATGGCCGAGCGCAGGCCCCCCATCTGCTGATGAATGATGCCGCGCAACGCCCCTTTATAAGCGACACGGCCTTCAATGCCTTCCGGCACCAGCTTATCGGCCGCATTGTCGCTTTGGAAGTAGCGGTCTGCCGAACCCTTGGACATGGCAGCCAACGAGCCCATGCCGCGATAGGACTTAAACGATCTGCCCTGATAAATTTCAATTTCACCCGGAGCCTCTTCGGTACCGGCAAACATCGAGCCCACCATTACGCAGTTGGCACCGGCCGCTAAGGCCTTAGCAATATCGCCCGAATAACGGATGCCGCCGTCGGCAATTACTGTAATATCCGAACCCTTTAATGCATCCACTGCATTGGAAATGGCGGTCATCTGCGGCACACCGCAGCCGGTTACGATGCGGGTAGTGCAGATGGAGCCAGGGCCGATGCCGACCTTAACTGCCGAAACGCCGGCCTCAGCTAAAGCTGCCGCGCCCTCTGCCGTCGCTACATTACCGCCGACAATCGGCAGATCCGGATAAGCAGCGCGCACTTCACGAATACGGCGCAGCACGCCCTCAGAGTGGCCATGCGAGCTGTCAATTAACAGCACATCCACGCCGGCCTCGACTAAGGCGCGCGCACGTTCCATATTGTTGCCCGGACCAGCTCCGATAGCTGCGCCAACACGCAGGCGGCCTAAAGCATCCTTGCAGGCATTAGGCTTATTGGCAGCCTTCTTGAAATCCTTGACGGTGATCATGCCCTTTAAATGGAAGGTGTCATCCACCACCAGCACCTTCTCAATACGATGCTGCTGCATTAATGCAATAACTTCTTCCTGCGGGGTCTTTTCGCGTACGGTAACGAGGCGTTCTTTAGGCGTCATCACCTTAGAGACGGTCAGGCTGTCATCGGTAACAAAGCGCACATCGCGGCCGGTAATAATGCCCAGCAGATTGTCTTCATCGTCAATTACCGGGAAGCCGGCAAAGCCGTACTGTGCGGTCATCTTGCGCACTTGCGCAATCGTGGCATTAGGATGCACTGAAACCGGAGCCGTGACCATGCCGCTTTCAAAGCGCTTAACACGCTGCACTTCAGCGGCCTGTTGCTCAATTGACATATTCTTGTGAATAAAGCCGATACCGCCTTCCTGCGCTAACGCGATAGCCAAGTTAGACTCTGTCACCGTATCCATGGCCGATGACAACATCGGAATATTAATGCGAATATTGGCCGTCAGTTTAGTGGTTAAATCAGCAGTATTAGGCAGAACGGTGGAATGTGCAGGCACGAGCAAGAGATCATCAAAGGTCAGGGCTTCTTCAACGATGCGCAGCATAAGGCCTCCTTTTTCGGCTTCAGTTTGAAGTGGAATTAAACATAAATTTAATCGGCTATTATACATGAGCGGCGTACAAATTTGTGAAGCAGCTTGCAGTTTTTAGCGGTCTTTGGCGGCTAAAGCTTGCACTTAAGAGTTCCTTGTGCAATAGCCTGCTATACGCTCCAACCCACTAGAAATCAAGGCATATCCACAAGGCCATGTATTTTGCCGTCAAGACTGCTAAGATAGCCATACAACCGCGCCACCGTGCGCATGGAGAGCTGAGCATGCATGATTATCTGAAACTGACGCAGGGGCCGCTGGAACCGCCGCACGGAGATTTTGCTGCCTATATACTGCAGCTACAGCGCCATCCGCTCAAAGCGCTTGACCCCAGCCTCTTTGCTGACAGTGAAGCGCTGCCGACGCCGCAGGCGCTACTGCAGCGCGCGCGCCAGGCTAAGCATAAGCCACCCCTTAACGCTACGGCCAAAATCCCTGAAAAGCGCAGCATAAAACGCCCTGTTACCGCCCGTGCACAGGAAAAGCCCACGGACGCGGCGCAGCAAAAGCCAAAGCAAAAGCCGCGCAACGGCGGCGCGCTGAGTCTGCTATTTTTCCTGCTCTTAGTGCTGGCGTCATTGCTGATTAATTGGTTTTCCCCGTCTGAACAAATTTCCGCGCTGGCTATGCTGTGCTTTATCGTCCCTGCCGTCATCGGCTTTACCCTGCTGCAGCAGCGCCGCCGTAAGAGGAGCTGACGTCATGACTATTTCTGCCGCCGCCGTCTGGTGCATTCTAGCGATTGTGCTCTTGGGCACTGAAATGATGCTCGGCACTATTTACCTTTTGGTAACCGCCGCCGCCTGCTTTGCCGCTGCCGCGCTGGCTTTTACTGATTTTTCTTTAACCTATCAGCTCTTTACCGCCGCCATAGTTACTGTAGCCGGATCGTGCTTTGTCTTTTATCTGCGCAGACGATTAAAGCGGCAGTATCGCGAGAATTTAGATGATTTAGATAAAGGTCAGCGCGTACAGGTGCAGGCAGTCAATGCCGACGGCAGCGCTCAGGTCAACTATCGCGGCACCAGCTGGCAAGCAGTCGGCGCACATGAGCCGCTGACGCCGGGCTGCTGGGAAATTCAGCGCGCAGATGGTCCGCGGCTTATCTTAGAGAAAAAGCTATATTAAAGAATTAAATCTTGACACAGGAGAAGCATCATGCCGCTAATTTCCGGAACTTTCATTGTGGCAGTAGTCTTAGTTATTGCTGCGATTATTTTTGCCATTAAATCGATAAAAGTCGTGCCGCAACAGACCGCATGGATTGTGGAGCGTCTCGGTAAATTTAACACGGTACTCAATCCGGGACTTAACTTTATTATTCCGTTTATTGATCGCGTCGCCTATAAGCACTCGCTGAAGGAAATACCGCTAGATACCCCGTCGCAGGTCTGCATTACCCGCGACAATACTCAGCTGTCAGTTGACGGGGTGCTGTTCTTCCAAGTCACCGACCCTAAGCGCGCCAGCTACGGTACCTCCAATTACATCATTGCCATCACGCAGCTGGCGCAGACCACGCTGCGCTCAGTCATCGGCAAGATGGAGCTGGATAAGACCTTTGAAGAGCGTGATGCCATCAACAACAGCGTAGTGGCCTCTATTGATGAGGCGGCACTTAACTGGGGAGTTAAAGTGCTGCGCTATGAAATTAAAGACCTAACCCCGCCGGCTGTCATTTTGCAGGCAATGCAGCAGCAGATCACCGCTGAGCGTGAAAAGCGTGCAGTCATCGCTGAATCGGAAGGTAAAAAGCAGCAGCAGATCAATATCGCTATCGGTGAAAAGGAAGCGGCGATTGCGCGCTCAGAAGGTGAAAAGCAGGCTGAAATCAACAAAGCCCAAGGCCAAGCTGCCGCTACGGTAGCGATAGCCGAAGCTATGTCCGAGGCTATTGCCAAGATAGCCCAGGCCTCGGAGCAGGAAGGCGGACTTACTGCAGTCAATCTGCAGATTGCAGAAAAGTACGTGGAAGCCTTCGGGGCGCTGGCTAAGACCAACAATACCTTGATTGTGCCGAGCAATTTAGGCGATTTATCAAGCATGATTGCCTCGACTATGCAGATTGTAAAATCCCAAACGGCTAAATAACACCACGCCCTGCCGCCTGCGCCTTAAGTTGGCACGCAGGCGGCGGCCTGCAGGTTAGTCACTGCATAATTTTCCGTCTTACTTTTCTGAAAAAAGGAGTCACGCCGCTGTACTGGCGGTTTTACGTCCATGAGTGAAATAAAGCCCCCTTACCAAGATCTGCAGTCGAATAATCCAGAAAACCGGCATCCCTGTACTAAAGTGTGGCGCGCATTGCTGTGGCTGGGCGGCGCACTGACTTTTATCCGCAACTTTATTGCCAATACCGTCATGCTGCTAATTGTGCTGCTGGCAGTTATTGCCATACAAGCCGTCAATAGCTTTAAAGATGAAGCTACCGCTGTCATCAGCGGGCAAGGCAGTCTTGAGCCGCTGGTGCCTAATGCGGAGATTTTGTATCTGCCGCTTAGCGGCAGTATTGCGGAAATTCCGTTTGGGTCTTCACAATTTGCCGCCATTTACCGCGAACTTAATGCCAATTTATCCGGGCAGGATGAGCATGATCTGCAGGCCATTGAACAGGCGCTGACTTTTGCCGCCTACGACGATGACATTAAATATGTACTGCTTGACCTTGAGGGCTTAGGTCCCATCTCGCAGAGCATGGCCGAGCGCATCGGGCAGAAGCTGCAGCTTTTAAAAACTGAAGGCAAGGAAACGGCCGTCACTGCCACCACCTATTCACAAGGCGCGTATTTAATTGCCGTCAACGCTCAGCAGATTTATTTAGATCCGTTAGGAGCAATTGATTTAAAGGGGATTGCGCTGTCCTCACTTTACTTTAAAGGGCTTATCGATAACCTCAAGCTTACTCCTTACATTTTCCGCGCCGGTCATTTTAAATCTGCGGTAGAGCCTTTTACGCGCGACAGTATGTCACCAGATGTTAAGGCCGAGTATCAACAATTGGCGCAGGGCTTATGGCAGCAGTATGAGCGCGCGCTGGAGGTACGTCAGCCGCTACGCGGCACCACTGTGCTGCCTGAGGCCTCAGCCTTTATCGCAGCTTTAGAGCGTTATCACGGCGATACAGCTTTAATGCAAAAAGAAATGGGCTTGGTTGACTCGCTTAAGAGCAAAGCCGAGTTATTAAGTGATTTAAGCCGCCGTTTTGGACAGTCTACTCACGATCGCTTTATGCCGCAGCTGGTAGATTACCGCGATTATCTCAATTTATTTACGCAGGAGTCAGGTCCGCAAGAACAAATTGCCATAGTCTACGGCGTTGGGGAAATCATCAAGCAGGGGCAAACCGCTCTTGATTTCAGCGCTGATAATATTATCGGTGTACTCAATGACTTAGGTCAAAATCCAGCGGTTAAGGCTATCGTTTTATATATAAATTCGCCAGGCGGCATGGCCGATGCCAGCGAACAGATGCGCCGCAAACTTGAGCGGCTGCGCAACAGCGGAGTTAAGGTGGTCACCGCTATTCAAGGCATGGGAGCTTCGGGCGCCTATTGGACCGCTACCGCCTCCGATAAAATTATTGCCACGCCAAGCTCACTTATTGGTTCCATCGGTGTTTTTTCCATAGGTGTAGGCGCTCATGAGCTGTTAAATTCGCTGGGCGTCTATCAGGATGGCACCGCAACACATGAATTTGCCACCATGCCGGCAGCAGAGCCGATGAATCCGGCGCAGCAGCAGCGGCTTGCTCTATCTGTTGAGCATACCTATAAAACCTTTATCGACTTGGTCAGCGCGTCACGCAGGCTTAAGCCTAGCGACTATCAAACTTATGCTGAAGGGCAGGTCTTTCTAGCCGATGAAGCCAAGATGCTGGGGCTTATTGATGATGTCGGCACGCTTGAGGATGCTATTGCCAGAGCGGCTGCACTTGCAGGCGGCAGCGTAGATGATTTTTCCATTGTGCCGGCACTGCCGCAAACCGATGAACGCCTGTCCGCGCTGGAGCGCTTTATCTTCCGCCGCGCCGCAGCTTATCTGCCCAGCGATGCGCTACAGCTTCTCCTGACCCTTACCCAAGGGTCAGCCGGCGCGCTAGGAGCAGAAACTGCGGCACGCGGGCAGCTTGAGCTCTTAGGCCCGCTGCAGGAACCCTTGCTTTAAGCACGCGGATGATGGCCGTAGAGCGGACTGGCGCTACGGCCATGCAGCATATGACCGTAAGCCTCTAGGTCAATCGTGGTGGTGAACTTAGCAAGATTAGGCGCTGAAACTAAAAGCTTAATTGACTGTGCGGCAATGACACCTTCAGTAGCGCTCTCTTCATTAAAACGCCGCGGCAGACCGTCAGCTTCCGAGGAGTCAAAAATGACATGCCAGCAGCGATCTTCATACAGCTCAGGCAAGGAGAACACCAGCTGGCGCGAGCTGTGATTAATGATAATGCACCAGCGCTCGCCGTCAGAGGCACGCTCACCAATGTAGAGCAGCAGCGCATCCACGGACGGATCATTCCAATGATGCGGCTCCATTAAATGACCATCCGGCAGGCGCCAGCGCACCAAGGTTTTATCTTCAGTGCGGTAGAAGTTATCATCGTCAAGCGCTAGCTCGCGCAGCACTTGCGAGGACAGACGAATGCGCGCCAAACGTCCGATAAAGGTGATGAAGTCCTGCTGCTCGCGATTTAAATGCCAATTGTAATAGGAAATATCATTGTCCTGACAGTAGGCATTATTGTTGCCGCGCTGCGTACGAAAGAGCTCATCACCGCCTAAAAGATGCGGAATCCCCTGCGCAATAATTAAAGTGGCCATTAAATTACGCTTAAGCTGCAGCCGCCGCGCCTTAATTAAAGCATCCTCAGAAGGACCTTCACTACCGCAGTTGGTGGAATAATTTTCGTTGCTGCCGTCTTGATTGTTCTCGCCATTGGCATCATTGTGCTTAAAGCTGTAGGAAACCAAATCCTCAAGCGTAAAGCCGTCATGATAGGTAATATAGTTGAGGCTGGCGTTCATCGCGCGCTCGCCTTTTTTAAAGAAATCGCGCGAGCCCATAATGCGGGTAGCAATTTCCCCTAAAAGATGCGGCTCACCGCGCCAGAAACGGCGCACGCTGTCGCGGAAATGATCGTTTTGCTCACTCCAATGCATCGGGAAATTGCCGAGATTATAGCCGTGCTCCCCCAAATCCCACGGCTCGGCAATATAGAGCAGCGAATTTAAAACCCGCGAGCAGCTGCAGGATTTAAAGAAAGCGGCATTGCGATCAAAGGAAAAATGACGGCCGCCCTCATGACTTTCGCGCGCCACGGTCACGGCTAAATCAAAGCGAAAGCCGTCAATGCGCATTTTCTCAGCCCAATAGAGCATTGCATCATGCACTACTTTAAGACCGGTACGGTTGTCGGCATTAAAGGAATTGCCGCAGCCGGTACAGTTGAGCATGCGCCCATAGTCTAAATGCCCGTCGCTACCGCGCTCATAGGCATAGTAGGCGCGCGCATCCAAGCCCTTAAAAGATAACACCGGCCCCTGCACCCCGCCTTCGGCCGTATGATTGAACACCACATCCAAAATGACGCCGATGCCATTTTTATGCAGCTCGCGCACCATGGTCTTGAATTCCTGCGGAGCATTGCGCGGATCTGAGGCCAGACGCGGGTCGGGTGCCATAAAGCACACCGGGTTATAGCCCCAGTAATTTTTCAGTCCGCGTGCGGCAACTGCCGGCTCGGTCATCGACGCGGCTACCGGCATCAGCTGCACAATGGTGATGCCCAAGCGCTTGAAGTGGGCAATCATCGCCGGATGACATAGACCCAGGTAAGTGCCGCGCAGATGCGGTGGGATCTCAGGATGCAGCTTAGTAAGCCCCTTAACATGCGCCTCATAGACAATCACTTGATTGCGTCGGTTAAAGATGCGGCTGGTGCCTTCCCAGTCAAAATCATCCGGGCCGGGCAGCACAGCCTTAGGGATGAAGGCCTCGTTGTGGTGAAGATAAGCCTCCTCACTGTAATCAAAGGCTTTATTAAGCGCAGTGGCATAGGGGTCAACTAAAAAACGCCCCGCTTTAAAGAACATACCCTGTGCCGGATCGTCAGGACCTAAGGCCTCCAGCGCGTAAAGCTCTCCCGGGCGCAGCCCTTCAATCGTGCCATACCAGACTCCGCCTTGGCGATTATTGAGCTCAACGCAGTCAATTTTCTCTTCATTTGGAGTGTAAAAATGCAGCCGCATGCCTTCAGCGCGCGGCGACCACACCGCAAAGGAATAGCTGCCGTCTTCGTTATAGGTCGCGCCAAAGGAAAAGCCCTTAGTCACGCTGTAGGAAGGTTTTATTATAATGTGTCCCATCACGCGTTCCTCCATGCTATAGCCTCATCTTAGGCGCTCTTACAAACAAAACGCCGGCTTTTTTACGGCCGGCGCAGGATTTGTTAAGCTTTTGTGATCGCTATCGCACAGGGCTTAATCCCCGACGCGCTTAACGAAGATGGTCGCCAAAGGCGGCAGGTCGAGCACTACGGAATGGTATTGCCCCTGCCACGAGATCTGGGAGGCCTGCAGCTGCTGCGGTCCCGTGGTATAACCCGACCCCCAATACTTCTTATCATCGGTATTGAGCACAATCTCGTACTTGCCCGGACGCGGCACTCCTAAGCGATAGGCTACATACGGCACCGGGGTGAAGTTGGCCACCATGATGGTCTCATCTTGATGATCTGCGGAGGTGCGCAGCATCGCAAACACTGAATGTTCAGCATCGTTGACATCCAGCCAGCGGAAGCACTCAGGATCATAATCGGTCTCAAAGAGCACCTTATCTTGCTTATAGAAGCGATTTAAATCCTTAACCAGCTCCTGCAGTCCATGATGCTTGTCAAACTGCAACAGCCACCACTCCAGCTGTGAGTCATGATTCCACTCTGAGCCCTGACCAAATTCCGTGCCCATGAAGTTTAAGATCTTGCCAGGGTGTCCGTACTGATAGCCGAGGAAAGCGCGCAAATTAGCCGCCTGCTGCCATTCATCGCCGGGCATCTTATAGAGCATCGAATGCTTGCCATGGGTTACTTCATCGTGCGAAATAGACAGAATGAAGTTTTCATTGTAGGCGTAGATCATGGAGAAGGACATCTCGCCGTGATGGTACTTGCGGAAGTACGGATCCTGCTTCATGTATTCAAGGCTGTCATGCATCCAGCCCATGTTCCACTTAAAGCCAAAGCCCAGACCGCCGGTATAGGTCGGACGTGATACCCCGGTAAAGGCGGTAGATTCCTCAGCAATCGTCATCGCCCCCGGATACAGACGATAGACGGTTTCATTGAACCACTTAAGGAAGGACACGGCCTCGTAGTTAATATTGCCGCCATCCACATTCGGTACCCACTCACCTTGCTTACGCGAGTAATCCCAGTACAGCATCGAGGCCACCGCATCGACGCGCAGGCCGTCAATATGATAATAATCCAGCCACACTAAGGCCGAAGCGACGAGGAAATTACGAACCGTATCGCGGCCGAAATCATAAATCAGCGAGTTCCAATCCGGGTGCCAGCCGCGGCGCGGATCTTCGTACTCATACAGCGGCGTGCCATCAAAGCGGGCAAGGCCATGCGCATCGGTCGGGAAATGCGCCGGGACCCAGTCTAAGATCACGCCGATATTGTTCTGATGACAGGTATCGACAAAGAACTTGAAATCATCAATGCTGCCAAAGCGCGAGGTCGGAGCAAACAAACCGGTCGGCTGATAGCCCCAAGATCCGGAGAACGGATGTTCCATCACCGGCAGCAGCTCTAAATGGGTATAACCCATTTCCTTGGCATATTTGACAAGTTCATCGGCAAGCTCGCGGTAAGACAGGCTTGAGCCGTCTGCTTTGCGGCGCCACGAGGCTAAATGCACCTCGTAAATGGACATCGGCTGCTTTAACTTATCGTTTAACTGCGAACGCTGCCAGGCTGCATCATTCCATTTATAAGCGTTCTGATCGCAGATGATCGAAGCAAAGGACGGATACTGCTCGTGATAGAAGCCCACCGGATCGGACTTATGCGGCAGACGATTGCCCTGCGGGTCTTTAATTTCAAACTTATAGCGCTGCCCAACTCCCAAGCCCGGCACAAAGAGCACCCAGTGCCCCAAAAGCGAGCGGGCCAGCGGGTGGCGACGGCCGTCCCAGAAGTTGAAGTCGCCGATCACACTGACGCAGGTTGCCGACGGGGCATAGACGGCAAACTTAGTGCCCTTGACCTTAACGCCGTCCACTTCCACTTCAATTATCTGGGCGCCTAAAGTCTTGTAGAGATTCGACGGGCTCTCGTACATGGTGGACAGGCCGAAGAAAGCTTCATCGCGGAACTGATACGGGTCAATCACCTCAATGGAAGAATCAGGGTACTTGACCTTGAACTTATAGTGAAACGGCTGCGTTACATCAGGCAGTTCCTGCTCAAACAGCCCGTCCGGGGCCTTACAGCTGAGTTTGCAGATCTCGCGCTGGCCGTTTAAGGACATGCAGATTACTTCCTTGGCTCCCGGGAGCCAAGCACGCAGGATATAGCCCTTACCCTCATGGTTAGGCTGCAGACCGAGCACCTCAAACGGCTTGGTCAGACGTGCGCTGTTTAATTCATCAATAAGCATTGCTGCCTCCTGTCTTAGTATTTGCTTGCGCTTTCTCTGGCCGCGCTCATGGCTGCAGTAAGCTCCAGCACGTAGGGCAGAGAAAATATTTCATCAAGGTTTAAAGTCAGCTTGCGGCGCCAATTCGGGTATTCGCGGAAAGTTCCGGGAATATTGACCGGCTTCTTAACGCCGATAAAATCTTCAAGCTGCGCGCTGTACAGCGCACAGCTGCCGCGGCACAGATGCACCTGCAGCGCTTTGGCAAGTTCGGGAGTCATCTCCGGCACGTCATTGGCATTGTAAGGCACCTCAGGACCTGCCGACATCAGACCGTGCAGGCTGTCTAAAATGCGCTGTTTGGCATTTTTGCGATCAGCTGCAATGCGCGCGCCGGTAATAGCGGTATAAATGCCAAATTTTTCACCCATGCTAATATCAAGGTTCTCCCACCAGCCATACAGCGTCGGCATATCATGCGTGGTGAGGGCTGACATGGCCTGCGGCTCGTAATGCTGCGGCGCAATAAAGCCGCCGTCCGGGGCTCTTTCGCCAAAAAAGAGCTTGTATGAATACATGCCGTAGCGTTTGAGTGCCGTGCGCAGTTCATGCGGGATGGTACCTAAATCCTCGGCAATAATGAGGCATTGCTGACGCACGGATTCAAGGGCAATGATGCCTAAGATATCGTGCATATTATTCTGCACGTAAGCGCCGTTAGTCGGGTCATTTTCCGGCGGCACCCACCAGAAGCGGGCAATGCCGGCGGCATGATCGATGCGCAAGGCACCGCAGGCGCGCATATTAGAGCGATACAGGGCTATCAGCGGCCGATAGGCGTCTTGCTTTAAGCGCCAAGGATCCATCGGTGCCAGCCCCCACGACTGCCCGCGCGGTCCTAACGGATCAGGCGGCGCGCCGATAGAAGCTTTCTTGCGGAAAATCTCCTTATCATCCGACCACACATCGCAGCTGCCGGGGGCTACGCCGACGGCCAAATCGCGGTAAGTGCACAATAGCATGCCCTCAGCGCGCGCCGCAGCGAAGGCTGCATCTAGCTGTTCTTGAGCAATAAACTGCAGATAGCAGTAAAAGCGCACTTCCTGCGGATGTTCCTGCCGCCATGCCTCGACAAAAGGCGAATCGGCTTGACGGTATTCTTTAGGGAATTCCTCAAATCCCCAGGCGTTGATGCCTTGGGCATACAACGCAGCCTGCAGGGCATCGTAAGTGGCCATATTAAGCAGGCTGCGACCGCCTTTTTCAATGAAATCGAGAAATTTACGACCGCGCAGCGAACGTTTATCGTCAAGACGCAGCTCATCAAAGAGCACGCGCAGTACGCTAAGCTTAAGCTCTAGCACCTGACGATAATCGACATATTCGCGATCGCGTAGCGCGCGCAGCTTATGCTGAAAAGCCTTAGAACACACCAGCTCCACGGCCTTGGTGCAGGTTGCGTATTCGGGAATATCTTCCACGCGGATATAAATGATGTTGAGCCATTGGCGCGAGGAAGGCGAATACGGACTTACCATATCCGGATCGGGATTGGCCGGATAGCCGGCATGCAGCGGATTGAGGCCGACAAATGCGCCGCCGCGCCGTGCAGTCCGGCGCAGCAGATCTTTAAGGTCGGCAAAATCGCCGACACCCCAATTGTCGCGCGAGCGCAGTGCATACAGCTGTACGCTAAGTCCCCACACTTTGCGTCCCTGCGCCATGCTATCTGGCACATAACAGTGCGTCGGGGTCACAATAAGCGACATCGGCTGCGCCGTCATCACCGCGCTGCCGTCAGTGACGCTGGCCTCAAGGCGATGATAGCCCAGCGGCAGATCGGTGGGCAGAAACAGCCTGCGAATATCGTATTCGCAGCCGCCCACGTCAGTGTAGTCCGCAATCTCAGCTTCAGAAAGTAAAAAACTGTCCTCACGGCTGCTGCCGTCCTCAAGTACGATGCGGACATTAAGTAGCGCTTTTTCACTTAAGGATGCCTTAGTGCGCAAGAGCGCAAAGGCAGGTGCACCTTCATCGGCCACTAATACCGGATCAAGCATGCGTGCAAACTGCCGCTCCTGTTCATTGGCAGCTGCCGCCGCGAGCGCGGCAGAATCATGAATGGGGTAGCCCATAGCGCCTAATGCGGCAAGCCTTGCTTGCTCACTTATCTGCACCACGCTGCCGTCGACGCTGACATAGGAGCGAGCGATCCCCACTTTATCGGCAAATTCTTGTATATCAACCATTTAAATCAAAAATCCACAGCTGTGGCCGCCGGCGCGGCGTCTACAGTTACTATTATTTTAGCCTTATTACCGCGTAAAAAACCTTTGTCGTGTCGCACTTTGAGCGTACCTAAAACTTTAAGCCGCGCTGTTTTAGCCTGCAGTAGCATTTTTAAGCGCATTGATTAATTACAGGGATTATGCAGCATTTTGCGCTGCAAAAATTCGATCCACCGCAAATTTTGTAAGCGTTTACATAACAGGAAAACGCCGTAAGGTAAAGGCTTAGTAAAATCGCTGCCACTAAGCTGTGAAGGGCGGCGCAAATTTGAAAAAAGGCCGGGCCTTAGACCGTGAAATCTTGACTTTAAGCACAATGAGAGTATTGTGTAACTGTTCATTTTCCACTGTTAAATATAACGGGTGACATTAAATATGACTATTAAAGTTGGTATTAACGGTTTTGGCCGTATCGGCCGTTTCGTTTTCCGCGCTTCTGTAATGCGTCCTGAGCTGGGCATTCAGGTGGTCGGCATTAACGATCTGCTCCCGCCTGACTACATGGCCTATATGCTGAAGTATGACACCATGCACGGCGCTTTCCAGGGCAAGGTAGAAGTCAAGGACGGTCACCTGGTGGTCAACGGCAATACCGTACGCGTCACCGCTGAGCGCGATCCTGCCAACCTCAAGTGGGGCGACGTCGGTGCTGAGTACGTCGTTGAGTCTACCGGCTTATTCTTAAAGGATGAGCTGGCCCGTAAGCACATCGAAGCCGGTGCCCGCCGCGTGGTGATGTCTGCTCCGTCAAAGGATGCCACCCCGATGTTCGTAGTCGGTGTTAACGACAAGACCTATGCCGGTCAGGACATCGTTTCCAACGCTTCCTGCACCACCAACTGCTTAGCCCCGCTGGCCAAGGTCGTCAATGACGAGTTCGGCATTGAGATGGGCTTAATGACCACCGTTCACTCCACCACCGCTACCCAGCGTACCGTTGACGGCCCGTCCTTAAAGGATTGGCGCGGCGGCCGCGGTGCTTCGCAGAACATCATCCCGTCTTCCACTGGCGCTGCTAAGGCTGTGGGCAAGGTTATCCCTGACTTAAACGGCAAGCTGACCGGTATGTCGATTCGTGTTCCGACCGCTGATGTCTCCGTGGTGGATTTAACCTGCGTGCTCAAGAAGTCTGCTAAGTACGAAGACATCTGCGCCGCCATCAAAGCTGCTGTCGCCGGCCCGATGAAGGGTGTGATGGATTACACTGCTGACGCTGTGGTTTCTTCTGACTTCTTAGGCAACACCCACACCTCCATCTTCGACGAGACCGCTGGTATTCAGCTGACCGACAAGTTCGTCAAGCTGATTTCCTGGTACGACAACGAGATCGGCTACTCCAACAAGGTGCTCGAGCTCATCAAGTCGATGGAAGAGTCCGGCAAGTAATTGCTGAAAGTTTAACTTTCAGTTTTACTGCATAAAAGACCCGCCGCAAGGCGGGTTTTTTTATGTCAGGCAGCCGTTAACGCGACGCTTCTGTGTACTTTCTTGACCGCATGCCGTCCCGGCAGGCAGCATCCTGCTACTCCCGCCCGGCAGCATCTATGCATGAATAAAATTGTGGAAATACGGCCAAATAAGCGCAGAAGCCGCGCGGAAGCATACGTCCCGCGCGGATTGAGGATGGAAAAGAGTATAAGCTTAAGCTACACCCCCTGCCTGCGTTGACGCACCGCCTCAAATAGACTGATGCCAGCGGCAACCGACACATTCAGGCTCTCTACCCCAGGAGCCATCGGGATCTTGGCAAGCGCGGTGCACTTCTCGCGCGTCAGACGGCGCATGCCGCTTTCCTCTGAGCCCATCACTAAAGCCAGCGGTCCATTGAGCGGACAGTCATAGAGCGGTTTTTCCGCTTCACCGGCCAAGCCCACTACCGCAAAATCAGCCTCAGTTAGCGTATCCAGCACCCGCGCTAAATTAGTCACCGCGTATAAAGGCAGTACATCCGCCGCTCCGCAGGCTGACTTACGCGCAGCGGGATTGAGCGGGGCCGACTTATCCTTCGGGACAATCACGCCAAGGGCGCCGGCAGCCCATGCCGAACGCATGCAGGCCCCCAAGTTATGCGGATCAGTAACACCATCTAAAATTAAGAACAAGGCATGTTCGCGGTCAAAATCCGGACTTGCCAGCACATCTTCCAAATCACGCTCATTTTTCGGCGGACGGGCACGAATTTCCAGCACAATGCCCTGATGAACGCCCCCATCAGTCTTTTCATCAAGAAAATGCCGCTGCGCATACTGCACGTGTATGCCGCAGGCATTAAGCCCCTGTAAGAGCCGTGCAATACGCCGATCCTCCTCGCGCCCCTTTACCACCCACGCATTTAAGATCTGCTCGGGGCTCTGCTGTAGCGCCATTTCCACAGCATTAATGCCGTAGCACAACTCACGGCTGAAACTTTTTGCTTTAATTGCCATTATGCTTTTGCTTCCTTTTTCTTATGCTTTGCTTTCTTCTTTTTGCTCTTAGCCTTTTCTTTTTTAGCTTTGGCTTTAGCTTTAGCCTTGGCTTTAGCTTTTTTATCCTTACGCTCCTTCAGCGCTTGCTTAAGCCCCTTAGACAGACGGCTTAAATTAAGCCCAAAAGACAACGGCGCACGCTCGCCATCTGCTGCCGCCGCATTATCCTCATCTGCAGTCCCCTGCTGTGCCGCTTCAGCTGCGAGAAAGGCATTTAAGCGCGCATCACTGTCAGCAAAATCTGCACTGCTGCCGCCCACGCCAGACGCTGCACTGTGCTCAGGCACAGTGTCGGCCTGCCCCGTAGCCTCTGCAGCGGAGCTATCCAGCTGCGCCTGACGGGCGATTAAATCACCTAAAGTCAGCGCTTTAGGTGCAGGTACAGCTGCAGGTTCGAGGGCAGGAGCTTGCGCATAATCTGCGGCAAATTGTTCTGCTGCCGCACGCTTATCCTGCTTACGTTTAGCCTTACGGCTGCGGCGGGAGGCTTTACTGCCGGAATCAGCTGCAGCTGCGCTTTCAGATGACGGCTCACCTGCCTGCACTGCAGCAGCCTGCGCTTTCTCCTCTGCCTGCGCGGCGGCGGAGGAGAAAGCGGTAACTGAACCTATATGCGTACCCTCTGCCGGAGCAAAATCTGCATCTGCAGCCTGCGGATCAGCATAGGCGGCAGCATATTCCTCATTGCTCTGCGCGGCATTCATTGCAGCCATTAAATCCGCTAAGGTTTTCGGCCGCGGTGCATGTTTCACCGCTGCTGATGCAGTCTCATTGGCAGCATCAGCAGACGACGCTGTTTTGCTATTAGGCGGCACGCTTTCCTGCATCGCAGCGGCGCGCTTGCGCCGCTGGCGACGGCGCGCGGATTTACTTAAGGGAGCCGCCGCAGCCTCGGCATTAGGCTCGGATGACGGCGCGGCGGCCGGCTCAGCAGACTCCGCGGCAGCTGCTTTATCTAGAGCCGCGCCATCGGCAGCGTTCGGCTCCGTGACAGCTAGATTATCCGGGCGCTTGTTAGAGCCCTTTTGCTCCGGCAGCGTGCCGGTCAGCAGATCGGCAATTGAGTCAAACAGCGGCTCGGTTTGCGCCCGTACATTCGGCGTCGGCACATTGTCCACGAAGAGATCTTCGCGCGTGACCACCGGCAGCTGCCGCTGCTGTTTGGGCGTAGCTAAGAATAAATCAATCTTATGAGCAGATACATCCACCGACGCGATGCGCACCTGCACCTTATCGCCGATATGCAGCGTGGTTGCTCCGGCACTTAAAGTCTGCGTTCTCTCGTTATAAGAAACATAATCAGCACTGATATTACCGATGAAAATCAGTCCGTCTACTAAGAAATCATCTAAACGCACGAAGGCGCCGAAACTGGTGATAGCCGTGACCGTACCTTCCGTAAGTTCGCCGACATGCTGCTCCACTAAGATGCACTTTAACTCATTATCCACATCAAACTCGGCATGATCGGCAGCAATTTCCCGCTCGGTACAGCGCTGACCTAAGACATTAAGCTCGGTCTTATTGTATGAACGCGCCCCTATCTTGCCGCGCGCAGCGTTAGGCTGCGCCTTTTCTAAGAGAAACTTAATAGAGCGGTGCAGCTGCAGATCGGCATAACGGCGAATCGGCGAAGTAAAATGCGCATACTTTTCTAAGGCAAGACCGAAGTGGCCGATATTATCCGGGCTGTATTCGGCCTTGGACATCGAGCGCAGCAAGAGCTGCCCTAAAAGCTTAGCGTCCGGGCGCTGTTCTATAGCGTGACAGAAGGCATTGTAGTCGCGCGGGCTAGGGCTTTCGCCGCCGGGCAGCTGCAGGCCAAAACGCACTAAAGCCGAATGCAGTTGCTCCAGCTTCTCCGGCGTCGGCTTAGCATGCACACGATACAGTGTCTGTGCCTTATGGGAAGCAATAAAACAGGCGGCAGCCACATTGGCGGCAATCATGCACTCTTCAATCAGCTTGTGGGCATCATTGCGCACAACCGGAGTAAGCCCCACGACCTTAAGATTTTCATTGAAGACAAAGTGCACTTCCTCACTTTCCACTGCAAAACCGCCGCGCGCATCGCGAGCGGCCGCAAAGGCCTGATACAGTTCATGCAGCACTTTAACATGCTCAATTACCGCTGCATGTTCAGGGATCGGGGTTGTGCCATGTTCAATCATCTGCCAGGCTTCGGTATAGGTCAGACGGGCATGCGAGTTCATCACCGCAGGATAGAACGCATAATCCTCAATTAATCCCTTGCCGGAGATATTAAGCTCACACACCATGCACAAGCGGTCAACTTCAGGATTTAAGGAGCAGATGCCGTTGGATAGTTTTTCCGGCAGCATCGGGATCACATAATTTGGAAAGTACACCGAATTGCAGCGGGCGATTGCCTCTTTATCCAGCACCGTCCCTGGGCGTACGTAATAGGACACATCAGCAATCGCCACATAGAGCTTAAAGCCAGCGCCCTGACGGCAGGCATACACCGCATCATCAAAGTCACGGGCATCCTCGCCGTCAATCGTGACTAACGGCAGCTCGCGCAAATCACGCCGTCCTGCCCAATCGGCCTCGCTTACCGTATCCGGGATGCGCGACAAAGCACGCTGCATATTGTGCGGCCACGCGCTGGGTATATTATTGGCCAGTACTGCCTTAATAATGATGTGATTGAGCTTGCCTAAATCCTTAATCACTTCCCGCGTTTTAACCTGAATGGCCGACTTAGTACGTTTGAGGATTTCAGCAATTACCACATTGCCAGGTTTTGCCTCACCTAGCGAGCTGGGCGCAAAGATAAAATTAAACGGCTGCAGTGCAAAATCATCGGTAAGCAGATGCGGGGTGCGCGCCGAAGCCACCGTGCCTAGAATGCAGCGGCGCGGCAGCACAATCTGCTGCACGAAAGCCAGCTTTTTTTCCGGACACAGCCGCACTTTAACTTCATCTTCAGGCAGCACTACCTGCTCGGTACGCAAATTGTATTCAACACCGGTTTCGTCTTCGACATAGAAGATCACCTGATATTCGCTGTAGCCGTCAGGATCATCATTCCATAAATTATGCAGTTTCTCGCGGCGCGCACGCACCTTAACCGTCGCCGCCTTTAAGCTGGCGCTGCGCACATATTCCTGGCCAAACTGCGTCAACGCCCCTGCGGCGCACAGCTCATCTAGCAAAGTGCGGCAGACGGCGGCATCAAGCGGCGGTTTGACCTTATAGCCCACACTCTGCAGCTGATAACGCAGTACCTGGCGGGAGCTTTTATCATCTAAATTAAAAGAATTTAAACAGGCCGTGACATAGAGCGCGCTTTTAAGATCGCTCGTGATATCACCCTTGGGGGCATACTTATCTTTAAGCAGATTGTTATAGATGTCTTTTGCCATTCATGCGTTCCCTATCTGCGCTCAGGCAGCCGATTTGCTATCAAAATAACGGCTTAAGCTTAATGATTACGCTGTGCTCAAGCTTGCGGCTTTAATTTTGCTTAATTTGCTTGCAATTTCATGATTAATACTTTTTTCTCAAATTATACAGGGCTCAAGCGGGAAAAACGTGACCTTTCAGCGCAGGACGCGGCTTTTTTGTGCAAAAAAGCCGCTAAGTGTGACTAAAGCGCACTCCTAAGCCATGTGCATACCGCCTGCAGCCGCACTCACCGCATTGCAAACTGCATATTAAAGATAATGAAAGTTTTTAGCTTTTAACTATACCGACGCTGGCCAAAAGTTATCGGCAAACGTAAGTTACAGCTAACTGCCGGCTCCATCCTTGCGGGGAAAGGCAGGTGAAACGGCTAGACAGCCAGCTACTACCTTACTTGATAGATTGATTGATGGTTGGATCGATGGAAAATGGATGAAACTATTAACCAGCGCAGCAAAGCGGCCTAACATTAAGCCGCCCAACTAAAATTAAGCTCGTATAGCAGGGGCTTCAGCTTCAGTCTGCAGCCAGCAGTTAAGGGCATTTTGAATGGATGCTGACGCAGCGGCACTTCTCGGCTGCTGCCAGCACTGCCACAGGTCGGCCCCGACGCTTAAAGGCCTTAAGCTCGGAGCTTGCAGTTGCACGCGCCCCGGGATGAGACTGGCATCCCCGATAAAAAGCACCTCGCCGGGGGCGAAATACGGCAAATCTTCTACCAAAGGCGCCATAGCCGCAGGCAGCTGCTCACGCAGCAGCTTTTGATCAAGACTTGAGCTAAGGCGCATTACCGCCCAATTGCTACATTGACTGCGGATGGCGGGACTGATGTCCGCAGGCCGCTGGGTAACAACGACCAAGCTTAAGCCGTATTTGCGTCCTTCTTTGGCAATGCGCGCAAAGATATGGCTGCCGCAGCCCCCCTCGGCCATGTACAGCTGCGCTTCATCGCAAAACAGTGCCACGGGAGCCGTGGATGCAGACGGCATACGGCGGTGGACTTCAAAGGCTAAGCGGCAAATAAGGGTAATCGCCAGCTGCTGCGCCGGAGTGGAGAGCTTAGAGCAGTCAATAATTTTAATTCCGCCCCGCCCCTCCCTAGCGGAGCCAAAGAGGCTGTGGCAGCAAGTCAGAGCATAATCTGCAGCCTGCAGCTTAGCATCATCCGTAAACATAAAACGCAAAGATGGGTCAGCAGCCCGGTCTGCAAGGCGCAGCTTAATTAACTCAATTGCTTGCCTACGTACTTTGTCAGATGGTGCGAGCTCATCGTGCAGCGTGCTCAGCTCCTCCTGCAGCGTCGCTATACTGAAAGGATACGGCATATCCACCGTAACGCCGTGACAGGCGCTGGGCTTAAGCTTTAGCGCCGCCGCGCGCTGGCGCAGCCGCAGCACCGCTTGGCGCAGGAATTGCACCTGATTGACTGCGCTATTTTCACTGTGACCTGAACCCAAAATCACCCGACGGATGTCCTCAAAAGGCAGCAGCCACAGCGGCAGGAATAAAGGTGCGGCCGACACTGCTGCATCATCAGCGACAGTACCGCGCTGAGGTGCTGCGCTTAAATGCGCCTGCGGTGCATCGAGCGGCCCGGCAATAAACAGCTGGCGATAGGCCCGTCCCTGCAGGGAGGCATATTCACCATGCAGATCAAACAGCAGGCAGTTGACGCTGGGCAGCGCCTGCGCCTTTTCCAGTAAGAGTGCAGTCAGCCACGATTTACCCGAGCCGGTACTGCCGGTAATCATGGCATGGCGCTGCAGAAATTTACTGCCATGTACTAAGCCAACTCCCGCACACTGACTGGAGCACGCATCACTATCAGGAGCCGTGCCGAGATCAAGCCAGCTGCGATCGGTCTGTTTTAACTGCTCAAGCAGCATAGCGCGCAGCCTGCCATGCAGCACAATGCAGCTAGCGCCAAGTGCCGGCAGCTGCGGCAAAGTGACGGAAAAGCGTCCGCCGGGGGCAGTCAGCAGCGTATTTAGCATATAGTTAAAGCTAAGCGGCGCAACAGCCTGCACTGCAGGCTGCGCAACATGTGACAACTTTGCGTAAGCTCCCTCAAAGGTACCAATTAACAAAACTTTAAGGGAAACCTGCAATGCAGATGGGGACGCGTGGTGCTGAACTGCTGACGCAGGCGCAGCTGATGTAGATAAAAGATGAAAATTTGGCGAAACTACCGGCAGATCCACTGTGGAATCTGATGATGGTACATTAGATGCGGCGATGCTCTGCAGCACCGTGCCGATAATGAATTGTCCGCACTGCGGACTTTGGATGGCGATTAAATCATTGACTAATACGGGAGGAGCAGATGCGCCGTGCCACTGCACGCAGACGCTACTGCTGTCAACGGACACAATATGCCCCATGGCCTCACCTGCAGTAAGACTTAATCCGCCGCTTTGTGTATTGCTCATGCGATGAAACCTGCATGCACTAAAGCTGCAAGGGAGATAATCAGTGCCCTAGGACAATGACCCCTGCAGCTTTAAAAAAGCAAAAAACTGCATCACGAAATCTGCCGACATAACCGTCGAAGATTTCACTGATACAGCCGTCAGCAGATAAGCAGGACAATGAGTACGTCTTTTCTTACTGTGAAAATAAGTAGCTAAGTACTTATTACAATAAAGGTCCTGCTTAAGCTAATTTCTGCGGTTCTCCTGCAGTACCCCGCCTGCGGCGGGGCACGCAGAGATTAATGCCTTACCTTACATTAGAAGGTGAAGCGGGCATTGGCGGTTACGCCGTACTCGTCAGTGTTCTCAGAGCCGGTGTAGTTGACGCCTAAACCAAACTGGAAGGCATCCTTCTGCACCTGCAGACCTAAGGTGGCGCCGTAGGTCACGCTGTCCATGAACTCTGTCGAGAGGTCTGTGGTGTAATCCACGCCATTGAAGGTGATATCGCTATCCACTTCATCGTCCCCCGTGTTGGCGGTCACGACTAAGTCTAAGGCCGGCTTAATATTCCAGCCTGAGGCCGTGGCAAAGTCCTTCGATAAGGTCACGCCCACCGGAATGGAGAAGACCGAAAGCTCATCCACATTGGAGCTCGCGATATCGG
>CALXOV010000055.1 GCA_944390105.1 uncultured Succinivibrionaceae bacterium
CTACAGCTAAACAACAATACTGCTATTGTTGTAAGCTTAGGTGGGTTCCTGCTGCCGACCTCCAATGAGGTTCGCTTGGCAGGCTATCTGGGCAAGTCCTGCCCTTCTTAATATGTTTTGTGCGGCATTATGGTCGCAGTATCATTTTACATCATCATGAGAAGGAGCTCCTATATCTATTATTCGGCAATATATTGAGTAGCAGAAAACGCCGGATTAAAAAAGTGCCTACAGCCGCTGATCTTTTTTTGATAAAAAACAGTTCATTTATAGAAAAATTGGGGTCTTGCACACTTTTTGTAGGATCAGCGATCATGCAGGGTACCCCCGGTTCCCGGTACCGGCGCATTTACCTAGCTAACCTTACGTTACAGTTTAGGGCTACGTCTTGTTTTGCAGACTCACCCGGTTGCTAGGCCTGATGCGATTTCTGTTCGTCGATACGCTTGAGACTTGCCATCGTACTGCTTTCAGCCAACACCTCATGGTGCTCGCCTTGTACTAGACTTTGGCCTTGCTCTGTACAGCCGGCCTAGGGACTTTCACCCATTGGAATAAGTGTGCATGCCGCGCACACAAATAACGGCAGGAATTTATCCCCTGCCGCATCGTTATTTTATGAACTGCAAATCAGCAGGTTAACGACAGCACGGCGCCGTTAATTTATCTAAATCTGCCTCCGTGGTCTCATCGCCGATAACAATGAGCTCAGTACCAGTCAACTTGGCAAAGAGCGCAATGTCAGCGCGGGTCAGAGCAGTAGATACCACGCTGTGATGCGCACCGCCGGCATAGCACCAAGCGGCAGTACCGATAGCAAAGTTCGGCTTGTGGCGATACATGATGCGCGCTACAGGCAGCTTCGGCATCGGCTTGGGCTGCTTGACCAGCTCAATGTCAGCACAAATGATACGGAAGTGATCACCCATATCGACCATGGTGACCTGAATGCCTTCCCCCTGTACACCGTCAAAAATCAAGCGTGCCGGGTCTTCCTTGCCGCCGATACCTAAGGGCAATACGTCAATTTCCGGCTTGGTCGCAGCGAAAGTCACCGGAACCTCTAGCATGTGTGAAGCTAACTCCAGCTCCTGGCCTGAAGTTAAATCATAGGTATAGTCTTCAATAAAACCGGTGGCACCTTCACGGCCTTCAGCCATCTTCATCAGAACAGCAGAGAATGCGGAAATCTTGTAGTCGCCTTCAGGGCCAAAGCCGATGCCCTTGCCCATCAGATTCTGGCAGGCAATACCCGGCAGCTGCTTTAAGCCGTACAGATCTTGGAAGGTATCAGCAAAAGCGCCGATGCCGTTTTGTGCTAAGAATTTATCTAAAGCGACTTCGTACTTAGCCTGCTCACGAACTGCCTCCACCTTGGTGGTCTTCATGGTGTACTTGGAGGTGTACTCTTCCATCTTGGCGTCTACTTCAGCCTCGCTCACGCCCTGCATGATCTTAACTAAATCGCCGATAGGATAGTAATTGCACTCCCAACCGTAGCAAATC
Source organism: uncultured Succinivibrionaceae bacterium (assembly GCA_944390105.1). Classification (GTDB taxonomy): domain Bacteria; phylum Pseudomonadota; class Gammaproteobacteria; order Enterobacterales; family Succinivibrionaceae; genus Avisuccinivibrio. The sequence goes on from CALXOV010000055.1 coordinate 1,507, forward strand.
TGCGACTCAACCCGATCGCCGTCGGTCACTGCAACTTCACGCATATTGTTGCCAAACGAGGCTACCTTTAAGTGACGCGAGAAGTTAATGGCGCGAGCTACATCCACAAATGCGGAAATCTTGGCAAGCACATCCTCATGCTGATAGAAACCGGCCACGACCTGATGCGGAATACGCATGCGCGCTAAAATGAACCCATACTCGCGATCGCCGTGAGCGGCCTGGTTTAAGTTCATGAAATCCATATCAATGCTGTCGTAGGGCAGCTTCTCATTAGCTTGGGTGTGCAGATGTAATAGCGGCTTACGAAGCTCCTGCAGACCTTTGATCCACATTTTGGCCGGCGAGAAGGTATGCATCCACGTCATTACGCCAATACACTCATCATCGCAGGACACTTTACGCAGATCCGCAATGCAGGTTTCAGAATTGACCACGGTCGGCAGTAGCTCAACTTTGACCTTAGCGCCTAACTTCTGATTGAAGAAATCAGTCATCACCTGGGCATCAGCGGCCACTTGACGCAGACACTCATCACCATACAGGTCCTGAGAACCGACAACAAAATAAAGCTTATCCATTTGCTACATCACTCCCATTAAGGTTAAAAAGCTTTTTTAACTAAGTACCATGGTGCTCAGCTTAATTAGGCTGCAACTTAAATAACAGCTGCAGCCTAGTCATAAATTCTTACTTGATAACATGAATCGACTTGCGATCGGCAAAGATGAATACAAAGAGCAGGAAGATCACGCCCTGAATTAACTGCATCATCTGCGTTGAGAAGCCCATCATGGTAAGACCGCTACTTAAAATCACGTAGAGCAGCGAACCCACCACACAATTGCCAAAACGCGCCATCGCACCGCCAGAAATCGGCATACCGCCTAAGACCAGTGCAATTAAGATCTGTGTCTCCAGCTGATTACCGCCCGATGAAGTCACTGAGCCCACCTTAATCGCACTGATAAAGGCGGCAAAGCCGGTAATCGCGCCTGAGAGCACATAGACCCAGAACTTAACCATATCCGTACGAATACCAGAGAACATCGCCGCCTTTTCACCTGCGCCAATGGCCTTTAAGTAAGTACCGAACTTAGTATGCACGAAGCATATATAGCCGATGATGATCACAATTGCGGTGCACATCACCTTAAACTCAGTGCTGTCCATCATCACTAGGTACGGCGAGCCAGCAACCGGAGCCTCGGTGGTTAGATACTTAATCAGGCCGCGGAACAGGAACATGGTGCAGATAGTCACAATGAAGGACTTAATCTTGCGGCGCACATAGAAGTAACCATTGACTGCCCCGATGGCGGCACCGGCAATGATGCCGGCTACGATAGACAGCGGTATGCTGTAATTTGACACATAGCACACCACGATTGCTGAAATACCAAGAATCGACCCCTGCGAGAAATCAAGTCCCCCCATGGTCATGATAAAGAACACGCCCATGGCAGCAATCATAGTCACATAAACCTGTGACAATGCCAAATGCATGTGCGAAATCATGCGGCCATTGGTCAGGATATTGAACAGGATGAAGACGGCAATTAAACCGGCAATCGGCAACAGAGACCGGATGAGCTTCATCTTAGCCGCTTTAACGGCCTGCTCTTCTTTAGTGAGAATTTTGTCAGTCATTTTTGTTCTCCTTACACCATCATCTCAATTAAGCTGTGCTCATTGAGATCGCGATTGCGCATGATTTCACCGCTGACCGTGCCCTCTTTCATGATGATGATGCGATCGCACATGCCGATAAGCTCCATCAGCTCCTCAGAAATCATGATGATGGACTTTCCTTCCTTGCGCATCTTATCCATCTGCTGATAAATATCCTGCTTGACTTTAATGTCAATGCCGCGCGTCGGGCTGTCGAGCACCACGATGTCAGAGTCCTTGCCAATCCAGCGCGCCAGCACTACTTTCTGCTTATTGCCGCCCGAGAGTTCGGAAACAAACTGTCCCGTACCCTGCATCTTCACCGACATTTCGCGCGCATACTTCAAAGCAAAAGCTTTGATGGCTGCCCAGTTTAAAAAGGGTAGCTTGGGAATGCGGGTGAGCTTGTCAAGTGAAGGGAGCACAATATTGTCGCGAATGCTCTGATTAATTACGATACTTTCGTTATCGCGGTCTTTAGAGGTATAAGCAATCGAATGTGCAATCGCCTGCGGAATTGAATTGATATGCGTACCGTCAGCGAGCACTACTTCGCCCTCACGATCATAGCTAGCACCAAAGATCGCTTTGCCGACTTCATGCATGCCGGACTCCGACAAACCGCCGAAGCCTAAGATTTCGCCTTTGTGCAGATCAAAGGACACATTATGAATCACCCCCGGAACGGTCACATCCTTAACCGACAATACCACTTCATCAGAGATCTTTTCCCCATAATCGGCGCGATAGTAATCGCCCGTGATCTCGCGACCGACCATCAGACGCTTTAAGTCCTCCTCCGTCACATCCTTGCTCTTGACCGTATCGATATAAATGCCATCGCGCAACACAGTAATCGTGTCGGACTTATCTAAAATTTCCGATAAATCATGAGAAATGAAGATCACGGTACTGCCTTCATCGCGGATACGGTTCATGTGCTTATACAGCTCTTCACGCCCTTCCTGCGACAGTGCCGTAGTGGTCTCATCCACCACCACAATCTTCGGATGGAAATAGGTTGCCTTAACAATCTCGATAAGCTTACGATCCTCGAAATTGTACTCATCCACCATCTTATTGGCCTTGATGTGATCAAAACCGTACTGTTGCAGCAGGCGGTTGGCCTCAGCGTTCATCTGATTGGTATTGCGAAAACCCATCGTAATGAAACGCTCTTCATGACCTAAGAAAATATTCTCGGCTACGGTCAGACCGGATAACGTGCCTAATTCCTGCACGATGATGGCAATGCCCATATTGTTGGCATCCACCTGATTTTTCGGGTGAATTTCCACGCCATCCATAATAAACTTGCCGCTTTCCATCGGATAAATACCGGTGAGCATATTGGTTAAAGTCGATTTACCCGAGCCGTTCTCACCAATTAAGGCATGCACTTCACCCTTATTGACATTAAAGGATACATGCTGCAGCGCCTTAGTAATACCGAAGGTTTTGCTGATGTCCTGTACTTGTAATCTTACTTCTTCAGTCATATCTGCCGCCTTACTTAACAATTTCGCCCTTGTTCACCTTAGTGGTGAAGGTAATGATGATGAGTAGCGCAAGGCCAGTGATCACGTCCTGAATAGCCGTCGGCGCACCTAAGGAAATAAAGCCGAAGAAAATAATGTTGACGATGAACTCGCCTAAAATAATTGCCTGCAGCGGAATGCCGTACTTCATGAACGCCAGACCAAAGAAGCAGCCCATAGTCGGAATGAAGTTGCGGCTCATTGACGACATGCCGGTTACCGCCACCATTGATGAGCCATAACTAATGGTCAGTACCGCCATCGCACCAAAGAAAGCGCCACTTAAAATAAAAGCCAGCACCTTAAACTTATCAACATTAATACCCATGTTCTTAGCCACAAATTCATCCGAGCCAATGGCATAGGTATAAGTACCGAACTTGGTATAGTTCAAAATAAGCCACGCTAAAATAAAGGTGACAAAGGCTAAGATGAGGTTGCCCGGCATCTGACCTAAGCCGCGCAGATCAGAGGGCAACGTCTGCTCAGCACCGCCTGCTATATAGTTGGCAAGCGATTCATAAATTAATGCCAAGCCCGCGGTCACAATCATTGACGGAATACGTAGCCGTACATAGAAAAAGCCGTTGCACAAACCCACAAGTGCGCCCGTGGCAATTGCTCCCAGCACCAGACCGGTATAGCCTAAATTAAAGTCGGTAGCCAGCTGACAGCCGACAATTGCCGACAAAATAATATTGGCGCCAATCGAGAAATCGAACAGCCCCATGTCCATCACAAAGTAGAAGCCAATGGCACCTACCGTGGCAATAAGACTTGCCTGAAAGTAGCTGAGCAGATGCTCGGGAGTACCGAAATTATGCGGCGTTAAAATCTTAAAAATAAGCCAGGAGAGCACCACTAAGGATATGAGCACAATATATCCTTTAGTCGCTCCTGACAGGTTCTTAAAAGCAGTCATAAAATTACCTTCCCTTCTGCGCACCGTAAGTTAGTGCTGTCAATGTGAAAACTGTAAACATATGATTATCTGCTGTCATGCAACCGTTTACGATAATTTTACCCAGCGCACGTTTTTGTTAGAAAAAAGTTAAATTATTTGAACTACATCACAAATAAAAAAACTTTGCAGATCCGCATATATAAGCCATAAATCGCACTTTTAAGTCCCGTACCCTATCTGAACAAAGTGCGCAGTAACCCGCAAGTATCGTCAAGAAATGCTTGCGGCACAGCCGGCACAATTCACATGAAGAGGACCTACGCCGCTTAAACTTACACAGTACTTATTCCTTGTTTATGCAGAGGTTTTTACTTAATATCAATTTTATCTTCTTTTAGCCAAATTTATTTTATTTATATGAATTTACAAGATTTTTTATACTAAATTACTACTGCTAACTTCGGCTAATTATCGAAAGTGTGATCTGCGCAAACGTTTCTGGAAAATATTTTCAGTATTATCACTTGTGTGTCGTATCGTTGCGGCCGCAAGTCGCGAACGCGCAATTACTATCAAATAGGGAAGGGTATAGCTCTTATGAAATTCAAGAAATTAGCACTGTCCATCGCCGGTACCGCCTTAGCTGCTACCGTAGCCAGCTTCAGCACCAGCGCCATGGCAATTGAGAACTCCGATATTAAGATCGGTATTTCGATTTGGTCCTCCACTGACGTGTTAGGCTCGCAGTGCAAGCGCGTGCTGGACGCTGCTGCTGAGGCTTTAGGCGTAGAAATTCAGTACGTTGACCAAGCCCACGTGTCGGAAAAGGTTACCGCCTCAATTGAGCAGCTGGTCGCCGCCGGCTGCCAAGGCATTATCGTGTGCAACTCATCCGATACTGAAATGATTTCGGCCATCAAGACCGCTAACGATAATGAAGTCTACTTAGCCCAGTTCTTCCGCATCATCTCCAAGGATGCCAATCCGGCTATCTACCAGATTGCTACCGATTCTCCCTACTTCATCGGTGCCGTACACGAAAATGAGCCGCAAAATGGCGAGAACTTAATGAACATCCTTCTGGCCAAAGGCGATCGCAATATCGGCCTTATCGGCTGGGAACAGGGCGACGCTACTTGGCTCGGCCGCTGGGAGGGCTATAAGGCTGGCGTAGAAAAGTGGAATGCTGAGCATCCGGACGATCAGGCCACTTTAACCGAGCCTCAGTATGCCGGTACTTCCTCTGAAGGCGGCTCCAAGGCTGCTGAAGCTTTAATGGCTGCTAACCCGAACCTGGATGCCTTGATTCCGGCCGGCGGCGGCGGAGACCCGCTGCTGGGCGCTATTGCTGCCGTTGAGCGCGCTGGCAAGACCCAGACTATCGACATCGTGTCCACCGACTTCCTGCCGGATTTAGGCGAGCGCTTAGCTAACGGCTCAATGGCCGGTCAGTCTGGCGGTCACTACTGCGATCCGCTGATTGCCTTCATGATGGTCTACAATGCCATTAAGGGCAATTATACTGACTTTGAAGGCAAGTTTGAGGACGTCACCTTCCCGTACCTGTACGTCTCGTCGCCTGATGATTATGCCGATTACGAGAAATACTTCGTTGACCAGCTGCCATTCACCACAGAAGAGTTTGTGGAAATGTCCAAGCTGTCGCTCAATGACCTCAAGGCTCTGGCCTCGCGCATCTCCATTGAAGATGCCGCTGCCCGCGCCGCTAAGTAATCAGGCCTACAGGCTGTAACCCTTGTCTGCAGCCTCTAGGTTACCGGGATCTTAGATCCCGGTTTTTTATTGTCCGTAAAATGACACGACCTTAGCCGCCGCTAGTCAATAAAAAGGGCATCCGCAGATGCCCATTCCTTTTAGCGCAATTTATACTATATAGCCTAAAACCTAAACCGTAACTACGCGCATACTGTCGGTATAGCCCGAACGGCCCATTGCCACGCCGAAGGCAATTACTACCTTATCGCCGCTTTGCACTAAGCCTTTATTAACTAAAAAGCGCACTGCTGATGCCAATACATCATCGTGATTGGAATAGGCTGAAGTATCAAAGTAGAACGGGAACACCCCACGATACATGTTCATCCAGCGTACGGCCTGCTCTGAGCGCGAGAAAGCATAAATCGGCAGTCCAGAGCGGATACGCGACATTAATAGCGGCAGGCGCCCGGTATCAGTAAAAGCCACTAGACCATGGATTCCACGCAGATGGTTAGCAGCAAACATTGAAGTAATAGCCACCGTCTCTTCAGCTGTTTCAAAAATACGCTCAGCGCGATAACCCGAACGCTGAATCGATTCCTCCGCACCATGACAGACATTGGACATTGCGCGAACCGTCTCTACCGGGAAATCTCCGGCCGCAGTTTCGGCCGACAGCATTACCGCATCGGTACCATCCAGCACCGCATTGGAGACGTCCATCACTTCAGCACGCGTTGGCATTGGCGCCTTAATCATCGATTCCATCATCTGCGTGGCTGTGATCACCACGCGATCAAGTCCGCGGGCAAAATTAATCAATTTTTTCTGCACGCTCATTAAGCGCGCATCACCGATCTCTACGCCAAGATCGCCGCGTGCTACCATTACCGCATCAGATGCCATAATGATATCGCGCATCGCATCTTCGCTTTCTACCGCTTCAGCGCGCTCTACTTTAGCAACAATACGCGCAATTGAGCCAGCTTCATTGAGTAGACGCCGCGCTTCACGCAGATCATCACCGCTACGCGGAAAGGACACCGCAATATAGTCAAGCCCGAGTTTAGCCGCAGTCACAATATCGCGCTTATCTTTCTCGGTCAGCGCCGGAGCGGATAAACCGCCGCCCTGCTTATTGATGCCCTTAGAATTAGATAGCGGTCCGGCTACAATTACTGTGGTGTAAACCTCATGACCTTCAACCTTAGTGACTGCCAGCTGAATTCGTCCATCATCTAGCAAAAGAATATCGCCAGGCTTAAGATCATGCGGCAGCTCTTTATAGGTCAGACCTACCCGCTCTTGGGTACCTGCATGCAGATCAAGCTCCGCATCTAAAATAAACTGATCCCCTAAATTAAGCAGGATCCGCCCTTCTTTAAAGCATCCGATGCGAATTTTCGGTCCCTGTAAATCGCCCATAATGGCAACCGGGCGATCAACCTCTTTAGAAATGCGACGCACTTCCGCCACGCGCTTGGCGTGATCTTCTGGGGTTCCATGCGAGAAATTAATGCGTACTACATTAGCACCGGCTTTAATCAGCGCCTCTAATACTCCCGGGCGATCAGTAGCCGGACCTAAAGTGGTTACAATCTTCGTTCTACGCTTTTTGGCCATGACAACATCCTAAATTTGATTACTATTAATTTATATTGAACCCATCTAAGTTTACCCGATCTGCATCACCATGCGGTAGACGGCCGGAAAAACTGTGAGCTAAAAGCGCAGAAAGCCGCACCTTACGGCACGGCTTTCTGCTTTTCATATAGGCTGACGCACGCGTTTACAGCGGACAGCCAATACGACGAGCTACTTCTTCGTAGGCCTCAATCACCCCGCCTAAGCCCTGACGGAATCTATCCTTGTCAAGCTTCTTGCGGGTTTCCTTATCCCACAGACGGCAGCCGTCCGGCGAGAACTCATCGCCCAAAATCAACTTACCATGATACAGACCAAACTCCAGCTTATAGTCAACTAAGATGAGCCCAGCCTTATCGAACAATGCCTTTAAAATTTCATTGATCTGATATGACATACGCCGCATCTCATCGATCTGTTCCTGCGTACCCCACTTAAAGGAAATGATGTGCGAATCATTGACCATCGGATCATGCAGTTCATCATTCTTTAAGAAGAACTCAAAGGTCGGAGGATTTAAGTCGAGGCCTTCCTGCACGCCTAAGCGACGACAGATGGAGCCGGCGCTGACATTACGCACCACGCACTCCACTGGAACCATCTCCAGCTTCTTAACTACGCACTCAGTATCATTGATGAGGCTTTCCACATGCACCGGGATACCGGCCTCTTCGAGCTTCTTCATGATGAAATAGTTAAAATGGCAATTGGTACGGCCCTTGCGCTCTAACTGCTCAATCTTCTTGCCGTCAAAAGCGGAAGTGTCGTCGCGAAACAGCATGATGTAGTGATCAGGATCATCAGTCTCGTAAACCGACTTAGCCTTACCGCGATACAGTTCTTTTAATTTTTCCATTTTAAAATCCCAGCTTGGAATGTGAAAAGTCAATATGCTCCGGCTCACCCACGGGATGAGCCGGAGCACCGGCATATTGTACTCTCAAAACCTGCCTAAATTAAACCTTTTTAACAAAAGGTTTAATGCGCGGACGCAGTAAAAGCACGGCTTAAGGCAGCCGAGAAACCCGGATAGAGGCGCGCGACCACCTCAGAGCGCAGCGGCTTATCATCTTCGTTATAGAAAGTGACGAAAGTGCGCTCCCCGTCAATTGACACGCGGATGATGTAGGATCCTTCCTCAAGACCGAAATCGTCTAAGCCTTGATTGCGGAAGAACTCCGGATCCTGCTCTTCATAATCGGTATTAATTGAGCTGTGCGAGATTGAGTACTCGGTAATTTCAAAACCATAATCAGGCAACATATTGCGCAGTACATCCCAAGTGGCCTGATACGGAGCACTAACCACAAAACAATCCTGATTATTGTTGTCTCTATCTAAAGTTACCGCTACGCTGCGCGGAATCCCCTCGGGCACAGCGGTGACCTTATCCATTGCCTTAATGATCTGATTAGAAAAACCGGTAGCAAAGCGTTGCTGCTCAGCCGGAGTTAAGATGTCTGACAGCGTACGCGAGGCTCTAAAGGAGAAGATACCGGTGGTGGCAATGGTCATTGATCCGATAAGCGATGTGGCAATACCTATATTGCCGGCGGCATTACGACCTATGCGCAGACGATAGACCTGACGGTAACGCAACGCATCGGTGGCTGCAGTAGTAAGTGCAATCGGCGTACCAAATTCATTGTAATCGGTGGCCATGGTAGTAAGCTCGTAGGCTCCCGGGGTAATTTCGCCGGGCTGCACTCCCATATTAACCAGCACGCGCATCAATAGCGCCCAAGCTTCTGCCTCATTGGCCACATTGATTTGTCCATTGGAGTTGAGCCACACAATGCTCTCGCCGGCAGCCCACACTGACTGCACACCGGACACTGAACGCAATTGCACTACCGGAGCGCGCACATCCATATTTGCGCCCAAGGGTCCCTGCGCCGTCGCCAGCATTGGCAGTTCCATATTGCGATCCTTGGCAGGAACATTCAGCCCCGGCGGCACTACCAGCTGATCGCCGCGTTCCGTGGCATCAGCATGATCATAATATCCGGTCGGTTCACGCAGCGAGGTATCTACATCACCTTCATACATCTGCCACCAGTTACGGATCGTACTGCATCCGGACAGCTGGACTAAGGATAAAGTAATGGCCGCAGCCAAGGCCGTATGCTTAAGCGCTGACAACGTAAACTCTCCTGTCTATCGTATAAAAAACGAATTAGATTAAATTCTGACGCCAATTTTCGTGCTCAATATACCACAAAACACATTGGCTCAAGCCCTGCTCCAAGCCAATCTGCGGGCAAAAACCTAGCTCTGCCGCCGCTTTGGTGCAATTTAAACTATAGCGCCGATCATGTCCTTTGCGATCCGCTGCCGACTGAATAACTTTAGCAAATGGGGCTGCGCGTACAGCGAAGCTTTCAGGGAAACGGGCGACAAGCTCAGGACGCTTGGCAAAGATTGCACACAGCGCTGCGTACAAAGCCTGCAGAAGCTCGCGGTTAGTCAGTTCACAGCTTGCGCCTAAATTATAGACCGCTCCGGGCTGACCGTAACTTAGCACTAAGTCAATTCCCCGACAGTGATCGCTGACATAAATCCAATCGCGCCGCTGCAGTCCATCGCCATAAACTGGCACCGGATGTCCGTGGAGAAGACAGTCAAGCGCTTTGGGAATAAGCTTTTCGGGGTGCTGATACGGGCCGTAATTATTGCTGCAACGAGTGAGCGTGACCTCAAGTCCATAAGTACGGGCAAAGGCACACACAAAATGTTCAGCCGCAGCTTTAGATGCGGCATAAGGAGAGTTGGGCTGCAGCGGTTGCGCTTCATCCCAAGGAACCTCGTCAAGGCGCAAAGAACCATAAACTTCATCAGTTGAGATCTGATGGAAGCGTCCGCCACGTTTACCATCCACAAAGACCGCCACCGCAGCCTCAAGCAAAGCTGTGGTCCCTGCGACATTATTACGGACAAAAGGAGCAGGATCGGTGATTGAGCGATCGACATGGGTATGCGCCGCAAAATTGACAATAACGTCAATGTCCTCATCGGCAAGCAGCTGTTGCATTAGAGTTTTATCGCAGATATCCGCCTGTATAAATGTAATGCGACCACTGTCGATAAGCGGCTGCAGATTATTAAGGCAGGCTGCATAATGCAAAGCATCGACTACGCACAGCGTATCCTCTGGATGCTGTGTAGCATGCGCATACAGATAGTTAGTGCCGATAAAGCCGGCACCTCCGGTCACAAGGAGATGCGGCATAATAGCTACTTATTTTGTAACAAAGGTTTTTGTAGATAGTCAAATAAGTTCTGACTAACCTTAGACAATACTTCTTTAATCGAGTTGAGCTCGGGATCGTAAGCATTGATATAGGTCGGCTCTTGATCTTCGCTGTCGTAATAGCACACTGAGGAAAACACCGCATCAACTCCGGTATCGGACAGCGTAAGAGAGCAGCGAAAATCAATATATCGGGTTACACCAGCCTGAATTAACAGCGGATCACGCATCACCTTACGGAAATTGATCACGCTCATGGAGCGATCTTCCAAGAAAATACGGTTAGGTCTAACGCCGGCCTTTACCCAATGCTCGGCCTTGTCATACGCACGTTCAAGCTGATTTGGCGAATGATAGGAAAAGGGAACTTCATAGTCACTGCCCAAAGGCGGCGCCATGGTCTCCTCGCCCTTCTCATTCTCATTATCAAAATCACTCATTTACTGCTCCTTTTGCGTGTAATTAAGCTGTGCACCTTGACCCAGCTGTGATGTGCCATTGCATTTTATGACTAATTTACAGTTAACCGGGGCTTATTACAAGCACTACCCTCTGCTTTTTGCGTGTTCACTCAAGGCTTAAGCAGCCGCTTTCTTATTCTCGCGCAGCGCCACCGTGAGGTTAAACTCCAGCTTTCCTGCAGCAAACGCTTTGCTGTCCGCACAGAAGTAACCTTCGCGCTCAAACTGATACGCCTGTCCAGGTTTTGCATCAGCCAATGACTTTTCCAAAGCAGCATCCGCAAGTACGGTCTTCGACTCAGGATTGACCACCGCCATAAAGTCCTCTGCCGCTCCCGGATTAGGGTCGGTAAACAGCGGGGCATACAAATTCACTGTGGCGCGCAGGCAATCCTGTGCGTTAACAAAGTGAATCACACCCTTGGGCTTGTGGTTTTCTACATTCGCGCCAGCAGAATTCGGCACCGCCTCAGCATGCACCAATACGACATTGCCGTTTTCATCCTTGTCACAGGACACCGCTTTAATAATGTAACTGTGGCGCAGACGAACCTCCGCGCCTAACTTCAGGCGCTTGTACTGCTTATTTGCCTCTTCACGAAAATCGGCAGCATCAATATAGATTTCCTTAGAGATAGTAACAATACGACTGCCCATCTCCGGATGTTCCGGATGATTGGGCACGGTAAATTCAGTGGCGGTGACCCCTTCGCTGCCGAAATTATCAATGACCACCTTTAAAGGATGAAGCACCGCCATCGCACGCGGAGCATGCGCATTTAAATCTTCACGCAAGCAACTTTCCAGTGCACTCATCTCCACAGTATTTTCCTGCTTGGTCACACCGATGCGGCGGCAGAATTCACGAATAGATGCAGGGGTGTAGCCGCGCCGGCGCAGGCCAGAAATCGTGGTCAGGCGCGGATCGTCCCAGCCGTCCACAATGCCCTTTTCCACCAGCAGGTTGAGCTTACGCTTTGAGGTAAGAGAATACTCAAGATTCAAGCGGCTCATTTCATACTGATGCGGACGCGCTTCAATTGAAATATGATCAAGCACCCAATCGTAGAGGCGGCGGTTATCCTGGAACTCCAGCGTGCAGATGGAATGGGTAATGCCCTCAATGGCATCAGAAATACAGTGAGTAAAATCATACATCGGATAGATGCACCATTTATCCCCAGTCAGCGCATGCTGCGCAAAGCGCACACGGTAAATGACCGGATCGCGCATACAGATAAACGGTGATGCCATATCGATCTTTGCCCGCAGGCAGGCCGTGCCTTCAGCAAATTCGCCGCGACGCATTTTTTCAAACAGTTCGCGATTTTCTTGCGGCGAACGATCGCGATACGGGCTGTTGCGTCCCGGCTCCTTTAAAGTGCCGCGATACTCGCGAATTTCATCGGGAGACAGCTCATCAACATAAGCTAGCCCCTTATCAATAAGCTCAAGTGCATAACCGTACAGGCGGTCAAAATAATCCGAGGAGTGACGAATAGGATCCTGCCAATTAAAGCCCAGCCAGCGTACGTCACGCTCTATGGACTTAATGTATTCCATATCCTCTTTTACCGGATTGGTATCATCAAAACGCAGATTACAGGTACCGCCGTAATCGCGAGCCAAACCAAAATTCAAGCAAATGGATTTAGCATGACCAATATGCAGATAGCCATTAGGTTCCGGCGGAAAGCGCGTCGCAACATGATCGGTACGACCGTTTTTTAAATCATTATCAATAATATCGGTAATAAAGTTGCGCGGGATGCGTTCTTGTTCTTCAGCAGCAACCATCAGCTCTCCTCCAAGCATGCAAAAATCCGGGATCCCCGGCTGCGGCAGCCCCTAACTTACGGGGCGCTGCCAAAAAATTCGCTTATTTGTTGCCTGCGATTGTAGCAAAGCCCGCTGCCTAGCTCAAATTATTGCCCAATACGACGCAGGATCGTCCCCGCGGTGCAGCTACTTTTACTTAGGAGCGTACTGCTTGGCAAAAGCGTCGGCAGCGCCATGATTTTTTACTGGAAAAGCGGGCGCAAAATGATTAATATAAGCGCAAATTTTAGGCAGCCCTAGATTTATATTGAGGTTTACCCCATGAGCTTTGAGTCTGAAAAGCAATTTAACGATTTTCAGCATTTTGCCCGCGGCATCCGTCGCAGCGGTGAATTTTCCATCCGCGAGTCTAATCTGCTGGAAACCTGCGGCACAGCGATGATGGAACTTCACAACGGCACCCGTGAGCCTAAGGATGAACAGGAGAAAGTTTTCCTTGAACAGTTGCACGGCGACGGCGTGATCACCGATCCTTATGCAAAGGTCTTTAACAAGTACTTAACGGTGATTCGTCCGCGGCACCTGCATCGTCTGTGCTCGGTAGGCGATGAAGAGATGGGCGGCGGCGAGTTTGGCAGCGGCACCGGCAACGAAGACAGCTCCATTGATTAAGTCCCCATATTTACAGCGCGGGGGCTTTTACCCCCTGCGTTAACATCCTACTTTACCCATTCTTTTATATTTTCAATTACCCCATTCTCCTCCCGCACAACCCTGCCACGCGCGCGAAAGTTGCCGTTATTAGTAAAGTGCGCTTCCCCTCCTACCCGAATAAGGCTGTCTGCTTCACCATACCACGATCCTTTATTGACAAAGCTCGCACTATCGGTAAGCAGCAGCTGCCCCTGCTGCGTGGCGTTTTGCTCATTAATTAATGCTCCCCTACCGCCGACGTACCACAGCGCAGTGGGCAAAAGCTCAAGGCGCCGCTGATTTAAACATACGCTGTCCCCTTGCTGCGCGACATTACCCGCAAACTGCAATTGACGTTGATTTATAAACTGTGCCTGAGAGCTAAGTTCCATGGTGGCTTCAGCATCCTGCTGCAACGTCCCGACATTTTGTAGCTGACAGTCCCCGTGTAGCTGTAGAATGCTCATGCCCTGCAGATGCAAAATGCCACCATTGCGCAGTCCTCCTGCGCTGCAACGTAAAGCTGCAGCATAAAGCTGCAGGCGTCCAAAATTCTCCACCACCCCTTCGGTGTCTACCTGCGCCGCGCTCAGTTCACTTAATCCGCTGTTGGTGAATGCTGCACCAGCAGCAACCTCAAGTTTGCTATCTGCAGCAAGCTGTAGCGTGCCGTAATTGACCAGCTGAGCACCTTTTTGCAGTTCAAGTTTACCTTGCGCAAGCCTTAGCGTACCGCGTTGCAGCAGCTGCGCCTTATCCGTAAGAGTCAACCCATGCTCCACTGACAACTGCGTACCGCGACGCACAATCATCCGTCCCTTAAGTACCATTGCAGCAGGAAGTACCCCTCGCCCAGACAGTTCCACACACGATCCTGCAGGTAGCAGCGACGGCAGCGCAGCTGGCAGCTGCACCCGCAGACAAGCTGCGTCTGCAGCTGCATACGGCAACAACGCCATACCAAGGACAAACTGTAGCGCGCGTAAAACTCGCATTAACTTTATCTCCTGTAATTTTAGTATTAACTTAAGTCTAACACGCAGTACAAATTTGCGCCCTGTACAGCGTTTTTATGCCACTATCTTCGCTACAATAGCGCCATTCTTATTTTTTTATCTGCAGGAGAAAAGTTATGTCAGCCTTATGCGGACAGGCCTTAGTCGGCGATATCGGTGGTACCAACGCTCGTCTGGCACTGTGTAATTTAGAAGACGGCACCTTAAGCACTCCCATCATTTATTCAGCTTTAGAAAACGACTCGCTTGAAAGCTGTATTTTAAAGTTTCGCCAAGAAACCCACAGCGACTTTACAGCAGCCTGCATTGCCATTGCCTGCCCCATCACAGGTGATTACGTCAAAATGACGAATAATCCGTGGGAATTCTCGCAGCAGCAACTTAAAAATGCCGTAGGCCTTGATCAACTCATCGTCATTAATGATTTCACCGCCATGTCCATGTCGGTCCCCTGCCTTGATAAAAAGAATTTAGTGAAAATCGGCGGCGGTGAGCCAGATCCACAAGCTCCAATTGCGGTTTACGGCGCCGGCACAGGGCTGGGTGTAGCGCACTTAGTGCATATCGGCAATCAATGGGTCTCGCTACCAGGCGAAGGCGGTCACGTCGATTTAGCACCAGCCAATATGGCAGAAGATCTAATTTTAATTGCCATGCGTGCGCGCATCGGCCATGTATCTGCCGAACGCGTGCTCTCTGGCCCGGGCCTTGTCAATCTCTATGAGGCCATCGCCATGCGCAATGAAAGACTGCGCCCCGACATGACTCCGGCCGATGTTACCTCGCAGGCTTTAGCCTCGCCCCCGGAGCCGGATTGCCTTGAAGCCCTTGAGACCTTCTGCCGCTTAATGGGCCGCTTTGGCGGCAACTTAGCGCTGACCATGGGGACTTTCGGCGGCGTTTATATTGCAGGCGGTGTGGTACCACGCTTTATCGATTTCTTCAAGCAGTCCAAGTTCCGCGATGCCTTTGAAGATAAAGGCCGCTTTAAGAGCTATATGCAGCGCATTCCGACCTATGTCATTACCGACACTAAGGCCGGGCTGCGCGGTGCCGGAGCTACGTTGCGTCAGGCCTTAGGCGCCATCCTCTAAATAATGAATTATAAGCGCAGGCTTGTTGTTCACACCCTGCTCTTAAGTTGACCTTACTTAGGCGGCAGTACTGACTGCCGCCATTATTTTTACCATCGGCTAAAGTCAAGCTAACGGCTAGCCGATAAAATATAAAGACGAGTCCGTCCAGACACGGCAGATTAAGCTGTTTTATGTTTCATTCTATAAAAAGGAAAGGTTTGGTACATGCTTGATGCAGTTAATACTCATGCTTATACAGCAGTACAGCTGCCACAGCAGACCAGGGCCGCAGCTCCCAATCCGCCTACCGTCGCAATACCGGCTGTAAATGGCGCAAACGAGCAGTCACAAGCGGGTATGGCGCAGCATGACGCTCAGCATGACCCCACTTTAGCTGCTTTTGCCCATCAGCATCATCAGGCCCTGCAGGGCTATTTGAATTTAAACCGTGCCGAGCGCGCAGAACACTCCGTTGGCACATCCTCATCTATAACAGACAATGAAGATACTGTCGCGACTTCGACTACAGATAAACGCGATGACGCATTAAATCCGCAGGCACGCGTAGATAAGACCGCTTCCGAGACAAAAGATAGTGATGAAGATACGGAGGATAATGATACCGGCAGTGATGGGCAGCCGCTGTCTGACGAAGAACAACAGAAACTTGATGCCATGCAGGAACGACATGATGAGGTAAAAGTGCATGAGCAAGCCCACAAAAGTGCCGGTGGAAGCTTAGCTGCTGCCCCGTCCTACAGCTATGAAACCGGACCTGACGGCAAACGCTATATTACAGATGGTGAAGTGCAGATTGATACCTCTAAGGAAAAAGATCCGCAGTCCACCATCGAAAAGATGCAACAGGTGCGCCGTGCCGCACTTGCTCCTGCCGAACCTTCATCGCAGGATAGAAAAGTAGCCGCCGAGGCGCAGCGTCTTGAAGCCGAGGCCCGCGCTGAACTCAATCAGCAGAATACAAAGTCATCTCCAGCCGAATGAACTGCCTACGCACTTAGGTGCGAGGTTTCATGAGATTGATGCCGCACTTTTATTACGCCCTCACTTCTTTGCGCTTGAGGCATGTCCACAAAGCCCCATCAGGTAGGAGCAAAAAGCTCGTTCCTGAATTCTTAGGTGTAATGTACATAATCAAAAAGAGCTGTGCCAGCCGCCTACATTCCCTTGCTCATGTAAGATAAATTACGCGGCATAAGTTAAATTTGCACCATTTTGCTTCATTATGACGTCCAAAAGGGCGCAATTCCCACCCTATGCTATAATGCGCGCGGCATGTGGCTTGCCTAAATGCCCCATTTCAATGCAACGCACCAAAGGATAGGTTATGGAACCGTACTATGCCGGCGCACTTTCCGTGCTGCCGCCCGTCATTGCAGTAGTATTAGCTTTAGTTACCAAAGAAGTATTTTCTTCCTTAATTATCGGTATCTTAACTGGTACCTGTATTTATTCTTTCGGCATGGCAGAGCCGATGCCAATCATTAAGGCCGTAGAGCACACTTTCACCTTGATGGTAGATAAGGTCGATTTCAGTATTGTGATATTCTGCTCGCTGCTAGGCTCTTTGGTCTACGTCATTGCTATGGCCGGAGGCTCGCGCGCTTACGGCAAGTGGGCGGCAACTAAGATTAAGGGTCGCAAGAGCGCACTGCTTGCCACCTCGGGGCTTGGCATCCTCATCTTCATTGATGACTACTTCAATTGCCTAACCGTCGGTACAGTAATGCGTCCGATCACTGATGCCTATAAGATCTCGCGTGCAAAGCTTGCCTACATCATTGACTCAACGGCAGCTCCTATCTGCATCATCGCTCCGATTTCTTCGTGGGCGGCCGCCGTCGGATCCAATATTAAAGCCACCGGTGCAATGGAAAACGAAATGGATGCGTTCATTGCCACTATTCCGTGGAACTTCTACGCACTGTTATCGCTCATCATGGTACTGATGATTGCTATCGGCAACTTTGATTTTGGTCCGATGCGCAAAGCCGATATTGCCGCAATCCGCGGAGAGGAAAATCAAGAAGCGGTCACTGGCTCAAATGAAGAGCTATCTGTGCACGCCAACGGCGGTGTACTTGATATGGTGATTCCTATTGTCTCCCTCATCATTTTCTCCACATGCGCGTTACTTTACTGCGGCGGCTACTGGGGGGAAGATCCAGCTTATCATTCCATCAGTGCCGCTTTTGGCAATACCTCCGCAGGTCCTGCCTTGGTACTCGGCTCCTTTGCGGCCTTAGTTGTTGCGCTGATTCAATTTGTAGGCCGTCGCCTGCTGGACCTTAAGACCTTCATGCAAGGTGTACTGCGCGGTGTACAAGCTATGATCCCGGCTAACATGATCTTAGTACTCGCATGGACTATTTCTGGCGTGTGCCGCGATTTACTGCAAACTCCGCTATTTATTTCTACTTTAGTGCAAGATGATGGCGGACTTGTCGGCAATATGCTTCCAGCTGCGATGTTCCTGATTGCCTGCTTCTTAAGCTTCTCTACTGGTACAGCGTGGGGCACATTCGGTATTCTGATCCCGATTGTCGTCTCAGTCGCCCAAGCAATTGACCCGTCTGGCTCACTTATCATCATCGCGCTTTCGGCCACTTTGGCAGGATCTGTCTTTGGTGATCACTGCTCACCAATATCCGATACCACGATTCTATCAAGTGCCGGTTCAGGCTGCTTGCATATTGAGCACGTCTCCACGCAGCTGCCCTATGCCTGCTTAATTGCCTCATCCGCTTTAGTGGGCTACGTGATAGCCGGATTCAGCCACAGCTTATTCTTAAGCTTAGGTGGTGCGGTCATCGTGCTGGTCTGCGCGCTGTGCTTCCTGCATGTGCGCAATTCCAAGCGTGAGAGCCTGGACGATCACTTAAAGGCTGTACAAAACAATGCCTAAAGCGCTAGGTTTCTAGGTTTATTTTAGTTTGCAGCTTAAGGCGGCTTACAGGCCGCCTTAAGCTTTTGCGGCCAAACCAAAGTTGCGCCTGTCTGCTACTAAAGTAGGCCTTTATCTGCACCTGAACTGGAACTGCTAATTCCTAACACTAGGAAATTGTTTCTAATTTAAACTTAATTATTGCGCAACCGCGAGAAATTAACCTTGTTTGAACTACGTCAGTACCTGCTGCTTTTTACTACCGCTACTATTTGGGGGTCGGGATTTATTGGGCAGAGCATCGGCATGGATCATGTTTCGCCCTTTACCTTTACCTTCTTTCGCACCTTAATCGGCGCCTTAGTGCTATTACCAGTGATTTATCTGTTAAAGAGAAAAGCGCAACGCCGCCACAAAATACAAAAAGCCAATAATCGACGCGCCTTATGCATCGGTTCAATAGTCTGCGGAGTCTGTCTTATCAGCGCTGAGAGCTTTCAACAGTTTGGCCTTGTCTACACCGAAGCCTCAAAGGCCGGCTTCATCACCTCAATGTATATCATCTTTGTGCCATTTTTATCGTGGGTTTTCGGTAAACGGCCCAATCTGCTGGTACTCATCGCCACCTTGCTGTCAGCGCTTGGACTGTATCTTTTGTGCATTGAAGATCCATCTCGTCTCCATTTAGAGCAAGGAGATATTCTGATCCTTATTTGCGCTGTGATTTTTGCGGTGCATATCCTAGCCATTGCGCATTTTGTCGAGCAAGTAGATGGCGTCGCTCTGTCCTGCGGCCAGTTCTTCGTCGCCTCTTTTTTAGGACTTATTACCATGCTACTGTTCGACACGCATTTATCGCTGGCCAATATTCTAGCCGCCGCCCCTGCCATGCTGTGGTGTGGCATCATGTCCAACGGAGTAGCCTATACCTTGCAAATTATCGGACAGCGCGGCATCAATCCGACTATCGCTACCATTATTCTGTCGCTTGAATCAGTGATGGCGGTGTTCTTTGGCAATCTGATCTTAGATGAGACCTTGCACGCTAAACAGTATGTCGGCTGTGCCGTAATGCTGGTAGCAGTGATTATTGCCCAGCTCAACCCGCGACTTTTCTCCAAGTTGCTCCTGCGCCGCTGAAAAAACCGGGCGCGACTAGATCTGCTAAAATAGCGCCCATATTTATATTATTAACCATTGCGCCGGCAGGCGCATTTTCGCGCAGTATATAGACTGCATATTTAGGATTTTAAAGCCATGAGCAAACGTTCGATGCTAGTTACCTCCGCGCTGCCCTATGCCAATGGGCCAATCCATTTAGGCCACATGCTAGAGCATATTCAGTCTGATATTTTTGTGCGCTTTGAACGCGCCATAGGTAATGAGGTCTACTATGTCTGCGCCGATGACTGCCATGGTACTCCGGTGATGATTAAAGCTCAAAGCCAGGGCAAAACCCCAGAGCAGTTGATTGAAGAGGTCGGCATCAGCCACCGTGCCGACATGCAGGGCTTTTTAATCAATTACGATAATTACTACCGCACCCACTCGCCGGAAAATCAAAAATTTTCACAGGAGATTTACTTAAAGCTGCGTGAGCGTGGCTATATCTTCACTAAGACCATTTCACAGCTATACGATCCGGTTAAAAACATGTTTCTACCCGATCGCTTTGTGAAGGGGACCTGCCCGCGCTGTGGTGCTAAAGATCAATACGGCGACAACTGCGAAGTGTGCTCAGCTACCTATAATCCGACTGATTTAAAAGATGCGTATTCCACCGTCTCTGGTGCTAAACCTGTCTTAAAGGAAAGTGAGCACTATTTCTTTGATCTGCCCAAATTTGCCGACTTCCTGCACGGCTACGTCAAAACTGTGCTGCCGCCTGAAATGGCCAATAAACTTGAGGAGTGGTTTGCCCAAGGCTTAAAGCCGTGGGATTTATCGCGCGATGCGCCTTATTTTGGCTTCCCGATTCCTGACGCCCCCAATAAGTTCTTCTACGTGTGGCTGGATGCCCCGATTGGCTACATGGCATCATTTAAGAACTTCTGCGACAAGCAGGGCATTGATTTTGATGTCTTCTGGAAGCAAGACTCAGACAAAGAGCTCTATCACTTTATCGGTAAGGATATCCTCTACTTCCACTCTCTGTTCTGGCCAGCTACCTTAAAGGGTTCCGATCACCGTCTGCCAAGTAAAATTTTCGTGCACGGCTACGTGACGGTCAACGGCGCTAAGATGTCCAAATCCAAAGGCACATTTATTAAGGCGGCTACCTACTTAAAGCATCTGCAGCCTGAATGCCTGCGCTATTACTTTGCCTCTAAGCTCACTGCGCAGGCTGTGGACTTGGATCTGTCCTTAGATGACTTTGTAGCCAAGGTAAATTCTGATATTGTCGGCAAGGTGGTAAATCTAGCCTCGCGCAGCGCCGGCTTTATCGTCAAGCGCTTTGACGGTATGCTTGGCTCGACTATTTGCGATGAAGACTTAGCATGCAAATTCACCGAGGCCGCACCGCTGATCACCGCTGCCTATGA
This sequence comes from uncultured Succinivibrionaceae bacterium, assembly GCA_944390105.1. Taxonomy (GTDB): domain Bacteria; phylum Pseudomonadota; class Gammaproteobacteria; order Enterobacterales; family Succinivibrionaceae; genus Avisuccinivibrio. Next base: position 22,703 of record CALXOV010000055.1, read on the forward strand.
AGAGCGCAATTATGCCGAAGCGGTGCGTCTGACCATGACTTTAGCCGATGAGGCCAATCGCTTTGTAGACAGCCATGCTCCGTGGGTCTTGGCCAAAGATGAAGCCAATAATGATCTGTTGCAGGCAGTGTGCACGCAAGCCATTAACTGCTTTAAAGCCCTAATTACCTTCTTATCGCCTATTCTGCCGCAGGTATATGCCGCAAGTCAGGAATTTTTAAACGATAAACTTGATTTCAACTCAGCTGCGCAGGCGCTACTAAATCATCAGATCAATAAGTTCAAGCCGCTGTTTGCCCGCATTGACCCCAAGGATGTCGCAGCCATGGTGGAGGAAAGCAAGCAAGACTTAAAGGAAGCGCAAAGCGCCAAACCTCAAAAGGAAGCTACCCCGAGCTCTGAGTACGTGCCTCTGGCTCCTGAGATCACCATCGATGATTTTATAAAGCTTGACCTGCGCGTTGCGCAAATCATTGCAGCCGAGCAAGTGCCAGAGGCCCGCAAATTGCTGCGCCTGCAGCTGGACCTTGGCTTTGAACAACGTCAGGTATTTGCCGGCATCAAGAGCGTGTACAAGCCTGAAGAGCTGATTGGCCGCAAGGTCATCGTGGCAGCGAACTTAAAGCCGCGCCAAATGAAATTCGGCCTGTCGCAGGGCATGGTCCTAGCCGCCGGTGAAGGCGGACAGGATATCTTCCTGCTCTCAGTTGATAACAAAGCTCCGTTGGGCAGCAAAGTGCATTAAGCACCCAAACAGTGGCGGCCATCGCCGCCGCTGTTTTCCACCTACTCTGTCGCTTGACAACAGCATCAATCCATCATGTCCCCGCTTTTTGCTGAAATCCGTGGGCTCGTGCACTTAAGCATGCCTATTGGTTTTGGGCTTTTATGCTCAGCGTTGCTCACTTTCAGCGATACCTTAATGGCAGGTCTTGCCGGCAGCCGCGATTTAGCCGGAGTCGCCGCAGGCGGCGCGTTATTTTTTCCCACCTTAATGTTTCTGCAGGGACAGCTTTCCGCCTACAGCGCCAAGCTCGGTCGGTTGTGCGGGGCGGGTCGGCATAATGAGATAGCTCCTGCCTGTTACGCCGCCTTAAGTGCTGCCGTAATTAGTGCGCTTAGCATGATGGCTCTACTGTATACTGCAACTTTTATAATTGATCTTAAAGGCGATACGCTAATGGCACAGCATTTTCGCCACTATCTGTACTTTGCCGCGCTTGCACTGCCCGATGCTGCTTTGCTCATGGTATTGAAAGCAAGCTCTGAGGCCTTAGGCGCTCCGCGGTTATCCGCCTTTGCTGCCTTCATGATGCTACTGCTCAATCTGCCGCTTAATTATCTGTGCATCTTTACCTTAGGCCTTGGCGGGCGCGGCTGCGGTCTGGCTACTCTCATATCCATTTCGCTCACTGCCGGAGCGTTGCTACTGATTTTGCGACGTTACTCTTCCATCTGGGCGCAGCTGCACCTGACGGCTTATCGCTTTAACTCAGCTGAAGTAAAAAACTGTTTGCGCATCAGCCTCCCCTTAGGCATCGCCGCAGCTATTGAAAGCGCAGCCTTTGCTTTAATCGCCCTATGCCTTACCCCGCTAGGCCCCTCGGTCACAGCAGGGCACAGCATTGCAATGTGCGTAAACTCGCTTATCTTTGTACTGCCACTTGCTATTGGACTTGCTGCCTGTATCCGCGGAGCGCAGGCCTACGGAGCGCAGGATAAAGCTTTGTATCACCTGCGCTTAAAAGTGCTAATGTGCTTAAGCACGCTTGTCATTATGCTTACAGTGAGTACAACCTTCATATTAAAAGATGTCCTGCCTTCGCTTTTTACTCATGATGCCGCAGCTGCTGCTTTAGCCTCCGCACTACTTAACTATGCTCTCTTTAATCAGATTTTTGAGCATTTACAATGCATCCTGTCATTGCAGTTGCGCATCTTTAAATTAAGTCACGTAGTACTTAAAGTTACGCTCTTCTGTTTTTATCTGCTGGCATTGCCCGGCGGTGCGGCATTGTGCTTTGGCTTCATTGGTCCTAATCTGGGCGCAGCAGGCTTTTGGCTGGCATTGAGCATAACGCTGCCGCTCCCTACTATGATTTACGCAGTGGTACTGCACCGAGCTTTGCGCCAAAGCTTCAAAGCAACATTGCAAGCATAAATTACACACGCTCGCGCTTAGAGGATTTCACAGCTTCAGATTAAAAACCGCGTCTACCGCTTGATCTATTAAGTATAAGCTATAGAATATGTCGGCTTATACCTTTCCTTGTAACCATTTTGACGGTAAAGGCCCTAGAGCCTTTCTGAGGTAGACGTGACGCAAGCTGTTGACCAGACTACCCCTGAAGTCGTGCCGCCCTTAGGCACAGAAGGCAAACGTATTTTCCGTTTATTCAGTCCAATATTCCTTGGACAGATCGCCCAGACCTCAATGGGCGTTGTTGATACCTTAATGGCCGGAGCTGCCGGTACTGAGCAACTCTCTGGAGTAGCAATTGCCGGATCATTTTTTTGGCCCGTACTGCTGTTTATTATCGGGCTTTGCTTTGCAGTATCCCCGATCGTCGCACAGCTGCGCGGTGCTGGGAAGCCCGAGCTGATTGCCGCACGACTGCATGTAGCAACCATTACCTGTCTGTTATTCTCTTTTGTTGTCGCCGCATTAATGTTTGCTGCTCCCAAGCTCTACACGCTCATCCCTGACATCAATCAGGAAATGGTACGCGTGGCCAGCGGCTATCTGTATGCAATTGCTATCGGCATCCCCGGCTTTGCACTATTTAACATTCTGCGCGCCTACTCCGAGGGACTTGGCAATACCATGCCAACCTTAATCTTCGGTTTTGTCGCGCTCCTGCTCAATATTCCGCTCAACTATATCTGCATCTTCGGCAAATTTGGTCTGCCGGCCATGGGTGGTATCGGCTGCGGCGTCGCTACCACAGTCACCATCTACCTAACATCTCTGCTATTTTTAATCTACGTACAGCGCCATAAGTTCTACGCCAACTTCCGTTTATATCGGCAGTGGTATGCGCTCAAATGGAATGAAATTAAAGGCTTTCTGCACTTAGGCATTCCGCTGGCCTTAAGCGCGATGATTGAAGTAACATGCTTTTCAATGGTGTCCTTCCTGCTCACTCCGTTCGGACCAATTGTAGTGTCAGCGCATGCTATCGCGATGAATCTGTCGGGTCTGCTTTTCATGTTCCCGCTATCGCTGTCCAACGCTGTCACTATCCGTGTCGGCGAAGCTATGGGAGCGCGCCATTGGAAGCGCGCAGGGCGCTCTTTGCAGGCAGCCTTCCTCTTAGGCGCCGTTTTCGTACTGTTTAACTGCGCGCTAGTACTGCTGCTGCGCCACCAAATTATTGGTTTGTACAGTCCAGCACCTGAAGTATGGGCTTTGGCCGAAGTACTGGTAGTATTTTGCGTGTTTTATCAGTTGCCGGACAGTTTGCAAGTATTGTCTATCGGCGTGCTGCGCGGCTTTAAGGATTCACATACCATCTTCATGGTAACCATCGGCGCATATTGGATTGTTGGTATGCCGCTGGGCTTCGCGCTGGCTTATGGTCTGCTTGGATGGGAGCCTATGGCAGCTCAGGGCTTCTGGATAGGCTTTATCGCCGCGCTGTTTACCTGTGCGGGAATTTACTTAAGTCGCCTGTATTATCTCTTCACCCGCCGCCGTATTCCCAAGACCATGCAAGCTTCAATTTAACTGAAAACCGCACCCTGTCCCAAAGCTGCGCGCAGGAATATCAACGGGCAGCCAAAAAACTTGTAAAACCGGCTGCATGCTACTCCCTGCCGCCGCTGCAATATCACCAGCAGCGGCGGCACAGCGGCATCGCTGTGATGAATAACTGCTTTCATTTCCCTCCGCCTGATGATGACTTCATGCTGGACAAAAGCCCGCGGCAAAGCGGATAAGAGGAACACTGTACGCGCAGCCGAGGAGTAAAGCTGACTTAAAGCGCGCAGGCAGCGCTGCAAGCTGTGGGCTATCGCGGATTGCTGAATATGCGAGCGGTTAGATTTATGCTCAGGCGCGCCAATTTATGATCGGCCGCTTGCCAGATTGAAATGGACAAAAATTGAAGCAATACTGTCTAAAATTTTACCTTATGACAGCCATGCCTCAATTATGATCGCCAGTACAGACTAACGCCATAATGCACCCTAAGCTAAGGCCGATACACATCAGCTCTGCGCCGGCCCAGCCATGTCCCCGCACGCAGCGGGGACATGATGCAATTGGCGGGCAATTTACTTAAAAGCGATAGCCAAAGTTTGCACTCAGCCCAAAGGCATCGGTATTTTCCGAGCCTTGATAGCTAACGCCCAGACCTAAGGCAAAATTGCCATGGTCAGCGCTGAGGCCTAAAGCCGCACCATAGGTGAAGCTGTCGATCACCTCAGTGGACAGATTCGCCTCATAGCCGTTCACGCCGGCAAAGGTTACATCGCTATCGTACTCGTCATCGCCGAAATTACCGGTAACCATTAAGTCAAGCGCCGGAGAAATCTTCCAGTCATTGACTTTAAAGTCACGCGAGAACTTGACGCCGACCGGTACTGAGAACACGTTCAGGCTATCTGAGTCGGTGTCGGCTAAAGTCCCTGCCGCGCTATCTACGCTGTAGTCATCAACATCCAGCATGGTATAGCGCAGTCCCAGGTGCGGCGTGATGTCCACCGTTGACAGCGCAAAGCGATACTGCGCAGTGACGCCCAAGGATAATGCGGTGCTGTCCACAGAGGTAGACAGCGTGCCGTAATCATCCAGCCCGCTGCTGGCATCCACATCGTTATCTACGCTCGTATAGCTGATATCTGCCAGGATATCGAGGTTTTCCACCGGGTTGATGGCGGCATACGCGGCCAGCGCCCAGTAGTCAAAGTCATTATCCACCGCCGAGCCCGCGTCCTGACCGTCAGCCGAGCCTGAGCCGATATTGAACATCACGCCGGCCTTAACGGTATTCATAAAGGCGTAATCCGCGCCTAAGGCCGCACCGTACAGATCTACGTCGGCCCCAGCATTAAGACCGTCGGCATCCAAGCCGTCGGAATCTTGGCTGCGGTATATCGGAGCAAACCACAGCCCGAAGCCGTTATTCTCGGCCACGGTGAGATTTGACATTACGCCGATGCCGGCACGTGCCGCGATAGCATCAGTCGTTGACAGCGCGGCCTGTTGCGCGCTCTGCACCACGCCGCCAAAGGCGGCCAGACGCGCTGCCGTCTCCAGCGACAAACCATTGCCGAAGCCGGTGGCATCCTGAATGAAGTCCATACCTAACAATACCGGCTCGTCATCCCCTGGCTGCCAGCCCTCCGGCCGTGCGTCTTCGCGGATTTCCTGCACGTGCTCAAGCACGTCCATAGCGTAAGTATAGGTGGCATCGGACAGCCCTGAAAGAATGCCGCGCGTATTCGACCCTAAGGTCATCTGCAGCTCATCCAAGGTCTTGCCATCCTCAAGGTAGCCGACATACAAGCCGTTTTGCGTGGTGAACTTCAGGCGATAGTCGCCATCGGTCTTAATAGCAATTGGATTGCTAGACTTTTCATTCTCAAAGGCCTGCTTAATCTGATCGGCGGTAGTACCGGCCGGCACCACGATTTGACCGCCGCCGGCCACTAAGGATCCGCCGTTAGTTCCTTCAAAGATAAACGTGGCCCGATCCTCGCTTAGAGCATTGGCTGTCAGCACCATGGAGCCGCCCGCGCCAAAGTAGATGGCGTCGCTCTGCACCTTAGTACGCAAAGTTGCAATATCCGCACTGCCCACCACGATGCTGTGGCCATCGGCGATGTGCAGACCGGTGCGATTAACCATCAGCACAGAACCGTAGGCACCGTCAACCAGCGAGCCGCCTTGCTGATAGCCGGCAATCCCGGTAAGCAGCTCGTCTTTGGTCATGCCTACACCCAAGGCTGAGTTCTTACCGACTATCACATTACCATCAAGCTCCATGTCCTCAGCGTCTGTGCTCGGCCTCTGCCCAAAGTACTGCACCGTAGCTACAGCAGTTGCATCGCCAAAAGCCGGATCAATCTCTAAGGTAGCGCCATTGAGTGCCAAGTTTTCCACGTGCAGCGAACCGGTTGAAGCGCTTTCGCTGGCCGAGCCTTCGCTGCCAATACGCAGCGTGCTGCCGTCACTCAAGCTAAGGGTAGTCGCAGTTACGGTTGACGCACCGACTACATTCATATCGCCAGACACGTGAATCTCAGAGGCATCCATGCTGCCGCCGTTAGCAACGTTAATCGCGTCTGCAGTGACGCTGCCGCTTACTGCAGCTGAGGAGGCGTTAATGTTAATCGTAGCGGCCTGCAAATTGGCGGCATTTAAAGAAGAATCGCTCTGCAAAGAGAGCTCACCCTCAGTCGCGACATCCGCTGCCTGCAGGGCTGAAGCGCTTGCAAGCTTAATACTATCCGCAGCAGTCACGTCACCTGCGCTGATGTGGGCGTCGGTTTGCTCTATCTTAGCTACGGCAATATCTGCCGCCGCGCAGCCATCGGCAGCGACAACGCTCACGGCAGACTGATTTACGCTCAAAGTACCATCGTCGCCGCTAATAGCGCCAACCTGTCCGGAGGCATTCACCGTAAAGGTTCCGCCCGCGCCGATATTCACCGCAGCCGTATTACCTGCAGCATCCGCCACCAGCTTATCTCCCGCGGTAGTGCCGTACACTGCCAGCGTACCAGCAGCGGTAACTTCTAAGTTATCCGCGTTTTCAGCCAGCTTAACGGCTTTCCAGCCGCCGGTGACGCCGCCTGCGACATTAGTCAGCACGGACGAACGGGTTTCCTCGTTATCAAAGGTCAGAGTCAAATCACCGGTAGTGCTGCCCGCGTCGCCCTGCAGCTTGTCGAAATCAACCATGCTCTCGCCGGTAGACGGATCTGTTTCAGTCGGGATATCAACAGCATCATTGACTAAGGATACCAGACCGCTGCCTGAGGCCAAGACACTCAGTAAAGAATTAGCCTGGGCTACAGTATAGCCGCCGCTGACATTGGCCATATCCAAGCGGATGGTGCCGTTTTGCATGGAGAGCTTGCTGTATCCGCTGCTGGTGCTGAAGCCATTGCTACTAAAAGTAAGACCTACAGTATCAGCTGCGTCGGTCAAATCAACGATACCGCCGTTAACTGTCACGTTATTGCCGCCGCTTAAGTCCACCGTGTTATTCTGATTATCACCGCGCACAATCAAAGTGGCATTACTTGCGATCTCCCCTTGGCCGGCCGCGACATTTAATGTCTGCACACTCAAAGAAGAATTGGCTAAAACCTCTAAGCTTTGCTCTAAGCCTTCTGCGCCTGATGCAAGGGTCACGGTGTCGGCGATCACGGAGACTTGTGCCGCCACATCGTCTTCGTCCTCATCATCGCCGATGCTCAAGCTGCCGTTATTGACGGTAATATCCTGCACGTTCCAAGTGCCTTGCCCAAAATTGGACAGCGCGCCGGAACCGCTTAAAGTAAGATCGGCGTTAACACTGTAAGCGCCTGCAGCCGCAAAATTCATCTCGCCGCGATCAGCCAGCACAATGGTTCCCGGATGATCCGCAGCGGCAGTAACATCGCTCAGGCTTACGTTGCCGCCCGCATTAATTTCGCTTTCAACACTTCCAGTTCCGCCGCCTAACGTAAAGACGTTATTGGCGTCTACCTCCAAAGTTAAATTACCATTGACTATCAGCTCCAAACTGGCGGTAGTAAGCGAGCCGCCGCTTACCCTAAGATTATTAAACTCCACTGCAGAATGAGCACCAGAATCCTCCCCAGCGTTGTGTAAATGCTGATCGCTAAAAAGCGCGGAGCTTACCGTGGAGTTCGCGGCAGTCACGTACACCGTGCCCTCCCCCTCCTCACCCGACTCATTTTCTGCCTGAATTAAGCCGATAGGGCCCAAAGCAGTTAAAGTATCTACCGTATCAACTAAGACAATAGCGTTATTCTGTACAATGATCTTGCCGCCGGACGCTTTATCCTCACTTGCTGAAGCTTTCAGGTTAATATCCGAGATTTCGTATACACCAGGCCCGTCAAATATTAATTGCGTTTTTTCCGGTACGATATAGGTGCCGCTTAAGTTTTGTGCTAGAGATACCGTGTCACTGATCGCGTTTAAGGCGTCAAGCTGTGCTTGTGAAACATTACTGCCAAAAGTTAAGCTACCTGAATTGATCTCAACGGTACCATTTTCATTATTCAGTGCTATCCCCTGCAGCGTTAAATCGCCCTTAAACTCAATCGTACCGAGATTGACGATGCTGCCGCCGCTAAAAGACAGTTCACCGCCACTGACATTCTCCAGCGAAATGTTACTGTCTGAGAGCAGCTGATAGGCTGAGTTATCGCTTGCATTGCTGATATTACCGCTAAGATACAGCGCTGCGCCGGTGGCTACATTCAGATCAACATTGGTAAAATTTCCGGTCACCGCGCCAATAATATTGCCTGAGCCACTAACTGAAATATCTGCGTCACTGACATCTAAAGTGCCAGTTGTGCCGGAGCCGTAGGCGCGAACTACAGCCAAGTTCTTACCGTCAGAATCAGCAACACCGTTTAAGTTGAGGCTGCCACCGTCAATTGTCATATATCGGGCCGTGAGCATGGAGCCGTTATTCATGTTGAAATCTGTGTTGACAGCCGTAAGCACGCCTTCGTTCTGATTGCTTGCGAAATTGTACGCTGCCATTAATGAAGCGTTCTCACGCCACGAATCCCCACGATTGCCGCTTAACGTCACTGCTGTATCGTTTAGGCTGATGCGCAAAGTCTCAATGTAGGAGCCATCACTCAGGTTAATGCTATTGCCGCCCTGCGCTACCAAAGCTGAAACGCTATCATGTGAACCCTGATCTGGCGCTACCGTTATATCATCAATGCCGGCACCGTTTGACAGGTTAATCGCAGCATTCTGCCCCAAGTTTAGGGTGCCGGATAAGTACAAGAAAGTATTAGAAGTAGCGCCATTAATTGAGCCGGTTGAGCTGACATTAATATCATGCGCATAGCTGTTTTGCGTGAACGCAGTATTATCAGTTACATTGATAAGAGCAGCATTCATGTCAGCTCCGGAAGCATCAGTTGGCAGCTCCGCCGCTTGGGTCGAGGACAAGCCAGCGGTAAATATTACCGCGCCAGCTAACCCCTTGAAATAGGCAAACTTGTAAATCGAACGATAAGCATTTAGCAACATGCCAAGTGCGTTCTTCGTTTGTTTCATTGAAATTTCTCTCCAAAAAATTTTTATGCAAAATTTAAGGCTCCGTTCAGCCTTTTTCAGAGCTTTGTCTCTAACGCCCAACTTTTCTATGAATTGGAGCTCCGTCCTACGGAGTAGTCATATTCCATAAGACGCCGCAAGTATTAATATAATTCGTTAAAAAAAAAAAACATATAATATGTATTTAGAAAAATAATATTGTTTTAATTAAACTATAACTATACATCCATTTAACACGTAATATAATAAACATATTAACGCGCAAACCAGACCAATCCGACCTATTTATTTACTAATCTGGATAAGTTTTCTAACACGTACCCCCCGGTTAATCCGGCCTGTTCCTTAGAGACTCCTTTGTGTATGCGGGGGGCGGCTATGGGCAGCGGTGTTAACGGCGGGTAAATGGCAGACAGGTACAGACTGCGGTCAAGCGGCCCGAAAAAATTTTTTGCGGAAAATCTTTGCGCGTAAGTTATCATGCCGTCTATCTCATCAAGACGCAGCAGTATTTTCGCCTAACATAGCTGCGCGTTATACTCACAAATTAACGCTGCAGTTACAGAGTAATCAGCTAAAGGGAAGACACCTGATGAAAACCATCTTTATCACCGGCGGCGCCACCGGGATTGGACGCGCCTGCGTGCGTAAATTCTTACAAGAAGGCTATAACGTGGCCTTCATGGATATTAATTCTGAGGCGGCAACGGCCGTTGTGGCCACAGAGAACAGTGCGCAGCTCTACTTTATTTACGGCAATACAGCCAAGAAAGCTGACATTGCGCATGCCGCCGCCGCCGCGGCAGCTCGCTTTGGCTCGCTTAATGCGCTGTTTGTTAATGCCGGCATTCATCGCTCCAATACCGTGCTTGACATCAGCGATGAAGAGCTGGATTTAATGATTCATACCAATCTTTACGGCAGCATCAATACGCTGCGCGTGGTCACCCCATTTCTGGTTAAGGCCGGCGGCGGCTCGATTGTCATCAATGCCTCCGATCAGGTCTTTATCGGCAAGGCGCACAGCTTTGCCTATGGGCTGATTAAAGGTGCACTGGGGCAGGCCACCCGCTCACTGTCGGTGGATTTAGCGCCTCATCACATCCGCGTGAACGCGGTGTGCCCCGGCACCATTGCCACCCCGCTAGTAGATGGAGTCTTTGCGCGCACCAGCGCGAAAACCCATCAGTCCATTGACGCGCTGTGGGCGGAGGAAAATGCATTGTTTGCGCGTGGCAGCGTCGGCACGCCGCAGGAAGTGGCCGATTTAGTGTACTTTCTGACCGAAACCGGCACGTTCTGCACCGGCGGGCAGTATTTAATTGATGGCGGTCTGAGCGCCGGACTGTAGCGCTCAGTCCTCCAAATACGTATAGCCGTACAAGCCCTCTCTAAAGGCATCGACCAGCATGCGCGCTTCCTTATCATCTAGCGCCGAGGCGCGCACCTGCGAGGTAAACTGCTGCAGCAGCGCCGTGGCATCCAGCTTGACGTAAGAGAGCATCTCAGCTGCGGTGCTGCCTTCATCGGACAGATGCACCTCCACGCGCTCCTGGTAGACCATGACATCCACCGCCTCAGTATCGCCGAACAGATTGTGCATATTGCCGAGGATTTCCTGATACGCTCCGACCATGAAAAAGCCGATATACGGCGGATCATCTACCGGAAAATCCGGCAGCGGCATGGTCGCGGCAATATCCTCGCCCTCAATATACTGCTTGATCATGCCGTCGGAATCGCAGGTAATGTCCAGAAGCAGCGCCCGGCGCGTACACGGCGCATTGAGCCTTTCAAGCGGACAAATGGGAAAGAGCTGCCCAATGCCCCACGCGTCCGGCAGCGACTGAAACAGCGAAAAATTAAGGTAGAGCTTATCGGCCATGCGCTCAGCGATCTCATCGTCAAGCGCCCGATGCTGCCGATTGCTTAAATCCAGGCGATGCTTGACCGCCTGACCGATGCCCAAAAAGAGCTGCTCGGCCAAAGCCCGCTGCTCAAGACTGTAGACACCGGCGATAAAGCCTTGATTGATATCCTGCAGATCCATCTGCCCATCATGCCACCACTCACTTAAAGAGCGCTTGACCACCCCGCCCTTGGCCTCTTGATAAGTGTGAAACATCGACTGCAGCGGGCGCGGCGCATCCGCTGGTAATTCATTAATGTCAGTAAACTCACAGCGCTCCTGCCCAATGACATTGGTTACCAAAACGGTGTGGTAGGCAGTAAGGGCTCGGCCGGATTCGGTGATGATGGTAGGCGGAGTCAGACCGTTTTCGCGGCAGGCATCGCCGATGGTCCAAATGATGTTGTTGGCATATTCCTTAAGCCCGTAATTGACCGAGCCCTCGGTCTGTGAGCGCGTGCCTTCATAGTCAACACCCAAGCCGCCGCCGACATCAAAAAACTCTAAGTTAACCCCGAGCTTACTTAACTGCACGAAAAAGTGCGCCGATTCACGCACGCCGCGCACGATATCGCGGATGTTGGACAGCTGTGAGCCTAAATGAAAATGAATCAACTTTAAGCAATCAAGGCAGCCGGCCTCTTTGAGCGTGGCTACCATCTGCAGAATTTGCCCAGCCGTCAAGCCGAATTTAGACTTATCTCCGCCCGAGGCCTGCCATTTACCAGAAGCCTGCGAGGCCAAACGCGCGCGAATTCCCAACAGCGGCTTAACCTGCAGCCGTTTACCTTCACGCAACACAATGGCAAGCTCCGAGAGTTTTTCTATAACCAGAAAAACTTTATGGCCAATTTTCTGCCCCATTAACGCCAGCGCAATGTACTCGGCATCCTTATAACCATTGCACACAATCACAGAGCGAGTACGCCCAGCATGCGCCAAGACTGCCAACAGCTCAGCCTTTGAGCCAGCCTCAAGCCCTACCACTTCACCTGATTGGGTAATCGCATCCAACACCCGTTTGTGCTGATTGACCTTGATGGGATAAACCAGAAAATACTTGCCGCTGTAGCCGTAGCTTTCCCGTGCCTGCGCAAAAGCCTGATTAATTGAGCGCACGCGGTGCACTAAAATCTGCGGGAAACAAAACAGAGCAGGCAAACGCTGGCCATTACGTTCACGCTGGCGGACTAATTCGGCAAGATCAACCTGCGCCTCGGGCAGCGACGGATCGGGGCATACCGCGATGTGCCCTTTAGTGTTGACGGTAAAGTAATTATTGCCCCACCAGGCGATATTGTATGCGCTCATGGGCTGCGCCTCCATAAAAGCTGCCGAAAAAAGGAGAGATATGAAGCTGCTGCCGTTCTACAAGCTGCGGCTTGGCTTTACTCTAGCAGAGAATGACGCGCCTTGGGGACAAATTGTGCACTGAATGTGATATCAGCCGCCGCACAGAATGTGGGCGGCTTATGCAGCAAACCCAACTTACTGCAAATTAGTCTTAAAGAAGGACTCTAGCTTATCAAACGGGATCGCATCAAAGTTATCGTACAGATCAACATGATTAGCCCCCGGAATGATCATCAGCTCCTTATTATCTCCGGTCAAACGCTTGAAGGCATCTTCGGAAAAATAGCGCGAATGGGCTTTTTCACCGTGCACAATCAAAACCGGATTTTTAATCTCCGCAATGTAGGTAAGCTGCGGCATATTAATAAAGGACAGGGATGAAGTCATATTCCAGCCGCCGTTAGAGTTCAGCGAACGCGGATGATAGCCGCGCTCAGTCTTATAGTAGCCGTAATAATCTTTGACAAACTGTGCCGCATCAGCAGGCAACTTATCGGGCAGGCCGCCGGCTAATGTATAGCGGAAATTGCGATAATCCTCGGTGCGCTGAGCATTGAGTTGCTCCCGCAGCTTCATGCGATCTGCAGCATTCATCGCATCAAAATAACCATTAGCATTCACGCGGCTCATATCGTACATCGTCATAGCGGCAGTAGCCTTAATACGTGTATCAATGGCAGCAGCATTCAGCGACAAACCGCCCCAGCCGCAGATGCCAATAATACCGATGCGCTCGGGATCTACATCTGGTCGGGTAGACAGATAATCAACGGCAGCGCAGAAGTCTTCAGTATTGATATCCGGCGAGGCCACGTAGCGCGGCTGACCACCGGATTCACCCGTAAATGACGGATCAAAGGCAATGGTTAAAAAGCCGCGTTCGGCCATGGTCATCGCATACAATCCCGAGGCCTGCTCTTTGACGGCACCGAAGGGTCCTGCCACCGCGATTGCCGGCAGCTTACCCGTTGCATCCTTGGGCATGTACAGATCTGCCGCTAGAGTAATGCCATAGCGATTAACAAAGGTTACCTTAGCATGATGCACCTTGTCGCTGAGTTTAAACACCTTATCCCACTTCGTTTCGAGCTTTAAATCCTGTAGTACTATCGGACTGCCGGTATGAGTATTACTGTCAATAGCCATTGCTGCTCCTGTAGTCATTACGCTTAAGGCCAGAGCGGCGCATACTGCGCGAGCTAACTTACGCATAATTAAATCTCCTTGAAAGTATCGTTCCTCAGGCTCGGAACTTAACTGACCTCATTATGCCAATCCAGCTTAATTATTACTAATACTATATTTTTATATAAAATTATGCGTTTTACACATAATAAAGACAGCAAAAATGCATTCAAAGAAAGTCTCAGCTACGCCCAAGCCGCGACGCCTGTGCATAAACCAAAAAAGATATTGGGGAATTTGCGCCATAGCGCTAGACAAGCAAGGCTCATTGAGCAAAAGAAAACGCCTGCTATTTTGTTGAGAATGCAGGCGCTAAAGAGACTTAATTCCAGCCGGCGGCTTCTCGCAGACCGTCGGCGATATCAGCGGCTGTCGGCACCACGATCACGCCAGCATCGCGCAGCGCCTGCTGCTTGGCCTGCGCGGTACCTTGTCCGCCAGTAATAATCGCCCCCGCATGTCCCATGCGCTGTCCGGGAGGAGCAGTAACCCCGGCAATATAGGACACCACCGGCTTGGTCATATGCGCCTTAATCCATGCGGCAGCATCCTGCTCCGAGGTTCCGCCAATCTCGCCAACCATCACCACCGCTTCAGTTTCCGGATCGTTTTCAAACAGCTCCAGCATATCAACAAAACTAGAACCCTGTACCGGATCGCCGCCGATGCCGACACAGGTGGATTGACCAAATCCCGCATCAGTGGTCTGCTTAACGGCTTCATAAGTTAAAGTACCCGAGCGCGACACGATGCCGACTTTGCCCTTTTGATGAATACTGCCGGGCATAATGCCGATTTTACATTCATCTGGGCTGATGATGCCCGGACAGTTAGGGCCGATTAAGCGCGTATGCGGAGCTAGACGCAACTTGGCCTTAACCTTTAACATATCAAGTACCGGAATGCCTTCGGTAATGCAGACGATAAGCTCAAGACCGGCATCTATCGCCTCTAAAATTGAGTCAGCGGCAAAAGCTGGCGGCACTAAAATCATTGACGCAGTCGCACCGGTAACCTCAACGCATTCGCGCACCGTATTGAAAACCGGCAGCCCTAAATGCTGCTGGCCACCGCGCCCTGGGGTCACACCGCCGACCATGCGAGTACCGTATTCAATGCACTGCTCAGTGTGCGCACTGCCCTGCGAGCCGGTGATGCCCTGTGTCATCACCTTGGTATCTTTGTGAACCAGAATGCTCATGCCTGTGCCTCCGCTGCCATCTGAACGGCTAGCAACGCTGCTTGACGCAGCGTCGTTGCCGGATGAATATTAAGTCCGCTGTGCATTAATAATTCAGCCCCTGCTGCAGCGTGATTGCCCTCAAGGCGTACCACCACCGGCACATTCGTTCCGACTTCACGCACGGCGCCAAGAATACCTTCAGCAATTAAGTCACAGCGCACAATACCACCGAAAATATTGACGAGAATGCAGCGCACATGCGCATCCTCGAGAATGATTTTAAAAGCTTCCATCACGCGTTCGCGCGTTGCCGTACCGCCGACATCAAGGAAATTCGCCGGAGCGCCGCCAGAGTTTTTAATAATGTCCATAGTGCCCATGGCCAATCCCGCGCCATTAACCAGACAACCGATGCTGCCCTCAAGCGGCACGTAAGAAAATCCGGACGCCACGGCACGCGCAATACGCGGATCTTCTTGCGATGGATCGTCAAGCTCTACTAAATCAGGGTGGCGGAACAACGCATAATCATCAAGATTAATCTTAGCATCCAAACATAAGAGTGTTCCTTCAGGGGTAACTGCCAGCGGATTAATCTCCACTAAGCTCAAATCCTTTTCCAAGAACATCTTAGCGATGCCAACAAAAATCTTGGTAAATTCGTTGACCTGCTTACCCTTAAGTCCCAATTTATAGGCAAGCGCGCGGCCCTGATAAGGCTGCGGCCCGGTAAGTTCATCAATCACCACCTTTAAAATCTTGTCCGGCTCCTTGGCTGCAAGCTCTTCAATTGACATGCCGCCAGCCTCAGAGGCCATAATAGTCAAATGGGCGGAAGTGCGGTCAATGGTAGCGCCTAAGTAGAGCTCGCGGACGGCAGCAGTCGCCCGCTCAATTAAGATGCGCGATACCAGCTTGCCGTGTGGTCCGCTTTGATGCGTAACGAGGCGATTACCGAGCCACTTGGCAGCAAAAGCTTCGGCCTCAGCAGGGGTCTGCACCAGCATCACGCCGCCGGCCTTGCCGCGGGCTCCCGAGTGCACCTGACATTTGCAGACAAAAGGACCGGGGGATAATTCATAGGCTGCCTTGCCAATACCGGTAGCCTTAGTGCTGACTTTAAAGTCCGGCACCGGGATGCCGTAGGCGCGGAGCATCTCTTTAGATTGATATTCGTGTAAGTGCATTTTTTATTAACTTAGTGTAGCAAATTTGTGCAACATAATAACAAAAAACCCTGCCAGGAGATCCGACAGGGTAAGTAGCAAGCAATTGCAAAATCAGTGCAAAGCTTATTCTTCTGAACGATTTTGCTGATTAATCATATTGATAGCTTCTTCGTTGTACTCAATATCGGTCAGCTCGCGTGCACCAGCATAGAGCGCATTTTGCAACTTGTCCTGATAATACTGCACCATTTGAGAGCGCAATAGCGCTTCATATTCGCTCGGCTGCATCTCATCCGAACGCCCGACACTCTTTAACACCGCTAAAGCTTCTTGTCCCTTATTCGGGCCAATGCAATAACGCGCATCCCCGTCCTGCGGAATGGCGTAGATAGCAAGACCAAAATCACGTTCAAAGTCATTAACGCCGCGCTCAACCTTAAGATTCTGCACGACGGTAACATCAGCAGGCAGCGCAGTATCGGGATCCCGCATCAGCTTTGCTGCAAAGTCTTCTAATACCGCGCGGCTTTGTTGCTCTGCCTTGGCATTAATCACCTGCGCGGCGGCTTCTGCCTTGACCTCAGCAAAAGTACGCAGCTGCGCTTCATGATAATCATGAATATTGATCACCATAGCAACGCTATCAGAAATAGTAATGACGGGAGAATTAATCCCTGACGTATAGTTCTCTTCATTAAAGGCCGCATCCTGTAGCGCCGGAGTATTCAGCGGCCACGGGGCAGTGCTATCGCCCTGATTTAAACCGCCGCACTCCTTAACCTCAAGCTTTAAATTCTCGGCAGTCACATCTAAGGAATCCGGATTTTCAAAGGAAAGATCTGACATGGTGTTGAGTGCATTTTGATACAGCTCACGGGCCTTATCGTTGACATAGGCGGTAGTCAGCGCATCCTTAATCTGAGCAAACTCCGGCACTGCTGCCGGATGAATCTTATCCACCTTAAGGTAATGGGTGCCGAAATTATCAACAATTTTGTCGCTGACCTGCCCTACCTGCAGCGCAAACACCGCCGCATCAAGATTTGACGCTAAATTACCACGCGCCACCGTACCTAGGCTACCGCCGTTATCGTGGGCACTGGGGTCATCGGAATACTGCGCGGCAAGCTGCGCAAAATCCTGCCCCTGGGCTAAGGCTTCATCAATAGCGGCAATGCGTTCCTGCGCATCCGCAGCATCCGCTTTAATTAAAATCTGGCGCACTTCACGGGTCTCGGGCTGCATGAAGTCATCTGCATTGAGATTTAAGTAGTTCGTCAAATCTTCGTCAGTGTAGGTGACCTGTTTTTTCAAATCATTGATATCAAGCAACAGATAAGTGAACTTCACCTGCGCCGGTGCCATAAAATCGTCATGATGCGCATCATAATAGGCCTGCACCTCAGCATCCGGAGCTGAAAGTCCAGCTTTGATGTGCTCAGGATTTAAGGTATAGAGATCGATCACGCGCTGCTGCATGAAGAGATCGGTCATCGCGTTTAACTCATAGGGCAAAGGCAACGCCGCGGTATTGACCACCGGATTGCGTACAAAGTCAGTCATCAGCGACAGCCGCAGCTGCTCGCCGAAATACTCAGGATTCATGCCCATATTGCGCACGGAAGCTAAATACAATTCGTTATCAAATTTACCGTCACGCTGGAAGGCCGGAGTACGGCGAATGACATCGCGGACCTGCTCATCGCCAATGCGCACATCCGTGTGGTAAACGGCGCTGCTTAACGCGACATTATTAATCATGCTCTCAAGCACCTGTGAGCGCAGGGCGTTCACATACTGCTGATTTTCCAGCAGGCGAGACGCCTCGGCGCCGTACATGCGGTGCATTTGCTGCGTCTGCCGGTTGTACTGCTCATTCCACTCATTAGCGCTGATGGAATAGCTGCCGACCTTAACTGGGTCAGTGTTGAGCCGCGGAATCAAATAACCGCCGACGCCGGCAAAAATAAAGGAAAGGATGATGATCCAGAACAGTATTTTAAAAATTTTACCCTGTGCGCCTTCACGCAGCTTATCCGATAACATGCTTTCTTTCTCCGCAGTGTACACTGCCTCCTGCCGTCCCTTGGCCGCAACTCTAACGTCTGCAGCAAAGAGCCATAATCGTCTTGAACTTACGTTGCGGACAGACCAGCAAACGCTGTGCCTTTAGGCTTGAGACGAACTTATAAATTAAAACTTTGGGGATTATACCTTAGTCTTGAGCAAAAGAAATCCCCGCAAGCGCGGGGATCCTGACACTAACGCTAATAGCTATCTAAGGGCGCACACGTGACTTCACACCACCGCCGCCTGCAATTTTAAACCGCATATTACTGATTGACAGCGTCCTTTAAGGACTTACCTGCTTTGAAAGCCGGAACCTTGACGGCAGGAATCACCAACTTTTCCTTAGTGCGTGGGTTAAGACCAGTACGCTCAGCACGTTCGCGCACCATGAAGGTGCCAAAGCCGACTAAAGCGATTGAATCACCGGCGCTGAGAGCTTCCTGAACTACTTCCATGAAGGCATTGACAGCAGCAGCAGCATCCTTAGGGGATAATTTAGCTTTGGCAGCAACCTTCTCGACTAACTCACCTTTTTTCACAATACACTCCTTGCTTAATTCTGTGATACAGCCTCATTGCCTGCAAAAGGCTGCGATATAGCGCCTTCATTATGCCTAGCTTTTTCCGCAATACTTGTTTTTCTTGCTATAAATGGGATCTTGGGCACTTTTTTGCCCGGATTTACCGGGCAAAAAAGCCCCCAAGCGGTACTACTGCGTGCCTGCGGATGGAATTATGGGCTCGATTTTGTCTGTAGCTTTTTCCTGCTCTAGTTGCGCCACGAAGGCAGCGAGGCAACTTAAATCTTCGTCCAAATCTTCAATCAAGCGGCGCAACTTAATGCTTTGCTCATCAGGCACTTCATCTTGCTGCCAGAAGTCAAGCAAGTGATTGAGCTCGGGCAACAGATTTTCTGCAGTGACCCACAAAGGCTTGACGATACGCAACAGCAAGCCGGCATCAGCTGGTGTTGCGTTTTGCCGCACCAGCTGCGCCAAACCATGGACTTTGTGCGCCAAATCAGCCGCTGAAGTTAAGAACTGCGCAACCGCCTGCGGAGCCTTTGCTTCATCCGTCATCGTTTTTTCCTCCAAGATTGGCACGCTCAGCAATTTGAGAGCGCGCTGTTGGCCGCACTATCATCCGGCACCGACGGCTGTCGTCCGGCAGCCCAGGCAGTGGTCGGCACAAAACGGTACGGATCATGCACTAATGCCCGCTCAAGCACTTCATCAATGCGCTTGACTGGCACAATTTTCAGCCCCTGCTTAATATTCTCCGGGATATCCCACAGATCTTTTTCATTGTCCGCAGGGATTAAGACCTGCTTAATCCCGCCACGGAGGGCGGCAAGCAGCTTTTCCTTTAAACCGCCGATCGGCAGCACATCTCCGCGCAGCGTAATTTCACCGGTCATAGCCACATCCGCGCGCACCGGATTATCCGTCAGCGCCGATACAATCGCGGTTACCATCCCGATGCCGGCGGAAGGACCTTCCTTCGGGGTCGCACCTTCAGGAACATGAATATGCAGATCGCACTTTTCATGGAAGGTCGGCGCCAAATGCAAAGCTGCGGCGCGCTTGCGGACCACCGTAATCGCAGCACTGATACTTTCCTTCATCACCTCACCTAATTTACCGGTAAGCTGATGTTTGCCGGTACCCTCCAGCGCCACGGCCTCAAGCTGCAAAATATCGCCCCCCAAAGACGTCCACGCCAGTCCATTGACGAGCCCGACCTTATTGTCCTCAAGTTTAGAAGTAAAGTCATAGCGCCGCGGACCGAGTAGCTTACCGACGGTCTTGACCGTGATCACGCTCTTCCGGCGGCGTGCGGTTTGACCCGCAGCCTGCTTTTCTGAGGCCTTAAGCAGCCTCTCCTTCACCACCTTGCGGCAAAGCTCGTTAATCAAGCGCTCAAGACCACGCACGCCAGCTTCATGAGTGTAGTAGCGAATTAACTCGATAATCGCTTCATCGGCTAAGACAAACTCTTTTTCGTCAAGAGCATTGGCGCGCAGTTGCTTGGGCAACAGATAACGGCGCGCAATATTGAATTTCTCATCTTCGGTATAAGATGAGAGATCGATGATTTCCATGCGATCAAGCAACGGTCCAGGTATGTTATAGGAATTAGCCGTCGCAATAAACATCACCTTAGATAAATCGTACTCAAGCTCGACATAATTATCAGCAAAACTCTTATTCTGCTCTGGATCAAGCACCTCAAGTAGTGCTGCGGAAGGATCACCGTGCAAGCCGTCCGAGCCGATTTTATCTATTTCATCAAGCACAAACAGTGGATTATTCACCCCGGCTTTAATTAAATTCTGCATAATGCGCCCCGGCAGCGAACCGATATAGGTGCGACGATGTCCGCGAATTTCAGCTTCATCATGCAGACCGCCTAAGGACACGCGAATGTATTTGCGCCCAGTAGCTTTAGCCACAGACGCGCCTAGCGAGGTCTTACCGATACCCGGCGGCCCCATTAGGCAAATGATGGGACCGTGTAACCGCTCCGAGCGCGCCTGTACTGCCAAATACTCAAGGATGCGATCCTTAACCTTAGTCAAGCCGTAATGATCAGCATCCAAGCTCTCCTTCGCCTTAAGCAGATCCGTATTAACTTCCGAGCTTTGTTCCCAAGGAATGGCCAGCAGTGTATCAATATAGTTGCGCACCATGATGTTCTCAGAGGAATTAATGCTCATGATGCCAAGCTTACTTATCTCTTTATCCAGCTTATCCTTTACCGCGGCCGGAGCCCGCAATTCAGTAAGTTTACGCCGATACTCTGCCAGATCGGCATCCTCATCATAGTCAATGTGCAGCTCATGCTTGATCGCTTTTAACTGCTCATTTAAATAATAATCACGCTGATGGCGCTCCATTGACTGCTTAGCTTCCTGACGGATGCGTTCAATCATTTCCTCTCGATAGGAATAGCCAGAAAGTAGCGAAATTAAAATACGCGCACGCTCAACCGGATTGTTTTCAGACAAAAGCCGACGCTTATCGCTGACGTCTAATGTCATAACCTGTGTCAGCATATCCGTAAAGCGCGCCAGAACTGATTCCTGCTTAATATTGTCCAGCACTTCAGGCGGAACTGCCTTATCGGTAAGGCGCGTTACAGCCTGCGCCGAATTTTCCATTGCGCTAAGCAAACTAGCTTGCAGTGCATCTAAATAATGCTGCTGTTTACGAATTTCTTCAGCAGTGCGCGGCAGAGCATCATCCAAGACCTCCACTTCTGCCTGACGATACTGCAGTTTAGGATCATCAATCATGCGCACTAGCTTTATACGGTGAAAGCCGCGAATCACGCAGCGATAAGTGTCCGGATCTTTAAACTCTCCATTGTGTACCAGGCATACCACTCCGGTATTGAGCAGCGCATCAGCTGCAGGATGTTCGTCACTGTCATTGAGCTGACAGAATACCGCCAGACTCTGCTGTTTGGCGATACAGTAGGCGCAGGCCTGAATCGACTGCTCGCGCGCAGCTAAGATCTGCACATTAGAATGAGGCATTACAATAATGCCGCGCAGCGTAATTAACGGCAGAATTAAGCGGCTGCCAGGCTCGGCGCTGCGTATCAGCTCGGCCATGGTATTGGCATTGTCAAGATAATCAGATGCAGCTTGCTTCTCAGATTGATTAACGGCAGCAGATGCCGGCGAACGCTTGGCTTTAGAGGCTGACATAAAACTTATGAACTCACTTTAGAGGTAAAAGTTGGCTTAATCGTAAGGTATGTTTTACATGCGGGCAGGATGAAAATTTTTCAAGAGCTGCAACAGCCGGCAGTCATAAGATTGCCGGCTTGATGTGGACCTTAAGCGTTGGAGGCTAAAGCTCCAGACTCATCCTTAATTACTAAGGGCTCCGAGCCTGTCTTCACCGTATTTTCGTCCACCACCACTTTCTTCACATCATGCACTGAAGGGATATCGTACATGGTGTTGAGCAGTAGACTTTCGACCACCGAGCGCAGACCACGCGCACCGGTGTGGCGAGCAATTGCAGTATCCGCGATCGCCTGTAGCGCCTCTTCAGTGAAGATGAGCTCAACCCCTTCAAGTTTGAACATAGTCTCAAACTGACGCACAATGGCATTTTTCGGCTCGCGCAACACGCGAACTAAAGCAGCGCGGTCAAGCTCAGATAAAGCGGTAATCACCGGCATGCGGCCGACAAACTCCGGAATAATGCCAAATTTGACTAAATCATCCGGCTCCACGCGTTGATATTTCTGCGTTAAGGTCAGCTGATCTTTCTGCCCTAGAACTTCAGCGCCAAAGCCGATACCCGAGTTTTTCGACACCCGCTTTTCAACAATCTTATCCAGACCATCAAACGCGCCGCCGCAGATAAATAAAATCTGTGAAGTATCGACTTCCAGCATCTTTTGCTGCGGATGCTTGCGGCCGCCTTCCGGCGGAATTGAAGCTACCGTACCTTCAACGAGCTTGAGCAAGGCCTGCTGTACACCTTCGCCGGACACATCGCGGGTAATAGACGGATTTTCCGACTTGCGAGCAATCTTATCAATCTCATCAATATAAATGATGCCGCGCTGCGCTTTCTGCACATCATAATCACAGCTTTGCAGCAGACGCACAATCACGTTCTCCACGTCTTCACCCACGTAGCCAGCTTCAGTTAAAGTCGTGGCATCAGACATGGCAAACGGCACCTGCAGATAGCGCGCTAAAGTCTGCACTAACAGCGTTTTACCTGAGCCGGTGGGACCAATCATTAAAATATTAGACTTGCCAAGCTCCACATCATCACTGTGCTGCATGTGTTTTAAGCGCTTGTAATGATTGTAAACTGCCACCGACAGTACTTTCTTAGCATCTTCCTGGCCAATGACGTAATCATTTAAATGCTGCGCCATCTGATGGGGAGTCGGAATGTTGTCAAGGTCAAGCCCACCATGCTGCGCAGCGCTACTGAGCGGGGCTGGCTCCTCTGGCTTTACCGCCCCCTGCGACGCCAGCACGCGATAGCAGCGCATCACACAGTCCGAGCAGATACAGCTGCCGCCATCTGACTGAATTAAAGTGCGCCCAGTACTTTGACCGCGGCCGCAGAAAATGCAGGTTGGCGACTTTTTATCCGAATCGTGGTCTTGCATATTAATCCTGTTGCTCCTTAGTCATCTCGCTACGGCTGACAATCACCTTATCGATAAGACCGTATTCGAGGGCTTCCTGTGCATTCATGAAATTATCACGATCACAGTCACGCTCTAGGTCGCTCAGCGGACGTCCGCAGTTTTTAGCTAAAATCTCTGTCAATGTGCGCTTAGTGCGCTCAATTTCCTTAGCATGAATCATGATGTCAGAAGCTTGGCCTTTAAAGCCGCCTAAAGGCTGATGAATCATGATGCGGGCATTTGGCAGCGCACAGCGCTTACCTTTGGCACCGCCTGAAAGCAGAAACGAACCCATTGAGCAAGCCTGTCCTAAGCACAGCGTGCACACATCCGGCTTAATATATTGCATGGTATCGTAAATTGCCATGCCAGCCGTGACGACCCCGCCTGGCGAATTGATGTACAGATAAATATCTTTATCTGGATCATCGGACTCTAAGAACAGCAGCTGGGCCACAATCAGATCCGCCATGTGATCTTCAATTTCGCCAGTAACGAAAATGACGCGATCTTTGAGCAGACGCGAAAAAATATCAAATGAACGCTCGCCCCGACCGGTCTGTTCGATCACCATGGGAACTAAGCTCTGCATGCGCTCTTGCATGGCTGTCATCCTTCCTGTAAAAAAATCCCCGCAATGACAAAGCCAGCGGGGAACTCATTATGACACATTTAGCCGTCAGCTTGTCTAAGCTTACGGCCAAGCGACAATACAGCTACAGCTGCAGTTAAGCCGTCTGCCCAACCCGCAGCAGCTCGGAGAAGGTCTCTTCCTTAACTTCGCACTTAGCGCTGTTCTGAATGTAATTGAAGAGATCGCGCTCAAAGGCCTGATTGCGAATATTAGCAAACTGCTCTTTGTTCTTACGAATAGCTTCCTTCACAGCTTCCGGATCTTCATAGGCGTCAGCCACTAAGGATAATTCCTCATTGATGGCATCATCGGACGGAGCCTGCAGCCCAGACTTCTTCACATACAGATCAATGATGCAACGCAGGCGTACCGCGTTGACCGCATCATCCTTATGCACCGACGGATCGGCGGCTAAATCTTCCTTAACCGGAATGCCATAAGACTTGAAGCGGCGCATATCCATTTCACACATGCGCTTGCGCTCATTTTCCACTGCATCAGCCGGCACATCGAACTCGCCGAAATACTTAAGCAGCGCATCACACACATTGTTGCGCTGGGTCACGTGCAACGCACGCTTCTGCTCACGCTCCATATTGCGCAGTAAATCTGCGCGGAAAGCCTCAAGACCGCCTTCCTTAACACCGAACTGAGCAAAGAACTCATCATTGAGCTCCGGCAGTTTCTGATCTGAAACGGAATTGACCGTGATGTCAAACTCTGCCGGCTTACCCTTAAGCTCCTCAGCGTGGTAATCCTCAGGGAAAGTAACCTGAATGGTGAACTTATCACCCGCCTTATGACCGATGATCTGCTCTGAAAAGCCCGGAATCATGGCGGTACGGCCGATGACTAAAGAGAAATCATTGGCACTGCCACCTTCAAAGGTCTCACCGTTGACGCGACCGACAAAATCAATCTTAGCAAGCTTGCCGTCGGCGGCAGCGGCATCATCATTAACCTGCCACTTGCCCTGCTGAGCGCGCAGATTTTCAATCATGGTATCGATATCGGCATCGGAAATCTTGCTCTGCACCACGGTCAGCGGCATCTCGCTTAACGGCTTCTCTTCGAGCACCGGCATTACTTCAAACTCAGCGGTATAAATTACCTCGCTGCTGCCGTCTAAATTGGCCTTATCATCCAAGGCAATTGACGGCACGCCGGCCGGCTCAACCTGGCACTGCTCAAAAGCCTGCGGCAGGCTCTGCTGCACGACTTTATCTAAAGCATCGCTGTAAATCTTCGGGCCGAAGTGCATCTCTAGCACTTTGGTCGGAACGTGACCCTTACGGAAACCATCAATACGCGCGTTCTTGGCAACATTACGTAAGCTGGCAGCATACGCTTTCTTCATATCGTCAGCTGGCACAGTCACGGTAATGCGGCGCTTTAAGCCCTCAAGATTCTCTAATGAAGCCTGCATCATTTACCCCTGTTAGGTTGCAGTAAAATCGAACAATTCCTGTCAGACATCACGGTAAACTGTGCCGTGCGTCCGTAAAAACTGCGATATTATATTAAACAAGCAAAGCATGAATCAATAGCCGCAAAAAAGCGCCGCATCATCAATGCCCCGCACGCGGCCACAGGGAGCAATCCATGGCATATATCGGCATTATCGAAGGCTTTTACGGTAAGCAATTCAAACCAGAAACCCGCAGCGTACTGCTGCAGGCGCTACAGCAAAACGGCGGCAGCTTTTACATCTATGCCCCCAAGGAGGAGCGTGTGCTGCGCCAAGATTTACTGCGCTCCGTAATGGCGCCGCCTAAAATGCAACGGTTGCTGACGCTCAAACAAGAATGCTCTCATCTTGGCTTAGATTTTGGCCTAGCGCTGTCGCCCTTTAATCTGACCCACTGCTATTTAGAGGTAAAAGAGAAATTCCTCAAGCAGCTAACGGACTACTGCAGCGCGCTGCAGCCTGACATCCTGTGCCTTTTATTTGATGATCAAAAAGTAGACGGCAGCCATGCCGCAGCAGTACAGAACCGCATCATTCAGGATGCGTACGCCAAACTTCCTGCCTGTGTGAAACGCTTTATCATCTGCCCAAGCTACTACAGCTTTGATCCTATTTTAGAAAAACTTTTCGGTCCGCGACCGCAGGATTATTTCACCACTCTGTGTTACCAGCTGCCGGATAAGGTCGAGATCTTTTGGACCGGCAATCAGGTATTGTCCCCGGATATTGAACCTGCGGATTTGCAAGCCGCAGCTGCAATGTTAGGCCGTACCCCTTTTATTTGGGATAATTACCCGGTAAATGACGGTAAATACAGCAGCAATTTTCTCCCGCTTAAGCCTTTTGGCCTCAGGCGCAACCTTGAGGCGGCAAGCTGCGGACATGCGATTAACCCCATGCTTGAAGGCGTACTTAATCTGCCGGTTATCACCACTTTATTTAAGCAATATCAAAACGAGGCGCCATCTAACATTGCTGCACAGTTTAATTGCGATTTAAGCGTGCTTTTAGGTAAGGGCGCACCTATTTTAATGGAGCAGCTGCATCTTTTAACCGAGCGCGGTCTCTCTTCATTGAATGCGCTACAAAAAGCGATGCTAATTGCCGCCTGTGAACTTGAACCTAAGAATGCGGCGCTGCGGGAAATCAAAGCTTTTTTACAGGGCAAATATGTCTTTGACCCCGCCTGTCTGACCTAAGGAGAACGCATGCATATTGTCTTTCCCCTGCCCGGCGGTAGCGAGGCCTTAAGCGCTGAGCTGGCGCTGGCGCCCTTAGGTCAAATCTTTGACAGCACGACCACTTCATATAAGTACTGGTGGTTTGCCGCTTTGCTGCAACTGCATCGCAGCGCCATGATTGAACTTAAAAGTAAGCATCTTCTCCAGCCTGCCGGCAAATTGCACCCTCTTGGATCGGATGCGGCTACTGCTGCTCCGGCGGAGACTTTGACCTTGCGCCATGGCCACACGCAGCTGCTCACCAAGCTTACCCAAGCCCCCCTTCCGGCAATCCCTTTTTGGCAACTGGCGGCCTTAATGACGGCTAAAGCGTGGTATCCACGCTGCTATTTCCGCCTGCGCTTTGGCAGTGCCGATCAGATCCCGCCGCTCTTGGATGCCTTAGCGCAGAAACTTCCGCTTAATCAAGCTGGCAGCGAAGAGGCTATCTACACGTTGCTCTGTCAGGCTGCAATTAGCGATGACAAGATCAAAGAACAGCTCTTAGAGCTTACCGTGCATGTTCCCTATCGCCTGCTATCACCTTGGATTTCTTACAAAAGTGATGGACAGGTGATTGCACAAAGTGCGCTGGAGCCTCAGGCGCTCTATCAGATTGAAGGCTCGCGGCGCGGCGAGCGCGCAGTACGCATTCATCCGCTATGGCAGGAGTATTTATTCGAAAATTACGCGGTGCTGCAGAATTTTACCGACTTGGCACTGGCTAAATACTTAGAAAAGCGCAATCCCAATGTGCCCAATATCATCAATAAACTGCATCCGCAGCACAATCGTGCCCCACTTAGCTATGCCAAAAAATATTTTGATGTGTATCTGTCACAGTACCCGGCTGCGTGCTGCATTTATACGCAGCAGCCGCTGCCGCAGGCGTATGCACTTGATCACTTCATCCCGTGGTCTTTTGTAGCGCATGATGAGCTATGGAATTTAGCGCCGATTGATCAGTCGAGCAACAGCAGCAAAAGCGATAAACTGCCGGATTTAGCGCGTTTTCTGCCGCGTCTGGCGCAATTGCAGCAAGAGGCGCTGCGTGCCAATCTGCCAAAGCTTAAGACCTGCTCGCAAGGCTATTTAGTCAAAGCGCGCGACAGCTTAACGGATGGTTTGGGCAAGAGTATTGACGAATTAGCAGCCATGAGCCTATCACAATTTAAAGACTGCCTTGAGCAGGTGATCTATCCGCTGTATCTGCAGGCCCAGAGTCTTAACTTTCAGCCTTGGTCAGGGCCTGCAGCAGCTCCTCTTAAGAGTGCATGTAGTGATTACCCTTAGCAATGCCCAGTACACCTGAGCGCACGGTCTCAAGCACATCTGAACACTTACTGAAGGTAGCAATGAAGTTATCTACTTCATCTGACGAGCCTACATATTCGACAGTATAAAGCTCGGGGGTTACATCAATGATCTGCGCATGGAAAATATCGCACAGTGAACGGATCTCCTCGCGCAGCTGCCGATTAGGCGTCGGCATCTTCATCAAGACCAGCTCGCGCTCCAAGCCGATATTAGTCTCGTCATAATCGCTGACGCGCAGCACATCAACTAGCTTATGCAGCTGTTTGGTGATTTGCTCGGCCTCATCGGGGTCACCTAAAGTAAGAATGGTACAACGCGACAGTGTCGGATCTTCGGTTGGAGCTACAGTCAGACTTTCGATATTGTAGCCACGCTGGGAGAACAAACCCACTACGCGCGACAGAGCACCAGCTTCGTTTTCAATTAAGATGGATACCACATGTCTCATCGCTTAGTCCTCCTCAGCCTCGCTTAAAATCATATCCTCCATTGAGCCGCCGGTACGCTGCATCGGGAAGACCTTGCTGTCAGTGTCGGTAATGACATCAACAATCACCAGATCGTCCTTCATTGCCAGCACCTTATCTATCACCGCACGCAACTCTTTTGGATCGGAGACCTTAAAAGCCTTGTGATCGTATGCATCTGCAAGCTTAATGAAGTCCGGATTGTAATCTAAGTTAGTCTGCGAGTAGCGCTGATGGTAGAACAGCGACTGCCACTGACGCACCATACCTAAGGTATGATTATCCAAGATGAAAATCTTCACCGGCAGATGGTACTGCTTGCAGGTTCCCAGCTCTTGAATATTCATCTGGAATGAGCCATCGCCGGTAAAGCAGATCACCTGCGCATCCGGGAAAGCGACTTTAATGCCGGCTGCCGCCGGGAAGCCGAAGCCCATGGTACCCAAACCGCCTGAAGTAATGAAATGGCGCGGATGCTTAAACTTAAAGAATTGCGCCGCAAACATCTGATGCTGTCCGACGTCGGTGGTAATAAAAGTATTATCCCCGCGCGCCTGCACCGCAGCGCACACCTCTTCAATCACCTGCTGCGGCTTAATCACCGTATCTGACTTCTGATAGGACAGGCAGTTTCGCGCTCGCCACACGTTAATCTGCTCCCACCACGCGTCTAATTCCGGGTTGGCATGCAGATCCTGCTCTTCAATGCTCTGCAGCAGCTGACCTAATACCGTATTGCAATCGCCGACAATCGGAATATCGGCATGCACGCATTTGGAGATAGATGCCGGATCCACATCCACATGAATGATCTTGGCATTGGGGCAGAACTTGCGCGCATTGTTGGTCACTCTATCATCAAAGCGCACCGCGATGGCAATCACTAAGTCGGAGTTATGCATCGCCTCATTGGCCTCAAAAGTGCCATGCATGCCGACCATGCCTAAGTTGTGCCGATCATCGCTGGGCAGCGCAGAAATACCCATTAAAGTCTGGGTCGCCGGCAGATTCATCTTAGTGATGAGCTGACCTAAATTATCCGCAGCATTGCCCTGCACTACACCGCCGCCGAATATCAGCACCGGACGCTTGGCCTCGGAAATGAGCTTGGCCGCACGGCGCACCTGCCCCTTATGGCCAAAGACGGTCGGATTATAAGAACGCAGGCTGATAGTTCCGGCCGGCTCATAGGGTACCTTAATATTAGGATTCTGCGCATTTTTCGGAATATCGACCACCACCGGGCCCTTGCGGCCAGTGGAGGCAATATAGAAAGCCTTGCGGATATTGATGGCAATGTCCTCAGCTTTTTTACACAAGAAGCTGTGCTTAACCACCGGGCGGGTAATGCCTACAGTATCAACTTCTTGGAAGGCATCCGAGCCAATCAGCGAGGTCGCGACCTGACCTGTAATCACCACCAGAGGAATCGAGTCGCCGTAAGCAGTAGCAATCGCAGTTACGGTATTAGTAGCACCAGGGCCAGAGGTTACGATCGCGCAGCCGACCTTGCCAGTTGCGCGTGCATAGCCGTCAGCCATGTGCACCGCCCCCTGTTCGTGGCGGGCGAGGATATGAGTAATTTTGCCGGAGTTTAAAAGCTCATCGTAGATATCAATCACTGCAGCGCCGGGATACCCGAACATCTGCTCTACGCCTAAGTCTTCAAGCGCGCGCACGACTATCTGTGCGCCATTGAGCATTTCCATGTTGTCACCTTTTCCTATCTCAATGCAGTGTCTGCGGCCAACATCAAAACCGTATGCTCCGTCAGCGCAGCTTGTGGCCGCATTACCGCAGCAGGGCTTTGAGGCAAATTTCCGCCTGCATTTTCATCAATATGCTCAGGCATTATAGCGCTCTGCCAAATTGTTATTTGTATTGCACTATTAAGGTGAAGACAAAATTCAAACACGCACCAAAATAGCGCTTATTTAGTAGATATCATGCAACAACAGATAGTTAAAATGTATCAAAAAAGAAACTTACTTTAATAGTCTAATTTTCATCGGATTGATTACAGATTTGCAAGACGATAATTCTACTCGCCATCATCCCCATTCAACTCACTATCAGATTTAGATTTTTTATCGCTATCTTCGCCAGCCAATTCACGAATTGCTTCAAGTCCTTTAATAGACCCTTCACCCTCAAAATATTCTTTTAATCTATCCCTAACTGCAACTAAATTATTATGATAGCTTACGAGGTTTGATTCCATACATCTCATAGGATCGGTGTATTTGACGGCTTCATCCATAATATTCATACATTCATTATAATACAGAATACCCTCATGACTAATATTATCACCTTTTACATAAAGAAAGTCAGGCTCCTGAGCACGATATTTAAGCGCTTCTAGAATTAAATAAGCCGCATTGTAGAATGATTTTTTAAAATTTTTTGTTTTATATTCATTTTTCATTAAATTAATGCCACACTTAATCATCAATAGTGCTATTTTTCTGTCAATAATATGCTTGCTACTAGGATAGTTATCCAGCATTTTTCCCAATGCCAACGCATGGGTTCCCTTAAATAAAATCATATTTTTACAAAAAGTTTTATAAAATAAATCAAATAACCTTTTCAGCGCATCATCAGAAGAAAAAACACTAGCCGCATAATTCCAAATTAAAGTTTTTTTGGGATCCTGTTCTAGGATATCCAAAATAATTTTCTTAAACTTTTCAGTTAAATTTCCACGCAAATAAGCAGCACATCTAGGTATAGCCTGATTTACAACATAACGTTTTGTATCGTAATCTAAGCGATCTATGATATCTAAAAATTTTTCTAATATTGCTATATACTCATTAATGAATGTATCATATTCATTTTTATATTCTTCAACATTGATGGAACCATATTGGTCAAGTAAGAAACAATATTTTTCACTATTATCAATATTTTTAACCTTATCATATGCATTAAAAAATTTAGAATTTGGTAATTTATTTAAGATCTTTCTAGTTAAAACTAACCCCTTAACTCTACGAGGTTGATAAAGACAAACTTCTACCTCATTTAGTAAAGTTTTATATTTTTTAATAAAATCTTTCATTGTTAAAATAGCAGACCAACATTTTCTAAATTTAACATAGTCTTTGTCATAACTTCCGATTGTAAATGGCTCACATTTTAAATCTGGAGGATAAGATAACCCTCTCCTAAATCTATCCATAATCTCTTGAAGAGTAATATTACTCATGGAGTTAAAATCGAAACATTGACCTTCTTTTAGTCTACGATCAATTTTGGAAGAAATATCAGCAGCAGCAAATTTAATAATTGCATAGCCCGAAGCCGCAGACATCTGCACTGTAGTAACTAGCTTTACCTTGGTTTTACTTATAGTATTGAAAGGCACATAACCAGCTCTTAACTGATTTGTAGTACTGCCTTTATTAAATTTTCCTTTGGCAATAAATACCTCAAAGTTGGATACATTTTCCGGCAGATAGAAAGTTATGTCGGTAATTTCGGATGAATAGATCTTACCTGCTGGATATCCATTCTTTAAAATACTCGGCTTTAGCAGAGATATCGGTTTTGGTTCATTTTGCCCTTTTTCGATTGCAAAAATCGACAGCTCATCTAATTTATCATTATATGATGGTAATCCCCTGGCCACGCGCTGGGCAAATAATGCCGTTCCATCAGCAATATCATCTTTATTGGTATACCACACTCCTCTATGTGCATAATTATCCCCGAGATAGTTCATAAAAAGGCCATTAGCCAGTTCTCTCGCAATAAATTCACTGCTAAGAGGTCCAGTTACAATTAATGAAGCTAACTTTTCATTGCTGATATTGTGCATAACAAAAGCAACAACAGCATCTAACCACGCTTTTTTATCATAAATACTGACATCTGTATTTGTTATATTATACTTTTGATTTTTTAAATCGATTAATAAACTATTAATATCTACTTTATTATCTTCAACTATGTTATTATTTAAGTTGTTAAAATGCAAATTTTCCACTTTAACCCAGCGTTTATTCAAATAGAAAATATAATTCTTTTCTTCTGTTGGTAATTTCAATAAACTTGGCCAAATCTGATCACATAAATTTAAAATTTGACTTTTCTCAGTGGCATTATACTTATAATTAGGAAGACTTTTATTAAGTCTATCAATAAATAATTCAAACAAGCTCATCCCATCAAAAGGAAATCTTTCGCGTTCCTCATCAGGAAAATCTCTAATTGGCACATAGAATGTTTTATTATTTTCAAGAGTAGGAGATACGGCAAAACTTGAAAATTCAACGCAATCTAGACCTAAATATAAAACTCCAAGCTCTTTATTGCTTCCTTCAGTAAATTGCTGAGCATAATAATCCTGATGGGCTGGACGCCGCAACCAATCCATTGCCGCGGCCACTGTTCGCCAAACTAATCTAACGTCTTTAAGACCAAGTATTCTCTTCAGATCCTGCAACAGATGCTCTCTTGCATTCATATTGATGAAATTAGGCACGGCTACAGCTACGTGTGAATCACTTCCTAATCTTGTTGGGAACAGCGCTTTAATATGCTCTGCCATCAACTGTGAGCAGTTTATTCCATCCCACTTGTGAACTATATCTATATCTTCCATCAGCTTTTCCCAGATTAAGCTGATAAGCGCACGTTTGCCGCTAAAGGAATCCAAAGTTTTGAGCGGGTAAGAAGGTGGGAATGGAAAACCTAAGCCGGTTCGATCTCTCTTAGCACTGAAGCCAGTAGTGGGCAAGGTATAAGCATCATCGCTTAAGATCACGCAGGATGGCTGAAAATCATTACTGCGGTCCAAGGTAAATTCAGGTACATTATCTTCAATTGTGCTGAAAGAATCCCGCAAGCCGAAAGCTGCCACACCTATATACTTAGAATTACCCATTCTGCACCACCCGATTTAGTAAGCTTGTTACAGCCATCTGCACTTGTTCAGATACATTTCTCCATTGGCCTATCTGCATGGGTACGTGACACAGCAATGCATGTTCTTTTTCCTCATTAAACGCAGATGGGGTAACTTTTAGTTCATAATTAAAAGTTAAACTTAATAAATGCCATTCCTGCAACTCCAAAAGCTCATAATCATTAATACATGACTCTGAGCTTTTGAGGATTTGTGACGCAACCTCAGCATTGTCCTCATGCGTGCTTAATGCATTATTCAATGAATACAACAATATTAAATAAGGCTTATCATCCTCATTCAACGGTGTACACAGAATACATGACTTTGTTCCTAATATAGATGCGGTTTGCGCAGCCGTATTGTAAAGATCATCTTGCCGCGACGTTATAGGGATGCTGTTGACATCCGAAATAAAATCAATGACATATTCTCGTCCAGAGCTACCGCATAAATAAAATGAACCTGGCGGCAATGAATGATCTAGTAATACCCCCTGTCTATTTTCCTTTCTTATCTTTAAATTAGACGTTGCAATCAGTTCCAAGGTGAAATTAGGATTTGATGAATTTTCATTTGGTAATACATACAGAGCGGATGCCATCAGCAGACATGATAGATCGGAGGAAGTTATATACAGCCAATGCAACAGATTATCGACCCTTCTATTATGTCTCAGCAAGTCCTGATAATACTGCCATACTTTTCTATACCTTAAATCATTCTGTAGCACATAATTAGGAACTATAGCCGCAGCAGGCCGGCGCACATATGTAAATTCAGCTCTATGCAAGCCATCAATACATTGTTGCTCAAAGTGTTTGACTAAATCTTCATTAGAAGATTTATGGTTTTCTTTGAGAAAATTAGTGCAGGCTAAGATACATCTGCGCAAAAAATCTTTTAATACTTGATTTTCAAGCAGATCATAATTTTCAGTTCGCACTACCGCCAAAATCTTACTATCGTTAGCTGCAGCTTTCTGGAAAATACTCTTGCCTGGCTGCTTGACCAACCAGCGCAGGCTGTTCACATTAACTTCATTGACTTTATCTAATTTCTGTAATCTATCTTCACGTTTTAAAGTCTTTCTTATACCGCTCAGCACTAATGGTAGAAATTTTGTAAATTCATTACTAATCGTGACTATAAGGGGCTTATAGATCTCTTCATCTTCTTGAACCATTTTCACTATTATTTCCGGCAAATCATCATAGCGGAACAGTTCATGCTCAAATTTAACATTAACATTATTCGGATCTGATTTGTACGCAAGATAATCAAAAAATCCTATCCAGCTTTTTAGACATTCTTTAAGTTCTTCACTAAAATTTTGATCTCCCAAGTAGTGAAAATTCTTAAACCTTATCTTAGCCCATTCAATGCATAGATTATTTTCAATGCTACTATTATGCTCTGAATAAGGCATTGCCACCAACATATACCAGCGGTGATTTTTATAATATTTCCTTCCTATGCAGGAATATTCTGTAAGTAAGTTAAGTTGATTTAAATCATCTTGAGGAACTTCAAGTAATACACTTCCTAAGAAAGAGTAATCTTGCACAGCACCATTAATTGACCTGCTAGATTTAAATTCCCATTCCCAAGGATAAGTTTTTACTATTATTTCATGCATATATTACTCGTCAGCTCTATATAAGCCTACCCAATTGAAAATTCCTGTTTCCTGAGAGCTTATATCAATTGACTGACTGATGGATTCAGCTAACTTAGCGTCACTAAGCTTAGTCGCTACAAACTCTTTTAAGGCATTGAGCTCATTGCGTTTGCTGTTAACATCGACACCTCTCAATTTAGGCAGGATCTTATGTTCAATTTGATCTGACATGGCATATTTCAAACTGGTTTGAATGTTCACTCCATCGTGGGGATAATTCATAATATAATCCCGTATGGAATTATCCACACGCAAACCAAAAGGCCGGCCTAAATCTTTCATGAGTTTGGATAATTCAACTATCCAATTATTGACATTGACCTTATCTTGGTTATTATCAAAGGATTTTTTAATCCATTTGCACCATGTTTCATAATTGATAAAATATTTATTTTCATTATCTGAAGCAATTTGAGTCTCATTGTCCACTTTATTGGGTCTACCGAATCTAATAACATCTGAGCGATCCAGCACTTTATCTGCTAAGGTCTGCGTTGTCTCATCTTCATTCATAGTACCAACAAAAAGAATATTTTTCGGTACCCAGAGCTTAAGATCATTCTGCACATTTAATGATATTTCAGCTTGAGATATTTCCTCATCAGTAATATTCTTTACATTTCGCCTAAATTCTAATTTAGATAAAAACTCCGAGAAATAATATTCAGTTCGTGCCAAATTCATTTCATCTAATAAAACTAATAGCATTGGTGAATTATCGCTCAAGTCTTTAATAACATCATTGTTATCAAAGTATCGTATGTTTTTATTATTTAACTTGTTTTTTCTCCTAAATACATAATCATAGGCATTTAAGCTCTTAGCTAAATCGGTTGCTTGATATTTTCCAGTTAAGTAATTATAGAACCCTAATAAATCCTGTGGAGAATCCCAACGCGGCTGAACTGAAATAATTAGATTATTCATGCCGAAGTATTTTGCATACTGGGTAGGCAGCAACGACTTACCAGTACCTGACAGTCCAGCTAAAACTGTCAAAGGACTTATATCTTGAATCTTCAGACTGGTATGAAAAGATTT
This sequence comes from uncultured Succinivibrionaceae bacterium, assembly GCA_944390105.1. Lineage (GTDB taxonomy): Bacteria > Pseudomonadota > Gammaproteobacteria > Enterobacterales > Succinivibrionaceae > Avisuccinivibrio. The sequence continues at coordinate 58,749 of CALXOV010000055.1, forward strand.
GATCAGTCTTTGGCTGAAAATTAATTTATTGTTTTTTAAATAATCGTAAAAATTATCTAAAGCTTGTAATTCATTTTCCGGCTTACGATTATTTGTTTTTTGCGTGAAAGATAAACATGAAGGAATGCGATATAAGTCAGCGAAAGCATCAGTTTCCTTGTTAAGCTTAAGCTTATCATTCTCATCGTGCAGCCGCTGATTTTCTTTCTTAAGTTGATTTTGATCAAAACATCCTTGAATATATTTCTGAATAAGATATGCCGTATCCCGGATGTTGTTGCTAAGCTGTTCGTTGAGCACATGCATAACTGCTTTATGCTGCGCATCAAGATCCTTTTTCAGACTGCTATCTAAGACCTCTGCTTGATTAAGTAGCGCCTTCCCTAAGGCTTGACCGTGAGATTTAAAGACGTTATCAAAAGATTGGGCTAATGCATTACCTTGGTTTTTAAAGACTTCATCAAAAGATTGGGCCAATGATCTGCCCTGATCCGTCATCGCCTGTTTAAAACCGTCTGCCAGCGAATTTTCATCAAAGCTGAAATTATCCTTGTTAAACGCTTCAGTTAAGATACTCTGCAAGTTTGAGGCAATTTCTTTATCCACATGCAACAAGCTTTGCTCTGCGCGCAAATCCTCAATTTTCTGTTCTAGTTCAGCTAACTCTGCCTGCTGCTGCTTTATCAGCGCGCGCTTTTCCTCATATTCATTCAGCTCCCGCTTAATGCGTTCATATTCAGCGCTTTTATCCTTTAATTCGCTTAATTCGCGCTCTTTAGTTTCAATCTTTAATTTTAGGTCCGTCAAACGTTCTGTATATTGCCTTTCAAGCTGTTCTAAGTTATTTCTTAATTGATCAAGATCTTTGTCTTGCTGCACAGCTTCAGCATAATTCTGTTTAAGGCGAATTAGCTCTTCATGAATTTGATCCTTTTTAGTCTGCATTACTTGGACTTGGTTGCGCAGATCCGTTAGCTTTTTGGCATTAAGATCCATAGCATCTGCAAATTTCTTTGAATGCAAAAAGATACTAGGAATTTTGTTATAGTTTGAAATAGTCACCATCGCATAGATTAATACAATGATGGCAACAATAAGCCCGACCAATGGCAAGTACAGCCAAAAATTTCCCGCAAAGCTTAAATCCATCTTTAATCCCTTTTATATCAAAGTTAACTCTAAATTCTGCCGATAAATTTATTAGTAAACTGAAGAACTAGTCTTCAGCCTCCAGTTGGTCTAATGTCTTCACATACTGCTGAGCAGTACTCTTAAAATGATCTAATTGCGTAGCATCAAGTCCTGCATTGGTACTCAGATTTGCAATATCATCTTCACTCATTGCATCGAACTGCTTTATGGTTGCGTCTAATGCTTGCGTATTAGCACGCAGCTGCTCAGCTGTATTGATGCTTATCTGAAGCGCTACGGCTGCAGACACCTTCTGCTGTGACTCAGCTAGACTTGCGATAATTGCATTCAGCTGCGTATTTTGCTGATTAAAAGCATCAGTAGCTCGTTGCAGTTGCTGTGTATATGGATCTAAGTTAGTTTTATTGTTTATCTCAGTAACTGCACTTTGATAATTTGCTGCAGTTTTTACAACTTGTTCACGTAAGATGACAAGTTCATCCAGCATAGAGCTTAGAGTTACCTGTTTCTCTTGACTATTGCTTGGCGCATTGTGCCTATCGTTAGTTCCTACCAACTGGTTCAAGTTAGTAATCGCCGTGCTGATATTTTCTGCAGATGAAGCCAGCTTGCTATTAGTTCCAGTAAAATCCACTTGCTGCAGTTGTTCATTTTTAGCTTGCAGAGCCTTAATCTCTGCTGTTAAGCTGTCATGTAACTGTGTGTATGATCTGTATTCACTGCTGTAATTATTCAACACAGTATCTAATGTATTCTTTTGTCCTGCAATATCATTCACTTTTTTATTAAATTGCTCTGAAGCAACGCGGATATTCTTAGCATAATGCGCAATAGAGTTCGGTTCATTCTCATCTAGCTGATCATTTAACTTATCATTTACGGTCATGTAGTCATTGATAATGCCACTGATTCTAGTCTGCATATCAGATAACGATTTTGTCAGCACATTTATCGAACTGTCCTCTTGTTTAAGTGCTGCAAACCGCTTTTCCAGGGAAGTTAACTCTATTTCAGTTGCTTCTTTTTTACTCAACAATCCATTTACTTCATCGGTTAAACTTGATGCTGTCCGTTTAAGCGTAGTTTGCTCATTTCTTAAGGACGTTATTTCTTTATTCAACGTCTGCTTATCAGCCTGTAGGGAAGCTAGCTCATTTGTTAATTTAACCTTACTGGCATTAAGCTCTCCGACTTCTGCCTTCAAGTCTTCATAACGAGCCAATACAGCTACAGCTTCATCGTAAGCTTGTTTTTTAGCGTCATACTCTGCGGCGATTGACTTAAGCTCAGCACGATTCTTTTCCAGCCCAAAAGAAATTTCATTAAATTCTTGGCGCATCCCGGGCAGTTCGGAAATGTAGTGCTGATAGTCGGCCAGATCCTGCTCTAGCTGCTGCTTTTCTTCGATGAAAGTATTGCGCTGCCATAACTCGATGGCAAAGCAACAGATACAGAAAATCGTCACCGCCGAAATACCGCAAATTAAGCCGATAAAACGGGATTTGGGCATTTTTTTATCAATAGATAAATCATAAAATGCATCGTTATCTTCCATGTGCGATAAATCAGCAGAGTCAGACTGTGCATTAAAATCCGATTTCATCGTGGTCCCTCATCATTTGCTGCCATTTATCTAAAACCTGCTGAGCACATTGCGCAGGTTCGGCATAAACCTTTCTTCCCCAAAAACGTAATACTTCATAGTGCAGCGCGCCCATCTGCAGATCACGCAGGTAATCATCAGCCTTCCGCTGTCCCATGGCATCTACATGACAGTTGCCGTCCACTTCAACATCCAAAAAGAGTTTACGTTCTTCATCAATAAAGGCAAAATCCAAGCGGCGATTAATCGCGGGCAGCGGATATTGAACCTTAGGTTTTGGCAGTGGCAATTTTTTAAGATGCCACAGCATCAAACGTTCAAGCGGAGATTCGGTAAGAGCCATGTCATCATCATCATCAAGACTGCCCTCGGCCCCACCGACAGCCGGCAAAGTGCGGATAAATTCAGCATCAGACATTAGTGCAGCCTCAGTATTGCCAACGACGCACACCAGTGAACGTGCTCGAGAAACTGCAACATTCAGAATATTTTTATTGCCGCTGATAAAGGCGTTTCCGAAACGCGAGGTCAAGCACAAACTCAGGATCACAATATCCCATTCAGAGCCCTGTGCTTGATGCACTGACTGAATAGTTAAATCCCCAAGTCCTTGCTGGACAGACTCGTCTCCGGCAGTCTGCAAATGAACTGCCAATAGGCTGTCAGCTGCAACTGCTTGTCTAATCCTGTCCACTTGAAGTTTATACGGAGACAAGATTCCTACAGTGCCCCCAAAGTCTGCATCTGCATAAATTGTGTGCAGCAGTTCAAGCACTGCCTTAATCTCAGCTGCATTGCTACGTGAGGAATTAGTACTGCTTTTTTCGGTCTGATCTGCTGTCTCATACCACTTTATGCCGTATTCCATATGCTTCGGCAACGGCAGATCAGCTTCGCTGCAGCGTGAAATGAGCATCCCGTCATAACACAAGTCTGAAATATACTGCGTAATGCGGTTGCAGGAGCGATATGACTGGATTAATGACAATTTTTCCGCTCCCGGCGTCAAATAAGCAAAAGCGTAGAGTGATTTAATATCCTGCCCTAATTCAGGAAATGCATTGCACAGCCACAGTCTACTTTCAACCGCGTTCATCTCTAAGCCGTTGTTGCGCATGATTGAATCCTGCTTAGATACGCTGACGGCATTAACGATCGGCCCTAATTGATTTGGGTCACCGATAACAGCCGCCGCTTTAGCGCGATACAGCAAAGGAATGGCAGCCACAAAATCAAACTGCGAGCTTTCATCAAAAATAACCAAATCAAACATGCCGGCTATTAAGGGAAATAAGCTGCGGGCAGAAGCTGTTGTGCATAGCCATATCGGCTTATGCTGCAGAATTTGTTTAACCTTGTGGCTAAGGTGAGTGCAAAAGTCAGCGTCAGTCAGTAATTTGTCATTAAAATCATCTTTTTGCTTAGCATCGCTATAAGCGTATTGCTTTAATTCGTTCAGATAATTTTGCCAATCCTTGGCATTATCGCATACATGCTCTGATGACCACACACAGTAGCGGATGGCTCGTTCATAGGCATCATGTAGCTTTTTTTGTTGCACTGCAAAATCTGCTTCTAGCTGCTCAATATCAGCATCGGCAGATAAAGTTCTGAGCTGCTCGGCACAGAGGTTTTTGCGCAAGCTAAGAAGCAGATAATCATTTATTATCTTAAAGTTGCTGCTGTGCTTAACTAAGGCGTCAGTCAAAACTGATCCACCACTTATCCGTAAGCGCAGCTTGGTCATAAAGGCGGTGATGCGATTTTTAAGGTTGAAAAAACTGCGTTCATCCTGACATCTACAGTACTGCGCAAAATATTGCATGCATTGTTGCAGATGATCGCTGCTAAACTTAGTAAGTTGTGGCTCAAGCTGTGTAAACACTGTTGCCAAATGCTTAAAACTGTTTTTCATCGTGTCACGGCAGCTGTCGTAATGCGCTATCTCAGTTTTAAGATTTTCTACGACATCTTTACGCTTTAAATGCTCCTGCAACTGTGTACGGAGCTGATTAAACTTGGCGATGTCATTAAATGAAGCGTCTGTTGTCTCTGTCCTTTTACTTAACCCCATGGCCACAGAGTACAACGTGGCATCAGTGCCTTCTTTGCTGTTGGCCCGTATCGTTAGGTCTGTGGCATGCTCAATTTTCTGCAGCCTTTCAATCAGTGCATTAATAGCCTGATGGTTATATGAGGTAATTAACACGCTCTTACCCTGGGCAGCGGCATTTAAAGCCGCTGCCGCAATGACCTGCGTCTTACCGGTACCTGGTGGCCCCTGTAGCACGGTGATCCTATTGTCTAAGATCGATGCCACCGCAAGTTGCTGCTCAAAATTAAACGGCAGCTTATCTCTATCCGTACAAACAAGTTCAGGGTAGATACCCACAGCTGGTGCTGAATTATAGAGAAAAAGCGGCAAAACCGAGTTTTTTAACTGCTGGCTTTGTGCGCGACTTATATTCTTTAAATCATGCTGAATGGATTTTAAAAAGGGATTTTCCCTAAATTCACCTAGCAGTGCGACGTTATAAATTCCATCATGGCGCAGACTGTTGAGTGAACTTAAGTTATAAATATTCAGTGGTTGCTGCGGCTGAAAATAGGTCTCGACCAACACCTTAAAGCATGACCAGCTATCAGCTTTAAGGAAATTGCTCATTGGATCAGCCTCTTCTGAAATAAGGCTGTCTACGCATACTTTGTATCTGCGCTTAAACTCCTCTGCAGCATGATCTTTATTGGCAAATTTAAGCTTAAACCAACTTTCATTGATTTTCGGAATTAAGTCTTCTTCAAAACTATTAAGTTTAATGCTGTTAGACAGTATTGAAGCGTCGTATATGCGTACGTAAAAAATCGGGACAATCCGCTCATCAACAACATCTACCGGATACCCGAGGGTCATTGTTTTCCTGCCAAAATCAAATTGTTGGCAATCACTGCCTGCCATAACGCTATCACTTACCGAAGTAAGTTGCATTGAACTGCCATAGGTATGCTTATTCCACCGCGGCAGTTCGTCGATGTTGATGAAGGTTAGACCCTGATCTGATTTTTTATATTCCTGAGTTACCGATCCTTCACAGTTTTTTAAATCAATATAAGCGTTGATCAGTTGTTTAAATGAACTTTCATCAAGCTTCTGTTCAAACAGCTCATCCTCACTTAAAAACTGCTTTAAGAAATCCTTATCATTTACATTGGCCGAGATTAACTCCCGCCATGAGTAATGGCGCCGCGGCGAAGTGACGACATAAAAACAACCGGAAGGAGTTATTGTACGGAGTTTGTCCTGTCGAATTAAAAGATAAAATGCGGTATGCGCCTGAATATAACTTAAATGAGCTTGAGTGCGTAAAATAGCAATGATGCTGGACTTATCCATCACCTGAGAGCGCGTCTGCATTACTTTCCATGCGCGCTGATAAATTTGAGAACTCGATAATGGAACTATATCATATTCATTATCACTGTCCTCGGAATAGGATAACGCATCTAGCATATCATCATTATAATCGTGTGAATTTTTTCAAAGTTATTTTAAAAAGCAATTATATGTATAAATTATAGCACCAGTAGCTTTTACAAAATAGCTATAATTTACCCTCCAAAATTATACGTATATCTTTTATCCGACACTGCAATACCGCTCCCGCTCACTGCACTCAGCTCCTATATCGGCTCTACTGCGCTGCAGCAATCTGCTACCTACTAATTTAAGCTTAGAATGCTTAGTAGCGGGATTTTGCGGCTAATTGTTGACTGCTTTCACCTGCGCCAAAGCATCCACTCTATCTTCATAATACGGGCACAGCACCGCATGCGCTACCTGCAGGCGCTCTAAAAGTTCCTGTGCACTGTGTTGCTGCCGGTATGCCGCCTCTAACGGATAAAGCGGCAGCACCTGAAAGATATTCACTCGAAAACCATCTGGCAACTGATAACTCTGAGCCGCACGTGGATAGTCGCCTAAGGCCGTAAGCATCAGCGCACTGGCGCGCACCGCCGGCACCAAGGGCGCACCGTTATCAACGGTATAGCCAAAACCGACGAAATGATCACTAAGGCGTATCTGCGCAGTTAAATCCAAAAGAAACTTAAACGGGTAATAGTAAGCAAGCTCACTTCTATCCACGGGCCAAGCCTTAGGCAAAGCAAGAGCCAGCTCAAGACAGGAATTTTCCTTAGCATCAGCACCGGGCGGCACCGCTTGGCGCAATGCAGACAGCCCCTTGGTTACTACTAAGTAATAATCGTGACCATCCTGCGGGGCAAAAACGATAAGCTCAACCTTATCGCCTTTAAGCGTGGCATGCACCTTACCAAAATGCTGCGACGCATGCGCATCAAAGGCGGCACTTTCTGCCGCATTAAGCGATCGCACCGCCGCAGCTTTATAGATAAGTTGCAGCTGTGCTTCAATACGCGCGAAAAGCTCGGGCTGAGTAAGCGGAACAAAACGCCGCGCCCGCTCAAGGCGCAACAGCGCATCCTGCAGCAGATTTTCTTTAATTAAAGTCAGTGCCTTAAGATACAGATACTGCGCGTCATTGCCTCCCTCATCTTCAAAAGTATTGAGAATATCTTCGGCGCGGCGCAGGCAGAAATCGTCTTGCTTTTGATTATGCAAATTTAAATACGCGCGCACTAAATACAGTGCTAAAGTCAAATCAATACTATCTTGTGCCTCAAGCATATCTACCGCCTGTTGATAAGCACTTTTTACTAAAAGTTCATCAAGCTTGGTGCACAGCGCGGTTTTTTCATCATTGGTTAACATGAAATGCTTTCCCTTAATCTCAGGCTTCACTAAATACGGCAAAGCTCTAAGCGACATCTGCCATGACTACAGTTCAGGCAGCACGCTTAGAGCTCAGCTTCCCCGCACCAGTTTAGGTGCAGGCCTTTAGGCTAATGTTACAGATGCAGTGCGTGCTCACCGCGGGCAATGCCGCACACTCCTGAGCGCACAGTTTCGATTACATCCGCCTGTTTAGCGATCACCTCTAAAAAGCGCATAATCTCAGCTGACGTATTAACGTACTGCAACACGTACAACTCCGGAGTTACATCCACAATCTGCGCTTTAAAGATATCGCACAGACTCTTGAGCTCATCACGCACCGCACGGCTCATTGCCTGTACTTTGACAAACAAGATCTCGCGCTCCACCGCCCCTTCGGGGTTTTCATCTAAAATCGACACCTTAATCACATTGATAAGCTTGTGGATCTGCTTGGAGATATGTTCAATTTCCACCCCCTCAGATTCGGTCACAATTGTGATGCGCGAAATGGACGGATCTTCAGTAGGGCCTGCCGAAATGGTTTCGATATTATAGCCGCGCTGCGAGAACAAACCTACCACGCGGGAGAGCGCACCGTTCTGATTTTCAAGCAGAATTGAAATGATATGACGCATTTTACCTCTCCTTTAATCGGCTAAAAACATATCGCCCATCGAACCGCCGAACTGCTGCATCGGCAGCACCTTCTCATCGGTATCGCACAGTACATCCACTACCACGAGCTTATCTTTCATCGCCAATGCTTTTTCTACCGCTGCTTTAAGCTCGCTGGGCTTCTCGACAAAAATGCCTTCATGACCATAGGCCTTAGCCACTGCCACAAAGTCCGGATTATAATTTAAGTTCGTTGAACTGATGCGGCCTTGATAGAACATGCGCTGCCACTGACGCACCATGCCTAAGGTGTGATTATCGAGAATAAAGATTTTAACTGGAATATTGAACTCAAGGCAGGTGGATAACTCCTGAATATTCATTTGGAAAGAGCCGTCGCCGGTGATGAGGCACACGCACGCATCCGGACAACCGACCTTAGCGCCGATCGCCGCGGGGAAGCCATAACCCATGGTACCAAGACCGCCTGAAGTTAATAACTTGCGCGGCTCCGAGAACGGATAGAATAAAGCCGTGAACATCTGATGCTGTCCCACATCGGTAGCCACAATTGCCTTGCCGCCGGTAGCTGCATAAACCGCCTCAATCACCTGCTGCGGCTTTAATAGTTCGTCATCAGTCTTGTATTTAAGGCAGTTTACCGCACGCCACTTATCAATCTGCTGCCACCATGCATCCAGAGCTGCATCGTTGCGCTCGAGCTTAAGTTCATCAATTGCGTCAAAGAACTGCCCCAGCACCGCATCGGCATCGCCGACAATTGGCAAGTCCGCCATCACTGTCTTGGAGATGGATGCCGGATCAACGTCAATATGAATGATCTTGGCAGTCGGGCAGAATTTAGACACCGTGTTGGTAATGCGATCATCAAAGCGCACACCAATGGCAAATACCAAATCACTTTTATCCATTGCTTCATTGGCTTCGTAGGTGCCGTGCATACCTAGCATGCCGAGGAAATGGCGATCCGTCCCCGGGAAGGCGCCTAAACCCATTAAGGTTGAAGTGACCGGCAGATTGAATTTTTCAGCCAAGGCGCGCACTTTAATCTCAGCATTACCTAAGACCACACCGCCGCCTATCAGCATCACCGGCCGTTTGGCCTCAGCTAAGATCTTAGCTGCACGGCGCACTTGTCCGCGATGCCCAAGGCGCGTCGGGTTATACGAGCGCATCTTGACTTCCTGCATCGGCGGGTACTCAAAGAGCTTCTTGGGATTAACGCAGTCTTTAGGCACATCCACCACTACCGGTCCCGGACGGCCGCTGGCGGCTAAATAAAACGCCTCGCGCAAAAACTTAGGAATATCCAGCGCACTTTGGCATAGATACGAATGCTTGACGATGGGACGTGTGATGCCGACAGTATCGACTTCTTGGAATGCATCCGAACCAATCAGCGGAGTGCCGACCTGCCCCGTGATCACTACCATCGGAATTGAGTCCATATAGGCAGTAGCAATGGCGGTCACGGTATTGGTAGCGCCCGGCCCGGAGGTTACTAAGCAGCAACCGACCTTACCGGTAGCACGCGCATAGCCGTCAGCCATATGGGCAGCTCCCTGCTCGTGACGACAGATAATGCGCTCAATCTGCTTTGAGTCCAATAGAGCATCAAAAATATCTAAGACCGCGCCGCCTGGATAACCAAATAAATGCTTTACGCCCAAATCTTCAAGACTGCGTACCAGCATCTGGGCGCCCGACATCATCGTCATTTTTCACTCCTTTAATCGCAATAAAATCTTATGTTTAACTTAAATTTCACTTAATGCGCGGCAAAAAACGCGGAGTCTGCTGCGCCCATTGCGCATAAGCCTCGGGAAAATCCCGCTGCAGGCGCGGTTCATCCACCAAACAAGCCAAAATATAGGCAAAGCACAGCATACCAAGCGGAACGATCAGCGTCCACAGTGAATTAATAGCACATGATAAACCTAATTGATACAGCATGATCCCAAGATGCATGGGATTACGGCACAAAGCATATGGCCCGGTGGTAACTAAGTGTTCTGTCTCCTTAGTGAGTTTGATGGGGCCTATGACCGCGGCTGCACCATTACCACGGCGAATTAATTCCACATTAGCCCATAGACAAAAAAAGATGCCGACGGCTGAACTGAAAGCCCCAACCGCCGGACCCCAACCGCCGGAGGGCAAAAACGGCACATGCGACCACCACCTATCTAGCAGGAACATGACCAGCGGAGAGCCGATAAAAAACACCGCACCGCCGCAGGCCAAAAAGAAATAATCCTTAGCGCGCATCTTTTGCTCCACAGCTTTCTGTTAACAGCGTGCACAACACATCGCAAGGGTGAAGCGGCTTACGTCCTTCCATACGCGTTACCTGAGAACGGCAGGAAAAACCGGTGACTAAAATCTTGGCAAAATCACGCTTGCGAATTTCGCCCTGCCAATTTTGCTGATAGACCATGCGGCTTTCATCCTGATTGGCCAGCATATGACCAAATAAGCCAGCCATGCCACAGCAGGCAGTCTTCACCGGGACAATGGTCAGTCCCAAAGCGGCAAAGACGTCCTGCCATAAGCGCACACTTTGCGGCAACAGAGCCTGCTCTGAGCAGTGACAGAAAAGATAATACGGTTCACTAAGTGATCCTTGTTTCTTAAGTTTGTCCACAAGCGCGGCGCGCACCGCTTTTCCCTTAGCCGAGTGAAGCGCCTGCATAAGCCATTGCTCGGGTAGCTGTACATCAAATATGCCGCGCGCTGTACCTAAAATCTGGCGATATTCATCGCCATAGCATAAGGTCAAGGCCGGATCAAAGCCGACCAACTCAATCCCGGCAGCCGCAAGCCGGGATAGGCGCGCGGCTTGTTTAGAGGCATGCCGCGCAAAACGCTTGCGATCGCCGCGAATGACCATCAGTTTACCGTTGACGTACGGGCGCAGATAGGTCACTTTAAAGCCCAGTGCCCGCATCGTAAGGCCAAGATTGAGTAAGCCTACTGCATCATAGCTTGCAGTAAAGGCATCACAGACTATTGCCACATCCGGCTGCAGCGCCAGCATACGATCGGCCGACAAGAGCTTAAAGTCATGCGCCTTGAGCAACTTTGCCAAGGGGATCGGCGCAAAGAGCGGCACATCGACAAAGGCAAAGATACGGCGCAACAGAGCCTGCGACAATTTGGAGCGCAACCACCAATTGCTAAGTTGGGGCAGCTTGGCCATTAAAGGCAGCATGGTTTCAGCATTTAACGTCAGAATATCCATGCGCGGGCGTAGATAGCGCGAATAGTAAAGAAATAAAAAACGTGAATTTAAATCAGCGGCATTTACATGCGCTGGGCACTGGGTCTTACAAGATTTGCAGGCAAGGCAAGTTTTAACCTGCGCCAAATACTCCTGATTAAAATCCTCATCCCCGCTTAAAGTATTCAGCATCCGGCGCATAAAAGTCAGTGGATTAGGAGCCGCAGTTAAGAGCTCAACCTCCTCCGTCTCTGGGTTGCAGCCACGCTCAGAGAGCAGACGTAGCCATTCGCGCATTAATCCGCTATAGCCTTTTGGCGAGCGCACTCTATCTTTGGTATAGCGGTAGCTTGGGCACATTAAGGCGCTCTTTTGATAGGAGAAACACTGTCCGTTGCCGTTGCAGCTTAAAGCCCCACTGAAAGAGGCGCGAACCGCCGGGGGAATGGTCCTATCCAGATCGCCGCGCATCGGGCCATCAAGCGGCACTAAGGAAGCCCCGCTGCCATAGGGTACACAGATTTTGCCCGGGTTAAGGCGATTGTGCGGGTCAAAGGCGGCTTTGATCTGCTGAGCCTTTACATAAAGCTTGCCGAAAAACAGCTCACCAAAGCACGCGCGATAACCGCGGCCATGCTCACCCCACATCTGCCCGCCGTACTCTTTGACCAAAGCCGCCACACCTTTGGAGATAGTAAACAGCTTTTCCTTATCTTCATCAACAGTAAGATCCAGCGCCGGGCGCACATGCATCAGGCCAGTATCCACATGCCCGAACATGCCGTACTCCACCTGCAGGCCGTCAAGCAACGCACGAAAACGCTTAATATAATCGGCCAAATGCTGCGGAGGCACTACCGTATCTTCAGTAAAAGGCACCAGCTTTTTAGCGCCAGCTGCTGAGCCGAGCAGTCCAACTGCCTTTTTACGCATGCCGTAAATAGCGCTGATGCCCTCGGGCTTGGCTGTAAGCTCGGCACCGATAATGCCTCCAGTATGGGTCTGCGCCTGAGCAAGCACACGCGCACGGCATTCTTCGGCCTGCGCCTGCACCGCCGCCGCGTTTTGCCCATTGAACTCAACGATATTAATGCCGGCAATTTCATCACTGCCATCATCATGGATGTAATCTTTAACTGAGAGCCATACTGGATCTTGTTTAGCTAAGGCCAAAACCTTAGAGTCCACCGTCTCCACTGAAAACACCCCGGCTTCAATCAACACTTGGGCATGGCGCAACGCACTGTCAAAATCGCAGTATTTAATTGTAAGCAAGGCCCGGTAAGCCGGAAGTTTAGTTAAATCCAGCTCTGCGGAGGTCACAATGGCTAAAGTGCCTTCGGCGCCGCAGATGAGACGGGCTAAATTGACGGTATCGGTGGTCTCGTCGTAGGCATGATAAAGATCATAGCCTGTCATAAAGCGATTGAGCTTAGGGAAATGCTCCAGCACGTCCGCGCGACATGCTTTAAGAATAGAACGGCACTTACGGTAGATATCGCCGAGCGTGCCCGGCGCCTGGCATAAATCTTCCAATTCCCTACCGCAAACCGGACCAAACTCGGCGACGGTACCGTCAATTAACACCGCGCGCAATTTCTTAATGTGATCGGAAGTACGGCCGTATTTGAGCGATCCTTGGCCGGCGGCATCGTTGCTCAGCATGCCGCCTATAGTGGCACGATTGGAAGTGGACAGCTCTGGTGAGAAAAACAGCCCATGAGCTTTTAAACTGTCATTGAGCTCATCTTTAATCACCCCTGGTTCAACCGTGACGCTGCGTTCTGCAATATTCAGCTGTGACACACCCTTCATATAACGTGACAGATCAAGCATCACCCCGTAATTGAGCGACTGACCATTCGTGCCAGTGCCGCCGCCGCGAGCGGTAAAAAATAATTGGGAAAACTCCGGGCGCTGTCCCAGCTTTAAAGCCAGCACCACATCTGCCTCGCATTTAGGGAAAATTATCAGCTGCGGCATTGCCTGATAGACGGAATTATCCGTCGCGCCCAATAAACGCGCAGCATAATTGTCCTCAATATCGCCACTAAAATCACTGTTGCGCAGCGCATCTGCATATTGAGCATACACTGGCTGAACCTTGCTTAAATTCGCTATGCGAGGGATCATCGTTTTCTCTCTTTGCTTGGACCAAGGCTTGCGCCGCTGCCAAGCTGTTTTTCAGCAATTAAATTGTTCTTCAGCAGTACTTGGTACTCATGCCAAGCATTTGGGGTCACAAATTAGTGCGCTCATCTTAACAAGATTAGGCCAAAAGCGCAGATACAGCCCATATTGCACCAAAAAGGCGCGCGTTTAGTTTAAAAATCGCGCCGCATTTTACGGCTATGAGGAGGCACCATCACGGCGAGCGGCAAGGTGCAAGTTGCGCGTTAAGATGCTGCCAAGCACGGCGCACTCTTTGCACGTAACGTTGATGAATGCGCGGATTGACCGAGAAATGATAGTGATAATTGCCAACGCCCTGCCAAATATCGCCATCGGCGGATTCAATTTCGCGGCGCAGCAGATAGCCCATCGCCCAGATATTGTGGCAGGGTTTACTGCGCATATCCTGCATCGAAAGCTTAAAGCGCTTGAGCTCATCGATGCGTACATCATTAATCTGCGCCGGACCGCAATCCTGCGTACCATTGGCATTAACCGAGCATTTGCCCGACAACGCTCCGCGTTCGACGTAAAGTACGGAGTAAAGTAACTCTTCGGGCAGGTCAAATTGATAAGCGGTCCACGCTACGCAGTTTTTCAGCGGAGCATACTGCGACATCGGCGCTTGCAGATAAGCCACATCACGCCAATGCTCGGCGGCAGCACACTGCGAAGCATTAAGTTTAGCTTGCAGCGGAGCGCTTACTAAGCCAAGCCCGATGAGCACAAGGAAAACAACGCGTATCTGCATATTTACTCAGTTTTACTAAGCTTGTTGTCAGCACCAGTACGGCGTATTTCCCTCAGACCCTCGTGCATTACCTGCGCTAGCTTTGCAAAGCTGCTATCAGCTGGCGGCAGCTTATCGGCTGCATTTAACTGAATAAAAGCATATGGCGTTAAGGTAAAGCTCTGCAACGCATGCAACTTGCGTAGGACAATGGTATAGACAAAATGCTGCACCGCCCGCTCTCCGTTGGCGGCGGCTTTAGCCTGCAGGGTAAAAATTAATGGGCGTTGCGCCTCGGCAAGCTGCAGCGCCAGCATAGCGCTTGAAGCTCCAGCCTGCTTTGTAAGTTCCAGCTCACCAGGTGCGGCGGTCAGTTCCGGCAAAAATGCCGGCCTGTCGAGCTTAAAGCTCTGCAATTCAAGCATCTGCCCGGCACCGTCTACCAAACGCACAAACGTATGCCCCAGCTGCGGTACAAACAGCGTCAACTCCGGCACATAATCAAAACTCAAGCGCACCACGCCAGCTGCCCGATCGCCGGCGGCCGCCGGTCCTGGGACATCAATTAAGCTGCCCCCGACTCCTGAGCGAATAAAATCCTCCTGCGCCCGTTGCTCCTGCGTTTTAAACTCCGTTAAGGTGGTATTAAGCTCCGGCGGCGGAGCCGGCGGAGCAAAAGCTGCGGCTGCAGGCCATGCCGCGGCTAGAGTTAAAACGAGCAGCGCCGCTTTAAAGGCGCTTTGTTGCAGAAACATCCTAGGTCAGCTCCGGCAGATTCTTTACGATTCTGTCACAGTATATTACAGCTGCGGCTAAGGCTTATGGAAGGCGGTAGCTGCGCCTTTAAAATGATTGCCGCTGCGGCTATAATTCTGCCCATAATTTTGATGTTTGCATGCGAGGAATTTTTCATGACCGCATTGGTTTTAGGCCACAAGAATCCGGACACTGACTCCATCGTTGCCGCCCTGTCTGCAGCCAATCTGTACGCAGGCCGCGGCATTGACGTTAAAGCCGTCGCGCAAGGCGAGCCGGCTCCAGAAACGGCCTTTGTGCTCAAGACTTTTAATTTGCAGGCCCCGGAAGTAGTAACTTCAGTTGCAGGAAAGGACGTCTACTTAGTAGACTATTCAGATTTAGCCCAAGCTCCGGCCGATTTTGCCCAAGCCAATCTGCTGGGCATCATTGATCATCACAAGCTTGGCGATGTGACTTCGGTGGCTCCAGTCGAGTGCTACATTCAGCCGGTGGGCTGCTCTAATACCGTGATTAAGTTCCTGCACGATCTCTATAACGTAGCAATTCCGCAGGCCTTAGCTGGTGCGATGCTGTGCGCCATTTTATCGGATACCGTGCTCTTCAAGAGCCCGACCTGCACGGAGGCCGACAAGCAGGCGGCTGCCGATCTGGCCAAGATCGCCGGCGTTGCTGATATGCAGAAACTGGGCATGGATATGTTCAAAGCCAAATCCAATTTAGACGGCGCCACCCCGCGTGAACTTATCTTCCGCGACTTCAAGGACTTTGATATGTCAGGGTGCAAGGTTGGTATTGGTCAGTTAGAACTGACCTCCCTTGAGATGGTCTCCCCGGAATTAAAGGAGGCTTTAAAGCAGGAACTTGCCGTCATCAAGAGCGAAGGCCGTCATTCTGCTCTGTTAGTGCTCACTGATGTGATGGCTGAAGGGTCTGAGCTGCTGTTATGCTCTGACGATCCGCAGAAGATCACCGCTGCCTTAAAGACTGAGCTTGCCGATAAAATGTGGCTGCCGGGCGTAATGAGCCGCAAGAAGCAGGTAGTACCGTTCTTAGAGCAGGCTTTCAAGGCTTAATCCCTTTCTTTTTACGGTACTGCCCGTGTGGTGCCGTTGCCGCAGGCGGCCTTCCGGCCGCCTGATACTTCTTTTTCTGTAAACACCAGCAAAATTTCATGATGTCAAAAATTCCCGCCGTCGGCATTGTCTCTTTGGGATGTGCTAAAAATTTAGTTGACAGCGAACGTCTAACCTCGGCCTTAGTAGCCCGCGGCTACCGCATGGAAGCCGATTACGCTGCCTGCGATGCCGTTATTGTCAATACCTGCGGTTTTATTAATCAAGCGGTAGAAGAATCCTTAGAGGCCATCGGCGAGGCGCTTGCGCACAACGGCCGCATTATTGTAATGGGATGTCTTGGCGCTAAACCCGAAACGGTTAAAGCCGCCTATCCACAGGTAGCCGCCGTGTTCGGTCCGGGGCGGCGTGCCGCAGTACTGCGCGAAATTGCCAAGCTAATTGGCACCCCGCCGCAGGAAGCGGTGCAGTCGCTGCCCGCTTCAGGCATTTTGCTCACCCCTCCGCATTATGCCTATTTAAAAATCGCAGAAGGTTGCCGCCATCACTGCACCTTCTGTATCATCCCCAAACTTCGCGGACCGTTACGTTCACGCCGCCTTGAAGACATTCTGCGGGAAGCCACAGCGCTCAAAGCCCAGCGCGTGCGTGAGCTGTTAATTATTGCCCAAGACAGCTCTGACTACGGTCTGGATTTAACGCCCAAAGTCAGTACCAGTGCGCTGTTGCGTGAACTTGCTCAATTAAAGTTGTGGCTACGCGTGCATTACGTGTATCCAAGCCCCGAGGCCGATCGCATTGTCGAACTAATGGCCGAAGGCTTAGTGCTGCCATATTTAGATGTGCCGCTGCAGCATGCCGCCCCAAGTGTGTTAAAACGCATGAAGCGCCCGGGCTCCTTTGATAAATCGCTGCAGCTCATTGAAAAGTGGCGCGCCATCTGCCCGGATATTGCCCTGCGATCAACCTTCATTACAGGCTTTCCAGGAGAAAGTGATGAGGAATTTGCCGAGCTGCTGCAGTTTATCCGCGAGGCTAAACTTGATCGCGTCGGCTGCTTCCCCTACTCCGATGTAGACGGTGCGACTGCCAATGAACTGCCCGGGGCCGTGCCGCTTGAAGTGCGCGAAGTTCGCGCGCAGCAATTAATGGCGTTGCAGAGCGAAATCTCCTATGAGAAATTAAAACAGCGCATCGGTACCACCTGCGATGTCATCATTGATGCAGTCAGTGATGACGGTCAGGCGGTAGGCCGCAGCAAATATGAAGCGCCGGATGTAGACGGTGTGGTGGTCATTGATGACGGTGCCGCGCTACGCCCTGGCGATATTGTAAAAGCGGTGATCACTGCCGCGGATGAGCATGATCTGGCGGCAACATTAGTGCCGCAAGACATCCGCTTTAAAATACGCTGATGGTGAAGTGCCCCACAAGCAAAAACGTTTGTGGGCTTCGTACTTCATCGTGAACTAGTCAGATTGCGGTTAATAGTCTGAAAGTAAAGACAGTGCTGACACAACAAACCACGTCAAACATTGACTGCAGAGTACAATCTACCGGCTTGCCGGCAGAGAAAATCGTACTTCATGTTCCGTTATGTTAACCCTAATTAACATATGTCAGTAAAAATCATACCGTTCGCAGTTTATGCGCTGAATATGCAAGATCCGTTCTTAATACCAACCAAATCTGCCTTAAGCGCGCATGCTGCTTATGACTTATGGCCGGCAGAGCTGTGGTAAAAAGTGAGTCTTTTAACCTTTAGTTTACCCACCACAGCAAAGATGCTTGGCAGAAAATTATTCTCTGATATCCACAGCCATAGCGTCTGCGGATTGCCACAAAGCGCTGACGCTTCACGAGCTGTTCCCCAAATGAAGAGCTCTTTCTCCAATAATGTACATTTTACTGACAATCATTTAAATTCTGTACAATATATTTTACAAAAATAAAAACCTTCATTACAGCAAACCTTCCAGTAACGGGGACGGAGAAAACTTTTGCGCACTGATACCGTCTTAGTGGCAACACAAAATATTAAAAATAAGAGAAATTAAGCCATGAACGATAACCACAATCTACTTCAGACCGTACTGTCAGAACGCCTAATGAAGATCCACACTGAGACAGGCATTTACACCTCACCTCTGCCCAATTCCTATCTGTCACGTTTTGATTATAACCGCCCTGTGGTAAGACAGTTTGCTCACCCCACTATGCTCATCTTCTGCCTACAGGGCGGAAAGGCTACCGGATCACTTAACGGTAAAAAGATCGAACTGCTCCCCGGCAGTTCCCTCCTGCTCAATACTTTTTCGCAAAATAGTTTTCAAATAGAAGGCTGCTCCCTAGAAAAGCCTGCAATCTTTGTTGATATCCCGCTCTTAAGACCGCAAATGGGCGAAGTGTTAAGTCACCTGCCCACTGAAAAACGCTACGCTAGGCGAAGCGCTCTTAACGAATGTGAGGTAAAACCTTCCTCCAAGGCCGAACTGCTGGCCTTAAACATGCTCCTCTACGCCCTTGACAATGCTCAGTACGCCACTGATTACGAGTTACAGATTTCCCTGAAACTTTTCTATATGCAACTTCTTCGTGGAGAGCATGTAGATTTTATCCGCAGAATTTTTGCCTCCAACACCCACGACGCCAAACTTTTAGAAGTCATTCACTATATCAGCACGCATTATCGAGAGGAGATCGATACCGAAGAGCTGTGCGCTATGGCATTTATGTCCAAATCAAACTTTTACAAGCATTTCTCGCAGTTAACGGGCACGAGCCCTGCGCAATTTATCCGCAACTTACGTCTTTACGAGGGGCGCCGCCTCATCCTCACCGAAAATTACTCCGCTTCAAGGGCCGCTTATGTCGTGGGCTATCAGAGCTCTCAGCATTTCTCGCGCGATTACAAAAAATTATTTAACTACGCACCGGTCAAGGACGTAACGCTCTACACCTCGGAAGATGATCAAGAGTGACCAACCTGCTCAGGGTAACGAGCTGTGGTTTTACACTCACTATTTAATAGTTTATATGTTTATATTGCATAAAATTCCTGCTTTGCTTATGTAAATGTTAATAGATTGTTAATCTTGTACTACTTTATGCATAAATGCAACCGCAGCTCCGCAAACTGATTTTATTGAACATTTTTAATAAATTTGTATAACAAATTTCCTCAATTATGGCTCATCATTCCCAAACAGTTTGAACACGAAAACTTTATTTCCGTGCACGTGTCACATTCACAAAAGGCATTCACATACGCCTTAATATGACTTCTTTGAGGCCACATAAAATGATGACACTACACAAAGCCTTACGACAGCTTTTAAGTGGTCGTAAGGTTCAAGTACGAGTTCACGGCGCTACCGCCAATCCGCTTGCGGACACTGCATCCATCACAAGCGGAGATAAGACTGAAAGTACTTCTTCTAATCAGGGCACTGCCACGGCAGAGTCAGCCGCAGTATTTAACCCCGCGGATTTTTATCTCTCCGCAAAACACTCGCGAGTCATGCCTATGTCCTAGAGCCTCAAAACAAGCTGGGGACATGCCTGGCCTTTATCAATAAACCTTTAAAAACATCCATGATCAGAGGGCGTTAAAAACAAAAAAGCGCTCTCCTGAGGAATTTTTGCGCGGAGATTTTATGTCTGAACCTTCTTTTAACAATCCCGTCACGACACATCCGTGGTTACACGCTGGCCTTATGCCAGCACTTATCTTAAGTCTCGTGGCCCTCGTTCTGCTCACGCTATCGCGGATACTGCTTATAATCTGGCAGAACAAACATCTGCCGGATGGCAGTCTTTCCTACATTCTGCTGCAGGGTCTGCGCGTTGATTTTGCCACGTTGTGCGCACTCATGGCCCCGCTGTTGCTTACTTTAAGCGTTCTGTGTCTGATACGCTTGAGTCCCGCTCCTGTCTTATGGTTGTGCCGTGTCTACGTTGCGGCTGCCATCACCTTTCTTGTCATGAACGAAGCGGCAACGCCCGGTTTTATCCTAGAGTATGGAGTACGCCCCAATCACCTTTACGTGCAATACCTAATGTACCCGCGAGAAGTGTTCTCTACGCTGTGGGGCGGCCATAAAGTAGCACTATTTGGCTCTATCCTCCTCATGACGTTAAGCGCTTATCTAAGCTACCGCTTAGCCACATACTTACTGCGCCCATTTACCTTACCCTCCTTTAAAGTGGGACTCATCGGCCTTGTGGCTATCCTTGCAATCGTCCCCTTAGGAATTCGCTCTACCCTAGGTCACCGTCCCTTAAATCCAGCAATGGTCGCTTTCTGCGACGTTCCGCTCGCCAACTCATTACCTCTAAACTCATCCTACGCGGCCGCTTACGCCCTCGCCCATCTCAACAGCGATAAGTTAAGCTCGGGCGATATTTATAAAAAGGCAGGCAAGGACAGCGTTCTAATCGCTCTGCAAGATTTCTCCGTGCGGGATAGTGCCGCCTCCGCTAATGGAGCCTGCCCCCTTAGAGCAACGCTACATCCTGTGCACCATGGTAAGATGCGCAATCTTGTCATCATCCTTGAGGAATCCTTAG
Source organism: uncultured Succinivibrionaceae bacterium (assembly GCA_944390105.1). Lineage (GTDB taxonomy): Bacteria > Pseudomonadota > Gammaproteobacteria > Enterobacterales > Succinivibrionaceae > Avisuccinivibrio. The sequence goes on from CALXOV010000055.1 coordinate 79,455, forward strand.
GTGCCGATTTCGTGAAAAGTCTTGGCGGTCTCCCCGTCACCCCTTCGCTTGAAAACCTAAAGAATAAAGGCTGGTGGTTTGAGCACCTCTACGCCGCGGGGCACCGCTCCATCCGCGGTATCGAGGCTGTTATAGCCGGTTTCCCGCCCTCGCCCTTACAGTCCATCGTTAAGCTCCCTCAACCCAAAGACCGTTACGCCACGTTGGCCACAATCCTTGAGCGTCGTGGCTATAACACATCCTTTATCTACGGCGGTGAAAGCCACTTTGACAATATGCGCTCCTTCTTCTTAAATAACGGAGTACAAAAAGTCATCGACCAGGATGATTATACCAACCCTGCTTTCGTCGCTTCATGGGGAGTGAGCGACGAGGATCTCTTTAACCGTGCCCATAACGAATTTTCCGCCATGCATAAAGCGGGGAAGCCCTTCTTCTCCCTAGTCTTCACTTCTTCTTTTCATGATCCATTCGATATTCCCCAAGGCAAGGTCAATCTGGACGGTCTTGAAACCGATGAACCTGAACGTCTTCTTGCCGCTAAATACGCCGATTACGCCTTAGGCGAGTACTTTAAGAAAGCACAGGTCTCTGACTACTATAATGACACCGTCTTTCTCGTGGTTGCCGATCATGAAAGCCGCGTACGTGGGGCCGATACATTCCCCTTAAGCAAATTCTCCATTCCTGCCTTAATTCTTGGCAAAGAGATCGCTCCCCGCATCGATCAGCGTGTGGTAAGTCAGATCGACTTGCTCCCCACGCTGCTCTCCTTAATCGGCTACAGCGGCGAGGTTCCTTTTGTCGGCCAAGACTTAAACCAAGATGAGATTAAGGAACGAGCCATTATGCAGTCCAACTCCATCTTTGGCTACCTCCATGCCGGCAAGTTCATTACCCTTACACCAGGTAAAGAACCATCTTACTTTGACGTGGATGCGCATAATGATCTGCATCCAACCTCTCTGGTTAAAGGCATGGAAGCGCCAGCCGTCGCGCTTTCCAACTTAGGCCCCATCATGTACGAGGAGGAATGGCTTTCCGAGAGTTGCCTTAGGCTTGATGGCCAATAAAGCTACTGCAAGGCAAGTTCAGGAAGCAAAAATCTACCTCAGCTCCCCAAGTCGAACGAGGTGATGTCTACCGCCGAAAGAGCGAACGCTCTGCGTAGATGAACATGATCTGGCGGTAGCACTGATATTAAGCTAATGGCGCTCGCAGCGCCTGCGTCAGCGCCTGCTTGACTAAGGGAAACGGGATGCGCTCTTGCTCAAGGCGCGGCATATTGCCAAATTGACCGCTAATAACTGCAGCGTCATCTGGCGTAGCAAATCAAGGATAATCATTAAACACGATTCGGTGCCTACATAGCGATACGAGCGCAATGAAGCAATGAATACCACCGCTTTATAGGCCTGCGGGGTGATTTCTTGACGTCCTCCCCTGCCTAAAGGCCGAGGATTCCTACTGCTGATATGAGTGCCCCCTCTGTCAAGGGGGTATTGGGAAGATTTTTTAGCGTTCCTTTGGGGGGCATTGCACGGGGCTTGACCACTCTGATATTCGAGGGTTGGTTACCTCTAGGCCAATGGTTTCG
>CALXOV010000056.1 GCA_944390105.1 uncultured Succinivibrionaceae bacterium
GCCCGGATGGCCTGTCAAGCGAACCTCAAAAGAGGTCGGCAGCAGGAACCCGCCGAAGCTTACAACAATAGCAGTATTGTTGTTTAGCGGTAGGAATCCTCGGCCTTTAGGCCGGGGAGGACGTCAAAGTTGCGCTAGCCCTAACTTTTGCCGTACATTTAAGGTAGCAGCGAATACTGCTGACAGCTAAAGCTGCGCAAATTTGATTAACTTTTGGGCAATTCATCCTTACCAACGACGGAATACATCGTGATCAGCATTAAGGACATCGCCAATGAGCTTAACGTTACGCCTTCTACCGTATCACGAGCGCTCAACGGCAAGAAAGGCGTTTCCAAAAAATTAGCCGACAGCATATTAAAGAAATGTCAGGAAATGGGCTATCGGCGCAATGCCGTAGCGCAGAGTCTTATTACCAATAAGACTCACACCATCGGCATCGTAATACCAGACATTACCTCACGCTACTATTCGTTTGTAGTTAAAGGAGTGAATGCCTACCTAGAAGAGCACGGCTACAGCGTGATGCTGTGCAATGCCAACCGCTCGGCAGAAACGGAGCGCAATTACTTAGAGCTACTGCAGACACGGCGCGTAGACGGCATCCTGATCATTTCGATGACGGCCCGTCCTGAAGAGCTACTTGCTATCAGCAAAAGCGGCATGCCGATTGTACAAATTGACAATACCGTCACCCCTGAGTTATCGGCAGTAGTCAATGATAATTACCGCGGCGCAAGTCTTTTGTTTGAGCACATGGTGTCATTAGGCTGCCGCCGCATTGCCTGCATGATGGGACGCCAAGAAAATCAGACCACCATCGATCGTCTGCGCGGCTATTACGATGTGATGGCACGCCATGGCATCGCGGTGGACGACAAGGCCATTATCTTCATCGACTCAACCTCCGAGGAGGCCTATCGCCGCGCCCCAGAACTTTTACAGCAGCAGCCGGATGCAATTTTCGGCATTAACGACATGGTTGCTGTTGGTATCCTGCGCTATTGCCTTGAGCACAATATTAATGTGCCGCAGCAGCTGCGACTGGCCGGCTACGATGATATTGATATTGCCGCCATGATGTACGTGCCGCTGACTACCGTGCATCAACTTAAAGTCACCTTAGGACGCGCAGCTGCTAAGCTGCTTTTAGAAGAAATCGAGCATCCCGATGGGCCGCATCAAATGGTAACACTGATGCCATCTCTGAAAGCACGAGTCTCCTGCGGCGAACAGCTAAACGAAAAACCACGTCCTTTTAGCTTAAGCTAAACTCGGATCATCATTAAGCACTCCATCTACGCTGCACCCGTAAACCTAGCTTACGGGTACAGCGAAAGAGATCTGACCAACGCGATAATTTTCCCCGTCCTCGCTTCCGCGACCTAGTGGCTGTTATTAGCTTAAATTTACGCATTCGTTAGCGCAATATACGGCAACGGCCTAGCTGCAGTTATTGCTACGGTCTGCATCAGCTTAAAAGGAGAAAAAACCTATAAGATCAGATCTATAACCCGATTATCACCACATATTAACGCTAACGAGTGAGTGATAAAACCTTTGCATTAATCAGTCATATGACAGTTAAAGTGTGACTGCTGTCGCATCTCTTTACTCAAACGTTTGACCCAAAGGCTGCAAAACTTTAATTTAGTCTCAACGCCGAACCGTGTATTGACGGCAGGCCTACAAATTTCAAAACACAAGTATGGGGAAAACATCATGCGTCTTTTTTCTAAATGTGCTTTAGCAGCTCTGCTTAGTTCTGCGCTGTGCGCTTCTGCCATGGCAGCCGATACCATTCAGTTTAAGATGGGCTTTGTCGATCCGGCCTCATCGAGCTACGCCCTAGGCGGCCAAAAATTTGCCGACGAACTCAAGAAGCTGACCAACGGTCAGATTGAAGTACAGGTTTTAGGCAGCGGCACCTTAGGCGGTGAACGTGAAATGTACGAAGGCGCCCAGATGGGTACCATGGACATCATCACCTGTGTTAACACCGTCATGTCGCAGTTCATACCTGAAATGTCAATTTTAGACGAGCTCTTCTTATTTGATAGCGTTGAACAGGCACACGCGGTTGCTGACGGCAAATTCGGTCAGTTAGTCGCACAGAAGGCCGAAGCCCAAGGCGTGCACATTATCGGCTGGCTTGAGTCCGGTTTCCGCGATACCTTCTCAAAAAATCCGATTAAGACCCCTGAAGACTTCAACGGCGTCAAGATCCGCACGATGGAAAACAAGATGCAGATTGCCGCATTCAATGCTTTAGGCGCCATCGCCACCCCGATGCCGGCACCGGAGCAGTACACGGCTTTGCAGCAAGGCACCATTGACGGCTGCGAGAACGCGGTCGGCAACATGCAGATTAACCGCTACTATGAAGTCATTAAGAACGTAACCAACACCAAGCATCAGTTCACCTACATTTTAGTCGGCGTCTCTGACCGCGCATGGAACAAGATCCCTGATGAGCTCAAGCCTAAAGTATACGAGGCCATGAAGACGGCTGTGGCTTGGCAGCGCAATAACCTCAGCGAGATCAATGCTCAAGCCATTGAGGATCTGAAAAAAGAAGGCGTTAACTTCTACGACATTGATCGCGAGGCTTTAAAAGCAAAAGTCGTACCGGTCATGGAAGAAATGCGCAGCAACGTGCCGCAGGAGTGGGTTGATGCCCTGAACGAGGCAAAGGCCTCCGTCGCCGCTAAGTAAGCTTCATCACTGCTGCCGCGCCATACGGCAGCAACCCCTCGAAATCGTTTGCGGCAGTTTTTTTGCTGCCGTACATAATTTATCTAAACGGACACTTTAATAATGCAAGGATTACGCGTTAATCTGCAGCGCTTTGAGAATGCGCTGATTGCGGTCTGCTTCATTGTGATGACGCTGGCCGCCTTTGCCCAAGTGGTAAACCGCAACTTCATCGGAGCTAGTATCTCTTGGTTTGACGAACTAGCTCGCTACTGCATGGTGTATTTAACCCTGCTTGCTACTGAAGCTGGCCTGCGCGACGGCTCACAGATTGCCATTAGCGCGGTGACTGATCGCTGTCCGCCGGTACTGCGCCGTGTGCTGCAGATTGTAGTTAAGATTATCATCATCGGCTTCTCTATTGCTATCTTCTACACTTCGCTCGATTTAGTCCAAATGCAAATGCGCTCCGGGCAAATATCGGCCGCAATGAATCTACCTATGTGGGTTCCCTATGCCGCCCTACCGCTGTGCTTTGGCGTGATCGCGATTGTGCAGGTGCTTGCCCTGTTTGCTTTATGCGCCGCTCCGCTCAATGCCGGTTCGGCTGTCGATGCTGAGAAAAAAGGAGCCTAAAAGATGACTGGTATTCTGTTATTCGGCGCTTTCATCGTAATGCTGCTCATCGGCGTGCCGATTGCTCTAGCCTTAGGCGTCTCCACCATGGTGACGTTGATGTATATCGACATGCCGATTACGGTGGTAGGACAGCGCATCTTCACGGCGCTCGACTCATCTTCCATTATGGCCATTCCGTTCTTCGTGCTGGCCGGTAATCTGATGACTCAAGGCGGTATTTCACGCCGTATTGTGGACTTTGCTCAATCCTTAGTCGGCGGTGTTAAAGGCGGTCTCTTCTACGTGATGATTATCGCCTGCGCCTTCTTTGCTGCCCTGTCTGGCTCCGCGCCTGCGACCGTTATTGCTATCGGCGCCATGCTCTACCCGGACATGATTAAGCGTGGTTATCCGCCGCAGCGTTCTGCAGGTTTGCTCGCGGTTGCCGGCGGTTTAGGCCCAATCATTCCGCCGTCCATTATCATGGTGGTCTACGGTACTATTACATCAAGCTCCATTGGCGATCTGTTCAAGGGCGGTATTGTTGCCGGTTCCTTAATCGCCATCGTGCTGGCTGTAGTATGCTTTATCCTGTCCAAAAAAGAAAACTGGCCGCGCTCTGAGGAAAAACTCAGCTTATCGGGTATCATCATCGGTCTGCGCAAAGCTTTCCTTGCGGTGCTGCTCCCGGTCATTGTCTTAGGCGGCATCTACAGCGGCTTAATGACGGCAACCGAATCCGCTGCTGCCGCTGCCGTGTACGCCTTCTTCGTAGGCTTTTTCGTCTACCGTGAGCTGTCTCCGGCTAAACTCTATCAAGTGATTGTGGACTCCGGTAAGGGATCGGCCATGGTGCTGTTCATCATTGCCACCTCGACCGCCTTCTCGTGGCTCTTCACCTACGCTGGCATCAGCACCTCGCTTATTGAGCTTATTACCTCAATGCAGCTGTCTGCCACCGCCTACTGCCTGCTAGTTGCCGTTATTCTGCTGATCTTCGGTACCTTCCTTGAAGGTATCGCCACCTGCGTGCTGTTAGTCCCGCTGCTGTGGCCGGTAGCCCAGGCCTTAGGCGTCAATGTCATCCACTTCGGTATGATCGTCTCCATTTCCAACGTGATCGGCACCATGACGCCGCCGGTGGCGGTTAACCTGTTTGCCGCATCTTCCGTGACCCACTTGAAGATGGGCGACATTGCCAAGGGTGAGATCCCGTTCTTTATCGGTTACTGCTTAGTATTCTTCTTAATGGTACTGGTACCGTGGTTCAGTACCGCCCTGCTCTAAGCTGAATTTTTCATGCAGAAGGCATCGCTGTGGCGGTGCCTTTCTTTTATGATCGAACGTAGGAGCTATACAATCCATTAGAAAATCTGCCACGCCGCTGTCTTGGTTATATCCGCAACTTAACTGCAGCAACGCCTCTGCGCTAAACCGTAACGAATTTTGTTCTGCATACCGCGCCAGCTTTAACAGAGAACTCCCAACCGCCTGCGGCAATATTGATTAGTTACGCAGACGTTAAGCTTTTAACTAATGCCGCGTAATTTACCTTGGGTTAGCGATGAGCTGTATGCGGAGATAAAAGAACCTTTTATCATGTCCAATACGCTCAAAGAACTCTCGAAATGGCTTTTAGCCCATACCTAATGGAGATATTAGAACCAGCCCGCAAAGCCATCAGCAGTGAGTGCTTGCAAAAAGCCCAACCTCAACCTTACGGAAAGCTCCATTTGACGTCCTCACCGGCCTAAAGGCCGATGATTCCTACTGCTAAACAACAATAGAGCTACTGTTGTAAGCTTCGGCGGGTTCCTGCTACCGACCTCTTTTGAGGTTCGCTTGACAGGCCATCCAGGCAAGACCTGACCCTATTAATATGTTTTGTGCGGCATTGACGCCGGCTTGCGCCTCATATCCGCACTTTACACACATAAAATTTATCAGCGCATAAAGTGATTTTTAATCTTGATCTGGCTTTCGACAATAAAGTCAGACATACCGGAAGTTGGCAACGGCTGACGCACGAGGCATTCATGCAACTTTTTAATGGCCTGATATCCCTGCGTGGTCGGATCTTGGCAAATCACAAAATCAATAATACCGTTTTTAACCAGCTCGCGCGTGGTGTAGATTTCATCACAGGCAATCACAAAGCGCTTTTTATCCCGATTGGCGATGATGGCAGCGCCCAAACCGCTAACGCCTGAGCCTGATGCCATGTACACGCAGTTAATCTCCGGATAAGCGGCAAAAGCCTGCATTGCCGCCTGCTGCGTGGTAATGTCATTATCCATACCTTCAATGATTTTCACTATCTGATAATTGACCTGCCGCTCTGCAAGCTCATGCACAAAGCCGTCTACGCGCAGCTTATGGCCTTCATGAATTTTAAGCCCCATTACGATAAGCAGCTTAAGCTCGCGGCCCTGCGAACATTTATCCAGCATTCCAGCGGCTATCTGACCTGAATTGAAGTAATCAGGGCCGACAAAACACAAGCGACGCGTGCCAGGAATATCATTGTTAATCAATACTACCGGCATGCCATGATCAGACAGTTCGTTAATTTTGCTGCGGATCCCGTCAGAATTGACGGTACACAAAGCCAGTGCGCGGCAGCCGCGAGACTGCAGCTCGGAGATAGCCTGCAGATGATCATTTTCATCCCAGCCTTCTTTTTCAATTAAGACAATATCAAGGCCTAAATCCTTAAATTCCTGATATGCGCTCTTAATGCCGCGCTTGATGTCATCAAAAAAGGGTGAATTGATAGAAGGCAGCAGAATACCGATAAGACTTAAATTCTTTTGGGCAGATAAAGCACGGCCGGCACGATTGGGCACATAGCCTAATGTCTGCGCCAAATGCTTAATTTTATCTGAGGTAGCGGAACTTACTTCTTTTTTATCATTCAGCGCACGCGATACCGTTCCGACGGATACACCGCTGGCCTTTGCTAAATCCTTTAAGGTAACCGTCATTAACTGCACTCCCGTACCGTTTTCTGCCTCGGCCGCAAACGCTTGCAGACCTTATGCTTAGTTTAAACGTCTTTGTGCAAATTTCCGTAAATTACTTTTAAAAGTTTGAGCAAACGCAATTTTTTATGCAAAAATTCAGCACCATTGCGGCACGGCAAGCGAAGCACTAGCGAAAATTTATCAAAAAAAGATCAGCGGCTAAAACCCCGCCCTTTAGGGCGGGGATACAGCCGCGAGGAGAAGCTCAATTTTTAATCCGGCATTTTCTGCTACTCAATATATTGCCGAATAATAGATATTAGAGCTCCTTCTCATGATGATGTAAAACGATACTGCGACCATAATGCCGCACAAAACATATTAAGAAGGGCAGGACTTGCCCGGATAGCCTGCCAAGCGAACCTCATTGGAGGTCGGCAGCAGGAACCCACCTAAGCTTACAACAATAGCAGTATTGTTGTTTAGCTGTAGGAATCCTCGGCCTTTAGGCCGAGGAGGAAGTCAATCTATAGGGCGATGCTTCCACAAGCTAAAGCTTAGTGGGCTTTAGCTTGCTGACAGCGGCAACTACTTCTGCCGTTTAAGACAGAAAGTCTGCGGCTATTCGCTGCAGCGGCTAAATAGCCCCGCCCGACCTTGGAAATTATAATCGAAGCATTATGCTCAGCGTTGTCCCGCTGATGGCAGAAAACACAGTGAAACTCAGCTTGAGAGTTACGGCTTTTGCTATCAGCACGCTAACACTGGATGCACGTAATACTGTTGTTTTTAGGCTCAACCTTAACCAGAACTCCGACGTCGATGCTAATGCGTTCTTGATTACATCAGAGATCAAGTCCGGAGTCGCTTCATCTTCATATTCAGCGAGAATGATGATTTGCCAATACTTGCCGTCGTGCTTTACTGTAATGCTTTTAGCGGTCCCTTTAAACTCTTGATGCGGTAAAAGCCGCATGCTACCAATAGCGGGCAGCTTCACGCTTAAGATCTTAAAATTTAATTCACCATTTTCTTTAATCAAGTCCCCCTGAGGGTATCTAAATCCTGACCTGTCATAGTATTTCTTCTTGTACTGTGGATATCCGGCATCACCTGTGAAAAAGCGCTCACAGCCCCGCTTAAGTTCAGCATCTGCTGCGAAGAGCCTTGGGAGTAAGGCTCTTAAGCGTTTTAAAAGAAGGATTTCATGTTTGGATACGGCTTCATGGAACTTAAAATTTCTTCATATAATTCTGTTCCACGCGCTGCAGCAGGCATGCGTATACTTAAACCAGCAGCACCTGCTGCCGGTAGTTTGGCTTAATACGGAAAGTGAAAGCCTTGTATGCCAGATCCTGAGGGCCTGAAGAATTCTATCTTGCTGATGCCTATACCATCACTGCTGTTTATCGGGCTCGCATTCATCTAAGCAAGCTTAAGCTTGCAGGTTTTCTGCAAGCAATCATATAAAAAACGGGAGCTTTAATGCTGGAGCTCTAATGCCGCCTTAAGCCCAAGCCGGCGCGCTGCATTTTGGTACAGGCGCACAAAATCATCTTTTGTGACATCGCCGCAGATGCGGCAGCATAGATACTGCGTGCCGTCAAAATAAGACAGCAACGCGCGGCAGGGCAGCACATCGGTATAGTTAAAGCTATAACCGCGCTCGCTAAGCTCCGCAGTCAGCCCAAAGCCCTGCAGGCGCTGCTGCAGCGCGGCTGCGGCCTGACGCGTGGTCCCAAACTGCGCCAGCGTCGGCAGCAGTTCTAAGTAAAAGCGCGCACTACCGTCCGATTTAACCGCACTGTAACCGCTGTCGCTCACGCTCTCTTGCCACTGTACGGCAAGTTCATCCGCCGCGGCGACGCTGCCAAGCTGCAAGCTTAGCAGCGTAAGTAGCAAACGCCAGCTGCGCTTTAGCATAAGAACTGCTGATAGGCGCTGTTGTGGGTGACTTCAAGCGCCGGGTAATTGAGACGCTTAATGAAGTCATCGAGATCGGCGCTAGCCTGTTCATCGCCGACATCAAAGCCGCACAGTACGGAGCAGAACTCCAGATCCGCAATGCGGAAGTGAAACAGCGTAATACTGTACATGTCCCCTAAAGTCTCCAAGAAACGGATCAGCGCATCCTTGGAGTTAGGAAACTCAAATAAAAACAGCTTTTCCTCAAGCTTAGCCGGCGGATGACCACCAATCATGTAGCGCACATGATCTTTGGCAATGCTGTCCTCGGTCATGTCGGTGACAAGATAGCCCTGCTGCTGCAGTGATGCAGTAAGATCGTGCAACTCGCTGCGTCCGCCGCTTAGCTCAATTGAAGCAAAGATGCGTGCACGTGTTTCATCGCTAATGCGGTAGGAAAATTCCGTCACCTGACGATCGCCTACTGCCTTACAGAAATTAAGGAACGAGCCCTTACTTTCAGGGATCTCTACCGAGATGATGCCTTCCGTCATTTCACCGACATCGCAGCGCTCAGCCACCATGCGCAGCGTACGGAATTTCACGTTAGCGCCCGATAGGATGGCGATGTGATTGCCCCCCGTGATGCCGTGCTCTCGCACGTATTTCTTGAGGCCGGCCAGCGACAGCGCCCCGCTGGGCTCTGCAATCGCGCGAGTATCATCAAAGATATCCTTCATCGCCGCGCAGATTTCATCATTCGAGCAGGTCACAATATCATCTAAGTTCTGGCGGCACAGTCTAAAGGTTTCGCTACCGGCCTTGCTTACGGCGACACCATCGGCAAAGTGCGATACAAAGCCGATGTCCACCGGATGGCCGCACGCAAAGGCCGCCTTCATACAGGCGGAGCCTTCTGCCTCTACTCCCACCACCTTAATGCCCGGCAGAAGCGATTTAATGTAGACCGCAATGCCGGCGGCCAAACCGCCGCCGCCAATTTGCACGAACACCGTGTCAATTTCACTGCACTGCCCTAAAATTTCATGAGCAATGGTGCCTTGACCGGCAATTACATCCTCATCGTCATACGGCGGGATTAAGGTCATGCCTTCAGCTTGAGCCAGCTTAATGGCGTAATCATAAGCCTCATTAAAGCTCTCGCCAAAAAGCACGGTTTCACCGCCTAAATGCTTAACGGCATTGACTTTAAGATCAGGAGTCGTCGTCGGCATCACGATGACGGCACGGGCACCGAGCTTAGACGCCGACAGCGCTACCCCCTGTGCGTGATTGCCGGCGGAAGCGGCAACCACCCCTTTTGCCAGCTGCTCTTTAGACAGATGCGCCAGCTTATTGTAGGCGCCGCGAATTTTGAAGGAATGCACCTTCTGATAATCCTCACGCTTGAGTAGCACATTTACGCCCAAACGCTCGGACAGAGCCTCTAAGCGATGCAGCGGCGTCACGCGCGCGGCATCGTAAATGCGGGCCAATAAAATCTTATGCAGGTAATCCTGTGAAGTTAATACGCGCGGCTCTACCATTACAGCGCCTCCAGCTTGGCCCGATCACGCACCCCGCCTTTATCAGCACTTGCGGCTAAGGCCGCATAAGCCTGCAAGGCAAAACTGATCGCGCGATCGCGCTTGACCGGTTTCCACGCCTTATTACCACGCTCCTGCATGGCCGCCCGGCGCCGCTCCAGCTCAGCAGGCTCCACCTGCATTTCAATCGTGCGGTGCGGAATATCAATCTTAATGATGTCATTTTCCTCCAAAAGACCGATATTGCCGCCGTTGGCCGCTTCCGGGGAAACATGGCCAATCGATAGGCCTGAAGATCCGCCGGAGAAGCGTCCATCCGTAATCAGCGCGCACTTTTTGCCAAGACCCATCGACTTTAAGTAGGAGGTCGGATACAGCATTTCCTGCATGCCCGGGCCACCGCGCGGGCCTTCATAGCGCACGATCACCACATCGCCGGCCTTTACCTTACCGCCTAAAATACCTTCCACCGCCTCTTCCTGGCTTTCAAAAATACGGGCCGGACCAACAAAGGTCAGAATCGACTCATCTACGCCCGCCGTCTTCACAATGCAGCCATCCTCAGCTAAATTGCCGTAAAGCACGGCCAAGCCGCCATCTTGCGAATAAGCATGCTCCAGCGAGCGAATGCAGCCGTTGACTCTATCCTGATCAAGCTCTTCATTATAAGTATCTTGGCTCCACGCCTTAATATTATACTTTCCGCCCGGCGCTGCCTTATAAAAATGCAGGATCTCCGCATCGCTGGTCTTATCAATCGCGTATTTATCAATTTCCTGCCCAAGGCTCAGTCCCGATACAGTATGCACGGTGCCGTCAATCAACCCGCCTTTGCTCAATTCATTTAAAATTGACATGATGCCGCCGGCGCGATGCACGTCTTCAACGTGATACTGCTGCGTAGACGGAGCAACTTTGCAGATATGCGGCACGCGATGCGACAGACGATCAATGTCCTCCATCTTGAAATCTACACCCGCCTCCTGCGCGACGGCCAGCAAATGAAGCACAGTATTAGTGGAGCCGCCCATCGCGATATCCAGCGACATCGCATTTTCAAAAGCCGCCTTAGTGGCAATTGAGCGCGGCAAAACGGAGGCATCGTCATGCCCATAATAGGCCTTGGCCATCTGCACAATGCGCTGTGCCGCCTGCTTGAAAAGATTGCGCCGCAACGCGTGGGTTGCCAGCAACGTTCCGTTACCCGGCAGCGCCATGCCTAAAGCCTCCGTCAGGCAGTTCATCGAATTGGCGGTAAACATGCCCGAGCAGCAGCCGCAGGTCGGGCACGAGGCTTTTTCTACCTCCTGCACCGTCTCATCCGACACATTCGGCATGGCAGAAATGATCATGGCATCAATCAAATCCAATTTATGATCAATCGCCTTACTCTTACCTGCCTCCATCGGGCCGCCTGACACAAAAATGGCCGGGATATTGAGGCGCATCGCCGCCATCAGCATGCCCGGGGTTACCTTATCGCAATTGGAGATGCAGACCATCGCATCGGCCTTATGCGCATTGACCATATATTCAATGCTGTCAGCAATAATGTCACGCGAAGGCAGCGAATACAGCATGCCCGAATGCCCCATCGCAATACCGTCATCGACCGCAATGGTATCCATTTCCTTAGCAATGCCGCCGGCCTTTTCAATCTGCTCCACCACGTACTGACCGACCTCATGCAGATGCACGTGACCGGGCACAAACTGCGTAAAGGAGTTCACCACCGCAATAATCGGCTTGCCGAAATCTTCATCCTTAACCCCGGTAGCCTTCCACAGCGCACGCGCGCCGGCCATGATCTTGCCTTCATAAGTAACTGCTGAACGGTATTTCATGAATAAAAATCCTTAATCTCTTGCTGTCGCTAGGCTGCTGCCAATCGCCGCAGGCTACAGCCCTATCATGCTGGAGGCACCGCCCCCGTAAACGGCACAGGCCCGTTTACCGCGGGCCTGTGCTTTAAAACTGCCAAACCGCAACCGCCTTTAAACAACGCTGGGCTGCGTTTTTGTGCCAACTGCCCTATTTAGTGCAGGGCGTCAGCCAGCCGTGGGTATCCTCACGCTGTCCGCGCACAGTCTCAAAGAAGACCTGCTGGATCTTCTCAGTAAGCGGACCACGGCAGCCGGCACCGACCGGAATGCCGTCCACCGAGGCAATCGGGGTGATCTCAGCTGCGGTGCCGGAGAAGAACATCTCGTCGGCCAGATACAGCATTTCGCGCTGCATTCTCTCTTCACGCACTTCAATCCCCATTTCCTTGGCCAGGGTAATAATGGTGTGGCGCGTAATACCCGGCAGCAGACCACAAGTAAACGGCGCAGTGTAGAGCACTCCGTCCTTAATGATAAACACGTTCTCGCCGGAGCCTTCAGAGATATAGCCCTCAGTATCCAGTGCCACCGCTTCGGTGTAGCCGTTCTGCGCACACTCATTGGCAATTAAGATCGAGGACAGATAGTTGCCAGCGGCCTTAGCCTCCGTCGGAATGGTGTTAGGAGCTAAGCGGTGCCACGAAGAGGTGCCCACCGACACGCCCTTTTGCAGACCTTCTTCACCTAAGTACGCCCCCCACGGGATCGCGCCGACCATAACTTCAGCCTTAGCATCAGCCGGGAAGCGTACGCCCAGACCGACATCACCGATGAAGATGAGCGGGCGAATATAGCCTGAATCCATGCCGTTTTCGGTGATAATGCGGCAGCAGGCATCCATCACTTCTTCCTTAGTATACGGCACCGGGAAACGGTAAATCTTAGCGGAATTGAACAGGCGATTGATGTGATCCTGCAGTCGGAATACACAGGGTCCCTTCGGGGTATTGTAGGCACGGATGCCTTCAAATACGGCAGTACCGTAGTGCAGCGCATGGCTCATTACGTGAACCGTAGCCTGTTCCCATGGGATCATTTTGCCGTTAAACCAAATGTACTTTGTCTTGCTCGCGTTAGACATGCTTAAAACCTCAATTCAATGTCTCCGCGCAAAGCCTGCTTGCGCGCAACAGTGCGCATCGCGGCGCGGCGGTCTTAGTAAAAATAGCTGTTTGCCAAGGATTGTAGCACGCAGTAAAAATGGCAGCGCAGTCTTTTAGTTTTCCGCGATATCTGCCGATAAAGCCAGGGATAAAAGCGCCTCGGCGCACTCTTTTAAAGCATAAAAATCAACTTTGCTTTAATTTGGTGCATTAACTGCCGCCCGCTACGCCGCGCGGCACGGGCAGGCTCAGCAGTCGGCGAGGGTCACTTGCGGAGTATGCGCCTGCAACTCTTCGTCCGCAAAATCAATGCCGCTCAAGCGCGACAGCAGGCGTAAGGTGTGCGGCGGAATATCCTTGCTAAGATGGCTGGGCACGGTCAGCAATCCGCCGTCAGCCAGCGGTGCTCCCTGCTTGTGCAGCGCCTGCATGCGTGCCCATTGAGCACTGACATCCACGCGCACTGGGGCAAATTTCCAACCGCTATCAAAATCCGGCAGCTGCAAAATGCGCTCTAAACTTGAGGGCTCCGGGATCTGATGCCCCATGTCCAGCTCAGCGCAGATCCACGCCCGCATTGATTCAGCGACATCGCGCAGCGTCTCATCCAAACTGTTGTCTGAACCGGCAAAACAGCCTGGCATATCCGGTACCGTTGCACCGAAGCTAAAGCCCTCACGCGGCGGCAGCTCGTAGGCCACATAATAGGTGATAAATTTGGGAGTATGAGCTTGCTCCGGCGCACCGGCCGAGCCGGACGGCGCCGCCGATTCGCCCTGCTGCGGCAGCTTAAAACGTTCGGCGCGATCTTTAATGTGATTTATCTTCATCTATCTGCACAGCCGCAGGCTGCGGTACGCCGCTTCCGGGCTGTCCTCCTTAATAATATTAAGCTTGGTTTTAACTGAAAGCCGCTAAATTGAGGGTGACTGATAAGGTCTTTCTATTAGGAAACATAAAATCAATTTGATTATATTTTAAATTGTTAATTTTATGAAATCCTTAAAATTTAACTTATTAGTCCCCCTTAGTTCATGCTGTCCCTTATCCTCGTCTGCTTATCGGTCAGGCGGCAGCCGCCGATTTTGCCACAATTTAGATTTTGTGGCTCTTATTGTACTGAAAAGCAAGCTCGCTTTTTTCTTTAACTAAAAGCCGCAAAATTCCTCATGCGTGAGCATGGTACCGGGCATGCCTTATCATCTTTTAGCCCCAAACGAATGATTTTCGGGCATAATAGGCCCCACATTTTTGCTGCGAGGTCTGGTTTATGCTGTCGTTTCTGCCCGCACCGCTGCTCTTGGTGCTCAATCTGCTGCTTATCAGCATCAACACCATCGTGTTTTCTATCCCGATCTTTGTAATTGCCCTGCTGCGCCCCCTGCTGCCTTTTGCCGCAGGGCAAGCGGTGTGTGAAGCCGGAAATAATGTTATCTATCATATCTGGACGGACATCAATACGCTAATCATGCGTTTGACCAACCGTATGCAATTTGAAATTCACGGTCTTGAACAGGTCCAAATAAAGCGCAGCTGCATTATTGTCAGCAATCACTTAAGCTGGACCGATATCGTGATGATAGGCCGCATTTTCGGTCACCGCATCCCGATCACCAAGTTCTTCATGAAGCACTCGCTTATCTATATCCCGATTATCGGCCTAGTGTGCTACGGCCTCGGCATGCCGTTTCTGCGCCGCTATAGTAAAAAAGAACTGCTGAAAAATCCCAAGCTCAAGGGCAAGGACATCGCCAGCACGAAAAAGGCCTGCCGCCGTTTAGTCCATGCCCCTTCCTCCTTAGTCAATTTTGCCGAAGGCACGCGTTTTACCCAAGCCAAACACGACGCCGTCAATTCGCCATATCGGCATTTAATGCCGCCGAAGGCCGCTTCGCTGGCCATTGCCTTAGGCCAGATCGGTAAGCAAGTCGACTGTATGATTAATCTGACCCTCGCTTACCCGGAAAATGAGCACAAACCCTTTATTGCCATGCTAAAGGGCCGTCTCACCAAGGTATATGCCCATATTGAGGTCATTGAACGTAAAGATCTGCGCTGTGGTGATTACTTAAATGACAAGCAATTCAAGCACGAATTTACGCTGTGGCTGCGTGATTTATGGGAAAAGAAGGATGCGCTGCTAACGCGCGAGGTTTATCACGATGCCCAAGCGGCACTGCCCAACGCCGCGGCGCAGGACGATAAGTCGTGCGCTGAAAATCAGACCGTCCACGCAAAGGCTAACTCTGCTACGCCTGAGGATACTGTCCTGCGTTAAGCATCTGCGGCGGCGCTGGCCTAAATGCTAAAACGCCGCCCAAGCTGCCCCGCTGTAATTTCCGGCACAGGCCCTAGCTGCAAATTTAGGGCAAAGTTAACAGATAGCCAATCAGCTCAATTAATTCCTGTTCGCCGTCCACTGATTCCATAATGGCCAAATATTTGCCATTCACTAAGATCTCCGGCACAGCATCAATCTGATACTGATCCATGGCCTGATCAAAGCCCGCTACGATACCAGCTACCGGGAAGGCATTGTAATTGCGCTCAAAGTGCTCCTGCGGAATGCCCAAATCTTCGGCAAAGAAGTCAACCAAATCCTGATGCGAATGCGGAATTTGATGTTCTACATGCATTTTTTCAAACAGTGCGGCAGTGAACTCATCAGCAATTCCCATTAAAGACGCCGCAGCAAACGCGCGCTGCGACTCAGGGCCCATCATGCCGCCCATGACGCCGACCGGATTTTTAACAAATACCGCTTTATCCTGATAGGCGCTTTCAATCTTAGCAAAGAGCGGCTGTAGCGCAAAACAGTGCCCGCACCAGAACGAGAAGAATTCGCGAATTTCCGGCTGTGCGCTTTTCGTCTCACTGCGCACCTCATAGTGCGTGCCCTCAATGTATTTGCTTTGGGCTGCCTGCACCGCCTGGCCTACGAACAATGCCAGCACGCTACCTAGCAGCAGACTGCGCCAAACGTGTAATCCCTTCACAGTAAAACCTCTTTATTGTCCCATTCTGCGTAATCTTAACCTAAAGCCGCCTCAAGCTTAAGCGGCTGTTCCCACTGCGAGACTTTCTGCGCCAAAGCCACCGCATCACGCAGCTGCCGCGGACTGCCGCGGCGCAGCAGGCGTAAAAGCAGCCTTAATGAAAAATTAAAACGTGCGCACAGGCTGCAGGCGAGCAGCAGCAGCTTAACGCTACGCCGACTTATCTTAAGCTCAGCCTGAGTTCCCAGCGGGTTTTTCTCAATGCGCCGCAACGTCAACACCGCCATCGCAATATTAAGCAGGCAGAAAAAGCGCACCCCGTACAAGCAGCGCGCGCTCAGCAAGCAGGTAAAGTCTTCCGCCTGCTGCAGATGCCCCTGAGCCAAAGCACAGTAATGCGCCAAAAGTTCCGTCTGCGAACTACCATCCTTAGGCGGAGGCAGAAAGGATACTGCGCGCTGGGCATCCGTTGCTCGGTCTTTTAAGATGTTGGTAAGCTGCAGTCCTTCCCCGAAGCTGACGGAAAGTGCAAATAGCTTATCGGCAGGACAGCTGGGGTCGCTGCGCGCAAAGAGTTTAGCCAAGAGTTCACCCACTACTCCCGCTACGCTGTAGCAATAGGCGTCAACATCATCTAAATTCTTTATCTGCAAGGATGACAGCTGCTGCGCCATGCCGGCAGCAAGCACCGCTGCGCCATGTCCGATAATGCGCTGTACCGCACTAGGATAGCTGCGCGTACGCTGCAATACCGCCAAGAGCTCGCAGCATAATGCATATTCGGCCGGCACTGCGCTGTCCTTTAATTGCGCGGCCGCTTCATCCTGCAGGCGCAGCAAAGCCTCATCATCGGCAAACCCGGCTTCCAGCTCGCTGGCAAAGCGCTGCAGCCACTTGATTTTAAGCGCTGGCGCAAGCTTGGGGTCATCCTCCATCGTATCGGCAATGCGGCAGATTAAATATGCATTGGCAATGGCATCGGCCAGCTCACCCTTGATTAAAGGTATCGTCAAGGCAAAGGTACGCGACACCAACGCAAGGTGACGCTGCTGCTGTTCATAGCTAAGCATGAGCCCTCCTTAATTTGTTGCGATCTTAGCACGTCGGTACAGCTCGCTGTAGCACAGCGTGAAGCGCAATCTTGCAACGCCTTGATCAACTTTGCGCCAATACTCTTACAATACTCAGTCAAACCACCTACAAGGAGGATGTAATGGCAGAGAATCAAGGCAAGCAAAGCGGAGGCAGTCCTACCCGCTCTCCCATCGGCAATTTACTGCTCAGAACCATGGCCATGCCTGGCGATACCAATCCCGCAGGCGATCTTTTCGGCGGCTGGATCATGTCGCAGCTGGATATTGCCGGAGCCATTTTAGCGCGCGAAATCGCGCAGGGACGTGTCGTCACCGTTGCGGTGGATGCAATGTCCTTTTTAAAGCCGGTCGGAGTAGGCGACTGCGTATGCTGCTATGGCCGCTGCGTACATGTTGGTCGGACATCGTTGAAAATTCATTTAGAGATGTGGGTCAAGAAGATCTACGAGCACTCCATCTCAGAGCGCGATTTAGTCACAGAAGCAGCCTTTACTTACGTGGCGGTGGACAGTAACGGACGCCCGCGCCCGCTGCCGGAATCAGCGCATGAAATAGCGCGCATCGGCATTGATGCAGCCAGCGTCGGACTGAATGCTGACGGCACGCTAAAGCCTGCGCTGTAGCGCGCGTCCACTGTCTGAGCCGTTACGGGCAAG
Organism: uncultured Succinivibrionaceae bacterium; assembly: GCA_944390105.1. Classification (GTDB taxonomy): domain Bacteria; phylum Pseudomonadota; class Gammaproteobacteria; order Enterobacterales; family Succinivibrionaceae; genus Avisuccinivibrio. Next base: position 17,460 of record CALXOV010000056.1, read on the forward strand.
TTTTCGTCAGGCACGGGATGCTCTGTAAGTATGCTCCCACGGCTTAGCGCTTACGGGCAGGCTCCCTCTGCTCCATAGTGGCGGCGTGAATCCCACGCAGCCAGATAAAGTGCAGTGCTCGCCACTCATATTCCCGCGTTTATGCCGGGAAAATTACGCGGCATTAGTTAAAAGCGCGGCGGCTCTTTACGCAGGCGATGCAGACCTTCAAAAGCCAGGCCAATTAAGCGTACAAAATTAGCCTCGGGATTGGGAATATCAAAGCTCAAGTCGCGGCGATTGCAAAAGCCAAAAATGAGATCAGCCAAGCAATAGCAGATTAAATCAATATCGGCATCGCTTGGCAGCTGGCGATGATTGACCGCATTGCGCACCGCAGCCTTAAGTAGATGATTACGCTCGGCAATCATCTCTAAAATATTTTCGCGCAGCGTGCTTAAGCTGGAATTGTCGGTATGCACAATAGAGCGCAGAGTCTTGGCAAAATCCGAGGAAAAGAAAATCGCCGCCTCGCTAGAGGTGTGCGCTAGCGCCCAGCGCTTAAGCTGACCTAAAGGATCTTCTTCTTCTGGGTTTGCAGCCCGCTCTAAATTGCTGGTTAAATGGTATTTTTCCGCCAATTCTTTACACAGCGCGCATAAGAGCTCACCCTTATCCTCAAAATGCCAGTAAATCGCACCGCGCGTTACTCCCGCCGTGCGCGCTACATCTGACAGCGAAGTTTTATCGTAGCCTTTTTCTGAAAATAAGCTGAGTGCGGCCTCTAAAATCACCTGCTTAGTCCGCATGGCAGCTTCATGAGTTCTCTTGGGCATAACGCAATCCTTAATCTTGGTTTAAAGCAGTACCGACGCAGCTGCTAAACCCCGAGGGCAGCGGCGGGAGCTGTGTTATTGCGGGGCAGATTATAACATACAGACATGTATGTACGTATCTTTAAATTTTGCGGTAAAATAGCAAAGCTCAAGTCAGAACCCAGTTGTTCTCTGGCTTAGAAGTTTAGGCATAAGTCAAATAAGGTAACAACTTATGTTTTTGTTATATAGAATAAAAAAGTCAAATTTAGGCACTTTGAGCGCGGCAGTAGGGGCTCTACTGCTGCTTGCTTCCTGCGGCGGCGAGACGGCTCCGACCCAAGCGCAGGCCCTGCCGATAGATGTTTATACCGTCAGTACAGCGGATGTCCCGGTAGTATCGCGTTTAACCGGCCGCGCTAATTCGACCCGCCGCGCTGAAGTCCGCCCGCAGGTAAGCGGCGTCATTCAGAAGCGGCTGTTTACGGAAGGGTCTAACATTGAAGAAGGCACGCAACTGTATCAAATTGACCCGGCGCTGTATCAAGCGCAGTATGACAGTGCCAAAGCGACCCTTTCCTCGGCTAAGGCCAATCTGCATACGGCTAAATTGCGCGCCGATCGTTACCGCGCACTGCTCAATAAAAATGCGGTAAGCCGTCAAGACTATGATGATGCCAATGCGACTTATCTGCAGGCAGCAGCAGCCGTTGAACAGGCCGAAGCTTCCGTGCAGACTGCCGAAATTAACCTCGCCTACACTAAGGTGTACGCACCGATTTCCGGGCGTATTTCGCGCTCTAACGTTACCGAAGGTGCGTTGGTATCAGCCCAGCAGGCTGATCCCATGACCACCATTCAGCAGCTCGATCCGATGTATGTTGATTTAGGGCAGTCGGTAGAAGATCACCTACAGATGCGCAATGCGATGGAGAATGGGCATTTCAAGATGGTGGACGGTAAAGCCTCCGTAGATATTTATTTCTCCAATGGCGACAAATATCCTTATCAAGGCACGCTTGAATTCTCTGAAGTCTCAGTTGATGAAACCACCGGCATGGTCAATCTGCGCGCGATTGTGCCCAACCCCAAGCAGGTGCTGCTCCCTGGCATGTTTCTGCGCGGCGATATTAATGAAGGCGTGATCCCTAATGCGGTGATTGTCGATCAAAATGCGGTCACACGTGAAGCCGCGGGTGTCAGCTACGTTATGGTCGTGGACAGCGACAATAAAGTGCAACGGCGCAATGTCAAGCTCGGTACCACTTACGACAAGTACTTCGTGGTAACAGACGGACTTAAAGCCGGAGAAAAAGTTGCTACTTCCAATCTGCAGAAACTGCGCTCGGGAACCTTAGTAAGCATCATCGATCTGCCAGATGATGCAGCGGCTGCAGAAGGCAGCAGCGCAGCGCCTGCGGATGCACAGCAAGGACAATAAAACATGGCACGTTTCTTTATTAATCGCCCGATCTTTGCGTGGGTGATCGCCATTGTCATCATGCTGGCCGGTGCATTGGCCGTGATGACCCTGCCGATTGCACAATATCCGACAATTGCGCCGCCATCAGTTTCCATTCGCGCCTCATATGCCGGTGCGGATGCGACCACGGTGGAGCGTACGGTAACGCAAATCATTGAGCAGAACATGACTGGCTTGGACAATTACATGTACATGTCAGCCACCTCTGACTCTTACGGCAATTCCGACATTACCATTACCTTTGAACCGGGCACTAATCCGGATATTGCACAGGTGCAGGTACAAAACAAGCTGCAGCAAACGCAGTCGCAGCTGCCGGATGTAGTGCAATCTAACGGCGTGGATGTGACTAAGTCCACCAACGCTTTCTTAATGGTGGTCGGTCTGATTGCCAACGACGGCGAACATACCAATGCCGACTTGTCGGATTATATCTACGCTAATATCCGCGAGCCAATGGCACGTGTGCAAGGCGTTGGCGACTTGATGGTATTCGGCTCTGAATACGCGATGCGTATTTGGCTGGAGCCGGAAAAACTCAACAATCTGCGCGTGACCGTAAGTGAAATCACCGCTGCTATCACCGCGCAGAATGCGCAGGTCACCTACGGCTCCTTAGGCGGTACGCCGGCGGTAAAAGGGCAGCAATACTCCTATTCAATTACCGGTCAATCGCGTCTGACCTCACCTGAGGAGTTTGGCAATATCTTAATTCGCGTTAATACGGACGGTACTAAGGTCTACCTGAAAGATGTAGCGCGCATTGAGCTAGGCTCTGAAAGTTATCAGGTGCAGGGCAAATACAACGGCATGCCGTCATCAGGCATTGCTATTCGCTTGGCCTCCGGCGCCAACGCCTTGGACACCGCCGATAACGTCAAAGCGCTGATGGCGCAGCTGCAGGAATACTTCCCCGAGTGGATCGATGTGGTCTACCCGTATGACACCACTGATTTTATTAACGTGTCCATCAATGAGGTGTTCCATACCTTAATTGAGGCCATCATTCTGGTGGTGCTCATCATGTACATTTTCCTGCAGAACTTCCGCGCAACCTTGATCCCGTCGATCACGGTGCCGGTAGTGCTGTTAGGTACCTTTGCCATCATGTCGCTGCTGGGCTTCTCCATTAATACGCTTACCATGTTCGGCCTCGTGCTAGCAATTGGTCTATTGGTGGATGATGCCATCGTGGTGGTAGAAAACGTCGAACGTATTATTGAGGAAGAAGGACTCCCGCCCAAGGAAGCGACCGAAAAATCAATGGACCAGATCACGGGCGCCCTCATCGGTATTGCTTTGGTTCTGTCGGCAGTATTCGTACCTATGGCCTTCTTCGGCGGATCTACCGGCGTTATTTACCGCCAGTTCTCCATCACCATTGTGTCTGCTATGGTGCTGTCGGTCTTGGTCGCCTTGATCTTAACTCCCGCACTGTGCGCCACCTTGCTCAAGGGCAAACAGCCTGACACGAACGCTAAGCCGCGCAAGCTTTTGGCAAAGGTCAGCAGTCTACAGCAGAAGCTGCTGACCCCGCTCACCCGCTTCTTTGAACTATTTAATAAAGGCTATGCCACCATGGCTGCGGCCTATCAGCATCATGTCAATGTAGTCATTCGCCGCATTAAGCGCGAAATGGCCTACTATGTTGGCATCTGCGTGGCTTTGGGCGCCCTGTTCATGCAGATCCCCTCTGCCTTCCTGCCGTCGGAAGATCAGGGTGTGCTCCTGGCTATGGTGAATTTGCCGGCAGGTTCCACGGTAGAGAAAACTGACAGCGCTTTAACCAAGCTTGCCGCTTACTTCCTCGATGAAGAAGCTGAAAATACCGCTTCGGTCATGACCGTTACCGGCTTCTCTTTTGCAGGCTCGGGACAGAACGCTGGGCTGGCGTTCGTACGCCTCAAGGATTGGGCCGAACGTACGCGCTCTGATCAGCATGCCGATGCAATTTCCAATCGCGCCTACATGCCGCTTTTAGGCATCCGCGAAGGCTTAGCCTATGCCTTCAACGTGCCGGCCATTCCGGAACTAGGAACGGCGACCGGCTTTGACCTGTATCTGCAGGATAATGGTGGTGCGGGACATGCACTCCTCACCAAAGTGCGACAAGATTACGTCTATGCCGCGCAGCAATCCCCGCTCCTGATGCAGGTGCGCGCCAACGGCATGGACGATACTCCGCAATTCAAGCTCAACTTGGATTACGAAAAAGCGCTGGCTTTAGGCCTGACCATTAACGACATCAATAACACGCTGTCGGTGGCTTGGGGCTCGGCCTATATTGATAACTTTATTGAACGCGAGCGCGTTAAAAAGGTCTATCTGCAGGCTGAAGCTTCGGCGCGTATGAATGAGCTTGACCTCAATAAGTGGTACGTGCGCAATGCCGACGGCGAAATGGTGCCGTTCTCAGCCTTTGCCACCACCTCATGGACTTACGGCTCACCGCGCCTTGAGCGTTACAACGGCGTCGGTGCCATGAACATTCAGGGTGCCCCGGCTCCGGGCGTTTCCACTGGCCAGGCAATGAATGAAATGGAGCGAATCGCCGACGAGGTGCTGCCGCCGGGCTTCGGTATTTCGTGGACGGGTATTTCCTATCAGGAAAAACTATCCGGCCAGCAGGCGCCGATGCTGTATGCGGTATCGATTTTAATCGTGTTCCTCTCATTGGCGGCGCTGTATGAATCATGGTCAATTCCGTTTGCGGTGATCATGGTGTTGCCGCTGGGCATTATCGGTGCAATTCTAGCCGCCTTCATTACCCAGTATGTACCAGTACAGACAGTGCTGCGCAATGACGTGTACTTCCAAGTCGGTCTGCTAACCACGGTCGGTCTCTCGGCCAAGAACGCAATCTTGATCGTGGAGTTTGCCAAAGACTTATACGATAAGGGCGCGCGTCTGTCTGAAGCCGTGGTAGAAGCAGCTAAGATCCGTCTGCGCCCGATTCTGATGACCTCAGCGGCCTTCATCTTAGGCGTGCTACCGCTGGCTGTCAGTTCCGGTGCCGGTGCTGCCGGACGTAATGAAATTGGTATCTGCGTGATTGGCGGCATGCTGTCAGCCACCGTGCTCGCCATTTTCTTCGTACCGGTGTTCTTCGTGCTCATCATGCGCAACTTCACCAAATATGTGCCAATTGAAGAGAAGAAGAAGCAGGCCGATCAGGCAGCTAAGCTGCGTGAGCTCAAGAAGCAGCGCGAGCAAGAGCTCGCTGCCTTAGCCGCAGCCGACGCCGAGAACGAGGCGCGCAAGCATAATCCTTCCGCCTAAATTAAATCCGGCCGCGCCCAGCGCGGCCTTAAGCTCAAATAGTAAGCCCCAGCAGTCAAACCGTTGGGGCTTTTGTTTGCGCAGACGCAAAGCGCGCGGCAGCCGCGCTAAGCGACGAGCCGTGTCAGCACCTTGATGGCCAAATCATTAAGCGGTGCTTGGGCAAACGGCCCGTGGTGCAAAATGTGCGCATAGAGTTTGCCATCATCAGCATCACTGCCGCCGCCTGAGGGACATAAGATGATGCCGCGCTGTGCAAGATACAGCCCTGAGGACAAATCTGCCTGCGGCAAGCTGTCGCGCGTACGCTGCATAGCCAGCGCTAGCGCCGCTGCCCCTTCGAGCGTGAGCCCAAAATGTCTGTCGTTTAAGCTTTCAACTGCATAACGCTTGGATAAAACCTGCGCCCGCCACACCGCGCGGTCGACCCGCAGATTCAACAGCTCATGGGGCCACAGTAGTCCCGCATTACACATGGCAGCAGCAAAATTGGGCTCAAGCAGCAGCAGATAAGCATCCCCCTCACAGGCATACAGCTGATAAGCCTCATGCAGCGCTACCGCACCCGCAATGGTAAGACTCTGCGCAAAGCCTTGAGGCTGCACTACCTCGCCTGAGACAAAGAACGGCGCAAACTTAGGCAAGTTAAAGCCGTGCGCCTGCAGATCGCTGCGCACGATACTTACATTGAGTGCTGATGGAGATAGTTCATCCGACGCGGCAATAATTTCGCTGCGATCCGGCGACAACACATTTAAAAACAGCGCACGGTCGCACACCGCCCGGGTCTGGGTAAAGGTCGGCAACACGGTGGCGTAGAGCTCACAGTAAATGCCATCGCGCAGCGAAACCTGCCCATTCTTACGCCGTGCGCTTTGCAGGGCCGCAGCCACATTTAATGCATAACGCAGGCTGCCGTAGGCGCGCAACTCAGTAATGCGCCCGAGCACCAAGGTGGCCGGCGATAACATGACAAAGAGTGGACCTGCAGCGCTGTTTAACGGCATAAAAGCGTCCTCAGGCACAAAACCGTCTTTAACCCAGCGCGCCTTAAGCTCAGGCTGTACCGCCAGTACCTGAACACTGCCGTCAGTTACCTCATACAGCTGAAAATTTGCGGCGCGATCGGCAAGCGACTCAATGCAGTGGCCGCTGGGCAAATGCTGTCCGGGGCGAAGCCAATCATCTTTAATGCCATCGTCCATGTCAATTACAAAATTTGCTTCATTCACAATGAAATCTGCCATGATAGTTGCTCTCCTCATCAACAGTCTCAGCATAGCAGGCAGGGATCGCTTGTGTGCAGTATAAGCCGCCTATTTTTATCACCTGCCAACAAAGAGCGTCAGCGGACAAATTTTTACAAAACAGAGCGCATTAATTGATAAATCTTTGCAGTTTGAGCGCAGATGGCGTGCATTTTCAGTAAAATGGCGGCAATTCAGTGTTTCTTTTACCGCCAACGGGTCAGCATTATGGATAAAATCGGTCTGTTTTACGGCACCTATACCGGCGTGACGGGGCTCGTTGCCCAAAAAATCGCCCATGAGCTGGGGGATGATCGCGTCAATCTGCACAATATTTGCTCAGACGGCGCGCTGATGAGCAATTATCAAAAGCTTATCATCGGCACTTCTACCTGGAGCATCGGCGAGCTACAGGAAGATTGGGATAATTTCATGCCTAAGCTTGAGACGATGGATTTTACCGGCAAGGTGGTAGCACTGTTCGGTACCGGCGATCAAGTTGGTTATCCGGATACTTTCCTTGACGGTATGGGCATGCTGTACGAGACCTTCCAATTCCGCGGCGCAACTTTCGTCGGCTTCTGGCCGACCACCGGCTACGATTTCACTTCGCCGCTGCCGCTGCTTGATCACGATCATTTCGTGGGTCTGGCCATTGATGAAGACAATCAAGCCGAGCTCACCGACAGCCGCATCAAAGAATGGTGCAAACTGCTGCGCCCGGCTTTTGGGCTGTAGTAAATTTCCGCTTGCCGATGCCGCGCTGCTGCGCGGCGTCACAGCTTAGTTTCTCCACCGCCAAAACTTTGTTTGGCGCAAATCCTCGCCACAACTGCTTTACCAGTTAGGCCTGCTGAACGGAGCTAGCTAACGGCCAATCCAGAACCATCTCACTCCTACTGTGGCGGAGCACGCTTTTTGCAGTGGCTGCAACGGGCCTCAAGGTGAAAAAATCACCATCAGCACAAACAATCGAGCCTGAACAGGTTCTCCCCATTCAGGCTCGAAAGGTGGCAGTGCTGCACAGCACTGCCTTGGCGGTAAGTTAGTAGCGTAACTTACTCAATGATCTTGGAGACCACGCCGGCACCCACAGTGTGGCCGCCTTCACGAATAGCGAAACGCTCGCCTTCGGCCATAGCCACCGGGTGAATCAGGGTGACGATCATCTTGGTGTTGTCACCC
>CALXOV010000057.1 GCA_944390105.1 uncultured Succinivibrionaceae bacterium
GAAAAACAACTCATTCAAGTATAGGGTAAATCCACGATTCCTACATCTGTGGAGGGTCACTCATATTGTCTGCATGGAATATACGGTAAGCGTGCCGGCAATCGTAAGCGCTGATAAGCATGGCTCAAGACAGTACAGGTCTTGACAGAGGGGTGGTCATCCCGCTGATGTTAAGTGACGGCAGCCGGTACGGAACGGAGCTTTAGGACATTAAAGAGGCAAATCGCGAAACTGCAGCTTAAGATGCGTAATATCCGCCGGGACATTCTGCATAAGGCCACGGCTGAAATATGCAAAAACCACGTGTGTATCAGCGTAGAAGCGCTTAAACTTAAGAATATGACCAAATTCGCCCCAAGCAGCGTGGGGGAAGCCTGGTACTAATGCTAAGGCCAAGGCCGGTCTTAACCGCGCGCTTCTTCTCAGGGGCTTGGGCGAGGCAGCGTACCTTATTGAGTACAAGCAAAAGCTCAGCGGAGGGCTTCTCATTAAGGTGCCGGCGCAGTACACTTCACAGAGCTGTGCGGTATGCGGACACGCCAGTAGAAACATCCGCAGGACACCGGCTCTCTTTGTTTGTGAGCGCTGCGGACGCGCGGTAAACGCCGACGAAAACGCCGCAGAGAACATCAAAAGGGCAGGACTTGCCCGGATAGCCGGGATTGCAGACTTACTGAGGAGTTGTCACCCGGAACCTGCCGGAGAGCGGCTTAAAAACCGCTCAACCGGAAGGAGGGTGACCGATAGGGGCTTTTTATTAGGAAACATAAAATTAATTTGATTATATTTAAAATTGTTAATTTTATTAAATCCTTAAAATTTGACTTATTAGTCACCCCCAGGATGTCACATAAAGTCGGCTCTTAAGGCAGACCAATTCTGCTAGAGCTCGCAGGCAGTTCGAGGAGGGGTATGCTTGGTTACAAGGCGCGAGCCTTTTACCCGCAACTTTCCCGCGCTACAGACGGCGCTATGCAGAAAAGCACCTGCGGCATTGACGCAGGCTTGGCGCATATGGGGCTTAATGCCTCCGCAAAACCTCTAAAGACAGGAGTGCTTTATCTTGGGCATAAGAACTTGTGGATATTTTGCTGCCCATCACAGTGACGGGCAAAACAAACTCTGCAGGCATCTGCCGTAAAAAGCTTAAGCTTCTTACTGAGCGTAAAAATTTTTTAATTAAAGCCCGACAACGCACCTTTAAAGAATACGGTCGATCGGAACAAAACTTACAGGAGGGCGGCAATTCCTCTCTTGCTTTAAAAGCGGGAGGATCCTTGCCGCAAATTAGATGAAGCTTCACGCCAAAGCTGGGTACGCAGCGCTACTTGGGGCACTGCTGTGTTTCGCCGGGGGAACGGCTGCTCTGTACGCCGCTGGGACGGCAAACTATGCGGCAAATTTTAGCGCTGAGCAGACGGCAAGCCAACTTGCCTTTAAACAGGCTGCAGCAGCGCTGGAATACCAAGTGCAGAGCATTGAAGCGCTGCAGCGACAAGCCAAGGCCACAGCGCTATCAAAGCTGGAGCTTGCAGTGCTCTCCTTTACTAGACTGCAGAACGCAAGCTACCTAGCTGCAACCCAAGCAGTTAGTGGCCTTGATTTCATGCAAGCGGAAATTGATCGTAACGCCGCAGCATTCAGTACTTGGCATCTGTTACTACTGCAGGCAGCTGGTAAACTGCCCTGCGCAGCGGTGAACTCCGACAGCCCCGTGATTTACGGTACATCCTCAGCAATCGCTCTTCTTAAGCTGACAAATGAGCATGGACAACGACTACGCGATGTACTGTTAAGCGCCATTAAAGAAAAGGACGACGAAACGCCGCAGTATTTTTTTATGCATGACGCGCCACATGGCACAATGGCCGCGGTCCTGCTTAAAGGCAAGCAGCGTGCCGCGCTGCTGTTAGCCAAAGTTGAATCTACGCCGCTCCTTGAGCCGACGCTTAAGGCATATCTGCAGACAATAGCTCCAAGTCTGCAGCTTGATTGCAACGCTAATCCACCTGCAGATGCCACTCCAATTGCAGGTAGCAACTGTGCACTGCTGCCCCCAACGCCTGTAGCCCAACCTAATTTTAGTTTAAATCAAATCCCCGGACTGGCTTGGGCAGGCGTGCTTATCAGCGCGCTCCTGTTGGCCGGAGCTTTATATCTATACCTAAAACACAGTTTAAGTGAGGTCCAACACGCGCAAGCTAAGCAAGAACAGACGCTGCAAAAACTACAACATGCGCTCTTAGCGCTTGATTTTAACGCTGCACTACAGTTACATGCAGCAACCGCGCAGTCACTGCCCGCGCCTCTGACGACGACATTTAAGGATAAGCTTGCGGCGCTGAATGCTAAGCTGCAGGATAATCTACAGCAACAAAAGAAGATGCATACGGCCGAAGCGGCCCGCACGCTGCAGCTTGCCATGTTGCCTACTGCTGGAGCACTGCCTTCATCAGATTTTTTAGATATTGCCGCACAGCTACAGCCATCACTGCATTTGCAAAGTGCGCTCTACGATGTGTTGCGACTGAATGAAGACAGTATTGCTTTTCTCATCGGGCGCGCATCCGGAGCAGGCATGCCCGCAATGGCCGCGGCCGCAACAGCTTTCTTGTGTCTGCGTCAGAGTTTATGCAGTCTGCAGCATCCAGGCCAGGCGCTACAGCAGGCGCTGCATCTGCTCCACTCGCGCCAAGGCAATGAAGCTGAATTAAACTTCACTGCAGGCATAATTAATGAAAAAACCGGCAATTTAGTGCTCGCCACCTGCGGCTCAAGCTCTGCACTGTGGGTTACCAATCAGCAAGTTAGCTCGCTACAAAGTCCGCCCACCGCACAGGATGCACTCCCCACCCAGGTTAAAGCAACCTTAGTGCCTAGTGATACGCTACTTATCTTTACTCCGGAAGTGTCAACCATCACCAATGCATCCGGGCAGACCTTCCGCAGTCGCCTCAATGCCTTAGCTCCTATAGTCTGCAGCAAGGACAGCGCCCAAGCAGTAGCACAACTACAACAACGCCTTCAGGAATTTGCCGGTGCAGCGGCCTTGGAATACGATTGTACATTCTGCGCCATAAAGCAGCAGCGCATCCATTTCTAGCCTGCCGGCTTTGCCCTGCCGTCTACCGACAGGGCTATCTGCTATAATCGCTCAATATGCAAATTACAAATGAAAATTTATCGCTATCTGCAGTGCCCAGCATGTCAGCTGATCTGAATGAAAACGCTATTCGCCGCCACATCCGCCTGATGAGTCTTAGCGCCGTTGGGACAGTAGCGTTGCTCATTATATTTATCTTTACTATCACACAGGTAGTGCAGTCAATTTTTGACAGCTCGTATAAAGCGCAAATTAAGGCCTACGCCAATGAATTTTCACTGGCAGTCAAAAAGCAAAGCAGCGGCGACATTACCATGCTGATGACGCTTGCGCAGTTTATTCACAATGAATCCGACTTAACCGATCGCTACGTCCGCACACGACAGAACAGCAATGACTTTGAACTCATCGGTTTTTGGGACATCAACGGGGCAAGCAGTCAAATTTCGCTATCCGGAATTCAGACTTTTTCGCATTTCAACAATCTGCCGCCGGAAATGCAGCAGGCCATCATCGCCGCATGGAGCGGTAAATATGCCATTTCCCAGCCGTTTCACAGCAAACGCCTATCACAGTCATATATTGCTTATGCCTCACCAGTACTTGATATCAATGGTCGTCCGGTAGCCGCTATTTCCGCAATTAAAAATCTCAACAGCTTTGATAAACTGCTCAATCAGCTCAACTTCAATTTAAGTAATGTCAATTTATTTTTAATCGACAAACACGGCGCAGTCATGGCTAACAGTCGTAATATTTTTAATATTACGCACCTTGATAATATTCGATCACTGCGCGGACTTAGCGACAAGATGGTGCGCGAGATAACGGCAGCTTTAAAAAAAGAGCATGACTACAGCACAAAATTTGACTATTACAACAACAGCTACAGTTTAAACTTATCTCCGCTTAACTACGAAGGCTGGTTTACCGCTTACATAGACCGCCCCGATCTGCAGGCAGCTCCGGTTTACTCTTCACTGCAAAATTTAGTTAATATTCTGCTCGCAGTCTTAGTACTCTTGGTCCTAGGCGGCGGCACAGCCTTTTTTGTCCTGCGCCGCAGCTATCTGCAACAGCTGGTGCTCGCCTTCTACGATCCGTTAACGGAAAGCTGCAACAGTCGCAAGTTCAGCATAGAGCTTGACTCACTGCTAGAACGTCATCAGGCAGAAGGCTTCAGCGTCGCACTCATCAAGGTGCGCGATTTCCATTTCATCAGCGATTATTTAGGCACTCCCAACTGTAATGCTCTGTTAAAACTTATCTCCAAACAACTACACTATTGTCCCAACGTGATATTAGCCGCACGCGCGCAGGATGAGCATTTCTACCTACTGCTGAATTTATACGCTAAACAACAGATTCAAGATACTCTGTTAGAGCTATTTAATACCATGGCGCGCGAATTCAACCGCCACATGTCGTCGTTCCCGTTAGTCTTTAGCGCCGGAGTGGTACAGGCGCAGAATGACGACAACGCCTCAGGACTATTGCATAAATGTGAATTTGCGCTACAGGCAATTCCCAAGAGCTATACCCATGCGCTGCGTTTTTACGATGATAACAGTTATCAAAGCGAGATGCGCATTAAGGAAATTGAGCTTGACATGCGTCCGGCACTTGAACAAGGCGAGTTCAAACTCTTCTTGCAGCCTAAATTTGATTTGCAAAACGGACGCATTACCGCTGCCGAAGCTTTAGTGCGCTGGGTAAAACCTGACGGGCGCATCATATTCCCCGGCGACTTCATTCCACTGTTTGAAAACAACGGCTTCTGCGCTGAACTCGATCTGTATATTTTTGAACAGGTGTGCCGTACTATCCGTCGTTGGCTTAATGAAGGCAAAAAACCGATCAAAATCTCGGTTAATCAAAGCAAACAGCTAATTTTCCGTCAAAATTATATTGAATTAGTGCAGCAACTCATCCAAAAATATCAGATCCCACCCCATCATATTGTCATTGAGATCTTAGAGAGCATCATGGCGCAGGATGTGTTGGAGCTTAACGGTTATATTAAAAAACTGCGTTCCATCGGATTGTTAATCTCAATGGATGATTTCGGATCGGGTTATTCATCGCTCAATTTACTCTCCGGACTGGATGTTGATGAAATTAAATTTGACAAAGAATTTCTGTTGGAAGCTGATACGGCTAAAAAAGAGAAAAACAAGCTGATCCTCACTCATCTATTAAGTCTTGCCCAGCAGTTTAATGCCCAAACCGTGGTAGAAGGCGTTGAAAAAGCAGAGGATGTGTCCTTTTTAAAAGCCCAAGGCTGTACTCTAGCCCAAGGCTATTACTTCAACAAACCAATTGCGCTGTCCGCTTTTGATGAGCTGTACATGCAGTCTGCGTAAACGGCTAAAACAGCATGCGCGCGCATAAAGCATCAAGCAGCGCGCTGTATGCAGCAAGCTCTTTTTTACCTACATATTCATCAGGCTGATGGGCTTTGGCAATATCACCAGGCCCTATGATCACCACTTCACTCGCCTGTGCCAGCAACAGACTGCCTTCTGTGCAGTAATTAACCTTGATAGGCGTCCGCCCGCTTAAAGCAGTCAGCAAAGTTACCCCGGCTCCGCTATTTTGCTTTAGCGCTGGAATATCGGCATATGGCACCGTAAGATCGAGTCTAAAGCCGCGCGCTGCCACCGGCGCTAGAGCCTGCAGAATAATGTGATTGAGCTCATTCTCGCTACAGCGCGCCAGCGGACGCATTTCAAAATCCAGCTTAGCCTGTGCGCAGATTTGATTAATACAGCTGCCGCCGGCAACCATGCCTAAATTTAAAGTCGCATACGGTACACTATAAGCTTCATCGCGCTGGCTCTGCCAGCATTGAGCAAGCCTTTCTAGGGCTAGGATAGCATCTGCCAATCCAGAAAGCGCATTGAGCCCAGCTTGCGGATTGGAAGAATGCCCGCTGTGACCACTTAGGGTTAAGCTGCGCGCGGCATAGCCCTTATGCCCAACTACAGGGACAAGAGAAGTCGGCTCGCCGATAATGCACAGCGGCGCAAAACGTGCTGATGAACCGGCAAAAGCGCGCGCTCCTGCCATAGATGTTTCTTCTTCACAGGTAAAAAGTAGCGACAGCGACCGCTTAAGCTCCTTGCTCTGCGCAATGCGCGCAACAGTTTGGGCCGTTGTTAAAAAGCAAGCCAGAGCTCCTTTCATATCACAGGCCCCTAAACCATAGAGACGATCCTCATCGGCGCTGAGCTTGAACGGATCGTGCTGCCATTTAGATATCTCAGCCGGAACCGTATCGCTGTGCCCCGAGAGCAGCAACCCAACCGGCAGCGTTGGATCTAAATCAGCATACAAATTCCATTTATCGGCTTGTATCTCATCTAAGGTGCAACGATATCCCCAACTTTGCAGCAATGCGGATGCATATTCAATCAGTTCACGATTGCTATTATCTTCAGTTTTTAAATCCGAACTGCAACTGCGGCAGGCCACCAAACGCGCTAAAAAAGTGCAAATATGCGCAATATCCTCGCTCATGTTTTCATCCTTATTCTTCGACTACGGCTAAAATCCTCCGCTATCTTGCCGCAAAGGAGCTAGCAACTCCAAGTCACGCACTAAAAAAGTGCTTTAAGTTCGCTCCGCACTGCTTTGTGCTAATTTAAGCACTTATTTCATTTTATGCGTAATAAAAAACAAAGGAACAACATGCTGAAAGCTGCTATTGTCGGCGCTTCAGGCTACGCCGGACATCAATTAGCCTTACTGTGCACCCGTCACCCTCAGCTTGAACTGATAGCGCTGTATGTGTCACCCAACAGTCAGGATAAGGGACGACGACTGGACAGTCTGTACGGCGATATGTATGGCCGCTGTGATTTAACATTACAGGGATTGAGCTTAGATGATGTCCCGGCGGTTGCTCGCGGGCTAGATGTGGTTTTTTTAGCTACAGAACATCAAACCGCCCATGACGAGGCCCCGCTCTTTATCCAGCATGGTTGCTGCGTCTTTGATTTATCGGGAGCCTATCGGGTACCGCAGCTTAGCTTTTACGACAAATTCTACGGTTTTAGTCATAAGCATCCTGAATGGCTCAACCAAGCCGTCTACGGTTTGTGTGAGTGGTGCTCCAAGGAAGAGTTGCAACAGGCGCAATTAATCTCGCTACCTGGCTGCTATCCGACGGCAAGCGAACTTGCCCTCAAGCCGCTGTATCAGGCCCAGCTTCTTGATGAGAATGTACGTCCAGTCATTAACGCGGTTTCCGGCGTCTCGGGCGCCGGACGCAAAGCAAGCCTCAAGAGTAGCTTCTGTGAGGTAAGCCTCAATGCCTACGGCCTGTTTACCCATCGTCATCAGCCGGAAATCAGTTATCACGTCGGTCATGAGGTAATCTTCAATCCGCATTTAGGTAATTTTAAACGCGGCATCTTAGCTACCATTACCTGCCGTCTACAGCCTGGAGCAACGGTTGCACAGTGTCAAGAAGCTCTGCAGCAGGCTTATGCTGCCCACCCCTTAGTGCGCGTCAAAGACGGCACGGTGCGGCTGCAAGATGTACAAGGTCTGCCGTGCTGTGATTTAAGCGTGTGCGGCGATGATGAGTACATCGTGATCACAAGTGCCATCGATAATCTGCTCAAAGGAGCGGCCGCGCAGGCCGTACAGGCGTGCAATCTGCATTTTGGTTTTGCGGAGGACTGTGCTTTATGGTAAATCCGGATCCTACCACTGCCGTTACGGTCATTAAGTTAAGTGGCAAAGCCTTAGCTGCCGAGCAGCAGTTAGATAAGCTCTTTGCAACGTTGCGCGGGAAAAATTGCCTCATCGTCCATGGCGGTGGCGTAGAAGCCGATGACCTCTTAAAGCGTTTAGGCTTTACCCCCAAGCGCTTAAACGGACTGCGTATCACCTCTAAAGAAGAGCTTCCATACATCGCAGGAGCCTTCGGCACCTGCGGCCGAAGCCTTCAGGCGCGCGCGCAGAAAGCCGGCCTCAAAGCGCTCGCTCTGGCCTGCAGCGATTATGAGTTTTTAAAGGTGTCGCGCCTTGCTCCTGAGTACGGGGAAGTCGGTACCTGTAAACCGCACAGCTGCCGCGGGATTTACGACTTGTTTGCCCACGGTTTTACGCCGCTGCTGTGCTCTTTGGGCATTAGCGCAGACGGCAGCCTGCTTAACATCAATGCCGATGACGTCGCCGCCGCAGCTGCCGCGGCTTTAGATGCCAAATTAATATTCCTGTCTGATGTGCCTGGAGTGCTAGATGCAGCCGGACAGCTCATCCCAAGTTTAAATACTCAGTCCGCCACAGCTTTAATTAAAAGCGGTGTCATCAATGCCGGCATGGCAGTGAAGGTTAAGCAAGCCTTAGGTTTCAGCCGACACAGCCATCGTCCAATCGTCATTGCTTCAATTTTCGATGAGAAGCTAACCTCCTGTCTTAATGATACAGCCGCGTTCGGCACAGCAATTGAGGCCTAACGCATGAACTTTAAACTCGATAAAAACAGCTTTGAGCATTTAACTTTAAGCGAAATTCAGGCTGAGGCCAATTTTTTAAGCCGTCGCCAACTGCTAAAAGATGAAGATCTCAATAAGATTGAAAGCGCTATCAATGAAATTAAGCAGCTGCTCAATACACGCAACCCTCACGGCTTTATCGTGCGCCAGGCACGGCTGTCGGATATTGATAGCCTAGAGAGCATGGTCGCCTATTGGGCCAAACAAGGTGAAAATCTGCCGCGCCCGCGCGCAGACCTGATGCGCAATATTCTCTCCTTTGCCGTGTGCGTCAAGGAAAATGTGGTGGTCGGCTGTGCCTGTCTATATGTTTACGACTCAGGACTTGCTGAAATCCGTTCGCTCGGAGTTTCGCCGCAAATTCAACGCCAAGGACAAGGCCGCGCCATTGTAGAATTTCTCTTAGACAAAGCGCGGCGCATGGAAATTAAAAAAGTCTTCGTCTTAACCCGCAGCCCTGGCTTCTTTGCCAAAATCGGCTTTAGCGCTACCACCATTGAAGCGCTGCCGGAGAAAATTCTCAAAGACTGCGATAAATGCCGCAAGAAGAACAGCTGTGATGAAGTAGCCTACGAAATAAATTTCAGCTATTAGCTCAAGGATTTTCCCTATGAAAGTAAATCGTAAAACTTTTGATGAGTGCATGTTCCCCTGCTACGCCCCCCAAGACTTCGTGATTAGTAAAGCCAAGGGAGTACGCGTCTACGATACGCAGGGTAAGGAATATTTAGACTTAACGGCTGGCATTGCGGTCAACAGCTTGGGTCACTGCCCTAAAATTATTGAAAAGACCCTTAAGCGGCAAAGCCGTCGTCTGCTGCACTGCTCTAATATCTTCACTAATGATAAGACCTTGCAGTTAGCACGCGCACTGCAACAGCGTACCGGCTTTGAACGCATGTTCTTCGTCAACTCCGGCGCCGAAGCCAACGAAGCAGCGCTTAAATTAGCCCGCCGCTATGCCTTTGACAGCGCCAGGGATGAAAAAAATGAAATCATCTCCTTCTATCACGGCTTTCACGGACGCACCTTCTTTACCGTAAGCGTCGGCGGACAGGACAAATATTCATCAGGCTTTGGCCCACGTCCTAGCGCGATTACCCATCTGCCTTACAATGACGTTGCAGCGCTGCAGGCAGCTGTGTCTGATAAGACCTGCGCTATCATAGCCGAGCCGGTACAAGGCGAAGGCGGCATAATCCCGGCTAGCGCTGAATTCATGCAGGCGCTCAGAGAATGCGCTGATAAAGTTGGTGCGCTACTTATCTTTGATGAAGTGCAGACCGGCAATGCCCGCACCGGCACACTGTATGCTTGGGAACAATACGGAGTTCGCCCGGATATCTTAACTACCGCCAAAGGCTTAGGCGGCGGATTGCCGATCGGTGCGGTCATGACTTCTGCGCGCATTGCCGCGCATTTTGGTCCGGGCACCCACGGTTCAACGTTTGGCGGCAATCCTTTAATCTGCGCCTGCGCGCTTGAAGTATTAAAGAAAATCAGTGACCCAGAATTTATGCAAGGAGTCAAGGAACGTGCCGAGCTGCTACATCAAGGCCTTGAGCGTATCGGCAAGCAAAGTGGAATGTTTGCGCAGGTACGAGGGCTTGGTCTTTTGCAAGGTGCAGTATTAAGCGACAGCTATCGCGGACAAGCTTCTGCCATCATGCATTATCTTGCAGGCTACGGAGTATTAGTGCTGACCGCCGGCAACGATGTGCTGCGCTTTGCTCCGGCACTTAATATTAAAAAGTCAAGCTTAAAGCGCGCATTACAGCTGTTGCAGGAAGGTCTTAACGACTATCGGCATATCCATCAGGTATAAGACCTGACCTGCTTTTCCCTGCCTCCGTTCTTATTAGCGGCAGGATTTTCAGGCAAAGAGCTGACGCAGTGAGCTTAACGTGCGTTTACCAAGGCTATTTTGCGCAAAATCATCGACAAACACAAAACGCTGTGGACGACTGTTAGCACCTAAGGTACGGCTGATATCCTCCCCGAGCTGCTGCGTCAGCGCACTCTGATTAAACGGGGAGGACGGCTCCGCTACTATCGCCGCACCGATACACAGCTGATCTCCTCGCTGATAACTTACCACTTCGGCGTCCGCCACTGCCGTATGCTGCAGCAGACGGGCTTTAATAGCGCTTAAGCTGACAGGCACCGCATCAAGCTTAATAATGCTGTCATAGCGGCCAAAAGCCTTGAAGGTACCATCGGGATAAAATTCCAAAATATCACTGATATTAAGATCCTGCGTGATAAGCAGCGGCGAACGCAGCTGATAGAACTGCTGTCCCATGATGAAAGACACACCTGGAAAAGGCTGATAATGCGCCTGCGGCTGCCTGCGCCATCCCATTACAGAACTTTCTGTGCTACCGTAGATCTCAAGAAACTGCGCCCCGCTCCAGTTAAGTACTGCCTGCGCAACATCCTTGGGCAGAAAGCTGCCGGCAGAACTTATCAATGCCAATTGAGGCTGCGCCGGCGCATGGACATTAAGCTGTTTTAAAAAGCTAGGAGTCGACACCAAAAAATAGCGCGCAGACGGCAACTTGTATAACTCATAGGCGCTACGCAACCATTCTGTACGAGCCGGCAGACCGAAGCACAGCGGCAGCATAATGCGAAAGGTCATGCCATAAAGATGCTGAGCTAACACTGAAGCGCATACTACGCATCCTTCTAGTGTGTCTGCCAACATGTCAAAGAGCATACGGCTTTCGGTCAAAAGCTGCGACAGCTGTTTTGGCACTTGTTTAGGCGTGCCGGCTGATCCGGAAGTGAAAAAGCGTACCGTACAGTCATCACTGAAGGTCAGCTGCGGAAGCGAGGGGTGCGCTTTAACTGTAGCAAAACGATCGGTAACAAGCTGCAGCTGCGGGCAGGCAAGCCCAGCAATAACGTCTTCATGCAACAGGGCATCAAAATCCTGCTGATGGGTTTGAAGATAGCCCGCCGCATCCTCCGGGAGCAAAATCGCCTCTTTATGGGCAGCCCACGTCGCCAATAGTCCCAAGGTAAACAAGGCCGCATCCTTAAGACCAATGCCGATGCGGGTGCCTGGCAACTCCTGCAACTGAGCCTGCAGCTCAGCCACGGCCAAAGTCATGCTGCCGACGGTCACGTCACCGCGCGGACTGTAAAACAAGACCGATGCATAACGCTCAACACTCAGCCACTGCGAAGGCTCAATAAATTTAAGTGCACTCATCTGCTTGCTCTCCCCTAAACACAGCCCTGTGAAGCTTTATATTTTTGGTATTCTAAAGCATTAGTGCAACAAATTTGACCGACAAAATACCGTAAAGTGACGGCTGTCAGCAAGAAAGAGCGGAACTTAGATGGGAAAATGTCTGAGTGATCACAAATCCGCCACATACAGAAGGAAAGTGCTTTAGTGCATTTCTGACATTAATGATAAGGAAAGACTAATGCTTAACTGAAAGCCACGAAATTCCCCATGCGAGAGCGTGGTGATGAAAGCGGCACGGCTGATGCTACATCGACCGTTGTTGATTGCTGAAGTATCGCTCTATGAGCTCTGTGCTCGCTCCGTCAACAACTGAGATAACGCAGTAAGATCTTGTCCAAAAATGTCATCCCCCTAAGTCATGCGCTACTTTGCATAGATTAAGTCAGCAGCACAGACCACCGCAGACGTTGGTACGTGGATTAATTTTTATTTACTACCAGATAATCTCCTTGCATAACCTAATCTTTAACACTCCTAAAGACTGTGTTGTCGCATGTCTGCGGCTTATGGAGCTGGCACCTTGCACACCGGCTGGCCGATTTTGACGAAGTAAACAAAATCATTTGGCAGACTGGATGACACTTCATCACAGCTGCGCACGATGGAGTGCAGCCCATAGTAACGCGTTAAAATTAAATTAGCCCAATTCTGCGGATCCGTCCGTACGTCAGCTGCATAGATATAACGCCCACGTTGGGTTTTAAGCGGACTTACTACTAGATCCTGCTTGCCCTGGCGCAGTTGTGCGATGATTTCCCGCCCGCGCTGTTGATTGTCAAAATACATTTGCCGATAGCCCAACACTGCATTGACTGCGCTGGCAGCGCTGACGATAAAGAGCACGGACAGGACTGCATTGCAAAGGGACTTGGGGCAAATGGAAATGCCATGCAGGTACAGTTCGTTAGCCAACGCGACTGTACCGGCTGCAACAAAAATGGTAAATGGAGCGGCTGAGCGTGCCGGAATAGTCGGCGAGGCCAACATGATGAGCAGCGATAAAAAGCCCGCTGCACACAGCCACAATCCAGCTTTGACCTGTGCGCTAGGACAGACGAGCAAGGCATGACGTTTAAGCTGCCACAAAACCCAAATCAGGCTGATAAGGAGCAGATGCTGCGTTAAAAAGCTAAGTCCAATGATCCCTATAGAATCATTAAAAAAGTGCTCCCAGAAATCAAAACCTTTATTTTCCATAAACAGCATGCGCGCCGCATTGCCTGGCGCCAGCATTAAGGCAAGATACCCCCCTAGCAGACCGCAGCCTCCTAGACACTGCCAAGCCGTTAAGCGCTTTTCTTTAAGTAGCTTTAAGTTATAAAGACCCACTACTGTAACCGCGGCGCAGCCAGTATTTTCATTTGTCCAGCCAGCGAGTATGCCCAAGGCGCACATAAACAGTGAAAACCACCACGGGCGCACATCACGTTCAAGATGAAAAGATTGCACAAAGGGAATAAAAAACAGCAATATGAGCAGCGTGGAGAACATGTAGTTACTGCTTGATACTACATTAATCACCACCTCTCCAAAATTGCGCATACACAGCCACAGCACTAGGCTGACAAAGATAAGCGGTAACAGTCGAACCTTGAAGGTCGGTCGTCTGCAATTAAGCCCTGCCCACACAATAGCCAGCAGAAGCAAACCGTAGGTTAACGCTGTAATGATGCTTTGCGCAGGTTTGCCAATGTACAGCAGGAACTGCGCAATTAAATGATTAACCGTGCGACCGCCCCAAGTAAAATAATGCCGATACTGTGAAATAACGATGTCGCTAAGCGAGCTTACCAAATCATTGGTACCCTCTACTAACATGTAGCGAAAGTCATTGCCGAAATAGGGGGTGTACAGCGAGCACAAAGCAATGACGACACACCACGGCAGCAGATAAGCTAGAGTTTTAACTGATTGAGGCATAGCGCAAAAATCTCATGACGACCATCATTAACCGCGCATTATACTCTAGGCTCTTAATTTGTGTGATCGCTCTCAAAGAATTACAATAATAAGCAACGCACTTTCCCCTATTTCCAAGCAAAGGTTTACCGCGCATGCAGTTAGAAGAGCTCATTCCCTTAAGCGCTGTCAAGAGCGCCGTAACTAAAACCGTCGGCAGCCTACCGGGACTGACCCTACCCTTGGGCATCTTAAATCTCTATCAGCAAGCGCCAAGGCCGCTACTTATCATCTGCGCCGACAGCGCCGATACGATAAGCCTGCTTGCTGAACTGCATTCGCTGCAGCCGAATATTCCGCTCTACAGCTTTCCCGATTACGAAACCCTGCCCTACGATACGCTGTCACCGCATCAGGATATTATCTCAACACGCCTGACCACTTTAGCCGCATTGCCGTACTTAAGCACAGGTATCGTAGTCGGTTCCGTCGCCGCTATGCTGTCGCGCCTGTGCCCGACCGATTATGTAGCAGCCCACTCCTTCATGCTCACGCGCGGTGATAAACGCGATCTGACGAAGCTGCGCAGTACGCTTACCGAGCAAGGCTATCTACAGGCTGAACAGGTGCTGGAGCACGGTGAATTTGCCGTACGCGGATCAATTCTCGATATTTATCCGATGGGCAGTCAATTGCCGTATCGCATTGATTTTTTTGATGATGAAGTTGACAGCATCAGCGAAATAAACTTGGAGACCCAGCGCTCTGTACGCAAAGTCGAACGCATTAATCTGCTGCCAGCGCATGAATTTCCTTTGGATAAAGCCGGCATTGCCGCCTTTCGCAGCAATTATCGTGATGCCTTTCCGCAGGCCAATTTAAAAAATCATATTGTCTACCAAACCATCTCCAAGGGTGCTGTACCAGCAGGCATTGAATATTATCTGCCACTCTTTTTCGGCAAAAGCTCCACCATTTTTGACTTTCTGCCCAACAACAGCGCTCTCGTGCTGTGCGGCGACTGTCAAAGTGCCGCTGAAACGATCTTCGCTGATACCGCCGCTCGCGCCAAACAGATTTTAGGCAATGCCGATCACCCGCCGCTACCACCCGAGCAGCTGCTGCAGACGCCGTCTGAATTCGTCAAAGCGCTTAGGGCCTTCCCTGGGATCACGCTGTCTGGAGTGAATTTGCCCGCAACGCAGCTCAGTGATCGCGGCAAGTCCAACTTTAAGGCCGACCGTATACCGCCGATTGCCTTTAACCCGCGGCAAAAGGACAGCACCGCTGCATTCACCGCCTTTGTCAGCTCCTTTATTGCAGACGGCGGACGGGTGCTACTGACAGCGGTCTCAGAAGGACGCCGCCAATCGCTGCGCGAAATTCTGCCGCATACGCTAATTGATCGTTTTGGAATTAAAGCTGCCTCCAGCCTTGCAGACTTTGCCTTAAGTGATGCCCCTTTGATGCTGACCTTAAGCCCCGCGACTGAAGGCTTTACCTTAGTCAAACCCAAGCTTGCGGTTCTCACAGAAACCGAAATTTTCGGCTTTCAGGTTATCAAGCAGCGCCAACGCAGCAGGCGGCAGGCGCTGTCGCAGGATGCGGTGATCCGCAATTTAGCGCAGCTTACTGAAGGACAGGTGGTAGTTCACATTGATCACGGCATCGGACGCTACCGCGGTCTGAAACTTTTGACTATCGGCGGCATTCAAGGCGAGTATCTCTCCATTGAGTATCAAGGCGGGGATATGCTCAATATTCCCATCACCGCCTTAGATAAGGTAGCACGTTATTCGGGTGCAGAAAATCCGCCGCTGTCCAAATTAGGTAGCGATGCTTGGGGCAAGAAAAAGCATAAAGCGGCACAAAAGGTCTATGACGCCGCCGCCGAGCTCTTAGACCTCTACGCCCGGCGCGAAAGCCGGCCGGGCACAGTGTTTCACATCAATGAACAGGCATTAGATGCCTTTGCCGCTGGTTTTGGTTATGAGGAAACGCCCGACCAAGCCTCCGCGATTGCCGCTACGTTGCATGATATGGCCAGCGGCCGTCCGATGGATCGTTTAATCTGCGGCGATGTAGGTTTTGGCAAAACCGAGGTAGCGCTACGCGCAGCCTTTGTTGCCGCCGACAATGGACGGCAGACTGCGCTCTTGGTACCAACTACCATTTTGGCTGAACAACACTTTGAAAACTTCAAAGAGCGCTTTGCCGGCACCCCCATCACGGTGGAGATGCTAAGCCGCTTTAAGACGGCCAAGCAGCAGCAAGAAATAATTGCCCGCCTTGAGCAGGGCAGCGTTGATATCATTATTGGTACCCATAAGCTGCTTGCTAAAGGGATTAAATTTAAGAATTTGGGGCTTGTCATCATTGATGAGGAGCATCGCTTCGGCGTACGGCAGAAAGAGCGCTTAAAGGAGCTGCGCGCTGAGGTTGACCTTTTAACCTTAACGGCAACCCCGATTCCGCGCACGTTAAACCTAGCCATGGAAGGCATGCGCGAGCTGTCGATTATCGCCACGGCGCCGGAGCACCGCTTAGCCGTCAAGACTTTTATTCATGAAAACTCCGATAGCATGGTACGCGAGGCCATCATGCGCGAGTTGCGCCGCGGCGGACAAGTCTATTATCTGCACAATGACGTGGCAACGATTGAACAGCGCGCCGAGCAACTGCGCAAATTAGTCCCCGAGGCTAAGCTGGATATCGGGCATGGGCAAATGAGCGAGCAGGATCTGCAACGCGTGATGCGCGACTTCTACCGCCAACGTTTTAACCTGCTGCTGTGCTCTACCATTATTGAAAACGGTCTTGATATTCCTAGTGCCAATACCATCATTATTGACCGTGCCGATAAACTTGGACTTGCGCAGCTCCATCAGCTACGCGGGCGGGTCGGCAGATCGCACCATCAGGCCTACGCCTATCTTTTCACCCCGCCGAAAAATCTGCTCACCCGCGATGCACAGCGCCGCCTTGAGGCCTTAGCATCGCTTGATGACTTAGGCGCCGGCTTCGTACTGGCAACCCATGATCTAGAGATTCGCGGAGCAGGTGAGCTGTTAGGTGAAGAGCAATCCGGACAGATTGAATCGGTTGGCTTTGCGCTCTACATGGAAATGCTAGAACAGGCAGTAAAGGCTTTAAAAGAAGGGCGCGAGCCGTCGCTTTCAGATTTGACCGCCAGCGAATGCGACATCGATCTGCATCTGCCGGCGCTGTTCCCTGCAAGTTATATTGCTGACGTAAATACTCGTTTGTCATTGTACAAGCGTTTATCCTCCTGCAGCACGCCCGAGCAATTTGAAGATCTTAAAATTGAACTCATCGATCGTTTCGGCTCACTGCCGCTTGAAAGTCAGCAGCTGTTTGCTTTAAGCGAATTAAAGAAAATCGCGGGTTCTTTGGGGATCAAACGCATTGCCGGTGACGGCAACGGCGGCATCATTGAATTTGGACCGAATCATCGGGTACAACCGCAGTATTTAGCCTCTTTAGTGTCAACCTGCCGCCATCATGAGTACAGTCTCGCTGGACCCAATGCGCTGCGCTATCGGCTACCCGAGAGCGATCGCATGCCGCGCCTTAAAATCATGCTTCAGCTACTGCTGGCGCTACGGGCCCATTCATCTTTAGCCGTACTGAAAACAGGAGCGCAAGATGCTCAATAGTGCCAAACTGTGGCAGAGTACCTTGCGCCGCGCGCTATCTCTGCCGGGAATACATGTCGATAGATCCGCCTTTTTGCAAAAAGAACTGAAAAAAGTTGGAGTAGATGAACTTACTGCCGCCCGCTTTAGCGCCGGAGCACTGCTCGCTGCAATACCCGAGAATAAATTGGATGCCGCCGCCCAACGCTGCATTCGCTATCACAGTGCACAAGTCAGCGCCATCTCCGCAGCCTCCGGTATCCCAGGCGGCCTGACTGGAGCGTTGACCGTGCCTGCTGACATGTTGCAATATCTGTGGCATGTGCTGGTGTTGGCGCAAAAGCTGGCCTATCTGTACGGTTATCCGAGCCTTACTGACGAGCACGGGCGCTTAAGTCCTCGGGGACAAACGCTACTAACCATTCTGTGCGGCACCATGCTAGGAGCCGGCAGTGCTCGGCAGGCACTGACCATTTTGGCAAGCCGCATGCGCGGTGAGCCACTGCCTTATAGTGCACTTAAAAGCCCACTGCTGTCTTTAGTAAAAGACACTGCCGCTTTCTTGGGAGTAAAGCTTAGCAAACAGCTGGCCGCACGCGGTTTTACGCGTCTGCTGCCGGTTATCAGCGCAGTTACTGCCGGAGCACTGACGCTGCGGGCCTTTTACCCTAAAGCTAAAGAACTGCAACGGGTCTTAAAGCAGCGCCACCTGCCAGCCTCCCCGCTAAAATAAGGCATTAAGTCCCGGTGCAGCTTCATCCTGCGCCGAGCGAATCCACTGCTCTTCAGGCAGCGGCCAAGGGATATTAAGCACCGGATCTGCAGCATTTAGGCACTGCGCACAGCTCGGGGCATACAGCGCTGTACACTGATAGAGCACTAAAGCCGGGCCCTTAGTTACTACAAAGCCATGGGCAAAACCCTCAGGGATCCATATGGCAGATCCCTGATCTTCACTAAGTGTCACGCTGACATGCTGTCCAAAAGTGGCACTCTGGCGTCTGACATCCACCGCCACATCAAAGATGGCACCACACACACAGCGCACTAATTTGCCCTGTCCGTGAGGCTCCTGAAAATGCAGGCCGCGCAGCACTTTAGACGCAGAACGCGAAAGATTGCTCTGCACGAAATTAAGTGACCGCCCAAGGATTTGCGACAATTCCGGGGTACGGCTGATTTCACTGAAATAGCCGCGCGCATCCGCATGCTTTGCATTTTCAATTAAAAATAAGCCTGGCAAGGATAGCTCACGTACCTGCATGTATCCTGTCTTCCATAGCAAAGGACAACAACTGCTGCCCATAAGGGCTCGCCTGCTGCGCGTGTCCTAATGCGCGCAATTCATCAGCCACAATTAAGTGCCGACGATATGCGCAAATCTCTGGGCTGCCAATAAGCCGGCCTTGGCGCGTCTGTAGCACCTGTACATAATTGGCCGCATCAAGCAGTGAGCCCGGCGTGCCGGCATCAAACCAAGCACTACTCCGTGGCAGACGATCAACCTGCAACGCATTATCCTGCAGATAGTTGACATTGACATCGGTGATCTCAAGTTCTCCGCGCGCGGAAGGCTTAAGCTTGGCAGCCCGCTTAGGTGCGCTGCCATCAAAACAGTACAGCCCTGTCACGGCCCAGGATGAAGGCGGCACGGAAGGCTTTTCAACAATAGCCTGTACCTGTCCACATTCATCCCAAGCCAAAACCCCATAGCGCGCCGGAAATTGCACCTGACAGGCAAAGATTAAGGCCCCCTTAAGATCGACGGCCGCCTTACGCACCGCTGGCACTATGCTAGGCGCAATAAAAATATTATCGCCAAGGACTAGACAACAGCTGTCCCCTGCTAAAAAATCTTCCGCGATAAGCAAAGCCTGCGCAATACCGCCGGGAGACTCCTGCGGTGCATAGGAAAGATTAATCCCTACATGCAAGCCGTCACCTAATAACTTATAAAAGGCAGGCAACGCCGGCGGCGAGCTTATCAGTAATATCTCAGTAAGCCCGCACTCGATAAGCAGACTTAAGGGATAGTAAATAAGTGGCTTATCGTACACCGGCAACAGCTGCTTATTTACTGCTAAAGTCAGCGGATACAGCCTGCTGCCCGTGCCGCCTGCCAGAATAATGCCCTTCATGCATCTGCCAGTCAAACGGCCTTTAATTGCGGCGTGACTGATAGGCTAAAAAGCGCACAAAATCTTCTAAATAGCCTTCGGTTTCCGTATCGCGTCCAGAAATGGATAACAGCACTAGATTGCCCTGCTGTCCGTAAACAATAGCTTCAACTTTCTGCGGTTCGCAAGTAAAGGACCACGCATTTTCAATTAAATTTGAGCGTACCGGCATGCTGCAGCTTAACTGCTCTGCCGCCACGCGTGCATACGCCTCCGGCTCCACGCTCTGTCCAGCACTGCTGGCAACGTAAGTGATATTGACCGCCAGATCTCCGCCTTCATGCAGATAGGACAGCGAATTTTCAACGCTCGGGTTATTCTCCACACTCCACCCTTGGGGGCATGGGATCTGCTCAGCAGTCTCCGGGGAAACTTCAGCGGCCTGGACATTGGGCGCGGCCGGCACCTGATTGTCAGCTGCCAAGGCCGGCAGCACCATAAGAGACGCTGCCGCGGCAAACGCCGTAATTAGCTTATTCATAGACATGGGATCCTTGATAATTTGAGCAGTATTGTAGTGAAGATGATGCTGGCTGAAAAGTGTTTCCTGTGTAGACTTTACAATTTTCTTACGCGGATAACATTGCAGCCGAACACCACGCAGACCGACAAAGCGCAGAAATCGGCTGCCAAGTCTGAATATATACAAAAATCGCCTAACATATTTAGCGAAGATGGATAGCTGAAATTGAAAGATATGAGCGCGCTATGGAGGATGGAGGTGAACCGTTGGGGATCACCCCTGAGTTTACTGTACGGTCTATGGCCTTGACCGCCGCCGTCAATGCCTGCAGCATAAATAATCTGCAACAAAAGCTCCCTTCCAAACAGGAGGATCCGTTTTTGTGTCGTTTTTGGGGACAACCAACATGTAGCTTAACACATGAAAAAGACGATTGACACCCTGGGAGTTTCGGTTTATTTGTCTAAATTACAAATGCTTTACAGTATTATCACTTATCTGTTTTAAGTAAATTTATCTATCCGATCATTTACCAACATATAATTATGGTTATCATCAATTCTACATAAAAAACTGCTCGACAAAAAAAAAAAAATTATAACTATAACGCATATTAAGCAAAAACCCCGCAAACGACGGGGTTTTTGCTATATATCAACAAGAATTAACCTAAAAGAGCATAGATTTCTTCACTGATGGTATCAACCGGACGATCGGCATCAATCGCAACAAACTTAGTCTGCCCCTTAGTTGCTAAATCCTGATAGAAGGCTACCAGCGGCTCAGTCTGGGCATGATAGACCTGCAAACGGCTTCTTACCGTGCTTTCTTCATCATCCGGACGAATCACTAAGTCCTCACCCGTTACATCGTCCTTACCTTCCACCTTCGGCGGATTGTAGACAATATGATAAGTACGACCGGAGGCTAAATGCACGCGGCGTCCGCTCATGCGCTTGACGATCTTCTCATCTGGAACCTGCAGCTCAATAACAGCATCAATACCGATTCCGGCATCGACTAAGGCCTGAGCCTGAGGAATGGTGCGCGGAAAGCCGTCAAATAAGAAGCCGTTGGCACAGTCCGGAGCTGCAATGCGCTCTTTAACTAGGCCTAAGATAATAGCATCAGACACCAGCTGGCCTTGATCCATTACAGCCTTGGCCTTAAGCCCCAGCTCAGTGCCGGCCTTAATCGCCGCACGCAACATATCGCCAGTCGAAATCTGCGGAATCCCGTACTTGGCGATGATTTTCTGAGCCTGAGTGCCTTTGCCCGCACCGGGCGGTCCTAATAAGATAATACGCATGAATGATCTCCAACAACCGGTAAGAGCGGGCAGCTTAACTGCCCGCCAACCTTAGTATTATAGGTGAAATTGCACTTTAGCCTAAGAGCAGGCTGTCTAAAACCTTGACAAAAGCGCCCGGATCTTTCAGCGTGCCCTGATCAGCAAGGAGCGCCTGCTGATAAATGAGCGAAGCCCAAGCATTGAACTTTTCATCGGCGGTTTCGGCACAAGCCTTAACCACTAACGGATGGGTCGGATTTAACTCTAAGATAAAGCGTTCATCCGGCAGCTTCTGCCCGGAAGCTTCAATTAAGCGACGCATCTGCGCAGTCATGCGGTTGCCGTTTTCCGCTACCACGCACGACGGACTATCAATTAAACGCGAAGACACACGCACATCCTGAACTTTATCCCCAAGACTCTGCTTAAAGCGCTCCACTAAATCCTTATACTGCTCTTTAGCCGCTTCTTCCTGCTTATGCTCGTTCTCATCTTGCAGGTCACCCAGCTCTAAATCAGAGGCGGTCACCGAAATGAACTTCTTGCCGGCGTATTCGCTGACATTGCCCATCAGCCACTCATCGACGCGATCCCACATCAAGAGCACTTCAACCCCTTTTTGCTTTAACTGCTCTAAATACGGCGACTTTAAGGCCGATTCATAGCTGTCAGCAGTGAGGTAGTAAATGTTTTTCTGCTTTTCAGACATGCGGGACACATAATCCTCAAGACTGACATGTGCCTCCGCGCTGTCATCGTGAGTAGAGGCAAAACGCAGCAACTTTAAGATGGCTTCGCGATTAGCATAATCTTCAACAGGACCTTCCTTGAGCACATTGCCAAATTGCGCCCAGAAAGTCTTGTAATCATCAGTTTTAGCCAGCTTGTCAAGCATACTAAGCACACGCTTGGTCAGCGCCTTCTTGAGCTTGCGGGTTACTGAGCTTTCCTGCAGCAGTTCACGCGATACGTTTAACGGCAACGCGTTGGTATCGACCAAACCTTTGACAAAGCGTAAATAATTAGGCAGGAACTGCTCTGCCTCATCCATGATGAAGACACGGTGCACGAAGAGCTTTAAGCCGTGCTTATTATCACGATTGAACAGATCCCACGGCGCTTGACGCGGAATATACAGCAACGAAGTATACTCAAGCTCACCTTCGACCTTATTGTGAGCATAAGTCAGTGGATCTTGATAATCAGAGGTTAAATGCTTGTAGAACTCATTGTATTCTTCAGGCTTTATTTCCTTAGCCGCACGTGTCCAGAGCGCCTTAGCATCGTTAACCTGCACGTACTCGAATTTAGGCTCGGCCGGCTTATCCTTATCATCCTCACCTTCCTTAGGTGCCTCGTACTTCTCTTCGTACAGCTCCACTGGCACCGAGATGTGATCAGAATACTTAGTGATAGCCTCACGCAGGCGCCAAGCATCTAAGAACTCACTCTCGCTGTCTTTAATATGCAGGATAATGTCAGTACCGCGATGATCTCGGTTCACATTACCTGAGGTAAAGGTTCCCTCGCCATTGGACTCCCATATTACCCCTTCCTCAGCGCTCTTAGCTTTTGCGGATAAGGACAGAACCGTCACTTTATCGGCGACAATGAATGAAGAGTAAAAGCCTACGCCGAACTGACCGATAAGCTGCGAATCCTTCTGCGCATCACCGGTCATATGCTTTAAGAAATCCTCAGTACCAGATTTGGCAATGGTACCTAAATGCTGATTGGCCTCATCTAAGGTCATGCCTAAACCATTGTCAGAAATAGTTAAGGTGTGATTTTCCTTATCCGGGCGAATGCGGATCTTAAAATTAGGATCGTCCTTTACTAGATCCGGCTGCGTTAAAGCTAGGAAATGTAGCTTATCAATGGCATCGGAAGCATTGGAAATAAGCTCGCGCAGGAAGACTTCTTTATTGGAATAAAGAGAATTAGCCAGCAGATTTAATAATTTGGTAACTTCTGTCTGAAAGCCATGCTGTTCACTGACCGACATTTATATGCTCCTGTTTAATCGCTGTTTTTGCCAGCAAAACTTAACTGAGAATTTAAATGGGGCCTAACTTAAATTTTTTCAAGGGAAAAGTTTGGCACAGCAAGAAAAATAACTGACTTCCACTATTTGCTAAATCCGCAAGATGGCCTTACCGTTCTTATGAACTATCCTATTCATGAATAAGAATTTTTGCGGCTTTCAGTTAAAAAATCATGCCTCTTCTTACCGGCAAGCAACCAATTGTATGTCAACAGACAATGGCTCCACTAAACGGTAAGGAGAACGGAGCAATTATTTCCCCGTCCTCCTTGCTGCGCTTTACCTTAATCTATACGCTTACAGCTAGAACAGAGGTGAGCGTTCCATTTGGACTTAGAATTTATAGTCCCCTACATTTTCGGCAGTAAACACCAACGGGGCAAAACCGTAGGCAATACCATTTTCCAGTTTAATATCGTGATAACCTTCAGCTTTCAAATCAGTACCGTTCTCCACCTGATCGCCTTTAACAAGCAGATAGGCGGCATAAGCGGTGGCATAACCGGCATCAGCCGGCCGCCAAGCCAACCCCTTGTAGATAGATCCGTCTTTTAAATAGTTGGCGGAAGTTGACGGCATCGCCAGTGACACCACCTTCACATCTGTACGCTTTTTATCCTTAAGCGCTTGTGCAATAGCACTACCATGTACGGAGCAGTCAAAGAAGCCTTTAATCTTAGGATAAGCCTTCAAAATTTCCACCGTACGGCTGTAAGCAGTATCTAGGCTGTTCTTGTCCTCATAGGGTTCAGAGGAAATGTTCTCCATGTCAGGATATTTCTCTGCTATTTCTTGCACCGCCGCATTGTACCAAGCCATATGCGTTGTCATGGTCAGACCACCGACAAAACCTGCATACTGGCCCTTACCTTCCATAGCCTCGCCTAAATAGTCACCGTAGAGCTTACCGAAATCTTCACTGCGGAAAGCTTCCACATCCAGATCGACGCTGTCGGCAATATCCGGCGCCTCATGCGTAACCACCTTAATCCCAGCTTCACGAGCCTTTTTAATGGTAGGGATCAAGGCTTTAGGATCATTGGGTACCACACAGATAGCATCTACCTTCTGTGAAATAAGATTTTCCATAATGGCGATCTGCTGCGAAGGATCTCCCGAAACAGGAGTCTGCACGTAAGCATTGATTCCTAAATCTTCCTTGAGACGCTCAATGCCGGTAGTCATGTCATCAAACCACGGATCGCTTTGCTTTACGATCATCACTACCGTGATATCCTGCTCATCCGCCGCATATGTTGCAGTAGTGCCAACAACCGCTACGCTTAAAGCGATTCCAGCTGCGAGCATGGTCTTTACTACTTTTTTCATATTTGCCTCCTATTGGCAGTTGTAAAAAATCGGTAACCAACCGTGTTTATTCCAGAGCTTGCCGGTCACAGACTACTCAATATTGCGATGCCGTCCTTCCATAGCAGAATGATCAACCTGAAGCTCCTCCTCAAGCAGCATCACCGTGATGTCAAAGAGCATGAAAAGATGCTGCTCAAAGAGATTGCCCATGGGCTGCACCGAGGGCACCACGTCATCCACGCCGTTAAATACTGCCGCTGGCACAAAAAGATAATTTTGCGCAATCTTGCTGGCTCGGCCTGACGGTGAACCTGTAACAACTATAGTGTCGGCGCCTGTTTTGACTGCGTTTTCCAGCACGCAGTTAATATGCGAAATGTTTCCCGATCCGTTAACCGCTAGAAAAAGATCGCCTTTATGCATGCCCGGTGTCGTATCATCCCAGATCCAGTGCACTTCTTTACCCAAATGCATTAAGCGCATGGCAAAGCTACGTGCGGCAATCCCTTCACGACCAACGCCCATGACAAAAATGCGATCATGGCTCCCCACGATGTCAGCAAAATGCTCATACATCAGCAGATCTTGGCGCAAAAAGACCTGCCGATGTTCATCAAGTACTGTCTGCCACAACTCTTCATAACGTTGTTTTAAATTGATGTTATGCATTTCCACTCCTTACGTACTTCTATGGTTTAAGCCTTGTCGTTTACTTTAGGCAGCACGGCGCGCTTGCCGTCAATTTCTTGCTGCCCGTTTACAGCAGAGTAAGGTGCCCCTGTCGTAGTTATTGACGCTTCACTGTCTTCAAGTGAGTTACGCTTGGTAAGAAAGTCTGCGCTCTCTGCCTCAACGGACGGCGCCAGATGACGCTGTTTTAACGGAGCACGCACCAGCTGCAGCAATCTTTTGCCATCGCGGGTAAGTCCTAATACCAACACCAGCATCAAGCCCCAAATGAGCTTAGTTGTATATGGTGATAATTGCATGATGGTAAAGGCGCTAGCTGCCATCTGCATTAACACAGTCGTAATGCCAATGCCGATCACTTTACCCCGGCCGCCTGCTGGATGGATGCCGGCAATCACACAGACAATCAACGCCTGAAAGACATAGGCATCTCCATAACCTACCTTGGCGGAGTTCACGCGCATGATGATGGTGAGCCCGCTGAGACCTGCCAAGAAGCCACTTGCAGTAAATGTGATGACGTTCATCCGGAAATTACTGATCCCGGAAAAGAGCGCTGCTACTGGATTACCACCAAACAGATAGAGCTTGCGCCCACCGCCAGTACGCTCAAGCAGTAACGCCATAGCGGCCAGCACCACAATAAAGGCTAAGAAAATCAACGGAACACCGCCTACAGTAGCAATTCCTCCCGCGGTAAAGGTTTCCGGGAAGCCAACCACCGAACGTCCACCGGTTAATGCCATCCCGATACCAGAGTACAGCGTCATAGTCCCTAAGGTTGCAATCAGCGAGGAGACGGCACAAGTTGCAATGAGCAGTCCGTTAAACAGTCCCATCAAGGTAGACAAACCCAGCGCGGAACAAACCGCAACCGCAATACGCCATTCATCTGACATCCCCGGCAGCCATTGGCCTGTCAAAATAAAGGCCGCGATGATGCCCGATAAGCAAGCATTAGCGACAATGGAAAGATCGATACCTCCCACTAAAAACGCAAGCATCATGCCTAAGGCTACAAAGCCAAACTCCGGGATCTGAAATGCCATAGACTGCAGATTAGCGCCTGAATACATGGCGCTGCCAAAAGCGATCGCACACACTACAGCCAACAGCACAAAGACCGTCAGCAGTGCATTTAAGTTAGCATCTGCAGTGAAGTAAGTAAGTGGCGCTGACTTAGTTGCTTTAAGGTTTTTATGATAATTTTGCTGCATCATGACCTCCTAGCGCGACTCGACCTTAAAGAGCAAATGACGCTGATTGCGCATCTTTTCCTGATAAGCTGTGAAAGATAAGGACAGCACCAGAATGATGCCTACAAAGAGATTGTTCCAAGATGCCGAAAGGCCAAGGAAAATTAGGGTAGACTTTAAGAGATAGATGATAACGATACCTAGGATAGCCCCAAAAATCTTGCCCTTTCCTCCGCTGATGCTAGTGCCACCGATGACGGCGCCTGCCACCACCATGAGCTCTTCACCAATCATTTTGTCTGGGTAAACCGCATTGACTTGGCATATATACAGGCTGCCGGCCAGTCCAGCTAGTACTCCGATATAGCCATAGGCAAACAGCCGCAGCCAAAGTGGTCTAAACCCCAAACGCAACGCAGCTTCCTCGCTATTGCCAATAGCCACAATTCCGCGTCCTAGCATCGTCTTATAGATGATGAACCAAGTTAACACAATAACAAGCGCTACCGGAATAATGCTGACTGACAAGCCGATGACCCCGTACTCACCTTCAATCTCCAGCAAATATCCGGATCCAAACTCATTAAAGCTAGGTGGCAAAATGCCGGCGCCATAGGTACGGGTCCCAGCAAGAGTAGCCATCAAGCCATGAAATAAATTCATAGTACCTAAAGTAATGATGAAAGGCGGCAATTTAAGCCAACTTACCAGCAGCGCATTAAAAAGCCCCATGATCAAGCCGAAGCAGCAAGCTAGAGTAATAAGCACAGCCACCGAAGAGAACTCATAGCGCATCATAATCACTGTTGCGCAGTAACTACCCACCAATGCCATGGACATAAAGGAAATATCGATGCCGCCTGAAAGCATGATAAGGAGCAGCCCCATCACCAAAATAATATCGCGCGAGGATGTGCGCACTAGGTCAAACACGGTCTCAATGCTTAAAAATGCCGGATTAACCACCGCGACTCCCAGAGCGTAGAGCGCAATGATGATAAGCAGAATTACTTCCGAGCGTTCTATTTGCATACACCACTCTCCTTGGTATCACGTAACGGCGCATCTACCGTGACAACAGTCGCAATTTGCTGCATATTAGCGTCAGCAGAAGCTGATACAACATCGTCTAACCGTCTGCCCGCCGCAACTACTTTAGTAATGTAACTGCCGATGTGCGGATCGGCCAGCCGCTTTTCATCCAAAATTTCAATGATCCGCCCCCTAGCAAAAATTGCGATACGATTACAGTTAGCCGTCAGTTCTTCTACCTCATCTGACAGTAGCAATACAGCCATATCCCGACGCGCTAAACTTTGCGCAGTTTCGTAAATTTCAGCTTTAGAGCCTATATCAATACCCACCGTGGGATTGTCCATGATAAAAAGCCTTGGCTTCGTAGCCAGCCACTTAGCCAGTACAACTTTTTGCTGATTACCTCCTGACAGCTCCCCTGCCAATTTTTGCTCTGAGGTAGTTTTAATGTTGATGTCGCAAATGTCCTGACGCGCACATTCACGCTCGCGCCGAAAATCAAAACACTTGAACCAACCATGACATAGCTTGTCGATAATAGCTGCCGTAGCATTGACAGCCACTGAACGCTCTAAAAACAGCCCTTCAGTAGATCGATCTTCGGGCAAAAGGGCAATCCCGGCTTCCATCGCTGCACTAGGACTGTTGATAGAGGTTTTATGACCATTGATAATAATGTCGCCTCCATCTGGGGGATTAAGGCCAAATAGGGACAAAGCCAGTTCGGTACGTCCAGAGCCCAACAGACCGATACATCCCATAATATCCCCAGGACGCACGCTTAAATTAATGTCCTGATACATGTTCTTTTTGCACAGTCCGTGAATCTCCACAAAGCTTTCCTGCTTTGTACTGACCCGCTGATATTTGGGGTAGGAGATCTCTT
The DNA here is from genome assembly GCA_944390105.1 of uncultured Succinivibrionaceae bacterium. Lineage (GTDB taxonomy): Bacteria > Pseudomonadota > Gammaproteobacteria > Enterobacterales > Succinivibrionaceae > Avisuccinivibrio. The sequence continues at coordinate 28,518 of CALXOV010000057.1, forward strand.
TGCCAGTCATGTAATACGACAGGCGCCGCGCATTTAAATCACCACTGGGAAAATCACCGATTTTGCGACCATCGCGAAAAACTGTCACCACATTAGCGATACGGAAAACCTCATCGAGCTTATGGCTGATGAAAATAACCGCTAAACCGGATTTTTTCAGATCAGCCATTACCTCAAGCAAGCGATCAACCTCGCGCCCAGAGAGGGCAGTAGTCGGCTCATCCATAAAGAGAACCTTGGCATCCATTGCCAATGCTCGGCAGATGGCAACCAATTGCTTAGTGCTGATGGAAGCCTCGCGTAGCTCCTGACGTAAATCCAGCTGCACTCCAATGCGTTCAAGCTGTGCTTGAGCAATTGCATCCACTTTTTTCCAATTGATAAGACGCTGATCGTTTTCCCGTAGACGGCCTAAAGCAATGTTCTCGGCAACGCTCATGTGCTCGAACAGTGCAAGATCTTGATAGATAACTTGTATGCCCTCAGCCATAGACTGTGCCGGATTCAGCGCAGAGTAGCTTTTACCGTTGATCACGATACTGCCTTTATCCGGGGTATAAGCGCCTGAAATGATTTTCACCAACGTAGATTTTCCGCTGCCATTTTCACCTGCCAAGCAGTGGATCTCCCCGCCCTTGAACATCAGGTTAATGTCATCGAGCGCAGTAAATCCTCCGAAGGTCTTGGTGATGCCGATAGCTTCCACCAACAGCGGCCGCCCCTTAAGGTCGCGGCACGGTGCTGACGTAGCTTTGCTGTCTTGTTCTTGCATTGCTCTGTCCATGGCCTTACTCATTAAATGATGTTGATATCAAGTTCGTGCAATCGTTTACGGATGCTCTCTTTAAGACCTCCGTCATCAAGAGCGAAAGTAATCTCTCTCATCGTGGAGATGCGAAAAGGCGTGCGCCGTATATATTTACTAGCATCAGCCAACAGTACAGTATGTACCGATCGGCGCATTAGTTCCGCCTTCATACGGGCAATTCCTTCATTCATATCGAAAATACCTGCGTTTAAATCCACCCCGACACAGGATATAAAACAGAGATCGATGCGCAAAGAATCAAGCTGCGTAAGCTTTTTGCCCTCACCTAAGGCAAAATCTTCGTGCTTTTCATCAAGCTGTCCGCCTGTTCCAATTAAGGTGCAACGCGGTTTGCTTTTTAGTAAATTTAAAATTCGCATCGAATTTGTTACCACAACAATCTCCACTGGCGGCAACGCTTTAGCCAAGAAATAACAGCTGGTGCTACCGTCCAAAGCGATTGTAAGTCCTGGTGCGATCAGCCGTGCGGCCTTAAAAGCCATAATCTCCTTGGCTTTGACGTGCTCCTCTCGACGCTTGTCAAAGCTACTGCCGACATCTGATGCTTGGACACTACGGGCACCGCCGTAGGTACGCAACAGCCGACCGTGTGCTTCGAGATAGCGCAGATCACGCCGTACAGTTTCCACCGAGCAACTAAACAGGTCAGCCAAACGCTCCACTTCTACTGCGCCGGCTTCGTTCACCAAAGCAATGATCTGCGCAAAGCGCTCTTTGCGCGGCAGGTTCGAAGCTGGAGTCATTAACTAAACACAATCCTTTTGGCTGTACAGTTCTAAAAAATCTGTGATTAAAATATCTATGCGCATAGGCAAATTTTGCGAGAATGGTCACAGCGATGATTTTCTGCTGTAAATTCATGCCCGTTTACCGGGCAACGGGCAGGAAACGGGCATCAGTAGCTAAAAATTAGCCTGCGTAACGATCGAAGCCCGATAAGCAACCACTCCCAAATAGCTTCCCTCATGACCAAGCAACTTTAGAAACCAAATGTACAGGCAAGATAATTAAGAATTTTGATTTTTAATTAATACCGCGCAATTACTCTTGCGCGAACGATGGAATCGTAGGCTACAGGTAAAGCCCCTTTTGTCATGCACTATGCGCTTAAGAACTCAGGAACGAGATTTTTACTCCTACCTGATGGAAGATTTGTGAACATGCCCGTAAGTGCCCAGTGACGAATGATTACAAAAAATAAAGATACGACCTTACGAAACCTCGCATATAAGTGCATAAGCAGTTTATATGGAGAAAATCTGCTTTAACGCAAACTTGATACTACAGCAAACAGAAAGGCAAGAGCTTAGGCAAAAGGCCGACGCTGCGTAATTGCAGTTGCCAGCGTATGCTCATCAACGCTATCTAAATTGCCGCCAAACGGCACGCCTGATGCTATTTTCGATAAAACAAGCTGATGACGGTGTGCCATAGCCGCAATATAGGCCGCGGTCGCATCACCCTCAACGGTAGGATTAGTCGCCAAAATAGCCTCAGTAATTTCCCCTGAGGCAAAACGCTGCTCCAAAACATCAAGTCCCAATTCCTGCGGTCCAAGACCATCTAACGGAGATAAATGTCCATGGAGCACAAAATACGTGCCGAAAAAAGTGCCAGAACTTTCAATAGCCTGCACATCCGCTGGAGTCTCAACAATGCACAACACCCCCGAGGTACGGCGCTTAACGTTTTGACAGAGCGAACATTTCCCGCCGTCACTGTAATTGCGGCAGCACGGACACAACTCAATGCGGGTTAAGGCTTCCTGCATGGTAGTAGCCAACTGTAGTCCCTCTGCACGACGGCGATCCAGCAACGCATAGGCAATGCGCGTCGCCGAACGCGGCCCTACCCCCGGCATTACTTGCAACGCGGAAATCAGGTTATCTAAAAGCACTGAAGACGACATATATCCTCCTCATCAAATATCAGATGAGGATTTTAGAACGGCATTTTCATCCCCGGAGGCAACTTGATGCCGGCGGTAACTTCAGCCATTTTATCCTTAGAAAACTCTTCGGCACGACGCTGAGCATCATTGAAAGCCGCCGCCAGCAGATCTTCACACATTTCCTTGTCATCACCAAAGACGCTGTCGTCTATGCTCACGCGCTTAACTTCATGCGCACAGGTCATGGTAATTTTGACTAAACCAGCGCCGGATTCACCGACAACCTCATGCAGCGCAATTTCTTCCTGCGCTTTTTCCATGCGAGCCTGCATGGCCTGTGCCTGTTTCATGAGGTTATTCATATTGCCCATGTTGAACATAATAATCTCCAAAATTCTCATGCAGGCTACGGCCTGCAGTGACGCAAAACTGCTTCATTCTAAACAAGCCGCGGGAAATTTTAAAGCGCATTCCGTCGCTTTAACTAATGCTGCGTAATTCCCTTTGCGTAAACGAAGGGATGTAAACTGCGGGCAACGCTCTTTTTGATCATGTAGGTATAATGTTGCCTAAATATTCAGAAACAGGCTTTTGCTTCCACCAGATGGGAACATTATAGACATGCCCGTAAGTGCCCAGGAGTAGGAACATACTAAAATTGAGGCCACCGCCCTACGCAACCTCGCACGTAGATGCGTAGGATGTTCATGCAAGGAAAGCTCAAAGTTAGCTTAAGCGTCTTCCGCGTCAACCCGCACTTCTTCGGTAGGGGTGTGCCCAAAGAGCTTTTTATAATCACGCGAAAACTGAGAAGAGCTTTCATAACCTACTTCATAGGCCACGCGGCTGATACTGCCAAAGTTCTGCCACAAAAGCTTACGCGCGGCAAACAGCCGCAACTGTTTGTGGTACTGCATCGGTGTCATACCAAACATCGCCTTAAAATGACGGAAAAAAGTGGAAGGCGCCATATGCACCATACGCGCTAATTCATCAACAAAAATAGGTTTGTGATAGTTTTCCTTTAAATAATTAATGCTACGTGCCAATTGATTGGGCACGACACCGCTTAAGGCAAAGTCCGACAGCATGCTACCAGCATTGCTCATCAAAAGATAATAATGAATTTCCTGCACGATAAGCGGGGCTAACACCGGAATACGCTCGGGCGTCCAGACTAAATCAAGCAGCCGCACGAAAGCAGCGATAAGCTCAGCTGAAGCATCCACTACTACCGCAGGACGTAACCTCAGCTCAGAACGGTGCCGTCCAAAGTGCGGCAACTTGGACAGCAGATCATTTATCATCTGATAGTCAATGCGCAACGAGACATACAATAGCGGTTGCATAGCACTACACTGATTGTAATACGCCTCATTTGGCGCAGTAACCGCTGATACCAAACATTGCCCGCGCTGATAATTGAGCGGACGATCACCTGGGTAGGAGGTAGTCTTGCTGCCACGTACTAACAACGACACAAACGGCTCCGGCAAACTGCATCCCAGCGTACCAACAGTTTCCCGTCGACCGCACTTTAATCCCGGGACTGCAGTCTGCAAACAGCCCTCTTCAGGCAGCAGACGTTTAATCAGCGTCTCTGCCTGTGCTAAAGAGAAATCCTGCAGAGCTGTTTTACTCATCCTAGTAAGCCAGCTCTAAAATTTCGCGGACCTTAGCCGGATCGAGCGGGACAAATGCTAAATGCAGAGGGAAGCACTTGCAGGCATGCTCAGCCATCGCATCAAACTTATCCTTAGAGGTGATGCCAACATCGCGTAACGTCTTGGGTAGCCCTAAAGAAGCAAAGAAATCCTCTAAAGCGGCAATACCAGCCTTCGCAGTCACATAGAGATCTTCATTGAGCTCTATATCAAACACGCGATGAGCAAAGTAGGCGTAGCGGCGTACCGTCTTGTCATTTAAGGTATAACGCATCAGCACCGGAGTGAGTAGCGCTAAGCCCTCACCGTGGGTAATATCATAATAAGCCGACAGCTCATGCTCAATGGCATGGCATACCCACGCGCCAACTTCGCTACCCACTTGACAGATTCCGTTGCATGCAAGAGAGCTAGCCCACATTAAATTAGCACGAGCGGTATAGTCATTGCCATTGTCATAGGCAATTTTGGCAAACTTGATCACTGTACGCAGGACGCTTTCCGCTAAGCCCTCAGTAACCATGCAACTGCCATCCACAAAATATTGCTCAAAAATATGCGACATGATGTCGGCGCTACCTGCTGCAGTCTGCTTCTTGCTTACCGTTAAGGTATAAGTAGGATCAAGCACCGATACTTTCGGATAATTAAGGGGATGTAGCACGCCAATCTTTTCATTGGTTTCAAGATTCGAGATCACTGCCGCTGAATCATATTCAGAGCCGGTTGCCGCCAACGTCAGCACAGTAAAGAGCGGCAACGCCTGTTTTATATTAGAACTATCAATGACCAGATCCCACGGATCGCCGTCATAGAACGGAGCATCACAAATCACTTTCGAGCAGTCTAAAACCGAACCGCCACCTACAGCAAGCACCATGTCAATCTGATGCTCACGGCATAAACGACCGCCTTCACGCACAGAGGTAATGCGCGGATTCGGCTCTACCCCAGAGAGCTCAAATATTTCAAAATCCTTAAGCAGAGCCTTGACGGTATCATATAGGCCGTTCTTTTTGATACTGCCACCGCCGTAGACTAAGAGGACACGCTTGCCGTATGGAGCCATCTCAACCGGCAGCCCCTGAATGCTGTCCTTGCCAAATAATACTTTAGTGGGGGTTCCGTAGGTGAAATTAACAACTTGATCGTGCATCACATGCTCCTGTATCACTACTTTCTTAAGTGTCATCAGTGTATGCAGTCATTGTACTGAAGAAAAGCCGTTTCTTGCCGCCCTTATGCCTTTTTCTCTCAGAGCCTGATAAATAAAGTCACCTTGCTACCGGTGCGGCTGCCACCTAAGTTTGAGCTAAGCTCGCAAGTTTAAACTTGTTTTCATCAAAACAGCCGTAGACCGAACAACCGACAGGTACACGGCTAACCAGGGTATAACCACAATAATCAGGAGGGCGCTCTTGCCTTAAAGTTCAAACGCTTTAAGGAAAACAGCGCAGCTGTATATGGAAAGATTTCACAAGCTTGCTTTAAGTACTCTTGTAGCTTCGTCCCTACTGTGCGCCATGCCGGCATTGGCCAAGCCCGCAACATGTGCGCTTGAAAACGGCACCATCAGCGTCACCGGTCTTGGCGAATATAAAGCTGCGCCAGATCAAGCATTGCTTAATTTTGAAGTAAATGCTCAGGATAGTACCGCAAGTGCTGCGCGTACTAAAGCTGAAGCCGCCGTTAGCGCTTTTCTTAAAGCTTTAGATAGCTTAAAGTTACCGCAAGGCGCTGTAACAGCGGACAACCTTACCGTGACGGCGCGTTATTCCTATCAGGACGGCAAAAATGAACTCATCGGCTTTCAGGGACGACGCACCGTAAGCGTCACCCTAGATGACTTTAGCCTAATTGGCGCGGTGACGGATCTGGCATTTAAGAACGGTATTAATGAAGCGGCCGGATTTACCTATCAGTTAAAAGATCCTAAAGCTGCACAGCAGCAGGCTCGCCAGTTAGCTATTGCTGATGCCAAGCAAAAAGCGCAGGAACTAGCTGACGGCTTTGAAGTAAAATTAGGCCGTCCCTGCCAGCTATCTTACGGTAGCGCCCCGATTGCATTTCCTCGCCCGATGTTGCTTGCAGCGCGTGCGGCAGCTCCGACCGATAATGCCGCCGCGGTGTATACAGTGGACGATTTAACGATTAAAGCAGAGGTCAGTGCGGTCTTTGCGCTAGATAACTAAAGCCCTTCTCTTCTGACAATCCTTACGGGCAGTGCCGCGCACTGCCCCCTTCAAGATTAAAGACTACGTTAACCTAATAAGCGCCAATTCAGCCTGTCTTTTGGGAAAATCTACCTCTGCCTGCTAGAGTAATCCTTATTCAACGTGCAATCATTTAACCATAAGGACACTGCAATGGCGCTTGGGATTATTTTCGTCAGCTGCGGCATGGTGCTACAAACTCTCACTTACTGTTTAGTCAAGGAAACCGCCCGCCGCGTAAAACTTAACGTGGGGACGATTTTAGTCAATGCCCACATCATCATGGGGCTTATATGCCTACCGCTGTTCTTTATGTTGCAGCTGTATACGCAACTTAGCGCCGTCCTACTAATTAATGCACTTCTCGTAAATATCACTTATCTTGGTGCACAGTTTTGCATGTTCAGCGCAATTGCCCGATCCGATGCCTCCGCGGCCAGTCCTTATCTAATCTTAAAGTTGCCGCTGGTGGCACTGCTATCTATCACTCTGCTTGATGAAAGTTTGACGCTACAGCAAAGCGCCGCACTGCTGGGCATTGTCATACTATCGCTCATCTACACCAATGCCATTAAAATCTCGTTTAAAGTATTAGGTTTAGTGCTGGGAGCATCATTATGTTTTGCGTTGTGCGACATCTTTATTATTAAGGCCGCGCATGCCTTTTATGGTTTTAGCGCACTTAAACAAGGAATCGCTACTGTCGTCGTATGCGACAGTCTGCTTTTAGCCATGCTTCTGCCATTCGTGCTGCGGCGTAACTGCATGTGCAATACCATGCGCTTAAGACTGTGCACCCCGTTGGCATTAAGCTGGATTAGCGGCGTGGCAACAACAGTGATCGGATTTAATTTGGCCGGGATTATCTCGGGCAACATTATTCTGTCGCTGCGCGCCTTGTGTGCGATTATTTTAGTTGCACTGTTCTTTCGTGCACAACTGTATGCCCCTGGCCGTTTTTACCTTAAAAGCGCCGCAGCCTGCGGCTTATGCCTGTGCGTCATCATGTATTATGGCTAAGTGAACTACCATTAAGCTAGAGCTTAATGGCTTCGTGTATCCGCGAGTGCTGATAGGATTGCTCCTACCTTTGCCCTCTCCACACGCTTTTTATACTTCGCCTTGTTCCTTGGCTAGTGCGTAGGTCGCAACCCTTTCCGCAGCATCCGCCTCCCTTCTTCGAGGATATTTGCAGCTGCCGCTAAATCTCGGTCTGGATGATAGTATGGCAGTACTGACACTCCCACGAGCTTACACTTAAGTCTTTGACCGCAGAGTTCTTCTGTTTGCTTTTGGTGCAAAGCTGACTGCGCGGAAACCACAGCTCTATCTCTACCACTGTTCTGCCTGCTATTTTTGCTTTGTCTTTCGTGTTCTGTTTAACTTTATAAAAGCAGGCATCCTGAACAGCCTGCGCCGGATGATGGTTACTTAACATCCCCTTTATATTCAGCGTCTCAAAAACTATGCCTTGGTTCTTGCTCACAATCCTTGAGGCTGCCTGATGGCAATGATTATCTCGCTGATTCTTAAGCTTTCTGCAAAGCTTTGCGTACTTCTTTCTCTCCTTAAGGTAATTATTGGAAATTCTGGGCTGCCCGCCCTCTTTGGCATTCTTCTTAGCGCATTCGAGCTTGCTGCTCATATTGCGCTGAGTACGCTTGTGCCGCAGCTCGTTCTGTTTAATAAAGTGCTGAGACTTAATCACCGTGCCGTCTGAACAGGTAAGATGGGATTTAAGACCAAGGTCGATGCCTATTTTATGCTCTGTCTTAGGCAAAGGCTTAGGCTGCACTTTATAAAACAAAACCACATGATAATCGCCTACCCGATCTTTAATGCACCGGGCCGCCTTAACGGGACCTTCTAAAGAACGATGCAGGATGGCCTGCATAACTTTGCCAGTCCTTGGGTTAAGATAAGAAAGCTCAACAATGCCGTTCGCGTAGTCGAATTTAATATTTCCATTGGTGATTTTGGTGCCAAAGGACTGCGGGGAATGGTACTTACTTCTAAATTTTGGCCTCCTGCGCTGGCTCTTAAGAAAAGCGGCATAAGCGCTACAGTCCTCATCCAGAGCTTTTTCTAAGGCAAATTTGTCCACAGTCACTTTAAGCCATGGATTTTTTACTTTTAAGTCTTGGTAAAGATATCTGCTTAATTCAGCCTTGCTGGGAAATGATGCGTGATTCTCCTGCTTTTTATCAATGGATTCCTTGACGGCATTGTAGACGAACCTTGACTGCCCCACAGCATTATCGAAATAGTCGCAGAAAGCCTCGGATTTAGCGGTTTTATCCGCAATCCTATACTTAAATCCTAGAATGAAATAGCTTTTCTGCATCGGACTTGTTTTAAGTTCTAGAATAATATCGTTATCTCACAATAACATAGTTCAGATTTAATGGTTATTCTAATTCTATTAAAAGCATAAGATTTAGAGTAACACCTAAAAACTACACCCATTTCACATCTTGCTAGACCCAGAAGCTAAAGCTTCAGGCTTGCGCGAGACAAAGGTATCAAGCTAGAGCCTAACCGCCGTAGCAACAAAGATGGACGATGATCGGCTTATTTTATTGAAAAATAATTTTTTTCAATTCAAACGATCCTTTATTTGGCATTTTCTCTAAATAAGTGCTTGCAAAGTTAAAAAGACTGTATATAATATGCACCGTTCTCCGGCATTGAGCCGCAGAACTCTACAATTTACTATCTGCGGTGAGATGTCCGAGTGGCTGAAGGAGCACGCCTGGAAAGCGTGTATAGGTGAATAGCCTATCTCGGGTTCGAATCCCGATCTCACCGCCACGCTTACCACCCGCGTTTTACCCTCCCCACCCTCCTGAATTTTGCAAACTACCTGAATTTTGCAAACTAGGTCATCATCAACTCGACTAATGGGCCTGCAGATCGTGCCCATGGGGTTTCCAGGCCTCCTTCAGCTCGTTTGCCGGTGCCAGAGTTTTCTCGTAGTGGGATTCGGGCG
>CALXOV010000058.1 GCA_944390105.1 uncultured Succinivibrionaceae bacterium
GTAGGTGCGGCATTTTAGTGTTGATATAACATGTTGATTTATAAAAATTTTAAGTTCCGATGAGGTACTTTCAAGCTCTGTGCGCGCTTATTAAAATTGCTACTTTTACTCCTTTCATGAAAAAAAAACTTGACATGAACTTTTTTATTGGTATAATGCGCACCGTTGTTTGGCCGGTGTGCGGTCAGTCAGCAGTCTCGAATGGGGCATAGCCAAGTGGTAAGGCAGCGGATTCTGATTCCGCCATTTCCAAGGTTCGATCCCTTGTGCCCCAGCCAATCACCTCTTTTCCTTTTATTTCAGTCTGCTGACTTTTTCCAAAATTCTGTGCTATTGTTGCGCGCGCAGATGCATGTAGATGACATCACGCGAAATTTTCAGCATGTTAGCTACGCGGGTGACTGAGCGACGCAGCTTAAATACCCCGGCATCGTGCAGGCGTAGAATAATTTCCTTGGTTTTCTGACGCGGCGGGATCATGGGGTCAGCCATGACTTCCTGTTGCACCTTATGGACTTGATTGCGCAACAGATCATCAAGGTCAATAGCAAAGTGTTCATTATCATGTTCATGCTGGCGCTGCGGGGAAAGCATGATCTCGGCCAGCTCATTAAACGGGGTCGAGACATCAAAATTAATGCACAGCAAGCCAATTGGCTTACCGGATAGACCGCGAATAATTGTGGTGGAAGAGCGCATTCTGTGCCCTTGGGCAGTTTGGGTAAAATATAGGCCGCTGTTGACGCGCGAGCTTTCCTTAAGCGTCGCGAGAATGGACAGCGCTTTATCCGTTACCGGCGATCCGATCTTACGCCCGGTTTTAGCGCCGTTGTGAATCCATACTACGGAGTGACTAAGATCGTTTAAGCTGTGCAGCACCACTTCGCAGCTGCTGCCGAAAATCTGACCAATGGCGTCTACGACGGGTTTATAGCCGTCTAAAATCTGCTGATCCTCTGGGGTAAGCGCAATGTTCTCGTTCATACTCATTTTAATGCTGCGGCACGGCAGGGCGCGCCATTATCCAGTAATTTGTGTAACTATAAAGCATGTAATGCAGGATGGCTTAGAGCAAAAAATCATCGCCCATATTAACCGAAGGCGGTGGCGGCAGCTCGGGGGTCGGCAACTGCGCCTGCGGATTTGCAAGCTTAGGCCCAAGTCCAAGTGGGCATTTATAGGCGCGCGCGGTAAGCACGTAGCCAAAGTCGAATGACGGGCCCATCAGTTGCGGGAAGACATGCATTTCGACCATATGGGTGGCGCCTAAATGGGCTGCTTGCAATTTAATTTCAAAGCGTGCTGCGCCGATAGTGGCGCGTGAATAGCTGTCTATATCGCCAAGGAAGGTGCAGCCGGCCACTTCCTGCGGCAGTGCGGTGATGACACGTGCTGCGGCAGCTTCTTCCTGGGGACTTACACAGCTGCACAACAGACAGGCAGCAGCCGTCAGTAGTGCAGGCCTTAATAATTTCATAACACACTCCTTATTGCGCAGTTTACATAAATCAGCTTATTTCCGGATAGCGTGGCGCGCATCCCTCCGGGGCGGTTTTAAAGCGACGATGCATCCATAAATATTGCTCTGGCGCTAATTTAATCATCTCTTCGATAATGCGGTTGCAGCGCGCGGTATCCTCCACGCTGTCAGCACTCGGAAAATCGGTGAGCGGAGCTGAAACGTACAGGCGATAACCGTCTTTTTCGCGGATGGTCCACGAGGGCTGTACGCTGCAGCCGCGTACTTTAGCTAAATCGTGGGTACCGCTGACGGTCGCCGCTTCTTTAACGCCAAAGAAAGGGACAAAAATAGAAACGCGTCGTCCGTAATCTTGATCGGGGGCATACCAAATCGGATAGCCCTTGAGCAACGCCTTGATAATCGAACGCGGATCGGTTCTATCAACTAAGGCTAAATTGCTGCGCAGCCGGCCGTTGACCTGCATGTATTCCCATACCGGATGATCCGAGGAGCGATATACGCCGACTCCGGGTTTAATTAACAGCGCATACAGGCGTGCCATCAGTTCTAAGGTAACAAAATGGCAGGTCAACACCAAAATGGGCTTATTTTTTGCCGCAAGTGCGCGCGCTGCCGCCAGCTCCGCTTCATCGTAGCGCGCTAGCTTAATAAGCCGCTTATCCGACCAAAACCACGCAATGCCGGTTTCAAGCATGCCCATGCCGGCATTTTCATAAATCTGCAGCAATAGCTTGCGGCGTGCGTCAGGTGGCAGCTCGGGGAAGGCCAGCTCTAAATTGCGTGCGGCCACGTAGCGTCGCCCGGGCATAAAACGAGCGCTCAGGCGGCCTAGGACACGCCCGGTGGCGATAATGGCGCGGTAGGGTAGCAGAGTGACAATAAGATAGAGTAGCGCAATCGTAAGCCAACTGCCCCAGAAGCTTGGGTAGAGCAGACGTGCGGAGAATTTAATGCCGGTGGTCACGCCCTTGCCCCAGCCGCGTTCTTTGACTATATCGCGATGCTGTTCTTTCCTTTTTTCAAAAGAAGTATGCAACTGTATCTTCTTATTCATGAGTCTGTTAAGTGCCGCCAAAAAGTAAAAGAGCGCCTCGTGCGACGCTCTTATAAAGTAAAACAGAAAATAGCGCGCTTAAAGCTTAAGACTTTTTAGTGCTCTCGGCATTAAGGCCCAGTTTCTGTTCCAGATAGTGAATGCTAACGCCGCCTTTTTCCTCTGCCGGATCTGTAAGGAGCTCTTTGTGCAGCGGAATGTTGGTCTTAATGCCGTCAATCACTAACTCATCTAAAGCCAGCAAAGTGCGTGCGATGGCAAGCTCACGATCGTCATCATGGCAGATAAGCTTGCCGATGAGCGAATCATAGTGTGGCGGGACGCGGTAGCCCTGATAGATGTGGCTATCCCAGCGTACGCCCGGACCACCCGGGATATGCAGATAGGAGATCTGCCCAGGGCTTGGCATGAAGTTTTTGGGGTCTTCGGCATTAATGCGGCATTCAAAGGCGTGCCCTTTGATGTGGATGTCATCTTGGGTGATGGATAGTGGCGCACCGGCGGAAACGGCAATCATTTCTCGCACGATGTCAATGCCGGTAATGAGCTCTGTCACCGGATGCTCGACCTGCACGCGGGTATTCATTTCAATGAAATAGAACTGCCCATTTTCGTACAGGAATTCAAAAGTGCCGGCACCGCGATAACCAATGTCTACGCAGGCTTTAGCACAGCGTGAGCCGATTTCCGCTCGTTGCTCAGGGGTAATGAAGGGAGCGGGAGCCTCTTCGAGTACTTTCTGATTGCGCCGCTGCATTGAGCAGTCGCGTTCGCCTAAATATACCGCATGACCGTGAGTATCGGATAAGACTTGGAACTCAATATGCCGCGGGTTTTCGAGGAATTTTTCCATGTAAACCGCTGGATTATTGAAGAACATGTCAGCCTCGCGGCGCGTCAGCGCAATGGCGTCTTCAAGCTCGGACTCGGCGCGCACTACGCGCATGCCGCGACCGCCGCCGCCGCCTGCGGCTTTAATAATAATCGGATAACCGATTTTGGCAGCGAGGCGTTTATTCTCGGCTATATCGTCGCCCAAAGCACCGTCAGATCCGGGCACGCAAGGAACACCGGCACGCTGCATTGCGCGCTTGGCTGATACTTTATCGCCCATCAGACGAATGGTGTCAGCCGTAGGTCCAATGAAGATGAAGCCTGATTTTTCCACCATCTCAGCAAAGTCGGCATTTTCCGACAGAAAACCGTAGCCTGGATGAATGGCTGAAGCGCCGGTGGCTTCGGCCGCGGCAATGATGGTCGGGATGTTTAAATATGATTCTTTGGGGCTGGCCGGGCCAATGCATACCGTCTCATCGGCCAGCTTGACGTGCAGCAGATCGCGATCGGCAGTGGAATGCACTGCAACAGTCTTAAGCCCAAGCTGCTTGCAGGCCCGCAGAATGCGCAACGCAATTTCACCGCGGTTGGCGATTAAAACCTTTTCAAAATTCATAAGCGCCCCGCTCTTTATTCAAACTCAAACAGGGGCTGATCAAATTCAACGGTAGCGCCGTTATCCACTAAGATCTTCTTAATGACGCCGCTGCGATCGGCCTGAATCTGATTCATCATCTTCATGGCTTCAATAATGCACAGCGTATCGCCTTCCTTTACACTCTGGCCTTCTTCAACAAACGGAGCGGCAGTGGGGCTGGCTGAGCGGTAGAAGGTACCGACCATCGGCGACTTCATGGTCTGTGCAGCGGCAGGAGAGGCCGGAGCTGCCGCGGCGGCAGGAGCGGCTGGAGCTACCGGGGCGGGGGCTGCAGCGACCGGGGCTGCAGCAGCCGGGGCGGCGGCCGGAATGACTTCCGGTACTGCAACCGTAGTTACCTTGCTTTGGCGGGTGATGCACAGCTCTTCCTCACCTTGCTTAATGTTGATTTCAGCTACATCGGAATTGGAAACCAAGTCAATTAACTTGGCAATCTTGTGAATATCAATCTGCATGTTGTCACCTAAGTAAGCGCCATGTCGGCGTAAAGTTAGAAATCAGTTGTCAGTGCGCACTAAGCAGCTTAGCGGCTTTGCGCAGTGCGTATTCGTAGCCGTCAGCCCCAAAGCCTGCGATCACACCTTGTGCTTTATCGCTCAAATATGAGTGATGGCGGAAGGGTTCGCGGGCGTACACATTGGATAAATGAATTTCAATAAAAGGAATCGCTACGCCCAGCAGCGCATCGCGGATGGCCACTGAGGTATGGGTATAGGCGCCGGCATTAAGCAAGATAAAGCTGACGCGGCCGCGTGCGGCCTGAATTGTATCAACGATGGAACCTTCGTGATTGGACTGATAAAACTCAAGGGTAAGTCCCAGCTCACTTCCGACTGCGCGCAGATGATCTTCAATGCTCTCTAAGGTGGCGCTACCGTAAAGGCCAGGCTCGCGTAGACCTAGCAGATTGAGATTAGGACCATTAATTACAAGGATATTTGACAATGTCGTCTCCAACCAAAATTTGCGTTATTTTAGCTAATTAAGGCGGATTTTAGAACTTTTCTTGCAAAAAAGCGCCGCGTACGTCATAAATTTCATAATTTGTTGGCTTTTTTTCAGTCTTTTTCGGCCGCGATTATTCGGTCAGCTCATTTATCAGTTTTACATCCACCGTGACGGTGGTGCCTTTTTGATCAAGTAAGGTCAAGCGATAAAAACCCGGCACGGCTGCAGGAGTGAAGCTTAAGTTGTCGCTTAATTTATCATTGACGTATAAGAGATAGGGCGGAGTGCCTCCGCTAGCCTCAACGCAGATCGCCTGGTTAGGTAGCGCTAAAAGCTGCATTCCAGACTGTGGAAAAATAAACTGCAGCTCGCTAGCCACGGGCGAGCCTAGTGAAGCTGCTCTAAAGCGGGCTTTATCCTTGTGGTCAAAGAATTGTAAAAAAGGCGGAGGCGGACTGGGACGCAACTTTTGCACAAGCGTAGTGGTAAGCGGGGCGTTGCCCGGCAGCGGAGCTTTATCTGCTAAATCTTGCAGCAGGGCGAAGAGTAGCGGTGCGGCATGACTGCGCCCGTTGACCGGATAATTACTCTGCCCGGAGCGTCGCCCGATCCATATGCCGACGGTATAGCGGCGGCAGCTGCCTATGGCCAGCGCGTCGGCATAATTATGCGAGGTGCCGGTTTTATAGGCAAACCGCCCCAGATCAAAGATAAAGCCCGCAGGAGGCGGACTATCCTGCAGCATAGCCCATACTTGCGCCGCCGCACTTGCAGAGAGCAGGCGGATGCTGTCTTGCGACGTTGCGGTAGCCGATAAGCTGGGTTCAAACAGCAGGCCTTGGGTATTGAGCATGCTGTAAAGTGCGCTTAGGTCAAATAAACTGATGCCGCAGCCGCCTAAAATCAGCGGTAGTGTTGCGGCCGCCCCCTCCGGCAGGTGCACTCGCGCCTTGCCCTGATTTAAGCGGGTGAAAAAGGTATCGGGGCCTACGGCTTGCAATATTTTAACTGCCGGAACATTGAGCGAGCGCAACAGGGCTTCTTTAGCACTGATGAAGCCGCTAAAACTACCGTCAAAATTGCGCGGCTGATAAGTGTTGAAGCCGGCTCGGTCATCGCTAATTAAGCTCAAAGGGTGCAGCTTGCGCGCTTCAATTGCCATTGCATAAGCAAAGGGCTTTAAGGCAGATCCAGGTGAGCGCACTGCACTTGCCAGATCCACTTCATTGAGCGTCATGTCGCGTCCGCCTAGGTAACCTACTACCTGATGCGTAACATCATCAATGACGACGATGGCTAAATCTTCATCAGCGCTGCGTGCGCTGCGGTTAAAGCGCGCGGCTTGGGTTAAAAGTTTGGCCTGCAGCTGCGGGTCAATGCTACTGCGGTATTCCTGCGGCACGCTTGGCAGGCGTGCTTTTAAATAAAAACCCGGTTGCGCGATAGGACGCATGACGGTGGGCAATGTCTCGTGTAGTGCGGCCTTAGCTGCAGCTGGACTTAGCAATCCGGCCTGCTGCGCCTGCTTTAGCAGTTGCGCGACATAATAATGCGCGCGCTTTAGGTGGCGGTCGGGGCGCAGCAGCTCAGGAGCGCGCGGCAGTACGGTCAGCAGAGCGGCCTGAGCGGGAGTCAGCGTTTGGGGTTCGCGGCCAAACCACGCTAGGCTGCCGGCGCGCACGCCTTCAAGGCGCGATCCCATCGGCGCTAAGCTAAGATACAAACGCAGCACGCCAGCTGCGCCTAAGGTATGGCGTAGCTTGAGCGCCAGTAGCGCTTCAATAATTTTGTTTTTATAGGTGCGTGCGCGGCGATCCAGCAGACGGATGCACTGCATGTCCAAGGTTGAAGCACCGGATATTCGCTGCCCGGCGCGCAGATTGGACCATATGGCGCGCCCAATCGCCCAAACATCGACGCCGGGGTGAGCATAAAAACGCTCATCCTCGGCAAGGAGTAAGAGTTTTACTAACAGCGGATCCACGCGTGATGGCTCGCTTAAAAAACGTAGTCGTCCTTCAACGGTAGGTGTATATGCCAATAGGCTGCCGTCGGCCGCTTCAATAACGCGTGAGCGGGCGTTAAAGGGCTGTAGATTAAGCGGCAGCACGTGATAGGTAAAGCCAAGTAGCAGCCCACCTGCTGCCGCGTACAAAATAAGCGCCAGCCAAACGTGGCGCCACCTGCAACGTTGGCGGCAAGGCAGCAGCGCCGCGCGCAGCTGCGCGGCCTGCCGCCTTTTACTATAAAGCGTCATTGCTTATGCTGAAGGCCTGCGGCATGGCTCCGTCTAAGGCGCGCACCGTCGGAGCGTTGGGCAGGTAGACTTGAGCGGGGAAGGCCGCAGCGCTGCCGGGGAAAGCTGCGCGCAGCAAATAGAGCTGGCAGTAAGCTGCTCCAGGCCACACGTTAAGCTGGGTCACGTACTCACTGTCGGAAAATTCCTCGAGACTGCTGTAGGATTGGCGCTGTGCGCAGAGCTTTGCGTTAAGTTCATCTGGTAGCGCTGCAGCGGCATCGGCAATAAAGCCCGATGGCAGACCATCGCGTAAAATGGCCGCACCATTTAGCGGAGTCTTAAGCTGTCCGGACAGTCGAACCACGATGCGCTCATTGAGCGGCAGCTTAGCTGGCAGTTTAAGCTCGCGTCCGTCTAGGGTGAAATAGGCCTTGTGTAGCGTGATGCCGTGGGCACTAGCGGCAGGTGCCTTGCGGGTAAGGCCGAGCAGGGCACTTAAGGCATAGCGAGGATGCGTTCCTGTATTGTGTATTGTGTACGGAGGCAGATCTTGATGAGTGATGCTCTGAATTTGCTCATCGCTGCCGGCGCACAGCAACATCATGCTAAGGGCCGGGCTATCCGCTGTCGTGGTATTTAACTCGCTAAGGGCGGTAATAAGGGCTTGGCCTTGCGTAGCGGCGCTAAGCTTAGGATGCAGGTATAGCAGCAGATAGCCTTCAAATAATGGAGAGGAGACCGGAGTGGGAGCTAATACCCGCAGTTGCTCGCGCAGCTGCGCTGTCTCTGCATCATCCTCAGGGGTTGTCAGTGCCTGTAATTGAGCATTGAGGCGCAGATACTCCTGATAGGACTGCAGCGCGCGGGTCAGAAATTGCTCAGCTTGCGCTGTATCACCGACTTCATTAAAGCAGGCTGACAACAGTGCTAAGGCCTGCACGCTCTGTACTTCATCCGTAGCGGCAAAATAATAGAGATCGGACAGGGAAACTGCGGCGTGTTTTAAGCGGGCATAGAAGCTCAAGGCGCGGGATGCATCATTGCCGCTGCGTCCAGCTTGATCTAAGGCAGCAAAGGCGCGCTGTAACTGTGCCGGGGACAGCGCAAAGCCAGCCTGCTGCATGGCACTTAAGCTCAAAGCCGCGGCCGCCGTGGCGTAGACATCGGCATAGTCGGCGTTCTGCCCCCAGCGCCCATCCGGGAGCTGCTGCAGCGCAAGCTTATCGACTAAACGCTGCAACTGCGCGTTATCCATACTGCCGCTTTGGCTTAAGGCTAAAACTTGTAGCGCAAGCTGCGTGGTGCCGAAAGGCTCGTTGGTGCGCAGACGCTCAGCATAGACTTTCATATCAACGCCAGGCAAGGAGGAAATGGTGGTGGCAGCTACGCTCACTGCAGAAAAATCTTGCGCAAAATCCACGGTGGCGCTTTCCCCAGCTTTAAGATAGTTAAGCTGCGTAGCTAGGGTCTGTGGATAGGGCGGCAGTAGGGCAAGTTGAGCGGCATCGCGGTAGTTAAAGTCGCTGCCTTGCACGTGCAGCTCTAGGGGTATCTGCGCCGGCAGCATGCTTGTAGTTGAGTTTGGGGTAGTGATGCGCACCGGCAGGGCCACACGTTCTCCGGCCTTGAGCTGCAGACTGCGATCTAGGACACAGCGCAGCGGAGCGCTGCAGTTAAGCTCAAGCGCAAAGTGGTCAGCATGGTCTTGCATATTGTGCACATTGACAAAAGCTTCAAGACTGTCGCCTAGGCGGATAAAGCGGGGTAGTGACAGGCTGACTGCAGCCTTGTCTTTAAGCTGTAACGGTAAACTTACGCTACCGATAGCCTGCTGCGAGGCCGCGCTTACCATCAGCGTCAGCGAGCCATTAAAGGACGGCAGTTTAAACTTAAGGGCTGGAGCTTTATCGGTGGACGGGTCAATATACTGCGGCGGCAGTGCCAACGCGGTGACTGCACGCGGCAGACTGTTGAGGGCACTTAAGGCTTTACTGAAAGCAGCGCCATCTGCGCCGTAACCTTGACTGTAAGGATCGCTTTGGCGCAGCAATTGTTTATAGCTGTCAAGCAGAGTCAGTGTCAAAGCGCGCGGACCAAAAATAGCATCAAAGGCCGGCATGGGAGCATATTGAGTCAGACTTAAAATGCCGCTGTCTACTAAATATGCTTGCAGATAATAGGGCGCGGTACTGTTAACTTTGACCGGCAAGGTCAGCTCGCTACCGGGTTTAACCTCGGCGGGCAGATCGACGCTAAGCTGCAGCTGATGAGCGCGATTATCGGCATTGACCGAGGTCAGGCCTAACGCGCGCACAGTCAGCTGGTCACGCTCCTGTAGCGGGGCGTACAGCGACACTAAAGCTTTAACTCCGGGGGCATAGCTTTTATCAAAGGTGAATTTAACCTGATTGCGTCCGGTGCGCAGGGCAAAATTCTTGACGGAAAGCACGCGATCGGAGGCAATAATTAGCTGTCCCTGCCCGGCAAAAGGACTGTCAAAGGAGAGCCTGGCGCTATCGCCTGGCTGATAGTGCTCTTTATCTAAAAACAGCTCAAGGCGCTCGGGGGTATTAGCTTCAAGCGTACCGGCGACGCCTTGGGTAAAGGTAAGGCTGCTGCAGGCGCCTTGATCGGCGCTGGCTGCTTCAAATAGATAGCGTCCATCTGGCAGATGTAGCGCAACCTGACCCGCGCCGCTGCACATTAGCCGTCCGGTGCTGACTGGACGCTTGAGCTCTTGGCGGCGATACTGCCAGCTGCCATCTGTGTAGACGTATTGATAATGGTTCTGCAGCTGATAGATGGTGTAATTAAGCTCGGTTGGCACGTCCTGCCCGGCAGCATTTTTACAGATAAGTGCCATATGCTCAGGTTGTGTCTTGAGGCCAATTAAGAGCGGCGGCAGTGCCGTTGGCAGGCTTTGCTGAATATCGGCGCTTTCTTGATTGACATCAATTACCGAGGCTGACAATTCTACTTGCGCGGCATAGGGCAGCGTCGGTAGGGTAAAGCTTAATGCCGCGCTACCGTCAGCTGTGGTTTTAGCACTTGCTTGCGTAAAAAGCAGCGGAGAGGCTGCGGTGAGTTCAGAGTCAGGACCGAAGTGATAGTCTTTAAATTGTTCAAGCGGCTGTGCGTGGGGGCGGATAAAAGCCTGGGCACTTAACGGCAGTCCAGATGCTGCCGCACCATAATTGAAATTAGCCTGTAGCTTAACGCTATTTTCCTTCCCAAGCTGCAGTCTATCTGGGGGATTTAACTGTAGCTGTAAAGTGGCCGGCACAAAGTCGGCAACATTAAAGCTAAGGCTCTTAATTACTTCCTGACCTTGCAGATACTGAATGCTGCAGCTGCCGCGCCGAGCGGCAGTCGAGAGCTGGTATTGGGTATAGTAGGTGCCTAAGGTATTGCCTTGCAGTAAAGTGCGCAATAGCTCCTGCTGCTGCGGGCCACGGATGACTAAAGTTACCGGCTCGGCACTGGCAAGGCCTGACGCATCGCGTACCATGGTGGTAATATCCACGCTCTCCCCGGGGCGATAAATGCCGCGTCCAGTTAGTGCGTAAAGCTTAAGCGGCTGATAGGTTTCGCTACTGACGTTATCCTCAGGCAGTGCAATCTGCCCTCCAGTTAAGGGCAGTAAGGTCAAATCCCTATCTTTCATTACGAGCAAGGCCCACGGCGTATCGGCACGGGTGCCGCGTAACAGCTCTTGGGCAAAATACACCATGCCGTCTTGATTGGTGGTAGCTTTGCCCAAAGGAGCATTGCTGCGCGATAGTAAGGTGACATCGGCTCCGCTTAATGCGGCGGCGCTTTTAAGGGAGCGTACGCTCACTGCAAGCTCTTTGCCGCGCAGCGCGCTTACCATCAGATCGCTGACATTAAACAACTTAAAGGCAAATGCTTTAGTGGTTTGATGCAGCGCATATAAATTGCCAGCAGAAGTAGCGTCATCGCCCGGCAGTCCTAAATTTAACGTAGGATCCTTCACTAACGCCAGCAGCAGGCCTTCACTGTTCTTAAGCGCATTGCCGATATCCAGGCGCGTGGTGATGTTGCGATCGGGGATGGACTTTAGCGTCACTTGCCGGTGTTCAAGCAGGGAGGCATGCTGATTAATTAAATCAATTACGCTGTAGGTGGAAAGCTGCGGCTGCAGCAGCAGGCTTAAATCCATGGCGCTTAAATCGCGCTGATTTAAGGCAAACAAGTACAGATCAGCTGCCTTAAGATTGGTGCTGCTGAGCTCTAAAAAGCTGGTTTTAGCCTTGGGCAGATGGGTGCCTGGCTTAAAACTCAGCATTTCCTTGGCATGCGGAATGGTTAAATCGTAACTTATCGCAGCATCAAGTTTAGTTCCGTCAGCAAGCGGCAAGCCTTGCTGCAGGATTAAGCGATAGTTCTTGCCATGTTCAAGCGCGCCGACACAGATCTCACTGCTGCCTAAGGCCGCAGCGGCATCAACAGCTGTACCGTCCTGCAGCAACTTGACAAAATGCTCAGCGCCCAAGGCTGGACTGTCCGGCAGCACGGCACAGGCCGCCGGCGGATTTTGATTAGCATAAATGATAAGACGGCCCTGATCGGCTGCTGCGGCACTGCTCAGCAGGGTAAAAGGACACAGTAGAGTAAGCAGGCGGGGGAGTAGGTTATGACGCAGCAACATGGCAGGATGACTCCTTGATTTTATAGGTAGTTATTACTAATCTTAGCGAGAAAATTTAGACTTTACACTCTGTCGTCGTAAAAATGTGAGGGAGTAATGGCCAAACCTGGTAAAAGCGGCTTAAGGCGCATTATTGATGCTGCTAAATACAGTAAGCAGGGGTTACGTGCAGGGCTTGCGCATGAAGCGGCGTTGCGTCAAGAACTTATTCTTGCGCTGCCGCTTACTATTTTGGCGTTTTTTATCGCTGACAGTGCTGCTGAGCTTAGTCTGCTCATTGTGCTACCGTGGTTAACCTTCTGCGCGGAAATCTTAAACTCCGCCATTGAGGCGGTGGTGGATCGCATTGGGGATGAATACCATGAACTTTCCGGGCGCGCTAAGGATTTAGGCTCGGCCTGTGTTTTCATTATGCTGTGGCTTACTGTCATTGTGTGGCTTATCATCAGTGGCGAAAACTTTGGTTGGTGGAGCTTTGGCTGATGGTCGATGACATTTTTTACATGCACCTTGCTATGGCCCAGGCGCGTCTTGCTGCGGCATTATCGGAAGTGCCCGTGGGGGCGGTGATTGTGGATGCTAAGGGTGCTGTGGTTGCGCAAGGTTGCAACCGCACTTTAACCTCACACGATCCGTCGGCTCATGCGGAAATGCTGGCGCTGCGTCAGGCTGGGCGCGTGCTGGAGCGTTATCGCTTTAATGAGTTGACGCTCTACGTTACGCTCGAACCGTGCATCATGTGTGTCGGTGCCTTGATTCATGCGCGCATCAAGCGGGTGGTGTTCGGTGCTTATGACAGCAAAACCGGTGCCTGCGGCTCCATGTTCAGTTTAATGAATGATAGAAGGCATAATCATCGCATTGAAGTGACAGGCGGCGTGCTGTATGCCGAATGTGCTGCTTTGTTGCAGAATTTCTTTAAGGGTAGGCGTCAGCTATTAAAGCGTAAGCGCTTAAGCCCCTCGGCTATCAGTGCGCAGCAAAATGGCGGGTTGATTCCTAAGGCCAAATTTCGGCAGGACCCCGCAGTTGCTTCACGCTAGCTTTTTGAGCTGCCGCATACTTTTGCATCCTAAGGCGATTTATCCTGCGGCAAAGCCGACAGCACTCCTTTATAATCAGCAAGATGAAGTTTAAGTTTACCGCGGCACGCTACTAACCTCGCGGTGCGGGCGTAGCTACCTTAAGGAGTAATCGTGAAGACGCGCAATATTATTCGTACGGAAACTAATCAATATTACACGCAGCACATTGCGCAGTGGCTGAAAGAGCATGTCAAAGACGGTAGTTTGGAGCCGCAGGGTTTCCCGCTGAATTTATATTTAGGAGCGCCGACGCGCGATGATGAAGTAATGGCGCGCCGTGAGGAATTTATTCGTTTTTGTAAAGACTGGCAACAGCCGGTAGCTGCCGGACATGTCGAGTTTTTAGAAAAGAATTACCCGGACATCGGTACGCAGAAAGTGCCGATTCATTTAGTGTTCGATACTTTAGCGGATTTAGCCTCATGGGCCGGGCATTTAGTGGAATATCATTCGGCCATCTCCAAGCTTGATGTGGTCAAGCGTGAGTGTCCTGAGCTGATTGACAGCGCTATCGATATTATCTCTTCGCTGTCCAATTTAGCGGAAGATGATTTCATTCGCTTTATTGCGGTAGCCAAATGGCTGTTGGCACATCCTGAAAGCGGCTCCTTCATCCGGCAAATTCCAGTGCGCGGCATTGATACGCGCTGGTTTGAAATTCATCGACACTTGCTACTTGATTTTCTGCGCGCGCCCTTAAAGCTCGATCCGCGTCGCCTCGATCTGCTGCAGCTTGGTCTGCAGCCGCCGCCGCATTTAGTCACGCTGCGGGTGCTTGATCATGTGCTGCGCGGTCGGGTAGGCGGACTGTCGTTTTTTGCCAGCTCGTCTACAGATTTAGAGAAGCTTAATTTAAAGCCGCAGCGCGTGATCTTTATTGATGATGTGCAGACCGCGCTCTCGCTGCCGGATATTCCAGGCGCTGTGGCGATCATTACTCCGACGGCGCATGCGGCAGCGGCGGCGGGCATTTCATGGGTCGCCAATGCGCGCTGTCAGTATGTAGGCAGCATTGATAGACGTTCATTTGCGCTGCTGCACAATCTGCGTCTGTACTTGCCAAGCCTTGAGAATGTGCTGCTCAATGAGGAGATTTTCTTTCAAAATCGCGATCTGTGGACCGATGATGATCATGCATCCTTCAGCGGCAGCTTAAGCGCACTTAATCAGACAGAGGCTTTTTTCTACCGATCCTTAGTGGAGGGGGCTTATGGCCAGTATTGCCGGCTTGATTTAGAGCGTATTCCGCTGGACGTCATTGCGCAGGCTTTGGGGGTCAAGACGGATGCGGCGCAGGCGGCAGAATTTGCCGCGTTGCCTGAATGAACTACCCCACGCTCACGCATGGGGAATTTCGCGGCTTTCAGTTAAAGTCGCAGCTTAAGATACAATTGCGGCCGCATACAACGGCCGCTGTAAATATTGCTCTATTCGCTTTGCGCTGAGGGCGCTGATTTGTTCTAAAGCGGCATAATTAGAAGCTGCATCATTTTTTCATTGCCTTCAAGGCGCCCTAAAATTTCATTGACCTTATTCATCGCGCCGGTGAAATTAATCGCATACACCGTTTTGTCGTCATAGGCGCGCAGCCACAAGGTGGTGGGACGACCTAGATCGTCTGAGCGGATAATACAGGTACCGTAGCTTACTTCCGGACCCTGCACAATATCCGCGCCATTGGCGACAAAGCCCTTAGCGGCGAGCTGACACAGCTCTGCGGTATTGAGATCGGAACGCGACACGCGAATGGTTACTAAAGCCTGATGATCCTGACTGCTGACCGTCACGAAAGCAGGAACATTCGGCCCATCGGTGCTCAAGACCTGCCAGCCTTGCGGAATGCCGACGCGGAAGAAGTGATTGGCATAAATTGTAACTTTTTCCGCGTGCGCGGACTTCTCCTGCGACGCTGTGGCTGCCGGTGCGCAGGACGCAGTATCGTCAGCAGTAGGCGGCAGACTAGATTGACAGCCGGAAAGCAGCAACAGACACAGTCCGGTGGTAGCAGCAAAACATAAACTCTGGTGCATGAGCGCTCCTTATTAAGACATGGCCTTACTGTTTTTATTTAAGTTGTCTCTATCTTAGCACCGCACGTATTCTGCGCCAAAGTGTCCCCATTGCTGTCCGCTTTTGAGGCAGTTGTTATGGCTGTGGCTGTAGTAGGCGCCGTTACTTCGCTTTGCGTAGCTACTGCCGAAGTCGGATCCACGCTCTGTGCTGCTTCGGTAGGCTGATTTTGGGCTGCATTACCGGCAAAGAAGCGCAGGAACAGATAGCCGACGACGCCTGAAATTAGCGATCCTAATAAAATTGCCAGCGAATCAGCGTAATTGAAGATATCGCTGCCGCTGTAGGCAAGACCGTCAATGAACATCGACATGGTAAAACCGATGCCGGTTAAAATGCATACTCCATAGAGTTGGCGGGCATTAGCGCCTTGCGGCATCGGGGCTAAGCCTAATTTAATGCACAGTAGCGCACAGCCAAATACCCCTAACTGCTTACCGACGAAGAGGCCTAGCAGAATGCCGAGGCTGACATTGCTACAAACCATACTGAGGTCTATGCCGTGCAGATCGATGCCGGCATTGGCAAATACGAACAGCGGGAGAATGAGCAGAGCAATCCAAGCCCTTAAACGCTCGAAAATTTCTTGCACTAATGGCTCGCCGTTGTTTTTCTTCAGTGGAATAAAAAATGCGGTAATAATTCCGGCTAATGTGGCATGGACGCCGGATTTTAAGATGCTAAACCACAGGAAGAGACCTACGACCCAGTAAATTGATTTGCGGTTGATGTGAAAGTAATTGAGCAGAGCTAGGATGACAATGGCGATGCCAGCACCGGCCAAGGCCAAGCTTGAGAGCTGTGAGGTATAGAATAGCGCAATCACCACAATCGCGCCGACGTCATCAAAGATGGCCAGCGACAGCAGGAAAATCTTAAGCGAGCTTGGCACGCGTTTGCCTAAAAGTAGCAGAATACCTACTGAGAAGGCGGTGTCGGTTGCGGTAGGAATAGCCCAGCCGCGCATAATGTAGGGATCGCCGAAATTAAACAGCGTAAAGATGAGCGCGGGGAAAAGCATACCGCCTAAGGCCGCAGCTGCCGGCAGCAGAATATTTTTTTTGTTGGCAAGCTGTCCTTCCATGAATTCATGCTTGAGCTCAAGACCGATGGAGAAGAAGAAAATTGTAATAATACCGTCATTAATCCACAATAACAGCGGTTTAATAAGCTCAAAAGAACCGAATACCAAACCGGCACGGGTTTCAAGCCAGGTGCGGTAATCGTAGGCGTAAGGTGAATTTTGATAGGCAAGGGCAATGATGGTGAAAAGCAGCATCATAATGCCGGCGGCGGCATCATGATTGGCCAGATCACTGAATTTGTTACGGATGCGATGGTGCATAATGATGATAGTTCCTGTGTAGGTACAGCAAACTGAATAAGGATAAACTAAGATCACTAAAATTGCCTAGATCTAGTTCAAATTGATGATAAAAACTATTAAAGTTCAGAATAAAAAAGTTGAAAAATATGGGCGCGCAATGGGGGTAACCATAATAGTCACTCCCTAATTCACTTGCTGTAACGATATGCGCAACTGTGACACCAGTTATTTGCGTGAATTCCTGTCAGGCGGGGAAAAGGATGGAGTGGGCAAGAAAAAGGCGGGAACATGTCCCGCCTTTGGGTAAAACAGCTAAAGTTGGTGCTTAAATCTTCTCAGGCACCATCTTAATGTGTCCGCACGGACATTCCTGTGCGCACACGCCGCAGCCCTTGCAGTAGTCGTAGTTAAATTCATAGCCCTTACCCGGACCTAACTTAACCACTGCATTATCCGGGCATACGCCGTAGCAGTTGTCGCATTCCATGCAGTTGCCGCAGGATAAGCAGCGGCGAGCCTCGAAGATGGCATTCTCTTCGGTAAGACCATGCTGCACCTCATCAAAGGTATTGGTGCGGCGCGCCAGCTCCAGCTGCGGACGTACGGTCTTAGGAGCATCGGTGTAGTACCACGGATGCATATCCTCAAAACGCGCATCCTCATGCTTGGCCGGACGCTTGTACACTGAGCCTTTGAGGTAGGCATTGACGCCGCGGGCAGCGTGCTTGCCCATACCGATGGCAGCGGTCACCGTGCGATCGCCCTTGACCATATCGCCTGCTGCAAAGATGCCCGGAACCGTAGTCATCATGTTCTCATGATCAACTACCACGGCGTCCTTCTCTGTCTGCAGACCTTCGACCTTCTGGCAGACTGACAGGTCAACGTTCTGGCCAATAGCCAAGACCACGGAGTCAGCTGCTAGCTCTTCAAATTCACCGGTAGGCTCCGGCCAACCCTGATCATTGAGCTTCATCTTCTCAATCTTCAGGCTGTCTTTCTCAGCGCCAGCAATGGTGGAGAGCCACTTTACCTGAATGCCTTCTTTGATGGCATCATCCATTTCCTCCGGATTGGCCGGCATCTTATCGCGGTTACGGCGATACACGATGATAGGCTCGGCACCTAAGCGGCGCAGCGAACGGGCCACGTCAACTGCGGTATTACCACCGCCGTATACAGCGACCTTACGTCCGATCTGCACTTCGCTGTCAGAGGAGATTTCCTCAAGCACATTGAGTGCATGCAGAATGTGGGTGGTGTCACCTGACGGAATGTCCACGTTAGTCGAGATAGAAGCGCCTAAGCCTAAGATCACGGCATCATACTTGCCGTTCTTCTTCTCAGCGACGATATCCTGCACCGGATGATTGCACTCAATGGTGATACCCATGTCAGTCAGACGGGCAATTTCAGCATCAAGAATATTACGCGGCAGACGATAGGTCGGGATACCGTAACGCATCATGCCACCGGGCTTGCCGGCCATCTCGACAATGTGCACGCTGTGGCCGTAGCGGCGCAGATGATAAGCTGCCGATAAGCCTGCTGGGCCGGAGCCGACAATCAGAATCTTCTTGCCAGTCTCGCGTACCGGCTTTCTGAAGGAGAGCTTGTGCTCTAACGCATAGTCACCCAGGAAACGCTCAACGGAGTTGATGCCGACCGACTCATCTAAAAAGCCGCGGTTGCACTTGCCTTCGCAGGTGTGATAGCACACGCGTCCCATGCAGGCAGGGAAAGGATTTTCCTCAGTTAAAATGCGCCAGGCGTGCTCGTAGTCGCCCTCAGCGGCATAATACAGCCACTGCTGAATGTTCTCGCCGGCCGGGCACTGCTTATTGCACGGCGGAAGCTTGAACACATTGACCGGGCGCAGGGTACGCCAGGAACCAGTCTTGTTGGCAAGAGAGGTTGCCGGCTCTAAGGTTGCAGCAAAAGATTTATTCATCATGGTTGAAAAAGCTCCTCTCTTAAATTTCGTGGCTGCGCTCGTGAGCCTGTACCGCTACCGGCATGGTCTCCGGGATTTCATCGCCCAGCAGGTCGAAGCTGCGGATATTGTCATCGCACATGGCCTGTACGCGCGCTAAAACCTTAGGATCTGCCTTCTTGCCGGTGAGGTGAGCGTAGCGGCGCTGCAGCTTCAGGAAGTTGACGACCGGCTGCTGCTGACGGATCTTGCGCACCGAGGTGATCTTGCCGTACTCAGCCTCAAAGATCGGGTAGAAGCCGGTCTCGCAGGCGAGGCGAGCAACGGTCACGGTGCTGCCGGAGGCGGAGCCCCAGCCCAGCGGGCACGGTACTAAGATCTGAATATAGCGGGCGCCGTGGAAGGACATGGCCTTCTCAACTTTGTATTCAAGGTCTTTGAGGTCAGCGACCGATGCGGTAGCTACGTACGGAATGCCGTGGGCCATCGCAATCAGCGGCACGTTCTTGCCCTTACCCCAGTCATTGCCCGGCTCTTCGCCGACTAACTGTGTGGTAGCAGTACGTGCTGCCGGCGGAGTGGCGGAGGAACGCTGTACGCCGGTATTCATATAGGCCTGATTGTCATAGCAGATGTAGAGCACATCGTCGTTACGCTCAAACATGCCCGAGAGCGGCCCAAAGCCGATATCCGTGGTGCCGCCGTCACCGCCCTGTGCAATTACGCGCGGCACATTGGTATTGCCGGCCTTCTTGGCACGTACGCGGGCGGCCACTGCAAGTCCGGAGCCGACGGCTGCGGAATTGCCGAACAGGGAGTGGATCCACGGCAGGCGCCAAGCAGACTGCGGATACGGGGTGGAGAACACCTCAAGGCAGCCGGTGGCATTGGCAATCATCAGCTGACCGCCGGTTGCGCGCATCGCTGCGTCAATAGCGTAGCGGGCACCTAAAGCTTCGCCGCAGCCCTGGCAGGCACGGTGGCCTGAGATTAAAGTGTTAGGGCGATCGGAGGATGCCTGCACGGCGCGCATGGACGGATTGAGCAGACGGTTGCCGACCGTATTGGAGCCGGTCTGGTAAAACTTAATTGCATCTAACATAATCTTTCATCTCCCCCATTAAGCGCGCACTTTCTGCAGCGTGTCCATGAGCACATCTTCAGGCAGCGGACCTTCAGGCAGGGTAACGCCTTCAGTGTCTTTCAGGTAGCTGTTGATGAGCTTGGTATCAACGTCAAACCAGGTCATCTCAGATGAGAATTTGTTATTCAGGCTGTAGTTGACGATGTCCTTAATGGTGCTGCCTAAAATTGCACGGCCGCCTAAACCGCAAACTGCGGTGTGGATCTGCGCACCAGTGCCGCGCAGCGCACGCTCAACTTCAGGATAGAGAATGCCGCGAGCACCGTAGCTGAAGTGACGCTCAACGATGACAACGTTCTTAGTGTCACCGATGGCCGCGCGCAGGGCTTCATACGGGAACGGACGGAAGGCCTTGAGTGAAATGATGCCGGCCTTAATGCCCTGTTTGGCCAGTTCGTCCACTGCGTCTTTAGCGGTACCCACGGTTGAACCCATGATGATGAGCTTGACGTCGGCGTTGTCGCAGTTGTAGCAGTCAAGCAGACCGCCTGAATGATGACCGGTCAGTTCGCGGTATTCCTTGGTGACGCGTTCAATGATAGGCAGGGCCTTGTGCATCTTGCGCTGCTGCAGAATGCGCAGCTCCGTGAAGGCCTCCGGACCTACCATGCCGCCCATGGAGATCGGTTCCTTAGGATCAAGGAACTCGCGCGGTTCGTAAGGCGGCAGGAACTGATCGACCTGTTCCTGTGACGGCAGATCTAAGCGCTCAAAAGCGTGAGTCAGCACGAAGCCGTCCATGCACACCATCACCGGCAGACCAACTTCCTCGGCAATCTTGAAGGCCATGATGTGGGTATCGAGGGCGTCCTGATTGGACTCACAGAAAAGCTGCAGCCAGCCTGAATCGCGCTGGGACAGCGAGTCGGAATGATCGTTCCAAATGTTAATCGGAGCGCCGATGGCACGTGAGGCCACCGTCATGACGATCGGCAGGCCGAGGCCGGAGGCATTGTAGACGCCCTCAACCATGTATAAAAGGCCCTGCGAAGCAGTAGCGGTGTAGGCGCGCACGCCGCCTGCGGATGCACCGATGGATACGGAAATGGCCGAGAACTCGGATTCGACGTTGACAAACTCGCAATCCTGCAGTTTACCGGTCTTAACCATCTTGCCTAAGTTTTCCACGATGTGCGTCTGCGGGGAAATAGGATATGCACAGACTGCACCCGGACGGCACAGTGCTACCGCCTCGGCAATGCCCAGAGAACCTTCAATCTGCTTAAGCATTGTTGCCTCCGTTCTTCAAATTCATAATGTACTCATAAGCTAAAGCTGCCGTATCAGCATTGGCATCACCCACCTTGCCGGGGTATCTGCTCTGGAACGACTTCTGTACGCTCTCTAAGGCAAACACACCGGTGGCCGCGGCTAAAGCTGCCAGCATCGGAGCACCCGGCAGCGGACGACCGATCTTCTGCATGGCAAAGTCGGTGGCCGGAACGGTCAGCACGTGGCCTGCCGGCAGTTTCTTTACCAGATCCGGCACGACGACTTCAGCAGGCTCGGCTGAATTAATGATAGCGAAGCCTTGCGGATCAATACCGGCGAACACGTCGATGGCACCTAACAAGGTCTTATCCTGCACCACCACGGCATTCGGCTCTAAAATAGGTTCGTGAGTACGAATTTCCTTGTCATCGATGCGAGCATAAGCTACCACCGGGGCACCTGTACGCTCAGAACCGAAGCTAGGGAAAGCCTGGGCAAAATGCCCTTCAAGGAAAGCGGCGAGCGAAAGCATTTCTGCCGCGGTAACTACACCCTGACCGCCGCGTCCGTGTAATCTAATCTGAAGCAAAGTAGGCTCCTTTCGTTGCATGTGCAATTTCTAATTGCGCCGCGCAAGGGCGATGCGCAATCGTTTAAGCTTCGCGCTGCGATAAATCGCTGCAGGTCGGAGCTTAGGCAATGATCGCAAAGTGATGTGATCATCAAAGCTGATTAATTTTAGGAAGATTCAAGTCGATTGCAAAGCAAGCCGCTTAGGAATGGGCTTTTGTCTTATCAGAAAAAATGTCGGCCAGATCACAAAATTGCGGGGTTTCGGCGAAGAGATCAGATCTTTAGTTAATTTTAAGCTAAACAATAATAATTATACTATTAATAAAAAAAGCAGCAAAGTAGCATCTGTATCGGGAATTTATTAGGTTAGGCGAAGCTTACCAAAATTTGCCGAACGGTTTAAATGTGAGATGACGCAAAAATTTTTAAAAAGTCTGGGATTTTTTAAAAAGACTTAATAAACTAAGTTAAATAAAGTATATAAGACTGCCCTATCGCTGGGCAAAATGCCGTCATGCCAACTAAAGTTGTGCAATACAGGAGGGAGATATGCGCCACAGTCATAGCAAGTTAGACGCCCATTTAATTCGTGAACAGAATCTATCCATGGTTACGCGTATTTTGCACAAGGAGCAGGTGGCTACCGCCGCGCGCCTTAGGGAGCTTAGCGGGCTTAGTGTGGTAACTTTAACTAAGCTACTCGATACCTTAATTGAAAGCGGTATTGTGCTGCCGGGGGAGGTCGTCAAGCCAAGTCTGGGGCGCCCGGCTGCCACCTATCGTTTTAACAGTGCGTATCGGCTGCTGCTTATCGTGTCGTGCTACAAGCGCGCCGGCTACGATTATGCCTGCTACAGCGTGCACGATTTGTTTGGCGAGTGTCTTGAAAGGCGTGAGGAACTGCTGGCTACCATTCATACCGATGAGTTCCGCATCGGTATTGAGCTGTATTTAGAGCGTTACGATAATATTGCCATTATCGGCATATCTATGCCTTCAGATACCATCGGAGGACGCGTTGCTGCGGCCATCCGTCATGATCCGCGCTCTAAGCGTTTAGCTGCCCATCTAGAGTTGCGCTTTGGGGTGCCGGTTTTCTTTGAGACGGATATTAATGCAGCGACTTTAGGCTGCTATAACCGTCTGCAGGTGCAGGATTTCGTGTCCGGTATTGTGCTGGTGCCGGGACGTGCTCCGGCCTGCGGTTTTTGTTATGAAGGCGAGCTTATTCGTGGGCGTGACGGCATGGCCGGAGAAGTGCGCTTCTTTCCGATGTATAACGATGTGGGAATTTTGCCTACGGAGCCGGAGCAGGCTGATGAGCTGGCTGTACGCACCCTGCGCGCGGTGATGTGCGTGCTCAATCCGGCGGTAGTGGCCGTCTATACCGAAAGTCTGAAGCCGGGTATTTACGAGCGTTTGAAAAAACGTCTGGGCTCTGCAGCCGAAATTGCCATGCTGCCTAAAATTGAAGTTAATGACAAAATTCGCGATGACATTGTCTCGGGCATGATCACATTGTGTCTGCAGCATTTAGATAAGTTGGGTTAGGGATGAACTACTCTATGCTCGCTCATGAGGAATTCTTCGGTTTTCAGTTAAAAGATCGCCAGGGTAAGGTACAGGCGACGGACTAGCTACAGCCAAATCTAATTATATTTATCTAATTTATACATCAATATAATTATTACATTTTAATCTAAAGTAAGCTGCTGCTCTTTTATGCTAAGAGGAAATTAGATTAAGCAATATGTATGTACGTTAAGAGATGCCAGGCAACGCAAAGCGGCGCTAAAGTATTGCCGCTACCCGGCATTTAGGCGTCTTGTAGGTCAGTAACTTACTGTAAAGGGGATAATTTGTCGAGAGTACCCGCACTTGGGGTGGCTGTATGTAAAAAATTACCGGCCTTTGTCAATACCATGAAATTTTATGCTATAGTAAAAAACAAGCCCAAGCTAGGTGTGGCAGGTTTATTTATACTCAAACTCGGCGATGGGTTTATTCGATTAATTTTACTGCAGCTATGAGACTGCGTTTTATGCATAGTGTGGAGCTCTCATGTCAGATAAAAACACCGATATGTTAAATAATGAGGGAGCGGAAGCGCCAGCCACGGTCAACAAGTGGAATCAGGCCCGCCGCCTTGAGTTTATCGATTTTCGCTTGGGCTGCGACGGTAAGATCAATCGCCGCGACTTAGTTGATTTCTTCAGCATTTCTATTCCGCAGGCTTCATTAGATTTATCTAAATACCATCAATTAGTACTTGAGTCTGATCCGCCGCGCCGTAACTTAGTTTATGATCGCCACTTAAAGGTGTATATCCGCACCGATGATTTCAAGCCTTTATTCCCTAAGATCTGCGCCCCGGAGAATTATTTAAACGATCTCTTAGCCTACGCGCAGGGCGATCTGGTCAAGAGCCGCAATTTCTTTGGTTATATCCCTAATGTGGGGGTTGCCTCTTTCAATCCGCCGCGTCGCAATATTGACGCTTCAGTGCTATTCAATATTCTTGAAGCTATCCGTACTCACAAGGCTGTGCATGTCACCTATCTCTCGCTGTCGCACGACAAGCCGTGTGATCACTTAGTGGCTCCGCATGGCCTGGCTTTTGACGGCATGCGCTGGCATGTGCGCGCTTACTGCTACGATCATCATGAGTTCCGGGATTACGTGCTGTCGCGCATTATTAAATGTGCGGTACCGGAAATTTCGGCGCCGAATGATCGCTTCCCCGACCCGATCGGTAACGGCTTCCGTGAAGTTGGCACTGCCGGACGCGATGACACGCAGTGGAATGAGCTGGTGGATTTAGTGATTAAGGCCAATCCTGAATTGCCGGAGTCGGCACGGCGGGTAATTGAGCATGATTATGGTATGGATGACAATGGTACGGTGGTGTACCCGTGCCGTCGTGCGTTACTGTTCTATGCGCTGCAGTGGTTGCGCTTAACTAAGGCCGATGCCTGTCTGCCGCCGGAACAGCGTCAGATTGTTCTGGATAATGAAGCCGAAGTATTTCGCCGTTTAGCCGGCGGACATTGAGCCGCCGCGTCTTTTATTGCCTGCCGTAGTTGCGGCAGGATAAATTTAATCCTGCAAAAGGCCGCTGTTACGGCCTTTTTCTTGTCACCAATTTAGCGCTTAGACGTGGGCGCGCAATACATGCAGGGCCATGAGCCCTAATATAAAGACGAGGCAGCCGGTGAAGATGAACATGCCAGGCAGGCCAAATATCGTCGCAATGGCTCCTAAAATGCCCGGACCTAAGAGTAGACCGCCGTATCCCCAAGTTCCGACAAAGGATAAGGCACGCCCTTGATCTTTGCCGGTGATTTTAGCAGTATGCGACAGCATGACTGGAACCACATTTGCCAGCGCCAGCCCGCTGATGAAAAAGAGTGGCACAATGACGAATGGATTGGTGGACAGCGCAATGCAGATAATACTGATGCAGCCGATGATACCGCCGCCGACGATGAGCTTGACCGGCCCGGCCTTGGTGACAATGGCATCGCCTTTAAAGCGCATTAGCGCAACTGCGCTCTCAAAGGCGAGGTAGCCTACCGAGGCAATGGTGATGCTGACGGAGGCATGTTCAATTAAATACACCGCACTCCAATCGTAGATCATACCTTCAGCTAAATACATGATAAGGCAGATCACGCTGATAAAGAGGACGGAACTTGTCAGATATGCGGGGATCAGGGTACGGCGCTTGGTTTCTACAGGAGGCTCTTCTGTAACGCTGTCGGTTGCGCCCTCGCCATGAGTATTAATCAGCTTGGGATAAAAATAGATAAGCAACATCCCGCTTACAGCTGTCAGTAGCAGTGCAACATACAAAGTGTGCAGGCCGAGGTGCAACATTAAGGCGCAGTAAACAGCTGAGGCAATGCAACCTACAGTATAAAAAGCATGGAAGGAGGACATTAAATGCCGTCCAGCCATTTCCTCAATGCACGCGCCATGAATATTATTGCCCACATCAAAAATACCCAGCGACATGCCCCACAGCAGCACACAGCCGTAAGCTATGGGCAAAGTCAGGCTTTCTGAGGATATTCCGCTCATGCCGCACAGTGCGCCTAGGCAGGCTAACGCTAAAATCGGGCGTACCCCAAAGCGTGCGGCCAGACGGCCGGTCAGCGGCATGCCGATGACGGCGCCTAAACCATAGCATAAGACTAAAGACGCATAATGCATGTCATTTAAGCTAAGGCGCGTCTTGACATAGGGCATCATACAGGCCCATGGTGAGGTTGCAAGGCCTGCCGTGAAGAAACACAGCCGAGCGGCAATACGCGCATTAACAAACTGCATTTTGGTCATTATGCTGTGCTGATTGTGCAGTTTGCGCTTAAGTACTGCCGCACAGCGCAGTAAAAAGAAGTAAAACCAATTTCCATGTGCTTTGGCCATAAGGCAGCTCCGGATAAAGCAAGTCCCTGCCGCAGCAAGCGCGGCAGGGCAGTGGGGATGGGCAAATTTAAGCGGTAAAGTGTAGTGCGCTTAACAGATGTCCTTTAATAGCGTCAGTATCGACGCCGATGCAGATGCGTTTGGTCGGAAGATCTTTGAAATTATCATCCGGGATCGGCATGGCGCTCTGCGGCATTAAGGTTTGTCCGGCCGTGATGCCGGCGGTGGAGACGCGCACGGGTTTATCTACCACCGTAAAGCACTCGGGGTGATTTAAATAGCCGATAGTCAGCGCGTCATGCACCGCCATACCGTGAAAGCCTTCCTCGCGCAGCGTAAAGTCAAGATAGAATTTGGAAACGTCAATTAAGAATTTATCCTGCGTGGCGGCGACTTCCGCGGCACTGATTAACACCTCGTAGGTGACATCTAACGGTACGATTACCGTGGGAATTGCGCTTTGCATCACCAGATCGGCCGCTTCCGGATCTTTCCAGATATTAAACTCAGCAAAGTTTGACATATTGCCGGTATGGCCGTGATAGCCAAAGGCGCCGCCCATGATGATAAGCTCTTTAACTAAGTCAGCAAATTCTGGGCACAGATTAAGGCACAGCGCAATATTGGTCAAAGGGCCAATCGCGGCAATGGTGACCTGATGCGGATGAGTTTTGACTAAATTAATTAAGTAATTGACCGCATTATCAGCGGTTGTCGCATCAAAGGGATTGGTGTAGCAACCGCCGAGGCCGTCATCGCCATGTACGTCGGTGATCGGAGCGCTGACTGGAGCAATTAAACCGCGCGACGCTCCCTTGGCAATGGTTGCATCCAATTTATAGTGTGCGGCAAAGAGCTTGGCATTTTTGGTGGCCATGTCGGCAGTTACATTGCCATTTACTGTGGTAATGCCTACTAAAGGCTGCGTCAGCATGGCGTAGCGTAGCGCAAATGCATCATCAATGCCGATGTCTGTATCGATAACTAAAAATTTGTCCATGATAATTTCCTTGCTGGCGGTTTGTTGATTACACCGTAAAGTTGCTGCGGCGCAGTTGCGCTAAGATGGCGATGAGTGCAAAGATAATGCCGCAGATAACAAAGCATAAGGTAGCTGAGCCGCCGCCTGAGATGGCGGACATTAAGGCAAAGCCCCACGGCGCGGCCATGGCACCTAAGTTACAGCCGATGAGCATGAAGGAGGTTACCATCACGGTGGAGCTATGAACCGCTAGCTTGCCTATCATGTTGAAAACATAGGAAATGACGATGGGGTAGGCCAGACCGTTAATCACGCAGGCGGTGCTTAAAATCAGCATGTTGGGGCTTACTGCCAGCAAAATGCAGGACAGGGCGGTGGCAATCAGGCCAATTTGCAGTGCGTAGAACTTAAAGCGGGCAAACATGAAGCCAAATGCGCAGCCGCCTGCCATGGAGCAGAAGGCCAAGGCGGTAAAGAGATTGTTCACATACTCGGGGTCGGCATTAAGACCTTTATCGCCGATAACATCAAAGAGCTTGACATAAAAACCGACAGATACCAGCACGGTAAAGAGCAGAATTAAGCAATGCGGCAGACTGTGCCATGGCAATTGCTTGCGCCCGTCAACGGCACTATCTGCTGTGGCCGCGGGAGCGGAGGCGGAAGTCTGCGGCGGAGTGGGTACGAAGAGCGTAAAGAGAATGAGGATAGGAATGGCGGCAAAGTAGACATAGAAGGTATCGCGCCAGCCCGAGGCAAATAGCACGCCGGCAAGCAGGGTCAATAGGGATTGACCTAAGCCTTCAAAGGCGTTGCGCAGTCCCATCATAGTGGCGCATTCATTGCCGGTAAAG
Source organism: uncultured Succinivibrionaceae bacterium (assembly GCA_944390105.1). GTDB lineage: Bacteria > Pseudomonadota > Gammaproteobacteria > Enterobacterales > Succinivibrionaceae > Avisuccinivibrio. Next base: position 27,497 of record CALXOV010000058.1, read on the forward strand.
AAATCGGCAATTAAGGATACCGCCAGCGCGTTGATAAGACCGAGGCCAATACCCAGCACAATGCGGCTTAGCAGCATGGTGATATAGCTGTCGCTGGCCAGTGACATAAAGACTGAGGCAAAGACGATAAGAAGACCAAGTTGCACGGTACGTTTTTTACCCAGCTTTCCGGCAATATAGTCAGAAAGCAGCATCATTACCATCACCGAGAAAGCAGGAACCGTAACCAGCATTTCAATCGATGAGGCTTCGTAGCCTTGAAAGGTTTCGCTAAAAATTGGGATGCAGATAGCGATGGCATAGGCTGAGGTCAGCAGTAGCGATACTGACAGCAGCGAAAATTTCAGCAGTAGACGTGACATAAGAAACTCCTTGCAAAACAAATAGATTTAAGGACTGCAAGCTTAAGCTGCCTAATATGCTAGGGCAGGGGCGTACAATTAAATTGCATTTAAACGATAATATTTATATAAAAACGTCGGGCAGTGGCGTCTAAAGTTAATGGAGATCACAAATTTGCAAAATGATGCTTGGTGTGCCGTTGCAGAGCATGTAGCGGCAATGTTCGGTTTGCCTATCTTGGTGTTTGATGCTGACGATCAACTGTTAGCTAGGCTGCCTGAGGGGGGCACAGAGCCGCATCCGCTACTTACGGATCCAAGCTTCTGCAGTGCTTTGTGCGCGCAGGCGCGCCGCAGCAGAGTCCAGCTGTACTTTGATTATGTCTACTATGCACTGCTCCATTTGCCGGTAGGTACGCTGCTTATTGGACCGTTTTTGGATGTGGCGGATGATGAAGGCATTAAGGGGCAGTTGCATGCGCAAGCCCACGGTTGCGCACCTACGGCATTAAATCGCGCGGTACCGGCAGCGCTGCTGCATGCCTTATCCATGTTGTGTCTGTCCCTTACCGGGGAGGACTTTGACGTTAGAGCTTATTTAAGCACGGGAGCACTACTGTCTAATGTGCCTAAGCTGATTGTCGGTGAGCTGGCGAAAGTGCAGGAGCGGCGCTTTGAGCTAAGCGATAAACGCAATGATTTTAAACATGAAAATCAGATGCGCGAGGCGGTGTATAACGGTGATGAGACGGCGTTGCGCCGCGCTTTTGCGTTACCTTTAACTGGACGGTCCAACGAATTGGCGCCTAGCGCCTTGCGCTCGCGGCGCAATCAGGCGATAGTTGATATCACGATTTTGTCGCGTACGGCGGTGGATGCCGGGGTTAATCCAGCCGGAGCGATGCTGACTGCCGCCGGATACATTCGAGTAGTAGAACAGGCACAGAGCAGTCTGCAAATTGAAGAAATTGTACGCACCTGCGCCTTTGACTGTTGCCGCAGTGTGCAGGCGCTTAGCGCACAAAGTGCGGTGCTACATGATGAATTAGTCGCAGCCATTGAAAACTATGTGCAAAATCATTTGCAGCGCAAATTTACCTTGCAGGAATTAGCTGATAGCTTGCATTATTCGGCGGATCATCTAAATCGGCTGTATAAAAAACTTAGCGGGCGCACCATTATGCAGTATACGCGTGCGGCGCGGGTGGAGGCGGCAAAGCCGTTGCTTATCAGCGCTAAATATTCGGCAGCACAGATAGCCGAGCTGACGGGATTTGCTTCGCAGAGTCATTTTGTGCGCGTGTTCAAGCAGGAAACCGGAATGACGCCGTTTAAGTATCAAGTGCGTTTTGAAGGACGTCCGTTTTTTGCCAAGCGCCGCACGTGAATGCCTATAGGGTGCAGTACAATGAGCGCAAACTCAATTAACTTAAGGAAGTTCTATGCCAGAAGTTAAACCTAATTTGCTAATTAAGACTAAAGCTCCGCCTAGTTTGCAGCAAAAACTGCAGGCGCAGTTTAATTGCTTTGATATTCGTAAGGGTATTGATCAGGTGCCCTCGGAGGTATTAGAGCATTGCGAAATTATGGTAGCAGGCGGCGAGAGCCGCGTGGATCAGGAGCTGATGCATAAGCTGCCTAAACTGCGTTTAATTAGTAACGTTGGCGTAGGCTATGACGGTATAGATCTAAATTGCGCCAAAGCGCGCGGTATTGCGGTGACCAATACTCCGGATGTACTAAGCGGCGAGGTGGCAGACTTGTGTGTAGCCTTAATGCTGTCCTTAAGTCGGCGTCTGCCCGAGGCCGATGCCTACGTACGATCGGGACGCTGGGAAAGTGAGGGGCCGTTTCCTTTAACCTGCCGCATGTCTAAGACACGCGCCGGTATTGTGGGCCTAGGGCGCATCGGGCGGGAAATTGTTAAGCGCCTTAAAGCTTTTGATATGGAAATTGCTTTTTACGGCCATCACGATGAGCCGGGAGTGCAGCGCATGCCATCTTTACTGGAGTTGGCTGCCTTTGCAGATTATTTGATTGTCTGCGTGCCAGGTCGGCCGGAGAATAAAAACCTAATTGATGCTAAGGTGCTGCAGGCCTTAGGTCCCAATGGACGGCTTATCAATATTGCCCGTGGCAGTGTGGTTGATGAAGAGGCTTTAACCACAGCGCTGGAGCAGGGGGTGATCGCCGGAGCGGGCTTGGATGTCTTTGCGCAAGAGCCTAAAGTCGGGGAGCGGCTGTGTAAGCTTACGGACCGCACCGTGCTACTGCCGCATGTGGGGAGCGCGACCGCGCAGACACGGCAGGCCATGGGGGATTTGGTGTGGGCGAATATTGAGGCTTATCTTAGTGGCAAGCCTCTGCTGACGTTGGTGCCTGAACTTAAAGGATAAGCACTACAGATACTGCTGCAGCAGCGCGTTGATCTGCTGCAGCGCTGCTTTTTCGTCCTGTCCGCTGACGCGTAGCGCAAATGAATCATCGCGATGCAACGCCAAACGCAGCATTGCCGGCAGGTTTTTGCCGTTGCAGCTGCCTTCTTGGCAACTAAATTGGATATTGCTGGCAAATGAACAGCACAAACGCACTAAAGCTCCGAGCGGCGCAACATGCAGTCCGCGCGGATCCCGGATGGTAAAGATGAGCTCTTGCATCGATGACCCTCAACTTAGCCTGCAGTTTAAGGCAGGCGCGATTGACCCATTGTATACCGCTAAAATTAAAGTAGCTGTTCACGCTTTGTAATAGCACGCAGATCCTTATTAACCTCCCGTCACGGGGCAAACTTTGCACCATTAAGGCAGGGGGGCCACGCCCTCCAAGCCATACGCTTAGCTGTAGCGGGCGTTGTTACAGTGTGGAGGTAGGCTTGTGTCAATGGTGCCGACTTGGCCTGAAGCTATGTTTTTATCGCGCTTATGCATTTTTACCTTGCTCGGGCCGCTAGGAATTGTACATCAGCAAAAGTGCCGGAGATAGCGCGGAGATGGCAGCTTGAGCGGCAAGCGCTACAACACGGGCTGACATCAAGATAGTCAGCCCGTGTAAGCTTTTCTCCACGCAGCGGAAAGGGGGCGGCTACTTACTGTTTTTCTTTTCTTTTTTCTTGGCGGTGTCAGCAGCTGCGCTTTGGCCAAGCAGCGCGGTCTCCAGTTCACTTAAGTACTGATGAATCGCAATTTGGCTTCGCACCGTCGGAGCATCCGCCCCGCTGTCAGACTGGGCATAATTATTCTGTTGGTCAGCATCAATTACGCGGGCTTTTTGATTGTCATTGCACTGAATGCGGAAGATGGTCATGATACGCTCGCGCAGTATGGGGTCAAGCACCGGAGCACCTACCTCAATGCGGTAGTCTAAATTGCGCGTCATCCAGTCAGCTGATGAGATATACAGCTCTGGATTATTGTTGTTGCAAAACAGCATTACACGCGGATGTTCTAAAAAGCGATCGACAATCGAAGTGACGTAGATATTCTCTGATAAATCGGGTACGCCAGGGCGCAACGAGCACATGCCGCGGACAATCGCGCGGATGCGTACGCCGGCTTTGGATGCTTCATAGAGCTTTTCAATTAAACCGCTGTCAACTAAATTATTGACCTTTAAATTGATGTATGCCGGGAAACCGGTTTTGGCATGCTCAATTTCGCGATCGATCATGGAGTAGATGCGTTTGCGGGCATTAAGCGGCGATACGAGCAGATGCTTAAAGCGCGGGCGGGTGTAGGGGTATTCAATGAACTCAAACACGCTTTCCACTTCTGCAGCAATTTCTTGATTTTTAGTAAAGAGCGCAAAGTCAGTATAGATTTTGGCGGTCTTTTCGTTGAAGTTGCCGGTGCCGATATGCGCATAGCGCACCATCGCATCATTTTCACGGCGCGTAATTAGGCACAGTTTGGAGTGTATCTTTAAGGTTGGCAGGCCAAACAGCACTTTGACGCCGGCATCGGTCAAGCGCGAGGCCCACTTAATATTATTAGCCTCATCAAAACGCGCTTTGAGCTCTACCACCACGGTTACGCGCTTGCCGTTATTGGCGGCATGAATCAGCGAATCAATGACGCGGCTGTTGGAGGCGACGCGGTAGATATTGATCTTAATGGACTGCACCTTGGGATCGTAGGAGGCCTGGCGCAACACTTCAGTAAAGTATTCAAAGGAATAGTACGGATAGTACAGAAGTACATCGCCCTTAGTGATGGCATCAAACGGGGTTTGTGCGTCATCAAAGGCTGCCGACGGCACGCTTTGCAGGGATGGGTTTTCGTACTCATCGCTGACGCTGGGGAAGGATAGGAAATCCTTGAAATTGTGATAACGGTTGCCCGGCATCATGCTGTCAATCTCGCTCATGCGCAGTTTCTGCGCCATCACGTCGACCATTTCCTTGGGCATGTCACGGTCATAGGCAAAGCGCACCGGCATCGCATCAAGACGCTGCTTTAAAGCTTCGGTCATGTTCTCAATTAAGCTCTTGTCCGCGCTTCCCATCAGATCGTATTCGGCGTCGCGGTTCATCTTAATTGAGTAGGCTTCAATGGTGGTGTAGTCAAAAAAGCCGCTGAACACATCATCAAGGCCGATGCGGATGACGTCATCAAGAAACATCAATGTTACGGCGCCGTCATCGGAGGCAGATGGCAGACGAATAAAGCGCGGCACCACATCTGATGGGATTTCCATTAAGGCATAGTTGTCGCTCTTTTTGCCGCTCATCTTGACTAAGAGGTAAGTGTACTGATCACGCAGAAACGAGATTAAGTCGATATTCTGCGTGACGATTACCGGGTTGATGTGCTTGAGTACATGGCGGCGGAAATAGCGGCGCACCCAGGCTTTTTGCTCTTCTGCTATCTCTTTTTCATTCTTAAGATAGATATGATGCTCCGTAAGCTCGGCCATCAGGTCACGGTAGACTTTGTTCTGAATTTTCTGGAATTCGCTGGCAGCATGCTGTACCTGTTTGAGCAGGCGGGCGGCTTCTTCGCTTTTAGCGCTGCCTTGTTCTTTATTAATGATGACCTGACGCTTTAAGTCGGCCACGCGCACTTTAAAAAACTCATCTTGATTATTGGAGTAAATGCCTAAAAAACGCACGCGCTCAATTAACGGTACGGATTTATCGGCAGCCTCCTGCAGCACGCGAGCATTGAAGGACAGCCAGCTTAATTCCTTAGGAACGAACTTATTCATAACAATTAATACCGCAGTTGTGGCTTAGAAAAACTGAGAAAGTAGCTATGCAGCGCCGCACAGCAGCACGCTGCATGACAAATCTTTATTTTATCCCTAAATTGTAAAGTTTAGATGTAGCTCTGCTCATTTTCAGTGCAGAGCCCGCGCAGATGGGGACGAGCGGTAAAACTGCTGCCGGGAGCAGCGCAAATGACCGTAATTAGGCGGCGGCTTAGTGTTGGTGGCATCTTTAATAAACAGGGCGGATCCCATATAATAGCCGCCGGATTTTTGTAACTTTTGATGGCGGCTTATTTATGCCAATTTACGAGTATCGCTGTGCGCACTGCGGTCAGCTGCTGACCGTGCGCCAGAGCATGCAGGAGCCTGCACTGACGCATTGCCCGTCCTGCGGCGAGGAGAGCTTAAAAAAGCTGATTTCAGCAAGTTTTGTGTCCTCTCACGCTGCGCCATGCGGTGAAAAAATTTGTGGCGGTGCGCACTGTGCTTGCTGCCCCCACCACCAAGAGTAGAAGACTGGTATTTTTTATGTCAATGCGTTCACATTACTGCGGCGAACTTGATTTAAGCCGCGCAAATCAGGAAGTCACGCTGTGTGGTTGGGTCAATCGGCGACGTGACTTAGGCGGTCTTATCTTTATTGATCTGCGCGATCGTAGCGGCATCGTGCAGGTGGTGTTCGACCCCGATGAGCAAGAAGCACATGCCGCTGCCGCAGCGCTGCGGGCAGAGTACTGCATTCAGGTCACGGGTAAAGTTAAAGCCCGTCCGGAGGATCAGCGCAATGCTAAGATGGCCACCGGCGCGGTAGAAATATACGCCACGGCGCTGACGATTTTTAATAAGGCCGCTCCACTGCCCATTGACTTCAATCAGGACAATAGCGAAGAGCAGCGTTTGCGCTATCGCTATCTTGACTTGCGTCGTCCGGAAATGACGGCGATTTTTAAGCAGCGTGCCGCCATTACCCGCTTCGTACGCGGCTTTTTAGACAGTCACGGTTTCCTTGATATTGAGACTCCGATGCTGACTAAAGCAACTCCGGAAGGCGCGCGCGATTATTTAGTGCCTTCGCGCATTCATCATGGCAAATTTTATGCACTGCCGCAGTCGCCGCAGCTGTTCAAGCAGCTACTTATGATCGCAGGCTATGATCGCTATTATCAGATTGTAAAGTGCTTCCGTGATGAAGATCTGCGAGCCGATCGTCAGCCGGAATTTACCCAGATCGATGTTGAAACTTCCTTTATGACCTCGCAGGATGTGCGGGCGGTAATGGAAGAAATGATTGTCGGCCTGTTCAAGGAAGTGGCTAATGTGGATCTAGGTCCGTTGCCGGTACTGACTTGGGATGAGGCGATGGCTCGCTTTGGTTCGGATAAGCCTGATTTGCGCATTGATTTTGAGCTGCATACCGTGTGCGATGTGGTTAAGGGCTCAAGCTTCAAAGTTCTAGCAGATCCGGCTAATGATCCGGCCTGTCGCGTGATTGCTTTTGCGCTGCCCGGAGGAGCTAAGCTTACCCGCCGCGAGATTGACAATTACACTGCATACATTAAGCAGATGGGCGCATCGGGCTTGATTTGGATCAAGGTCAATGACCTCGCTAAGGGGGCGGAAGGGCTGCAGTCTTCCATTGCCAAACACGTGACACCTGAGGAATTACAAGGCCTCGTCAACGCCTGTGCTGCTAAAGACGGGGATATCGTATTTGTGGCTGCCGGCAAGCGTAATCAGACCGCTGCGGCCATCGGTGCGCTGCGAATCAAGACCGCGCGCGATCATGGCTTAGTACATGATGGTTACAAGGCGCTGTGGGTGGTGGACTTCCCGATGTTCGAGATGACCGAAGAGGCTGGCCTCACCGCGATGCACCATCCTTTCACCGCACCGTCTGGGGTTACACCAGAGACTTTAAAGAATGATCCGCTCTCGGTGTATGCTGATGCCTATGATTTAGTCATTAACGGTTACGAGGCTGGCGGTGGATCGGTGCGTATTCACGACAATGCAATGCAGCAGGCCGTCTTTGAAGTTTTAGGTATTTCGCCTGCCGAGGCGCAGCAGAAGTTTGGCTTCCTGCTCGATGCTCTGTCATTCGGTGCGCCGCCGCATGCCGGTCTGGCTTTTGGCCTTGATCGCTTAACTATGCTCTTGACCGGTACCGATAATATCCGCGACGTGATTGCCTTCCCGAAGACTACCGCCGCATCATGCCTGATGACTGAGGCACCGAGCAAGGCTGCGGCGCAAGCGCTTGAAGAGCTGGCCATTGCAATCACTGATGATGAGGATGCGCCTAAAGCTTAATTAATGCTAAAGGCGTGAATGAGAACAACTAAGCTGCTGCCAGCGCTATTGCTGGCGGCAGCTTGGCAGAAAAATTGTTTGCACTGTATAAATTTTTCTGCACGGTATACTGTAGCAGCGCCGGAGGGCGCTTACTAATTTGTGGGAGTATTTGTATGTCAGGACATTCTAAGTGGGCGAATATCCGTTTCCGTAAAGCTGCCCAAGATGCCAAGCGCGGCAAGATTTTTACTAAACTGATTCGTGAAATTACCACCGCAGCGCGTATGGGCGGCGGTGATGAGAGCTCTAACCCGCGTCTGCGTTCGGCGGTGATCTCAGCTTTAGCACAGAACATGACCCGCGATACCATTAAGCGCGCCATTGAGCGCGGCGTCGGCGGCGGAGAAGGAGCGGATTTAGAGAGCATCACCTACGAAGGCTACGGCTTAGGCGGCGTCGCTGTGATGGTGGACTGCATGACTGACAACCGCAATCGTACTGCAGCAGAAGTGCGTCACGCTTTTACTAAGTTTGGCGGCAATTTAGGTACTTCAGGCTCAGTCTCCTTCATCTTCTCCAAAAAGGGCGTGATTGCCTTTATGCCAGATGAAGACGGCAAGGTGCCAGTAACTGAGGATGAGGCGATGGAAATTGCCCTTGAGGCAGGTGCTGATGACGTGATGTCGCAGGATGACGGCACTATTGAGATCTACACTTCACCCGATGCTTTTGCCGCGGTGGTGGACGCCTTTGCAGCGCACAACCTCAATCCAAGCAGCGCCGAAGTTTCGCAGGTCCCGGCCAATGAAGTGGCTTTAGACGCAGAGTCGGCCGTCAAATTCATGCGCATGATCGATGCCCTAGAAGACTTAGATGATGTGCAGAATGTGTACCACAATGCTTCTATGCCCGATGATGTGGAGCTGGAGTAAGTTTTACCTAAGCTAGTTGCGAAAATCCCCACGCGGCAGCGTGGGGATTACGGGTGAACTCTTTTACGCAGTTTATACGAGCCTCAATACTTCAAGATAAGAGGGACCTATCTGATGGAGCATGGTGGGTGTACCCGTAAGTCCGCGCTAAGTAAAGCTCTACTAAAAGTAAGGCGATGGCCTTATGCAATCGTGCACACTAAGTGTGAGGGATTTTCTTAAGTCCACGCTGCAACGCTGGTAGAAAAATTTGACTCCAATGGCAGATTTAACAAAAAAAGCGTTGCTTTAGGTGAAGTGAGTTTTGCAAAATTAAATTAATTTATTAATTTATTAAAAAAAGATTAGCGGCTGTATCCCCGCCCTTTAGGGCGGGGATACAGCCGCGAGGAGAAGCGCAATTTTTAATCCGGCATTTTCTGCTACTCAATATATTGCCGAATAATAGATATTGGAGCTCCTTCTCATGATGATGTAAAATGATACTGCGACCATAATGCCGCACAAAACATATTAAGAAGGGCAGGACTTGCCCGGATAGCCTGCCAAGCGAACCTCATTGGAGGTCGGCAGCA
>CALXOV010000059.1 GCA_944390105.1 uncultured Succinivibrionaceae bacterium
TGAAAGAAGGAAAGAAAAAAGCTGCTTTTAGCATAGCGCTGAATTTACTGCGCATGGGGATGCCAGTTGCACAAATCAAAGAAGCAACTAACCTGAACGATGATGAGCTCGCTGATCTGAAGACCCAGCTGGCATAATTAATGCTGCAATAAGCTTTAACATAGGAGTGATGAGTGAAAGAAATTTGTTAACTATTACCTAAGAAGATCCTCTAAAAAAGGCGCAGGATCCTCCCTGATTTAGTGGGTAAAACCGAGAGTGAAAGAAATTTTGTGTAAACCTTTAACTTCCGATCTTTGAGATCGGGAGTTTTGTTAAACTTTAAGTTCATTTTAAGGAACACAAAATGCCTTCTCAAGATAACCCTGGTAAAGAAATTGCCGACCTGATTTTTAAGCACTTTAAACCTACCTCTGCCCAAGAAGTTCAGGATGCCATCAAGGCAGTTTTTGCCCCAGTTTTTGAGTCCATCCTCAATGCTGAGATGAGCGAGCACTAGGCTAAGAAAAATCATCTTCTGAAGATAAAACAGCCTTGGAGTTTTCCAAGGCCGCTGTTTTATTCACCGAATATTACAGAAGATGGGAAAAGCCTAGATCTCTAACCTTCCTCACCCTCTGCTGGCCTGCTTTAAAGCATTTCCGCTTACGACAAGCCCGAACAATCTCCTCGCTTTACCTGAGGTAATACCGCTAATATTCGATGGTGCTCATCTTAGCAAGCTTCTTGCGGTTGTGGTAAGCCTGCACGTAGCGCATGGTACCCGTACGTCCGCGAGTAGAAAGTGACGAAGTAATGGCAAACTCTCCATCATAACGGACGCCGGCGAGCACTTCACCGTCCGTCACACCGGTGGCAGCGAAGAAGCACTGATCGGTAGTAACCAAATCGTCAACACTAAGCACCCGGTCTAGATCAAAGCCATCAGCGATGATGTTCTGCTTTTCTTCTTCACTCTGCGGATCAAATTTGCATAAAATCTGTCCACCGATGCCTTTTAATGCGCAGGCAGTAATCACTGCCTCCGGAGTGCCGCCAGTTCCTAAGAGCACATCAATATGCGAATGCGGATCGCAGGCCATCAGGGCCCCTGCCACATCACCGTCATTATGCAGATTAACGCGTGCCCCCGCTAAACGAATATCGGTGATCAGTTTCTTGTGACGCGGTTTATCTAAGATAAAGACATTAACTTCACTAATAGGCTTACCCAAAGCCTTAGCAATAGCCTGCAGATTGACCTTAACCGGAGCATTAATGTCAATGACGCCAGCAGCTTCTTTGCCGACAGCAATTTTGCTGCAGTAGAAGCTGCGGCCTGGATTGAACAGCCCGCCCTTCTTAGCCATACCGACAACCGAGAGCGCATTCATACGTCCGTTAGCCACGGCATTGGTGCCTTCTACCGGATCAACTGCCACATCCACCTCAGGACCATCACCATAGCCGACTTCCTCGCCGTTATACAGCATCGGAGCCTTATCTTTTTCGCCCTCACCGATAATGACCTGCCCCTGCACATGAATACCTTGAAAGGCAATGCGCATAGCATCAACTGCCGCTTTGTCAGCTGCTTCCTTATCACCCTTGCCATAATAATGCGCAGCGGCAAGCGCTCCCGCTTCGGTCACACGCACTAAATCCAAAGCTAAATTCTTGTCAGTCAAATGCTGATACATAAGAAATTGACTCCATGTCATTAAGATCTAAACGCTTGCTTTAAGTCTAAGCCATCGCGCAGCAAAATTTAGCTCTGTAGATCACATCTTAAAAAAATAGTTACCGGTAACATTGCATTGCGGACGGAACTTTGCGCCGCAACTGCTACTCTAAAGTTAAAGCGCATCAGAACCATACAGCCGCACGCGCTAGTTTTGCACAGATTTTTGCGAACGATCACGAAAAAATCACAAAAGATCCGTAAAATAGCGCCCCGTTGTACGGTCTGAGTTAAGCTCAGGCTAAAGGCGTAGCCATAAGCCACGACAAGAGGAAAAAGAGCACTGCATGATTGATGATTCAGCATCCGGGCAAGTCAGCACCACTGTCAATGCGGTAATTGCCGCTTTGCTGGTTTTATGTTTCGGACCTCTGGGCGCCTGCGCGGCATGGTGGCTTTTAGGCGGCGTCGGCTTTGTCGGTAGTCTGTTGCGAGCGCTGGCTTTCTGCATACTCTATGCCTTCAGCTACGGGCTTTTATTTATAGCAACGTTGCTTCTTGGAGCCTACGCTCCCCTGTTTGCGCTATCAGCAATTCCACTGGGGATTGGGCTTTACTTGGTGCTGGAAATTGTGCTCGTAGTGTCAGTGGTTAAATCCGTGCTCATTGCAGCGGAGGATCGCCATGAATAAGCTCAAAACGCTCACCGTAAGTTCAGTACTCACAGTGCTGGCAGCCAGCTGCGATGCCGCTGCGGTGCAGTCGTCTAATTTTAAGCTGCAGGCTGAAAATGCCCGTCCCCAGAACGTGAGCAGCACCACGGTACGTGTAAGCCCTCGCACGGCGGCTAAGCTTACCGCGCGTCGTACGCAGGATAAAAGCTGCAACTAGGACGGATGCAGCTTTACTCAAGAAGAGAGGAAGAAAAGCTTTTACTTCAGCGCGCCTGCGCCGTTTCAATGCGGCGGACGATTTCCTGCAGAATGACGCGCGACTCAGCTAAGTTGAAGCGCATGAAGCCAGCAAAGTCAGCGCCAAAATGCGAGCCGGCATACACTTCCACCCGCGCCTGATTGAGGAAGAAATCAAACATCGCATCTTCCGTCGCAAAGACCTGGCGAAAATCCATCCATAACAGATAAGTGCCTTCGCGACGCAGGATCTTAAGCTTAGGAAAGAGGCGCATAAACTCCTGCCGGATATAGCTTTCATTTCCGTCAATATAGGCATTGACCTCCGCAACGTAATATTCGCACTGCTGATATACCGTCTTGAGCACCGCATTGGCAAAAATGCCGGGATTATGCTCACCGATGCGCTGCATCTCGCGATAGAAGGCTTGGCGCAGCTTCGGGTTACGGATAATCAGATAAGCAGCCAGTGCTCCCATCACATTGAAGGTTTTGGCCGGTGAATTAGCCACAATCAGCCGCTCCTGCAGCGCAGGATCTGCAATTTCCAGCATTGAATGAAAGCTACAGCCAGCCTTAATGAAATCGGCATGAATTTCATCACAGAACAAATACAGCTCATGACGCACACAGAAGTCAGCAATACACTGCAGCTCAGCTAAGCTCCAACAGCGGGTAGTCGGATTGTGCGGATTTACCAAGATCATGAATTTAGTCTTAGGGCTGACGGCAGCCTCAAGTGCATCCATATCTAAAGTAAAGCTGTCGTCCTGTGCCTTAAGCGGCACCGCACGCACAAAACGCCCATTGTCAGCTGCAGCTTGAGCAAGCGGCGGATAGGCCGGGGAATTGAGGATCACTTCATCGCCAGGACGCGTCAAGGCTTCAATGCACAAGCCGCAGGCAATATTAATGCGCGGCGTAAACATAACTTCGTCCGGGGTAAGCATAATTCCGTGGCGACGCTGATACCACGCGGCAACTCCACTATAGAAGTCTGGGCTTAAATCGGTATAGCCGAATACCCCGTGCGCCGCAATATCGGCAAAAGCCTGACAAATCTCGGGCGGACTTTTAAAATCCATATCGGCGCAGCCGACATGGATCAGATCCGTCCCGCCGTAAATCTTATCAAACGTATCCCACTTAGCGCAGTCAGTGCCACGGCGCTCAACTGGGGTCGCAAAATCCATCATATGGTGCATGCTCCTTTAACTACCAATGCTGCGCAATTTCCCGTACGTTTACGCGGGGAAGTAAGCGGCAGATCAAGCTCTTTTTTCATGTCATAACTTAGCAAATATTCAGAAAGGAGCGGTTAACTCCTTTCTGATAAGGGCAGGGTGAATATACCCGTAAACGCCCTAGGCTTGAGGGAATTTCTAAAAGTCAGCATAAGACCTTGCTAAACCTCGCACGCAAATGCGAGGTTAGGTCCTGCTTAAGCTGCTTCCTTTTTCGGCAGACGGGCAATCCCGATTCCGGTAGCCGCCCAAATCAGCGCAAAGATCATGCCGGTATAGTTAAGGAAGGCCCACGGTAGATATTCCAAGGTGGGTACGCCGAGCATGGTAGCCATGTATACGCCGGCCGCCGTCCACGGCAGAATCGGCTCAACTACCGTACCCGCGTCCTCAGCGGTACGCGACAGATTAGTCGGAGCTAAGCCAAATTTACGGTAAGTGTCCTTAAACATTTCACCTGGCAGCAGCACAGAAAGCTGACCATTGGAGGTAATGCCGCAGATGAGGACGGTGGAAACTAAAGTAGTTGCAATCAGGCGGAATACCGACTTCACGCCCTTGAGGAACACGCTGATGATGATCTCAAGTGAATGCGCCACCGACATCGAGCCGGCTAAAGCGAAGGCGCAGAAGCAGATCACTAAGGTGTTCATCATCGCCACCATACCGCCACGCTCGAGCAGCTTAGCCACATCAGGCGGGAAAGTAGCCACGGCCTCTTGATTGGGAATCATGGAAAGATTAAAACCGCCAATCACGGTCTCGCAAATCTGGCTTAAAGAAAAGCCTTGGAAAATTGCTGCGCAGAACATAGCGATGACCGAGGCGAGGAACAGCACCGGAATGGTCGGCTGGCGCAGAATTGAACCGGCCAGCACCACAATCGGCGGCAACAGCACTAATAGATTAAAATCATACACGCTCTCTAAAGCTGACGTGATCTCAACAATACGCTCCGGAGTATCAACGTGGCCAATATGCTGGTTCAGGCCGATAACGGTATAGGCAATGCAGCAGATAATAAAGCCCGGACCGGTAGTCCAGAAGAGATGTGCAATGTGCGCATACAGCGACGAGCCTGCAGCAATTGAGGCTAAGTTGGTAGAATCGGACAACGGCGAGCACTTATCGCCAAAATAGGCGCCGCTTAACACCGCACCTGCCGCAATCGGCAGCGACAGATTTAAACCAACCGCAACCCCCATCAGCGCTACGCCAATGGTGCCGGCTGACCCCCAAGAGGTACCGGTACAAGTCGCAGTTAAGGCCGTAAGTAAAAAGGCGGCCACATAGAAATAGCTCGGATCAATATACTTAAGCCCGTAATACACCATCATCGGAATGGTGCCGCCTATCATCCAAGCACCGATCAAAAAACCCACCGAAATTAAGATGAGCAGTGCCGGCATGGCCTTGGCCAATTTTTCGACAATAGCATCTAAAATGTCATGCCATGAATAGCCATGAAAATAGGCAATGCCGGAGGCTACTGCCGCTGACAGCAGAATCATCGGCTCTGCGCGCAAATTTAAAGTGATGTAGCCTACGCCTAAAAACAATATCATGGCAAAGACCGGGACAATGGCCCAGAAAAAGGACAATTCCCGCTTTTCTCTTGTAACTTTAGTCATGTCAGTACCTTTATGATGATGGAACGGAGAATTCCGCGTCTGCTCTATTGTACGGATTGAAATCAATTAAACGTTGATCTAAATCAAAAAATGAGAACATACTCGATATTTTGATGATAATAATTGATTTTTAAGTAAATTTAACTCAAATAAATTTGATTATATTGTTGATGCGACGTAAACCTGCTGTACTCCATCAGCACTTTAAACACTAAAATCAAATTTTACTTGATAAATTTGCTAAAAAAGAGTGCACGTGCACGGCGCAGCAGGCTTCAGCTAAAGGAAAATAAACACGTCTTAGCTGTGACAGGGGTGCGCTTGCTATACAATACCCTGTCACTAATAATCATACAAAAGCGCGGCGCTAGATTTAGCTGCCGCAAAATTACCGCGCCTAATACGGCGCCTTAAGATTGTGCTATGCAGATATTAGATAATCCGCGCCGCGCCGCGCCGCGTTGGCTTGAGGCTGGCGTCTATTGTGTAGGCGGGCTGGGCAAAGATCTTATTTACTGGCTGATTACCGCTTTTTTCATGCTGTACTTAAGCATCAGCGGCAAATGCTCAAGCTCCTTTATCATCCTGTTGTTTATCGCAGGCCGCCTGTTTGATGCTTTTACCGATCCGCTGTTTGGTTATATCTGCGATATTACACGCAGCCGCATGGGCAAATTCAAACCCTATTTAGCCCTCGGCATGGTGTTAAGCGCTATTACTACTCCCGCGCTCTTCTACGATCCGGGTTTAAATGCTCCGGCCTTTCAGTGCTATGCGGCACTAATGTTTTTGCTGTGGACTTTAAGCTATACCTTCAGCGACATCCCATATTGGGCGCTGCTGCCTTCCTTTGGCGCACAGCCGCAGATCCGTGAAAAAATGGCGATGCTAGCCCGCCTCGGCACACTGCTAGGCGCGCAGTTGATTATTGCCGGAGGAACCTTGGCTCTAAAAGAGGCCAGCGACAGCGCTCTGAACACGACTTTCTTTGAGCTATCCCTCGTCGCCAGCGCCGGCTTTTTGATCACGCAATTGGGACTGCTGTGGGGGCTTAAAGATCGCTCGCTTACTTTTACCACGCCGCGGCTTACGCTGCGCAAAGCTTGGCGCTTTATTGTCAATAATGATGAGCTACTGATTGTCGCGGCGGTGACGCTGCTGCTCCAGATCACCATTGGCCTTGCGCACACCGCCATCTTTACGCACCTTGCTACCGGCGCCGCGGCAGGCGGCAATGCTCTGCACGCCGCCGCACTGAGCGGTGCAGCCGGGCAGGCCTTAAGCCTGCTTATGCTCCTGCCTTTAATCCGTCTTATCGGCAGACGGCGCGTATTTATTGGCGGGGCGCTGTGTCTGTGCGCCGGCGCACTGCTGTTATGCCTTCTGCGTCTTAACAGCGCACAGACGGCGCTGAGCTTATGCGCCGCCTATACGCTGTTCTCGGTGGGGCTAGCGCTGTGCTCAGTGCTGACCACCATTATGCTGTGTGATAGCGTCGATTACGGTGAATTTAAAACCGGCATCCGCGGCGAAGGGATGCTGTTTGCCGCCCAGACCATGTGCGTAAAATTAGGCTTAGTGCTAGCCTACTTAATCTCCGGCTTTCAGGCAGCCTTCAGTGCGCTGATTGCTCTCCCCTCAGGCTTGAGCGTACCACCGCAGTTTGACTTTCATGTGCTGCTCCTGCTGTCGACAGTGTTTGCACTGTTAATGCTCATCATTTACCTCAAGCGCTACCGTCTACATGGGATCTTTTTTAATAATATGCTAGCCACCTTAGAGCTGCTGCGCGAGCCTGCAAACTCTGCAGCTTCCATGCACGCCGATACAGCGCCCAACGCCCACTTTACCGTAAGTCCCACCATGGTGCGCTATGCCCTAGATGAATCCTGCATTGTACGCTGCAGCGCCGCACACAGCACGCTTACGTCTGTAATTGATGAATTATGCCGTCAGCTTGAGCGCTTAGATGCCATTACTTCAGCTGCCAGCTTAGCGCAGGAGGTGACACGCAAGCATGCAAGCAGTTCATGCGCCATTGCGCAAGGTATTGCGATTGCCCATGCGCGCGGCAGCTTTGCGCTGCGCCCCAGCATGGGCTTGTGCGTGCTCGATCAACCGCTTGCCGAGTTGACTTGCCCGGACGGCAATCAATGCGATCTGATTTTCTTAATTGCCACTCCCGATGACGGCAGCTCGCATGTGACGTTGCTCGGACGCTTGTCCTTAATGCTCAATGAGCCTGGCTTTGCTGATAAATTGCGTAAAGCCCAAAGTCCACATGAAATCTACTCAAGGCTGCTACAGTGCTCATTAAAGCTGAGCATGCACTAAGGTGTAAACCAGATACCTACCCTTATGAGAAATGACCGTAAATCCAATGCATACAACTAGTCGTAACTTAATCTTTGTACTAGGTGCTGCGCTGCTTGGCGCCAGCTTACTGCTAGCGCGGCCGGCTGCAGCCTTTTGGACTTTATTCGGCACAGCTGATGCCCCGGCGCCGCAAGATGCCCCGCTACAGGTATGTGCCGTGCCGCAACTACACGATGCGCTGACGCACCTGAGCCAAACTGCCGCCAGCTCACTACCCAAGTTTGCGCTTTACTTTGCTCCAGACAGTTCCCTGTACGCCGCAATTGCCAATCAAGCCCGCTCCTGCGACGTACTGCTTACTGCCGCCGAACGCTCAGCAATTCTGCTTATCCGGGCGCAGCGCGCTGAGCCGCACGATCTGCAGCCTATCGCTAAGCTGCCCTTAGTACTGTTCTCAGCTGATCCTGAGCTACTCTCGCCGTCCGATCTCCAAAGCTTAAAACAACGCAAGCTCAGCTCCCTAGCCCTGCCCAAGGCGGAGCTGACACCGGTCGGCTTTGCCGCCGCACAGGTTGCCGCCCGCAGCGATTTTCCAACCGCGTATTTAAACGGACGTATTTACCGCGCGCAGCAGGAATATCAAGTCTATGCCATGGTAAGTTCCGGGCAGGTAAGCGCCGGCTTTGTTACCCTGCCCCTCATCTCCCGCGCTGACGGCTCGACTGAAGGCTCATATTGGCGCGTGCCTGCAGACTGGTATGATGAACTTAAAGTCTATGCGCTAAGCTTAAAGGGACCGCAGCAGGCAACCGCACGGCTGTGGGTACAGGCTTTGCAGGATAAGCCGGCACTACTACAGGTCGGCGGCATTGAGCCGCTTACTGACTGAGCTTAATGCTATCTACTAAAACTTAGGGCAGGTAGCAGTCAAAGCGGCAGCCGCCGCCGTCTACGCTGTAGCTTGGCTGCAGGCTCGCGCTTTGCACCGGTGCGCTGCCTGCCGGACGCTTTATTACTAAGCGCTTAGTGCAACAAGTGCGCAGTCTTTGTGCAGTGCTGACAATATCTTCATCAATCCCCACCAGCTGATGGAAGATCTGCATGTCTTTTTTAACTAAGGCCTCTTTACGCCGCGGCGGAAACATCGGATCATAGTAAATAACCGCCGGGGGCGGCAGTACATTCACCGCATCTGCCGCCGCGCCAAAATGCAGCCGCGGCAAAGCAAAGGGGTAAGCCGCAGCTTCTTGAGCGCGCAGCAGAGCATCTAACAGCAATAGATAAACGATAGGGTGGCGCTCAAACATGTCTACCACGCTGCCGCGTGAGGACAGCATCAGCGCATCGCGCCCTAAGCCGGCGCTTGCATCCCATACGCAGCTGCCTGCGGCCAATTTATTAAGGCAAGCGCGCAGTAGCGCTTCAGCCCCCGGATGTTGAATACGCCAGCGCAATTTAGGCGCTAGTAAATCCATGGCAAAAGGCGGCGCCGCCTTGCCGCGCGGCGGGGAAGGGGGCAGCAGCCGCGCGCTGCCAGCTAAATCCAACCTCCACCCTTCTGGCAGGCAGGCCGTGTGCATCGTGCCCCCGATACGCAGCTCAGGAAAGAGCTGCTGCGCTGCCGCCGTCAGCTCCGGACGTGCCGCAGAGCTTAAAACAATAACACCAGAACTCACGCCCGCCCCTGCAGATAGCGCTGCAGATAAGCAATCGCCTGCGCAATGTCGGGGCGTTGCCCTGTCCACAGCTCTAAGCTCAGAGCCGCCTGCGCAATCAGCATGCCGATGCCGTCGGCACAGTGCTTAAGTCCAAGCTCAGTACAGCAGCGAGTAAAGATAGTACCGCCTTGCGGGGTATACATTAAATCATAGGCGGCCCCGGCACGCTGTAAAATAAGCGGCTCTAGCGGCGGCAGCATATGCTGTAGCGAGCTTGAAGTCGCATTAATCACTAAATCAAAGGATTTAGCGTAATGATGACGCGCCAAATGCGCAGCCTGCCCTTCATTTAAGGTATTCAAGCTGACGGCATTAACTTTGCTGCTTGACGCAAACTTAGCGGCAATTTTTACCGCCTTGGCTGCATGGCGATTGGCCAGAGTGATCTGCTCTGCCCCAGCGTTAAGCAGCGGCTGCACAATGCCCTGCGCCGCTCCGCCGGCCCCGACAATTAAAATCCGCGCGTTATCCGGCAGCATATTAAGACGTTTAAGATCGAGCACCAAACCCGGCCCGTCGGTATTAAAGCCGCTAATAGTACCGTCAGCATTGCGCTTTAAAGTATTCACCGCCCCCGCTGCCGCGGCATTGTCATCTAAGCTATCGGCAAACGCGCAAGCCTCAAGTTTGCATGGCACCGTGACATTGCAGCCAGCGCCACCTGCAGCAAAAAAGTCCGCAGCAACTTTGGCAAAAGGAGCTGCAACTAATATCCGCTCGTAGCTGAGCTTTAAGCCAAGGATCTTGGCGAAATAGCTATGAATTACCGGAGATAAGGAGTGGGCAATCGGATTACCCAGCACGGCAAAATGCATCAGCACCCTCCTTGGCGCAGCAGACGTCCGCTCAAGCCGTCATGAATTGAGGTTGGACCGGCCAACCCCTGACAGGGGGCCGGCAGAATATAATCCACCTTATCGCCAAAAGCCTGCGTCACCGCAGCAAGCTCGCGATAGGGCGCGTAGCCGCTTAAATTAGCTGAAGTTGACACCAGCGGACAAGCGCAGGCGCACAGCAAATCAGTAAGTAGCGTAAAGCTCGGCACGCGCAGCGCCAACGTATGGCGGAAACCGGTGAGCAGACCATTGAGCTCAGGCTTGCACGGCAACACAAAAGTATGCGGTCCCGGCCACAGCTGATGCATCAGACGCAATGCAACATCGGGCAGGGCTTGGACATCGGTCAGCGCGAGGGCCTGCGCCGAGATAGCGCACAGCGTAATAAAACCCTTGCCGCAAGCGCGGCCTTTAAGCTGCAAAATGCGCTGCAGCGCTGCTGCATCATCTATGCGGCAGGAAAAACCGTACACGCCCTCAGTAGGCGCAATGATCACGCCGCCTTCTTCAATTATCGCGGCGGCCTTGGCAATCGCTGCTGACAGCTCAGTGGGCATTGAGCTTGTCCTGCAGCGCCTGATCTTTGGCTTTCACCGCTGCAGCAGCGGCACAACGATCGGCTTTAACTAAAGCATCTAAGGCCGGATCAGACAGCGCCATAATCTGCGCAGCCAGATAGCCCGCGTTCTTAGCACCGGCCTTGCCGATAGCCACCGTCGCTACCGGGATGCCGCCTGGCATCTGAACAGTCGAGTAAAGCGCATCCACCCCGTTTAACGGACCGCCGTCTACCGGGATGCCGATCACCGGACGCGTGGTGCGTGCGGCAACAGCACCGGCTAAATGCGCAGCGAGGCCTGCGGCGCAGATAAAGACCTGACAACCTTCCGCTTCAGCCTTTTTTACAATCTCCGCCGCTTCATTGGGCGTACGATGTGCAGAGGCCACGCGCACGCGCGTGTCAATCTTAAAGCCCTGCAGTACCTTAATGGTATTCTCCACTAGCGGCAGATCTGAATCCGAGCCCATCAGAATGGTAACAAAACGCGCCATATTCTTATCTCCTTGCGCTATGCGCTCTTAGGTCAAACACTTCAGGCAGCTGCCTAATAATCGCGCTATTTTAACAAATTAAGCGGCAGCTTTTAGATTACAATATGCGCACCATCAATGAAGGAAACACCCATTATGCCTGCCAGCGCCCCCTGCTATATTCCGCTTCATCTACACTCTGATTATTCGATTTTAGACGGTCTGCAGAGCGTCGAGGCCATCGTCAAGCGCGCAGCCCAGCTTAAAATTCCAGCGCTGGCACTGACTGATCTCAATAATATCTGCGGCTTTATTAAGTTCTACAGCGCCTGCCGTGCCGCCGGAATTAAACCTATCATGGGAGCGGATGTTACGCTGCGCGAGGAAGGAAGTGCCGGCAGCGTCCCGCTGGAGTCGCGCATCACCCTGCTGGCGATGGACCGTCAGGGCAAACAAAATCTCTACGACATTCTCTCCAATGCTTGGCTGCGCTCCGATGCAGGGGCCTTTAATGCCGCCACCAATCTGCAGGAACTGGCACAGTACGCGCAGGGACTTATCGTACTGTGCGGTTTTCGCAGCGATATTGCCAAACTCTACTTTGCGCGCAATCAAAAAGCTTTAGCGCAGCGTATTGCGTTTTATCAGCAGCATTTTGGCGATCGTTTCGTCTTTGAAATAACGCGCGCAGGGCGCGAGGGCGAAGCAGAATTTGAAAGCTTTGCCTTAAACACCTGCCTGCAGTATGGCATTGCCCCGGCAGCAGTCAATGACAGCGTCTTTCTCTACGGTCCGGATAATGTACCTGAGGACGGCTTTTCGGATTACGAAATTCATGACGTGCGCGTGTCAATTCAGCGCAGCTGTCAGCGCGGCAATAAAGAAGTAGCGCGTGAGTACTCGCGGGAGCAATATTTTAAAACTCCCGAACAGATGGCTGAGCTTTTTGCCGATCTTCCCGAGGCCATTGCCAATACCCGTGCCATTGCCGAGCGCTGCAATGTAGAAATTGAGCTCGATCATCCGCGCCTGCCACATTATCCAACTGGAAACTTGTCGCCGGCAGAGTGCCTGCGCCAAAAGGCGCATGAAGGGCTGGAGCAGCGCCTTGAATTTCTCTATCCGGATGCCAGTGAGCGGGAAAAGCAGCGTCCCAAATACGAACAGCGCCTTAACACTGAGCTTGACGTCATCATCAAGATGGACTTCCCCGGCTACTTCCTCATCGTGATGGAATTTATTCAATGGTCCAAAGATCATGGGGTGCCGGTAGGTCCTGGGCGCGGCTCGGGCGGCGGCTCCTTAGTGGCTTACTCGCTGAAAATCACCGACTTTGACCCCTTAGCCTTTGATCTGCTCTTTGAACGTTTTTTAAACCCCGAGCGTGTATCGATGCCTGATTTCGACGTCGATTTCTGTCAGCGCCGCCGTGAAAAAACGCTCGATCATGTGCGCGAGCGATACGGCAATAATGCCGTATCGCAGATTGCCACTTTCGGCACCATGGCGCCTAAAGCGGCCATTAAGGACGCCGGGCGCGCGCTGGGCATGGGATACGGTGCCGTGGACTTTGTGGCCAAGATGCTGCCCACCCAGCCCGGTCTTACATTCAAAGCCGCAATGGGCTTTGATAAAAAAGGCAATCCATGCCCAAGTGAAGCGCCGGATTTCTTAGCGCTTTACGAGCAAGCCAAGGCTAACGATGATAAGCAGCGTGTGGAGCTCATTCATATTGCCATGCGCCTTGAGGGGGTGATTCGCAATATCGGCAAACACGCCGCCGGCGTGGTTATTTCTCCGACGCGCACTGCCGAATTTACCCCGTTAATGCTCGACTCCGACGGCAACTCGATTACGCAGTTTGACAAAAAGGATGTCGAACACGCAGGCTTAGTCAAGTTTGATTTTTTAGGTCTGACCACGCTTACCATCATTGATGATGCCTTAGTCATGATCAATGAAAAGCAGCAACGCCTCCATCTGCCGCCGATTGATATTCATGCCGTGCCGTATGCGGATAGCGCATCCTTTGCCATGCTGCAGCAAGGACATACTACTGCTGTTTTTCAGCTTGAATCTGTCGGCATGCGCAAGCTCATCGGACAGATGCAGCCCGATCGCTTTGATGACCTCATCGCCTTGGTGGCGCTCTATCGTCCGGGGCCCATTAAAAGCGGCATGGTGGATCATTTCGTACAGCGCAAGCATGGTAAGGAGGAGGTCAGCTACCCTTCCCCTGATTTCCAAGATCTCGACTTAAAGCCGATTCTTGATTCCACCTACGGCGTTATCGTCTATCAAGAGCAGGTCATGCAGATTGCGCAGGTCCTCGCCGGCTACAGCCTCGGCGGCGCTGATATTCTGCGCCGCGCCATGGGTAAGAAGAACCCGGCCGAAATGGCCGGTCAGCGTTCAGTATTTAAAGAAGGTGCCATCAAGAAAGGCAAAGATCCGGTCATTGCCATGAAGATCTTTGACCAAGTCGAGATGTTTGCTGAATATGGCTTTAATAAATCCCATTCAGCGGCCTACGCCTTAGTGGCGTGGTGGACCTTATGGCTTAAGGTCCATTATCCAGCTGAGTTTCTCGCAGCCATGATGACCGCCGATCGCCAGCGTACCGAGAAATTAGTGTCGTATATTGCTGAATGCCATCGACTAAAGATTAAGGTCAATCCGCCGGATGTAACCTGCGGACGCTTTGATTTCTGCGTCAATGAAGCCGGGGAGATCGTCTACGGCATCGGTGCGGTCAAAGGCATCGGTGAAGACTTCTGTGCCCATTTAGTCAATATCCGCGAGCATGACGGGCCTTTTAGCGACTTTTATGATTTTGTCCGCCGCATCGGCAGCAATTTTGCCAATAAAAAGAATTTAGAAGCGCTTATCATGAGCGGCGCCCTCGATAGGCTGTGTCCGTCGCGCGCTAAGATGCTAGCTTCGATCCCTAATGCGATTAAATATGCCCAGCGCATGGAAAATGACGTCAATTCAGGACAGCTTGATCTGTTTGCCACTTTAGGCGATGGTACCATCACCAAGCCGGCCTTAGTAGAGGTGCCCGAGTTTTCCGACAATTACCGCCTAAGCCTCGAAAAAAACGTACTGGGCTTGTATCTATCCGGACACCCGATTAATGCCTATCGGCATGAGCTTAATTATTTCGTACGCACCACGCTCGATAATCTGCGTCCCGGCGCACCAGATCGACCCAATGAAACTACGCTGTGTGGCGTAGTCATTAATTCCAATGAGCGAACCTCAAAAAATGACGGCCACAAATTCTATATCATCACTCTTGATGACGGCACCTCGCAGCTGGAAATTGGCCTCTACGGCCGCAGTGCTGAACAGTATCAGCACATCCTCGCGGCACGTGAGGAAGAGCAGAACCGGCAAGCGGCCGCAGCGGGGGAACATTTTGCCCCCTCGCCCTTA
Organism: uncultured Succinivibrionaceae bacterium; assembly: GCA_944390105.1. Taxonomy (GTDB): domain Bacteria; phylum Pseudomonadota; class Gammaproteobacteria; order Enterobacterales; family Succinivibrionaceae; genus Avisuccinivibrio. Next base: position 14,787 of record CALXOV010000059.1, read on the forward strand.
GTGCTTATCGTCAACGGCCTATTGTCGATGGCTGATGACAGCCCGCTGCCGCGGCTGCGCGTGCTAAAGCTTGACAGTCTTGAAGATCTGCGGCGCAGCCATGCTACGGCCTTAATCCTGCGCATAAGCCCACAGGTAGGCGCACAGTCAGGCAAGCTCATCTGCAATCTCATCATGGCTCATCGGCTGCCGCTCGCTCCACTGCAGCAGCGCAGACAGCAGGCGCTGCTTGCAGGTCAGCTCCCACCTGACGAACATGTTACAGGCTGTAGGCTGCAGCTTTTGTATGACCACAGCTTAATTCTGCCGCTGCATCGCCATTATCTGATAGATCCGTGCGATGAATTGATTGATGGCATCCGCGATGCTGCAGGCACCGATGCGCTGCAGGTAAGCTACGCCCAGAACATGTAGATGAGCGTTACTACTGCACTCAGGCTACGCGCCCTTGGCCAAGCTTTATTCTGCGCTACGCAAGCGCTGAGGGCACATGTGCAAAAGGCTGCCTTGCAGCAGCCTTTTTTATGGGTGACAAGCGGCGAGTTAACGCGCTAAATCCAAATCTGATGGCGGCCAGTGCTCAATTCGCATGCCTAAGGTCAGGCCGCGCTCAGCCAGCACATCCTTAATCTCGGTTAAAGACTTCTTGCCCAGATTCGGAGTCTTGAGCAGTTCCACTTCGGTGCGCTGCACCAGATCGCCGATGTACTTAATGCCCTCGGCCTTCAGACAATTGGCCGAACGCACCGTCAGCTCAAGATCTTCCACCGGGCACAATAACTTCGGATCGACAAGCGGACGATAGGCGGCATCCTCAGCCGGAGCCACCGAATTGCGGATATCCACAAAGCAGTTTAACTGCTCAGCAAAAATCGTCGCGGCCATGCATACCGCATCTGCCGGATCAATTGTGCCGTTAGTCTCGATATCAAGAATGAGCTGCTCCATGCCATCCGCGAGCTTGGCGGTATGCACTGCCACATTCAGCACCGGACAGAACGAAGCATCGAGCAGTAGACGGCCGATAAAGCGATCTTCCGCCCCTTCCATGCGCGGCTGCACCGCTGCCGGCACATAGCCCCGGCCGCGCGACACATGCATGCGGGCGCGCAGCGTGGTCTGCTCGTCCGTAATGTGGCACAGCACTAGATCTTTATTCTTGATCTCCACACCGCCCGGGCAGATGATGTCGCCAGCCGTAACCGGACCGACACCGCTCTTATTGAGCTCCAGCGTCGGCTCAGTGGTCAAAAGACCCTCTGCAGCCACCGCTACTTCCTTTAAATTCAAAAGGATGAGCAGGATATCTTCCTGCACGCCTTCTAAGGCGCTGTACTCGTGCACTACGCCGTCAATCTCCACCTCGGTAATGGCATAGCCGGGAAGCGAAGAGAGCATGATGCGGCGTAGCGCCGTACCAACTATCTGGGCGTAAAAAGGCTCAAACGGCTCAAGCGTGACGCGATAAGCATTCACCGCCGTCGGCTTGACTTCCTTAATCTGAGGCTTTAATGAAGCAGTATTAAGATCCAAGGTTCTACCCTCGCAAATGTACGGTCGGCAGGGCATTAAGCCGCCAGAGGCGGCGGCTTAATCATATCAGTGCACAGCACTTACTGTGCAGCGGCATCAGCAGCCGGAGCTTCAGCAGTGGGCTCTGCAGCCACGGCCTTATCAACCAGCATGATATAGGCCATCGGAGCATTGTCGCCGTGACGGAAACCGCACTTAAGGGTACGGGTATAACCGCCCTGACGCTCAGCAACGCGCTTGCCGATGTCATTGAACAGCTTGGCCACCACGGCATTGTCGCGCACGCGCGCAAACACCAGACGGCGATTGGCAACGGAGTCGGTCTTAGCAATGGTGATAAGACGCTCAGCGAAGCGGCGCAGTTCCTTGGCCTTCGGCAGAGTAGTCTTAATGCACTCATGAGTAATAAGCGCGCAGGCTAAATTGCGGTAAAGCGCAGCGCGGTGGGCAGAGGTACGGCCCAAATGACGGCCGCTTAAACGATGACGCATTTGAAATTCCTTCCTGTAAACGTTGGCTACTTAGGCGAACGCAGACCCTGCGGGGGCCAATTCGGCACGCGCATACCCAGTGACAGGCCGCGCTGCGCCAGCACGTCCTTGATCTCCGTCAAGGACTTCTTGCCGAGGTTCGGAGTCTTGAGCAGCTCGACCTCGGTGCGCTGCACTAAATCGCCGATGTAAATGATTTGCTCAGCTTTCAGGCAGTTGGCTGAACGTACGGTCAGCTCTAAATCATCTACCGGCTGCAACAATACCGGATCTGGCATCGGCGGAGCGGCCGGCACCGAGGTGCGTTCAGCCATATCTTCCTTATCCGCCAGATTGTCAAGCGGCGCATTGAGTAGCGCTGCCGCTTTCATCAGCGCCTGATCCGGCGCTATGGTACCGTTGGTTTCAATATTGATGACTAGGCGATCTAAGTCCGTACGCTGCTCCACGCGGGCTGACTCAACCTCGTAAACGAAGCGGCACACCGGGCAGAAATTAGCGTCGATAAGAATATCATCGGCGCGTTCTTGCTTTAAGTGACGCTCATCGCTTGCGAGCACATAGCCCTGACCGCGGGTCACGCGCACAGACAGCGTAAGCTCAGCCTGTGCACCCTGCAGCGTGCACAGCGGGGCAGTGCTGTCAGAAAGAGTCAGGCCGGCGGGCAGATTAAAATCTGCGGCGCAAACTGCACCGGCTCCACTCTTTTTGAGCTCGATCCACACCGGAGTCGGGAACTCAGGAGCAGCGCAGAAGGCCAGTTCCTTTAAGTTCATGACCAGCTCAAACACGCTCTCAAGCATGTCCGGCTTGAGCGCATTGACCGAGGTCACGCCATCAAGGCGGAAGGCATCCACTGCAAGACCCGGCAGTGCTTTGAGCAGAACCGAGCTTAAAGCAACGCCTAAGGTATTGCCGTAGCCGCGCTCCAGCGGCTCGAGCACAATGCGGGCACTGCTAGGCCCGGTTTCTGCAAAGCTCACCGGCTTTGGCTTGAGCAGTTCAGTTACTGACACGGTAAATTACCCCACAACAAACTAAGAGGTGCAGGCATCTGCCTTAGGATTACTTCGAGTACAGCTCGACGATGAGCTGTTCCTTGATATCGGAAGGAAGCTCAGCACGCTCAGGCTTGCTCTTGTAAGTGCCCTTCATGGCGCTGTGATCAACGTCAATCCAGGTCGGCTTGACGGCACGCTGACCGGACAGGTCAATCGCGGCCTTGATGCGCAGCTGCTTCTTGGCTTTCTCGCGCACCGCAATTACATCAGAAGGCTGGACCTGGTAGGACGGGATATTCACTACCTTATCGTTCACCGTGATCGCCTTGTGGCTGACTAACTGACGGCTCTCCATACGGGTAGAACCAAAGCCCATGCGGTACACGACATTATCAAGACGGCCTTCTAACAGCTGCAGCAGGTTTTCGCCAGTGTTGCCCGGCATATTGGCAGCTTTCTTATAATAGTTGCGGAACTGACGCTCCAGCACGCCGTAAATGCGGCGCACCTTCTGCTTCTCACGCAGCTGCATGCCGTAGTCGGACAGACGAGCCTTGTTAGCACCATGCTGACCCGGGGCGGTATCGAGCTTGCACTTAGACTCGATGGCGCGCACGCCGGACTTTAAGAAAAGGTCAACGCCCTCGCGGCGGCTTAATTTCAGGGCAGGACCGGTATATTTTGCCATTTAACTATCTCCTGTTATAAGCCAATTAGACGCGGCGCTTCTTCGGCGGACGGCAGCCGTTATGCGGAATCGGAGTCACGTCAGTGATGTTGGTGATCTTAAAGCCGATGGCGTTCAGGGCGCGAATCGAAGACTCACGGCCCGGACCAGGACCTTTGACCATCACCTCAAGGTTCTTGACGCCGAACTCCTTGGCAGCCTCACCGGCACGCTCAGCTGCAACCTGCGCTGCGTACGGGGTAGACTTACGGGAACCGCGGAAGCCAGAGCCGCCGGCAGTTGCCCACGACAGAGCATTGCCCTGACGATCGGAGATGGTAACGATAGTGTTGTTGAAGGACGCGTGAATATGCGCCACGCCGTCAGCCACCTGCTTCTTAGAGCGCTTGCCGCCGCGCGCACGCGGAGCAGAAGCGGTCTTAGGAGCAGCGGCCGGGGCTGCTGCAGGAGCCGGAGCAGCGGCGGCCGGAGCGGCAGCCGGAGCGGCGTTCTGAGCGGTTTCTTTAACTTGTTCAGACATTCAAGTGCCTCCTACTTCTTGATGCTCTTACGCGGGCCTTTACGGGTGCGCGCATTAGTCTTGGTACGCTGACCGCGTACCGGCAGGCCGCGGCGGTGACGCAGACCACGGTAGGTGCCGAGGTCCATCAGGCGCTTGATGTTCATCGATATCTCACGGCGCAGATCACCTTCAACGGTGTACTTGGCCACTTCCTGACGGATCTTCTCCACGGAAGCTTCATCGATATCCTTGAATTTAGTTAACTGGTCTACGCCCGCGGCAGCGAGAATATCGCGCGCGCGCGTGGGACCGATGCCGTAAATTGACTGCAGAGCAATCAGGGCGATCTTCTGATCAGGCACGTTAATGCCAGCGATACGGGCCACTATTGATCTCCTAAATAAGGTCGGTTAATAAAATGCGATCGCAAAGCCCGTTAGGATACGCGATCGCGTTAGTGCCTTTGAGGCAAAAAAAAAAAAAAAATCGTAACAAAGCGTCCGAGCTTAACTCGGACGCTTTTAAAAGCAACGTATTATAGAAATATTCTGCCGCTTTTGCAAGCGCTGCAGCAGATTAGCCTTGACGCTGCTTATGTTTAGGATTTGAGCAGATGATGCGCACAACCCCATGGCGGCGAACCACCTTGCAGTTGCGGCAAATCTTCTTTACAGATGCACCAACTTTCATTTCAATTCTCCTAATTGGGGCGGGATTAACGCCCGTAATTCCTGAGATTCGCTTTCTTGAGCAGATCGCCATACTGCTGCTGCATCATGTGGCTTTGCAGCTGGGCGACGAAATCCATGATCACGACCACAATAATGAGCAGCGAGGTACCGCCGAAATAGAACTGTACATTAAACCAGTTCATTAAAAGCTGCGGCACCAAGCATACCAGCACCATATAGATGGAGCCAGACAAAGTCAGACGCGTCATCACCTTATCAATAAAGCGCGCCGTCATTTCCCCCGGACGAATACCCGGGATAAATGCTCCGCTCTTCTTTAAGTTCTCCGCCACCTCGCGCGGGCTGAATACCAGCGCGGTGTAGAAGAAGGTGAAGAACACAATCGCTGCGGCATACAGCAGCTCATAAAGCGGCTGTCCCGGCTGCAGGAACAGCGAAATCTCCTGCAGTACATTGGCTACGGCATTATCACCCTGACCGAACCACGAAACCACCGTGCCTGGAAACAGGATGATCGACGAAGCGAAAATCGCCGGGATAACGCCTGACATGTTGATCTTAAGCGGCAGGGTTGAACGCGGCTGCGAGTAAATGCGATTGCCCATCTGACGCTTGGCATAGTCAATGACAATGCGGCGCTGCCCGCGCTCGACGAAGACCACGAAGAAGGTCACAGCCACGACCACCACGCCGATGATAAGCAGCGCGATGGTTGAGAGGTCACCCTGACGTGCCTGCTCAAAAGTCGAGGCTAAAGCTGACGGCAAACCAGCCACGATACCGGCAAAGATAATTAATGAAATACCATTGCCGATGCCGCGCTCAGTGATCTGCTCGCCCAGCCACATGAGGAACATGGTGCCGGTAACGAGCGCAATCGTCGTCACAAAGTAAAAGCCGAATCCCGGATTATCCACCAAGCCCGGCATCATATTCGGGATACCGGTTGCGATGCCGATCGCCTGAAGCGCAGCTAAAAACAGCGTGGAGACGCGAGTATACTGCGTCAGACGACGCCGGCCGCTTTCGCCTTCTTTTTTCATTTCGGCGAGCGTGGGGTTAATCACGGCCAAAAGCTGAATGATAATAGAAGCTGAGATGTACGGCATGATACCCAAGGCCAGCACTGAGGCGCGCTCAAGTGCACCGCCAGAGAACATGTTGAACATGCCGATGATGGTACCGCTCTGTTCATCGAAGAGGCGCGCCAGCACATCGGCATTCACTCCGGGAACCGGAATGTAAGAGCCGAGTCTGAACATCACGAGGCCGATGAGAACAAACAGCAGGCGTGAACGCAGTTCAGAACCGCCTTTCATCCCTTTGCTGATCCCAGCCTCGCGGCTTTTTTCTAAGAGCGATTTTCTAGCCATTAATATCTCCAAAAGGGCGGCATGCCGCCCCTTACTTACTTCTTAGCTTTGGCAGCTTTAGCAGCCTTCTCAGCCTTATCCTTCTTAGCCGGCTTCTTAATGCCCTCAGCGGCGAGCTTATCCTGCAGCGCCTTAACCTTAGCAGCGCGGCGCTGCTTGGACTTCTCCAGGCGCTCAGCGGCCTTGGTCACGCGCTCACAGGCTTCCACCGTACCACCGGCCGCTTCAATCGCCGCCTTAGCACCGCGGGTCACGCCCAAGCCCTTGACGGTCACCTTACGGGTGAAGTTGGGCAGCTTGGACAACACAATCTTAGCGTGAGTGATGCGCTTGCCGATAAGGCCAGCCTGCTGCAGCGCGGCTAAGTCGATGACATCGCTCTCAATCTTATTTAAAGAATTGAGCGCCACCTCAGCGGTGAGGTAGGACATTTTCGACCAGAAGCCGAACTTAGGCAGACGGATCTTCATCGGCATCTGACCGCCTTCAAATCCAGGACGCACGTTCGGGCTCTTGCGCGCACCCGAACCTTTAACACCGCGGCCGCAGGTTTTGCCGAGGCCGGAGCCGATGCCGCGGCCGACGCGCACTTTAGGACGACGTGCGCCGACGCCAGGCTTTAAAGTATTCAGATACATGACTTACTCCTCGACCTTAACCATATAGCTAACCTTGTTGATCATGCCGCGGATGGACGGAGTATCCTCCAACTCTACGGTATGACGAATACGGCGCAGGCCCAGGCCACGCATGGTGGCGATGTGATCCGGCTTGCGGCCAATGGTGCTCTTAATCTGAGTCACCTTAATGGTTTTCTTCTCGCCCATGGCTTACTCCAGAATCTCTTTGACAGACAGACCACGCTTGGCCGCCACCGCCTCCGGAGTGCGCATCGAAGCTAAAGCAGCCACCGTAGCGCGCACTACATTGATCGGATTGGTCGAGCCGTAAGCCTTAGCCAGCACATTGCGCACACCGGCAACTTCCAGCACTGCACGCATAGCACCGCCGGCGATAATGCCGGTACCTTCAGAGGCCGGCTGCAGATACACCATCGAACCTGAGTGTTCACCCTTAATGGCATGGAATAGAGTGCCATTGTTTAAGCTGATGGTATTGTTGATATTGCGGCGGGCCTGTTCAATCGCCTTCTGAATGGCAGCCGGCACTTCGCTGGCTTTGCCGTAGCCGAAGCCCACGCGGCCGTTGCCGTCGCCTACCACAGTCAGCGCGGTGAAGGAGAAAATACGGCCGCCCTTGACCACTTTAGCGACGCGGTTGACCGCCACTAATTTTTCCTGCAGCTCGCCTGCCTGCTGGGTTTCATCTTTGTGTTGCATTCTTACGCTCCTAGAACTTAAGGCCGGCGGCACGCGCGGCGTCAGCTAAGGCGGCCACACGGCCGTGGTACTGATAGCCAGAGCGGTCAAAAGCCACGCTCTGAACGTTGGCGGCCAGCGCACGCTCGGCCACCGCCTTGCCGATAACCTTAGCGGCTTCGACATTGCCGGTGTACTTCAGATCCTTGATCAGATCCTTTTCTAAAGTGCTAGCCGTGGCCAGAACCTGATTGGACTTATCAATGATCTGAGCGTAAATGTGACGAGGAGTACGGGTAACGACGAGGCGCGTGACTCCCAGTTCGTGCATCTTAGCGCGGCTCTTGCCGGCGCGACGGATGCGGGCTGCTTTCTTTGCAAACATAATCTCTTGCCCCTATCCTTACTTCTTCTTAGCTTCCTTCAGGTGGATGACCTCATCGGCATAACGGATGCCCTTGCCTTTGTACGGCTCCGGAGCACGGTATGCGCGAATATCAGCGGCCACCTGACCTAACAGACATTTATCGTAGCTCTTGAGTACGATTTCAGTCTGCGACGGGGTCTCACAGGTCACGCCCTGCGGCAGGTGATGCACGACCGGATGGGAGAAACCTAAAGTAAGATTGAGCTCCTGACCCTTAGCCTGAGCACGATAGCCCACGCCGACTAAAGTCAGCTTCTTCTCAAAGCCCTTATCCAGACCCACCACCATATTGTGCACTAAGGCGCGGGTAGTGCCCGACTGCATGTTGGCTTCAGGGGTGTCATCCGCGACTGAAGTTAAAATCTGGCCATTCTCAAAGCTCAGACGCACCTTGTCGTGAATGCGCAGCGACATCTCGCCTTTCTTGGACTTAATGGTCAGATCCTGACCATTCAGTACGACTTCAAGGCCCTGCGGGACAATGACGGGTTCTTTAGCAATACGTGACATTTTCCCTCTCCCTTAAGCGACGTAGCAGATGACCTCACCGCCCAAGCCGTCACGGCGGGCAGCACGGTCAGTCATCAGACCTTTGGACGTTGAAATCACCGCAATTCCGAGACCGTTCATAATGCGCGGCAGGTCACGGCACTTCTTGTAGATACGCAGGCCCGGGCGGGACACGCGCTGAATCAGCTCAACTACCGGCTTGCCTTCGTAATACTTGAGCTCAATCTCAAGCACTTTCTTCACGTCGCCAGTTTCTTTGACGGAGGCGACATAGCCTTCCTTCTCTAAAAGCTTGGCAATTGCCAGCTTCTGCTTCGAAGACGGCATCGAAACGGATACCTTGCGGGCGGCTTGGCCATTGCGAATGCGGGTAAGTAAATCCGCGATCGGATCTTGCATGCTCATTTTGTGTCTCCTCTTACCAGCTGGCCTTTCTTAAGCCGGGGATCTCACCACGCATCATGTGCTCACGCAGCTTGATGCGGCACAGACCGAACTTGCGCAGATAAGCATGCGGACGGCCGGTCTCAGAGCAACGGTTGCGCTGACGGCTGCGGCTGGAATCACGCGGCAGCTTCTGTAATGCCACAACGGCAGCCCAACGCTCCTCATCGGAGGCGGTTACGCTAGAAATAGTCTTTTTGAGCTCGGCGCGCTTGGCACGGAATTTGGCCTCAAGGCGCTCTCTTTTGAGCTCACGATTTATCATAGAAGTCTTAGCCATTTAGGTTGCTTCCTCACTACTTGCTTGCCTGAGTAGAACGGAACGGGAAGTTAAAGGCCTCCAGCAGAGCGCGGCCCTCTTCATCGGTCTTCGCCGTCGTGGTAATGGTGATGTCAAGGCCGCGAATCGCGTCAACCTTGTCATAATCTATCTCAGGGAAAATGATCTGCTCGCGCACGCCCATAGAATAGTTGCCGCGTCCGTCAAATGACTTGGACGACAGGCCGCGGAAATCGCGGATACGCGGAATAGCGATCACAATTAAGCGCTCGAGGAACTCCCACATGCGCTCGCCGCGCAGGGTAACCTTGCAGCCGATTGGATAACCCTCACGAATATGGAAGCCCGCTACAGACTTGCGAACCTTGGTGATAAGCGGCTTCTGACCGGCAATAGCGGCCATATCGCGGGCAGCATTCTCTAAAATCTTCTTGTCTGCCACAGCCTCACCAACACCCATATTAAGGGTGATCTTCACAATCCGAGGGACTTGCATGACTGATTTGTAACCAAATTTTTCGGTTAAGGCTTTGATTACTTCCTGCTTGTATTGATCATGCAGTTTCGCCATCGTTTATCTCCTGATTAAACTAACTGCTTATTTAGTGCCATTGGGGATGACTTCATTGGTAGACTTGAAGAAGCGGACCTTCTTGCCGTCTTCAAAGCGGAAACCAACTTTGTCAGCCTTATTGGTAGCGCTGTTATAAATCGCGACGTTGGAGACGTCAATCGGGGCCTCCATGTCAACGATGCCGCCCTGAATATTGAGATTCGGGTTGGGCTTCTGATGCTTCTTCTTGAGGTTAATGCCCTCAACTAGCACCTTGTGCTCACGCGGAAAAACCTTGGTGACCTTGCCGGTCTTACCCTTGTCCTTACCGGTGATGACGATTACTTCATCGTTGCAGCGAATTTTTGCCGCCATGGTCTCTGTCCTCTCTTAGAGTACTTCGGGAGCTAATGACACAATCTTCATGAACTGCTCAGTACGTAACTCACGAGTGACCGGTCCGAAGATACGAGTGCCCATAGGCTCATGCTGTGAGGTCAACAACACAGCAGCGTTGCTGTCAAAGCGAATGACCGAGCCGTCCGGACGGCGCACACCCTTCTTAGTGCGAACCACCACAGCATCAACCACATCGCCCTTCTTAACCTTGCCGCGCGGGATAGCTTCCTTGACCGATACCTTGATGATATCGCCAATGCCGGCGTAACGACGCTTAGAGCCACCTAAGACTTTAATGCACATTACGCTGCGCGCGCCCGAGTTGTCGGCAACGTCAAGCATGCTTTGCATCTGGATCATTTGAAAATGCTCCGGTTAATAACAAATAAAAACCCGCCTCTGCTTTATGCAAAGGCGCCATATTGTACCAGCTAAATCCTGCTGCCGCAATAATATAGTGCCCGTTGACACTGCATATCACCAGGTTTTTTCGGCCGCGGGGCCTAGTGCAGTGCCAGGCAGCGCCTTTTCTGGGACTTTTATAGACTTTAGATAATATTAAGCCTAAGTATTGGCAGCAAGACAAGGTGACATCCTCCCGTAAGCAAAAGCTTTCGGGCTTCCGGCTGAGCGGTTTTTATGCCGCTCTCCGGTAGGTCCTGCCCTTCTGATGTTCTCTACCGCACTGGTATATAAAAGCAAACCGCAGGCTTTAGTTCCTGCGGTTTTTAAGTAAAGCGCCGGACTTAAAGCCCGGACGCTTCGGCAGATACGGCAATTAAGCCTTCTGCGGACGCTCTACGATCTTCACCAAGGTCCAAGCAATGGTCTTGGAGATCGGACGGCATTCGCGGATTTCCACGAAATCACCGATCTGCGCCTCATTGTTGACGTCCTGCACATGCAGCTTGGTGGTACGCTTCACGATTTTGCCGTAAAGCGGGTGCTTAACGCGACGCTCAATGGCAACGGTGCAGGCTTTCTGCATCTTGTCGCTGATGACGCGGCCGCGCAGAGTACGCGCGATCTTAGCGGGTTTTGCAGCTTCAGTCATTTAGCGCTCCTTTACTTTGCATCCTGCTGTGCAGCCTTCTGGGCTAACACGGTGTTGACACGCGCGATATCGCGACGCACCTGACGTAAGTTGTTAGTCTGCTGCAGATTGCCAGTCTTTAACTGAAAGCGCAGATTGAGCTGCGCACGCTGAAGCGAAGTCAGTTCAGCCTTGAGCTCTTCGACAGACTTAGTCTTTAATTCATTGGCTTTCATTAAATCACCGCCTTGCGAACAAAAGTAGTGGTTACTGAGAGCTTGGATGCTGCCAGGCGGAAGGCCTCGCGTGCAGTGGCTTCAGGCACACCGCTCACTTCAAACAGCACCTTGCCGGGCTGAATCGGGCACACCCAGTACTCGACAGCACCCTTACCTTTACCCATACGAACGCCCAGAGCCTTCTGCGTCATCGGCTTGTCCGGGAATACGCGGATCCACACCTTACCCATACGCTTCATTTCACGGGTAAAGGCGCGACGAGCAGCTTCGATCTCGCGGGCAGTCAAGGCGCCGCGCGAAGTGGCCTTCAGGCCGAAATCACCAAAGGAGACCTCATTGCCGGTGTAGGCTAAGCCTTCATTGCGACCCTTCTGGGTCTTGCGGTATTTGGTACGCTTAGGTTGTAACATTCTTACCTCCTAATTACTGCGCAGCCGGAGCTGGAGCGGCGGCCGGAGCCTGCTCTGCTGCCGGGGCAGCGCTCTTCTGGGCAGTACGCGGGGTCTTATCACCGCGGCGGCCACGTCCGCGCATCGGACCATCCTCGCGACGGCGCTTACGGCCAGCCGGATTCTGGGCATTGCGATCTTCTTCTTCGGTGGCAAGCGGCATGCCGCCTAATACTTCACCCTTGAAGATCCATACCTTAACGCCGATAACGCCGTAAGTAGTCACGGCCTCAGACAGCGCATAGTCAATGTCGGCACGCAGCGTGTGCAGCGGCACACGGCCTTCACGCAACCACTCAGAACGGGCGATTTCAGCACCGCCTAAACGGCCGGATACTTCAACCTTGATGCCCTTAGCACCCACGCGCATCGCATTCTGAATCGCCTTCTTCATCGCGCGGCGGAACATCACACGGCGCTCTAACTGCGCGGCGATGCTGTCGGCAACCAGCTTGGCGTCAAGATCAGGCTTTCTGATCTCGGCGATGTTGACTTGAGCCGGCACTCCGGCGATGGTAGCGATCTGCTTGCGCAGCTTCTCAACGTCCTCGCCCTTCTTGCCGATGACGATGCCCGGACGGGCGGTGTGAATGGTCACACGGATGCTCTTGGCCGGACGATCAATAACGATCTTCGATACGGAGGCATTCTTCAGCTCAGCGTCCAGATACTTACGCACTTGTGCGTCACTCTCAATATTGGCGGCGAAGCTCTTCTTGCTGCCGGCAAACCAAGTAGATAAGAACGGCTTGGTGATGCCTAATCTTATCCCAATCGGATTAACCTTCTGTCCCATTTATATGCTCCTGTTAACGCTCTGAGACATACACGGAAATATGAGAGGTGCGCTTAACGATGCGATCAGCGCGGCCCTTGGCACGCGGCATGATGCGCTTGAGCGACGGACCCTCATCAACCATGATGCGGGAAACAACCAGACGGTCCACATCCAGGGACTCGTTGTTGGCAGCGTTAGCTACGGCAGAGTTCAACACCTTGTAGATAATCGCTGCAGCCTTGCGCGGGCTGAACTTGAGCAGATCAAGAGCAGCGGAGGCCTGCATGCCGCGAACCTGATTCGCAACTAAACGAGCCTTCTGCGCGGAGGTGCGAGCATAACGATGTACAGCTTTTACTTCTTCCATTCTACTCACTCCTACTTAGCAGCTTTCTTGTCTACCGCAGCATGGCCGCGGAAAGTTCTGGTCGGAGCAAACTCGCCTAACTTGTGGCCAACCATTTCATCGGAAATGTACACCGGCACATGCTGGCGGCCATTGTGCACAGCAATGGTCATACCGATCATGTCAGGCACAATCACCGAACGGCGCGACCAAGTCTTAATCGGCTTCTTGTCGCCGTCTGCGAGCGCCTGCTCAACCTTCTTCAATAAGTGGTCGTCAATGAACGGACCCTTTTTAAGAGAACGTGGCATTGTAATTCCTCTCTCTATTAACGGCGATGCAGAATGTACTTATCAGTACGCTTATTCTTTCTGGTCTTATAGCCCTTGCACGGGGTACCCCACGGGGTGCGCGGCTGAATACCCTTGTTGCGGCCTTCACCACCACCATGCGGATGGTCGATCGGGTTCATAGCCATACCGCGGACGGTAGGACGAATACCGCGCCAACGCGCAGCACCGGCTTTGCCCAGCTGACGCAGCATGTGCTCAGCATTGCCGATTTCACCGATAGTGGCACGACCGTTAGACAGCACGCGGCGCATTTCACCCGAACGCATGCGTAAGGTTACATAGTCGCCTTCACGAGCTAGGATCTGGCAGTAGGCACCGGCTGAACGGGCAAACTGTGCACCAGCACCCGGGTACAGCTCCACCGCGTGGACATTGGTACCCACCGGGATGTTACGCAGCGGCAGGCAATTGCCAACCTTAATCGGAGCGCTATCGCCCGAGACTACCTGATCGCCCACCTTCAGGCCCTTAGGGGCTAAGATGTAGCTACGCACACCGTCGCTGTAGCAGATTAAGGCGATGTGAGCTGAACGGTTGGGATCGTACTCAATACGCTCCACCTTAGCGACGACATCGTCCTTGCGACGCTTAAAATCAATTAAGCGATAACGCTGCTTGTGACCGCCGCCGATGTGACGGGTCGAAATGTGACCGTAGTTGTCGCGACCGCCAGTCTTGCGCTTCTCAACGGTGAGCGAACGCAGCGGAGCGCCTTTCCACAGATCCGGGTTTTTGATCATTACGACGTGACGGCGGCCTGCGGAAGTCGGATTAGCTTTTACAATAGCCATTACTTATTCTCCTTGTCGGCAGCGAGCGCGTCTAAGCTCAGCTCCTGACCCTGCTCGAGGGTGACATAAGCCTTCTTCCAGTCGGAACGGCGGCCCATGCCGTGAGCTGATCTGCGGGCTTTACCGGCCACATTAAGCGTGCGCACAGACTTGACCTTAACGTTGAACAGCATCTCGACGGCCTGCTTGATCTCGTCCTTACGGGCGTTCGGCAGCACCTTGAAAGCAGCAGTATTGCAGCTCTCAGCTACCATGTTGCTCTTTTCCGAGACAATCGGGGCGCGGAGGATATTCATTAAACGAGCTTCACGGGACATCATTTAAGCAGCTCCTCTACCTTCTTGACTGCACCGGCAGTCATCAGCACCTTCTCAAAGCCCACCAGGTTGACCGGGTTGAACTGCGAGGTGCCGGGCTGGCACACCTCAACCTTGTACAGGTTGCGGGCAGCTAAGAACAGATTCTCGTCAAAGTCTTCAGTGACGATTAAAACCTGCTTTAAGTTCATTTCCTTGAGCTTGTTGACTAAAGACTTAGTCTTGTGATCTTCAAGCTTTAAGGAGTCCACCACCACCAAGCGGTCCTGACGGACTAACTCAGAGAGGATGGAGCGCATGGCCACACGATACATTTTGCGATTGACCTTTTGGGTCCAATCCTGCGGCTTGGCAGCAAAAATGGTGCCGCCGGCGCGCCACAGCGGCGAGCGGGAAGAGCCGGCACGAGCGCGGCCAGTGCCTTTCTGACGGAACGGCTTCTTGCCGCCGCCGGAGACTTCTGAGCGAGTCTTCTGCGCTTTAGTTCCTGCGCGAGCGGTACTAAGGTAGGCAACGACTACCTGATGCACCAGCGCCTCATTGAACTCGCGGCCGAAGGTGTTTTCCGACACCTCGAGCTGCTTGTCAGCGCCAATCATCTTTAATTCCATGTTCCTTTACCTCAGGTTAAGCCTTAACACTAGGTCTGACGATTAAGTCGCCGTTATTGGCGCCCGGTACGGCACCCTTGACGAGCAGCAGGCTGCGCTCGGAGTCAATGCGCACCAGATCCAGGCACTGCACGGTGACTCGCTCGCCGCCCATGCGGCCTACCATCTTCTTACCCTTGAACACGCGTCCCGGGGTCTGATTCTGACCGGTTGAGCCCGGAACACGATGCGAACGCGAGTTACCGTGGGTAAAGTCCTGAGTACGGAAGTTGTAGCGCTTAACGGTACCAGCGGTGCCCTTGCCCTTAGACTGGCCAGTGACATCCACCTTCTTGACGTCCTTGAAAGCATCTACCTTAATTTCAGTGCCTACAGGATATGCGTCGAGCTCAGCAGGCTCTAAACGGAACTCCCATAAACCGCGGCCGGCGGCAACGCCGGATTTGGCAAAGTGACCAATTTCAGGCTTGGTCATGCGGCTGGCCTTGCGGGACCCAGTAGTAACCTGCACGGCGCAGTAGCCGTCAGTATCCTGATTCTTAACCTGGGTTACGCGGTTTGCCTCCACCTGAATGACGGTGACCGGCACTGACTTGCCGTCTTCGGTAAACACGCGGGTCATTCCAAGCTTGCGGCCGATTAAACCGATTGACATTGTACTATTCCCCCTCGTTAGCGAAGGCTGATCTGAACATCAACGCCGGCAGCAAGATCGAGACGCATTAAGGCGTCAACCGTCTTCTCCGTCGGCTCCACGATGTCAACTAAGCGCTTATGGGTACGGATCTCATACTGATCGCGCGCGTCCTTGTTAACATGCGGGGAGATCAGGATGGTGTAGCGCTCCTTACGGGTCGGGAGCGGGATCGGACCACGCACTTGAGCGCCAGTGCGCTTGGCAGTCTCAACGATTTCAGCAGTTGAATGATCAATTAATCTGTGATCGTAGGCCTTGAGGCGGATCCGGATTCTTTGGTTCTGCATTACAGACTCCATATACAAAAAGAACACGCAAAACTTGCCTTCTTCGCTGTTTTCTTTAAAAACAGAAAAGAGGAAGTCCTGCCTTCAACAATTCTCCCACAATTAGGGAGAGTATCCTCAGCCGCAGCATTGCGCCGTAGGGCTGGTTTTCTGAATATACTTTCAGAACAAAGTGCGGCTATTATACGCAAAAAACGTTGCGCTGCAAGTCTTTTTACACAAAATCTGCCGCAGCATAAAAATCAAACAGTGTAGCGCGCTCATTACGCCCTAACGCGCGTACGATGTCATTGAGAAAGGGGCTAGGGCCTGCCAGCTGCCAGCCGCTGTAATAGCTGAACGCATACGCGGCATAGCATAAGTACAAATGATTTTTCGCACGGGTAATTGCCACGTAGGCCAGCCGCCGCTCCTCTTCAAGACACTTGCGCTGCTGCGCCTGCTCGCGCGGCTGCTGAAAGGGCACAAAGGGAAGCAGGCCGCGCTCAAAGCCGGCTACAAATACCGTATCAAACTCCAGTCCCTTGGCCGAATGAATGGTGTACAGGCGTACTTTCTTAGCAAAATCATCGCCGCTGCTGCCTGAAGCCGTAAGCTCGGTAGAGCCCATTAAGGCGGCATTACTTAAAAAGGCCACGATTTTGCTAAGCGGTTTACCGTCCGCATCCTCAGTCGGCGTCCGTTCTTCGCGCGCGCTTAGGTTTTTGGCATTAAGCAACAGCATCTCCAAGTTAGCGCAGCGTCCTTCATCGCTGTCCTTCTTTTCTTTGGCATCAACCTGCGCATAATAATCTAAAAGCCCGGCCTCAAGCACCATGGTAAGCAGCAGCTCGGGGGCGGCCCCCACCTGTACCTTGGCGTTTAACGCCGCAATCAGCTCGACAAAGCCGGCGCTTTTCTTGGCCAAAAGCTTAATCTCGCGCGGCGCATCCGCATGCTCTTTGGCAAAAGCGACCACTTGGCATAAAGCTTGATGCAGACTGATGCCGCGCTCTGCGGCAATCGCCCGCAAAGTGCTTAGCTTAGCCGGGCCAAAACCGCGCGCCGGCACATTGATAATGCGCAGCAACGCTCCATTGTCGCTTGGATTGACCGCAAGGCGCAGATAACTTATGGCATCTTGCACTTCTTTACGCTCATAAAAACGCTGACCACCGTAGACGTAGTACGGAATACTGCGCTGCAGCAGCTCCTGTTCAATTAAAGCCGAGCGCGCATTATTGCGATACAGTACCGCAATCGAGGACGGCGCTTCGCCGTCTGCTATCAGCTTTTCAATGCACTGCGCAATACCGGAGGCTTCATCCTCAACCTTATTAAAAGACAGCACCGAAATCCGCTCGCCATCGCCCTTGACCGACTGCAGATGCTTATCGGTAATACGCTCGTGATTGCAGCCTATCAGCAAATTGGCCGCGTGCAGAATTTGACTTGTCGAGCGATAGTTTTGCTCAAGCTTGAACAAATGTACTGGAGCAAAATCTTTTAAAAAGCGATTTAAGTTGCGGTAATCAGCGCCGCGCCAACCGTAAATGGATTGATCATCATCTCCCACCGCAAAGATGTGACTGTCGTGGCCTTTAAGCAGACTTAAGAGCTGATACTGCAGATGATTGGTATCCTGAAACTCATCTACCAAAATTTCCTTAAAGCGCCGCTGCTGCAGCGCACGCAACTCGGCATTATGCGTAAACAGCTCCACTGTGCGCAAAATCAGTTCAGCAAAATCAACCTTGGATTGACGCAGACATTCTTGCTCATACACAGGGTACAGCTCCAGCGTCAGCTCCATTTCAGGCGTTAGGCGGCTGTGAAACTTAGCTGCCGCCTGCGCTGCGCGCAGACCCTGCTCTTTAAAGTCGGCAATGATAGCTCCGATTTTAGCCGGGGTGAGCTTAGCCGCTTTGGCCGCGACCGCCAGATCCGCCTGTTCTTCTGCTTTTAAAAGTTCATCAATAAAGCGCTTTTGATCGTCGCTGTCCATGATGGTAAAGCTCGGGTCAAGTCCCGCCTGTACAGCATAAGAACGCAGAAAACGCGCACAGATAGAATGAAAAGTACCACACCATAATCCTTTGAGATTTACGGTATTGAGCTTAAGCGCTTCAATGCGCTCCAGCATTTCATGCGCCGCCTTATTAGTAAAGGTCACCGCTAAGACTTCACGCGCCGCCAGCGCCTCGACGCCCAACAGCCAAGCAATGCGCGACACGAGTACGCGCGTTTTTCCGGTGCCAGCACCTGCTACAATCAGCATATTGCTACGCTCGGCGCTCACCGCCTGACGCTGTTCGGCATTAAGAGACTGCAGTAAGCTTGCTTGCGGATCCATGATGGGGCGTCACCTGTGTTATTCAGTCGTTTAACTGATGCCGCGTAATTCTCCTTGCGTAAGCTGGGGAGGTAAGCGGCTGATACAGCACTTTTTGGCTGTACAATATACCAAAGAATTCAGGAACGAGCTTTTTGCTCCTACCTGATGGGGGCATTGGACCTGCCCGTAAACGTCCTGAAGTGGAGGCTTACTGAAAGTGAGGCATCTACCCCACGCAACCTAGCACGTAAAGTTCATCTAGGTTGTAAGCTAGGCTTACAACGCTCACTTCGGCAGCTGCAACAGCTTACGCAACTCAAAAATGGAGTCAAGCTGCAGCGTCGGCACGCTACGCAACATCGCCGCACCGGCGCTCCGTCCGGCAATCCCGCCGCGCAGCCAGGCGCACTGACAACCCGCGCGCAACGCGCCCTCAACGTCGGTAAGAGGTTCATCGCCCACATGCAAAATGGCCGCCGGCGGTAGTTTAAGCCGCGACGCCGCCTCTAGATACAGATCAGGGTACGGCTTGCGGGCCCTGCCAAGGGCGATGCTTGGACGCAGGTCAAAAGCAAAATAGGCGGCAAGCGCCTGCTTTGGCGCCTGCACATTGCCATTGGAGATAGCACACAGCGTAAAGCGCGCACTAAGATCCCTGAGTAAAGCACTGACCGCAGCATCCACCTTGATCTGCGAACGCCTCGCAATAAATTGCGTCACTAGCTGCTGCGCCTCCGCCATGCCGCCTGCAAGCGGCTGTTTTAAGCGCGCGAAGGTATCGACTAAAGCCTGCGCACGCAACAAGGTCACATCGTTATTAAGCGACGGGCAGCGGGCAGCTGTTAATTTTTTGTGCTCAGCCCAAAAGCTAACTTCACGGCACGAGCAAGGCAGCTGATAGCGCTCAGTTAAATAAGCGGCAAACCAAGCTTCAGCTGCGCCGATCACCGGCGCATTATCGTAGAGCGTATCATCAAGATCAAAAGATATGGCGGCCACCTTGCGCAGCGCTTTAAAAAACTTCACGAGGCGTCCTCCATGTGATCGCGCGGATGGGCTTTGGCATAAACGCGCCGCAGCCGCGCTAAATCGACGTGGGTATAGATCTGCGTTGCGGCAAGCGAGCTGTGCCCCAAGAGTTCCTGCACGCTGCGGATGTCCGCGCCGCCGCCTAGGAGCTCGGTGGCGAAGGAATGACGCAGCTTATGCGGCGTTAAACCGCTAATCCCCTGCGCTGCGGCAAGCGCCGTCAGACGCTGCTCCATGCCGCGCGTAGTCAAACGCCCGCCGCGCTGATTTAAAAACAGCGCCGGACAGTCAGCAGCTGGCTTAAAGGCCGCCCGCACCGCAAGGTAGGCCTGCAGCGCTACAGCTGCCGATTTGCCAAAAGGCACCACACGCTCCTTGCCGCCCTTACCACAAACCCGCACTTCTTGGCACTTAAAGTCAAGATCGGATAAGTTCAAGGCGCACAGCTCACCTACGCGCAGTCCTGAGGCATACAAGAGCTCAGCTGCAGCGATATCGCGCAATGCAGCCGGAGCATTATCCTTAGGACTTAACAGGGCATCAACTTCCTGCGCGCTAAAAACGCGCGGCAGCGGGCGCTTAACCTTAGGGACCTTAATTAAAGTCACGGGATTGAGCTCCATGCGCCCTTGCTTAATTAAATATTTAAACAAAGCGCTTAAGGCATAGAGATCATGCGCCACTGAATTAGGGCTGCGCCGCTTAGCAGCGGCATCAAAATTAAAGGCCCGCTGAAGCGTGCGTATGGCACTGCCGTCCACCGCACAGAAGCTAGTAAGTTCAGTCTCGCGCTCAAGTACCGACTGCGCCTGCGTAAGTACGCGGCTATAGGAAGCAATGCTATGCGCGCTCAAGCGGCGCTGCGCGCTTAGATACTGTAAAAACTCTGCCGCTTCGGCAGCAAAACTCATGTCAGCGCACCTCAATAACGCCTTCAAACACGCTGACGGCCGGACCTGACATCATCAGGCAGCTGTCAGTGCCGCCATATTCAATCTGCAAACTGCCGCCAGGCAGATTGACCTTAACCGGGGAGGTGAGTCGGCCCTGCATCACGCCGACCGCTACCGCCGCACAGGCTCCCGAGCCGCAGGCTAAGGTTTCACCTGCACCGCGTTCATAGACGCGCAAATCAATTTCATGCGGCGATACCCGGCTGTAAAAGCCGGCATTGACGTGCTCAGGGAAACGCGCGTGCTTTTCAAAGCGCGGGCCGTATTTCTCCACCGCAAAGCTCTTCACATCCGGCACCTCAGTAACCACATGCGGATTGCCCAGCGACACCGCTCCGACCTTAAAGACCTCGCCGTCTACCTCAAGTTCATAATAATCAGCGCGCGCTTCCGCCTTAAAAGGAATGCGGCACGGCTCAAACTCAGGCTTACCCATGTTGACCTGTACACTGTCGTCATCATTGAGCTTTAAACGCAATACCCCTGCGCTGGTGCTGACATGAATATCACGCTTTTTGGTAAGCCCCTGCTCAAGCACAAAGCGCACAAAACAACGCGCGCCGTTGCCGCACATCTGCACTTCACTGCCGTCGGCATTGAAGATGCGGTAATGGAAATCAAGCTCTGGATTATACGGCGGCTCAACGAGCAGGAGCTGATCAAAGCCGACGCCGCGATGGCGATCGGCCAGACGGCGGATTAACTCCGGCGAGAAGAAAATCTTCTGGCGCACGCCATCGACCACCATGAAATCATTGCCAAGGCCATGCATCTTGGTAAATTTAAGCAGCATCGCGGTCTCCTGGATTAAAACTGCAGCGCATCTTCATGCTGCCATAGATCTTCAAAGCTCTGACGCTTACGGATCACATGCACGGTACTGCCGTCTACTAAAATTTCGCAAGGCAGCCTACGGGCATTGTAATTTGACGCCATCGCCATTCCATAGGCTCCGGCGCCGCGCACGGCAATAAAATCCCCCGGCTGCACCGCAAGTTTGCGCTCTTTACCAAGAAAATCATCGCTCTCGCAGATAGGGCCGACCACATCGTACAACACTTTGGGCTCATCATGTCGCGTGCATTCAATGATATTCATCCACGAGTTGTACAAAGCCGGGCGAATTAAATCCGACATGCCGGCATCGACAATACAGAAATTTTTGCTGGAAGTCGGTTTTAAATACTGCACCTGACTTACTAAAATTCCGGCATTTGCCACCATCGCGCGCCCCGGCTCAACGTAAATCGATACATCGCGCTTACCAACGCGCTTTAAGACTGCGGCCATATACTCATACGGCGAAGGCGGGGTTTCATCGCCGTAGGTGACGCCCAAACCGCCGCCGATATCAATGTGATCGACTAAAATCCCAGCCTCCTCAAGCTTACCGTAGAGGGTCAAGAGTTTTTCCGTCGCCTCGGCAATCGGGCCGTTGCTTGTCATCTGCGAGCCGATGTGGCAGTCAATCCCGCTGACTTTAAGATACGGATCGGCGGCAATGCGCTGATAAAGCGCAAACGCATCCTCCGCGGCAATGCCGAATTTATTGCTCTTAAGCCCGGTGGAAATTGACGGATGGGTCTTAGCATCCACATCCGGGTTGACGCGTAGCGCCACCCGCGCCGGCAGCTTCAGCTCCGCACACAGCTGTGACAGCGTCTCAAGCTCGGCGGATGATTCAACATTAATGCAGCCAATCCCACTTTGCAGCGCCAACGACAACTCGGCGCGCGTCTTGCCCACACCCGAGAAAATAACTTTCTTAGGATCAGCGCCGATTTTCAATACACGGCGCAGTTCCCCTTCCGATACTACGTCAAAGCCGGCTCCTAAGGAGCGCATTAAGGATAAAAGCGCTAAATTGCTGTTGGCTTTAACCGCGTAGCAGATTAAATGTTTTTTGCCGGCTAAGGCCTGCTCAAAGGCCTGCATATGGCGTACTAAGGTGGCCTTGGAATAAATGTAAAGCGGCGTGCCGAATTTTTGGGCTAGCGCGCTTACCTTTAAATCCTCGGCATAGAGCTCATTGTCTTTATAATTAAAATAATCCATGCGTCCCTCTTTTTATTTTATCTGCTGCGTACCGGCCGCTAGGTCCTGGGGCGAAGCGAGCAACGTAAGCTCAGTCGCAGGCGGCGCAGCAGCGGCAGACGCTTCATCCTGCGGCGGCATATACAAATCATATTTAAGCCCGCAGCCTGACAGCAGCAGGACGGCCGCACTCAGGGCCAGGACAATGCTTCTTATCATAAAGTCTCGACGCTGCGATCCTAAGTCAGCTGTGGACAGGTATAAGCGCCGCCTCCATCTCAATGTAGTTATATCAGTGCTAAGTAAGCTGCGATGATGATGCCGCAAAGCTTGCTAAACTACTGCAAGTGTAATGCCCCGCGCCCGGCATGACAAATTTTTTCTGCACACTAAAAGCGCAGAGCCGCTTTAATCAACGTGACTTTGTTCGCGGATGGTAAAGGGATGAATTGACTGCAGATCGTGACTTAATACGAAATACTGCGGCAGATTAAAGCGGGCCCCGCCCTGCTGATTTTCCTCTGAGAGCCTAGTGTAATAACGGTTGATGGCATTAACCAGCGCCGCGCGCGATCCGACGTAATGCGGGTAAATCTGCACCTCATTATCTTCATTGACGATATAAATGTCCCAGCCATCCACTAAGGGCGCAAAAAAGTACTGCATAATGCCGACATTAGAATAGCGATCAACCTGCGGCGGAACCTGCAGCGAAAACTCCGGGCGCATGCCAAAGCGCGTATGCACGCCAAAGGAGCTACTCTCATCGCCCAGCACATTGTGCCGCAAAATGTACACTCCCCTATCACGCACATGACGCGCCGTGTAGCTATTATGCCCCACCTCAAAGGTATAGCGACGCAGACTGAACGCACTGTCCCCGGCGCAGGCAAAAATTTGGCGAATGACGCTCTGCAGATCGTAGCGAATGAGGTCAGCATGAAATTTAGCGCAGCAAAAAACCTCAATTGACGACAAGACTTTTTTGAGATCTTCACCCTCTGAGTTCTTGCTGACGCGCAGCAGCGTTGCCAAGAGTTCCACCACGCCTTCCTCACCGTCAGGCAAGTCTAAAGCCATCGTCTCACCCCAAGAATTGACGGTGATGAGCGACACTGAGCCGACCAGACACAGCTTCTGCCGTCCGGCGCACAAAGTCGATCCAGTATTGATGTCAACGCTCGCTAAACGCCGCTCCAGCGTTACATCGCGCTCTAAATTTAAAATCACAGCACAGGCACGAACTTCACGCGGACGCATAAAGGCACGATCAGGAACCTGTGATCGGGCGGTAATGTATAAACTGCGGCTTAAATCATCAGTCAGACGGGCGATTTTCTGCGCACTGACATCCTGCACGTCACCGCCGACAAAAATCTGCGTGCGCTTAGTCAGAATTTGATTGAGGCAGGCCCAAGCAATGCACTCGCAAATGGAGTTGCCGATGTAGGCGCTTTTGGTGCTTAAAATCGCCGGATTACTGATGGCGGCGGCATACAAATGCCAGCCCTGCGGGCACAGACTGTCCGGGTGGGTCTTAATAAATGACAACTGCGGCTCAGCTAGCGAATAAGTAAATTCAGGCGGGAAGAGAATAATTTTATTTTGATATTTATCGTAGGCCGCATAGAGCTTACGCGACAGCACGCCGGCATCATCTGAGGTAATAGCATATTCAATGCCGTGGCGCACTGAGAAGCTCAGCAGCGCACGATAGCTTTTAATCAATGCCGCAAATAAATCGGCATAGAAACTACGCACGTAATGAATTTTCCACCAAGCGCGATTTTCCAGCTCCTCCTGCATTTGCGGCGTCCATTGCCAAGCCGCGGCCAGCTTGGTGAGCAGTGTACGACGAAAGCGCACCGCCTCTTCCGAAGGCAAATCTTTAATTCCCAAGAAAATCTTCAAATAAAAGCATTTGCGCAGCAGCTGCAGCCGTTTAAAGTCGCCCTCGCGCACCAGATAGGCATGCACCTTGCGATACATCAGATAATAGGGGTCAAGCTCCAGATCATACGACCCCTCACTTAAGAGCAGCTGCCGCTTCATTTCCAAGGACAGCAGCAGACTCTGCGGGAATTCATCAGCATACACTTCCATCAGCAGAATCTTTAAGGCCGCTTTAAAAGGATATTCAATCCCCTTGTATAAAAGCCACAGGCCAGAACCGAAATATTCGGCAGGTGAGCTGTTGGCCACCGAGCCGAAATCAAACAGTTCATGCTCCGGCAGCGCCCCGCTGGCTTTAAGCGCGGTCACGGCGGCGGCATAATCGTGCAGTTCTTCATCAGGTGAGATTAAATACCAGCACAAATGCCGCCCGCACAGCCTGACTGCGCTGCGGTAGAACTCATCAAGTAAAAAAAGGTTCTGTGCTGAGCCGCAATTATCACCGGTCACCGCCCGCATGCGATCCGAGACAAAGCGATCCTCGGGGGTAACGAAAAGATTCAGATCGACTCCCAGTCCTTGAGCAAAGGTGCAGATGAAACTGCATTTTTCACTCAGTGCCGCCATCGCCGCATTATTTAAACTGCGTCCGACGCATACCCATACATCAAAATCCGAGCGGCTGCCCTGCCCGATAGAAGCAGTACTGCCCATACAGTACAAAGCAAGGATACTGCGCTCCTTGGGCTCAGCCACTGTTTTGCCCTGCAACACTCGTGCTAAATACTGCTGTTGCGCAGCATTGGGAATAAAACCGTCAATGCCGCAGGGTACGCCGCAGGAGCGATAGCCGGGAATTTCCTGACAGTTGTAGTGCAAAAACAACGGCAGCAGGGTTAAAAAACGCCGCGCATCGGGAGAGGCAATCGATAAAGCATAGGTAAGCTTCTGCGCATTAATCGCATCATAGCGGCGCAGCCGCTGTGCATAGCGGGCGCGGACGTCCTCGTGGTCTGCTGTGTCTGCCATAATTGTCTGCAAATTAGCTAAGCTTGACTTAGGTAAGCTTCGCTGCGGATTGTAACTCATTTGCTACCGACTGCATATGAGCTGCGCTAAATCTGATATGCTGCAAAAAATCGCAGTACGGTGCGGCCATTTGCCTGCTGCTCTCTCCATTTGCCGAGGCATCGGTGATAAAATCAGCCTAAATTGATCACAGGTGAATCTACCATGCAAGAGAGCAAAGACCAAAACCAAGCTAATCAAGCCGCAGCTCAGGAGCCGGCAGCCGCCACTCCTGCCGACAGCGCTGCCGCGCTGGAGGCGCAGGCGCAAGAGCTATTGCAGTCTGCAGATACGCAACGCGCGCAGAGTAATCAAGCCCCGCAAGACGCCCCCGCCGCACCAGCCCAACAGCCAGCGGCGCCGGAGGATGCATCTACGCTAAAACAGCTGCAGCGCGTGCGCTCACGCTGCAGCTTCCTGTCGCTGTGCTGCTTGGTGCTGGCAGCAGCTGTCATCGGCGGCGGTGTGTACTGCTATCAAGAGCTTAGCCTGCTCAAACAAGCCCAGAGCGCCGTGGACAGTAAAGCTGCCGCATTAGATGCCGCGCAAAGCAGCTTAACTCAAGCCCAGCAACAAGCTGCGGCCTTAATACAGACCAATCAGACACTGCAACAATCCAGCGCCCAGCTGATGCAGGCTCAATCCGCTTTAGCGGCTAAGGTTGAGGCCCTGACCAAGGCGCAGGCAAGTGAGCGCGTAACTGCCACCAAGCTACAGGAACAGCTGGCGCAGTATGCTGCCCGCGATCCTTCCGCTTGGCGGGTGGCCGAAAGCTACTTTGAAGTGGCAGAAGCCTATCGCCAGACCGCCTTTGCCCGCAATCCGACGGCTGCCATATGGAATCTGCAACAGGCGGACCGTCTGCTCGTAAATATTGAAGAAGAGGATATTCTGGCCGTCCGCGAGGCGATTGCAGCTGACCTCTCCGCGCTGTCTGCCGTTAAAGTCCCTGATCTGACCGGAGTCAGCCTGCGTTTAGAACAGCTGTATCGCGACACTGCAAAATTAGTGTTAGCCGGTATGTCGGATCCTAAGCAGCGCGCCGCGGCATTTGAAAAACAGCATGAGCCGACGGAAAATATCGCTGATTGGAAAAATAACTTAGTAACTTCCGCCAAGGAATTTTCCTCACGCTTTATTGAAATCCGCCGTCGCGCACCGGATGCGGCTGCCGAATTCTTAAGCCCGCAGCAGGAAACCTATCTGCGCGAAAATATCCGCACCCGCCTACTTTTAGCCAAGCTTGCGCTGACGCAGGGCGCACAAGCGAATTTTGCAGCTAATCTGCACGAAGCTGCCCGCTTGGTGGACACCTATTTTGATAAGGAAAACGCCTTGACGGAGGCTATGCTCAATGCGCTGGCGCAACTTAGCGCGGTGACGATTGAGCTTGACATGCCGCGCGTGCTGCAGAGCCATCAACGCTTTGAAAAGTTAGCCGCCGCACGCATTCACGGCCTGCAGGGGTAATTGCTCATGCTGAAGATTTTGCTTTTTATCCTGATTTTATGCGCGGCCGTGTTCGCCGGACCGTATCTTGCAGACGAACAGGGTTACGTGCATATTTCCACGCAGGACTACATCGTAGAGACCTCGCTTACTACCGCCATCGTGATTGCGATCGTAAGCTTTATTGTGCTCTACTTCGTGGTGTCGCTACTCTTTAAATTTATCCATCTGCCGCGCGGCACGCAGTCGCTATTTCGCCGGCGCCAGGCTAAAAAAGGCTCGAGCTTAGCCCAGGAAGCGGCGCTGTATTTTGCCGAAGGTGAATATGCCCGCGCGCTGGCCGTCATTCGCCGCATCAAGCCGCAGGCGCGTAGCGTGGAAACCTACTTTATCGGGGCGCAGTCGGCATTTGCGCTGCAGGATTACGATTTATGTCGTAATTTTTTAGATGAGGCCAAGGACAAAGGCAAAGAGGCATTTATCGCCAGCTCGATTATCCGTGCCAAATTAAATCTGCAGATAGGTAATGCCAAAGCTGCGCTTGAAGTACTTGATGAGCTCAAAAAGAGCTATTCCTCCAAGGAAGTGACACGCCTTACCTATGAGTGCTATCGTCGCGAGCAGGATATGGACAGCATAAAGCTGCTGTTACCGCAGCTTACCCGCCAAAAGATCATCAGCAAGGAAGAGGCAGCGAGCTATACGCGCCGTGATATGAGTAAAGAGCTGAGCGCCGCGCAGAGCAGCGCACAGGTGCAGCAGCTCTTATCCCGTTTAGATAAAGCACTGCGCCGTAATCCGCAAGTGATAGCTCCCGTCATTGCCAAATTAGTAGCTTTAGATGACCTAGCCGTAGCCCGCAAACTGTGCTTGGATGTAATGAAAAAGCCGCTTAGCGCGGATTTCTTAGAAAGCATTGCCACATGGGAAAAAGCGATCCCGGAAGTGCTCGCCCGCCTTAAAAAACAGGCGGAGCAGAACTTAATTGAAAGCGAGGTCAATGCCCCGCTGCTCATGGCGCTTGGCAATTTAGAGTACCGCGATGGGCAGCTAAAAGAAGCGCAGGAGCATTTGGAAAAAGCGCTGCAGCTGACCAAAAGCCCCGCGCTGTATCTGAAGCTAGCCCAAGTGATGGCAGCCCAACGGCTGTTTGAACCGGCCTGTGAATATTATGCCAAGGCCCAAGCGGCAGCAGCTGCAACCGGCCACTGCTAAGTAAAATCTAGGCTTAGCCGTATTAAGCAAACCCCGCCGCTCCCTGTATTAAGGGGGCGGCGTTATTTTTTTTGCCCTACGGTATGTTTCTCCTGCCTGCACCTTAGTTTGCACAGCGACAGCTTGAGCCTTGGCAGCATAAAGCAAAGTGTCCATGGGGTGCCGGGCATAACGTGCCTAGCATGACGGGCGCCTGCGCACCGGTAATATCATGCAAGTCAACACTTATCCCATGCTCGCTTAGATAAGCAAAATAAGCAAAAGCTGCGGCTTCAACAAAGGCGGGATCAATTCCCAGCTGCTGCGTACTGACGGTCTGCAGTTGCAGCTCTTTAAGTACCCGCGTCAGCTCCTGCATTAAAAAAGTGTTACGCACGCCCCCGCCGCACACTAAAACCGTTCCCCCCGGCCCCATAGCGGCATCCGCCTGCAGCCTGCGCAGCGCATCGGCGATAGTCTGCACTGTAAAGGCGGTCAAGGTCGACAGTACATCATTAATCAAACTAGGCTGCAGCCTTGCTGCCTCCAGCATAAAGGCAATATAAGCGCCATTAAACAACTCGCGGCCACTGGATTTAGGCGGCTTGCGCGCAAAGAAAGGATGCAACAGCAGGTGCGTAAGCCACCCGGGATTAACCTTGCCCCGACGCGCATGCTGCCCATCCTTATCGTAGGGGCAATGTAGCAGCTCACGACAGGCTAAATCCAATAACGTATTAGCCGGGCCGATATCAAAGCCGCATACTAGTGCGCCGCCGGGGCGCAGCGCCGTAACATTGCTGATCCCGCCCAAATTAAGGATATAGCGCGGCTCGTGGGGGGCAGCGAGGACCTGCTGATGAAAGATGGGGGTCAGCGGCGCTCCTTCGCCACCGGCGGCCACATCTTGCATGCGAAAATTAGTCCACACATCAATGCCGCTTAACAGCGCACACAAAGGACCATTGTCCAGCTGCACCGTGTAGCCCTGCTGCGGGCAGTGCCGCACCGTCTGACCATGCGAGCCGATCGCCATGACGTCCGCCACCTGCAAAGCGGCGCAATCTAGCAGGTGCTGTACCAGTTGCGCCTCACAGCGCGCCAAGGCATTCTGCGCGCGGCACAAGCGATCAATTTCCGCCGCGCCGCTGACGCACAACGCATGCAGCTCCTGCTGCAGCGTCGGCGGCAAATTCTGCGTGGCTGCCGCAATAACCTGCAACGCTCCGTCAGACTTGACCTCCAGCACGCATCCGTCAAGTGCATCCATGCTGGTGCCGGTCATTAAGCCGCAATAATATTCGCCATCCGCGCTCATATCTGCTCCTGCCTTCTGCCAAACATCAAAGCTTGCAACCGCGCCTCTTCCAACAGCGTTAGCACGCGGCAGCTCATATTTATCAAAAAAAGATCAGCGGCTGTATCCCCGCCCTTTAGGGCGGGGATACAGCCGCGAGGAGAAGCTCAATTTTAAATCCGGCGTTTTCTGCTACTCAATATATTGCCGAATAATATATATTGGAGCTCCTTCTCATGATGATGTAAAATGATACTGCGACCATAATGCCGCACAAAACATATTAAGAAGGGCAGGACTTGCCCGGATAGCCTGCCAAGCGAACCTCATTGGAGGTCGGCAGCA
>CALXOV010000060.1 GCA_944390105.1 uncultured Succinivibrionaceae bacterium
CCGATATCGCGAGCTCCAATGTGGATGAGCTTTCGGTCTTCTCCATTCCGGTGGGCGTGACCTTATCGAAGGACTTTGCCACGGCCTCAGGCTGGAATATTAAGCCGGCCTTAGACTTAGTCGTGACTGCCAACACGGGTGACGATGAAGTGGATAGCGATATCACCTTCAACGGTGTGGATTACAACACTGACCTCTCGACAGAGTTCATGGACAGCGTGACCTACGATGCCACCTTAGGTCTGCAGGTGCAGAAGGATGCCTTCCAGTTTGGTTTAGGCGTCAACTACACCGGCTCTGAGAACACTGACGAGTACGGCGTAACCGCCAATGCCCGCTTTACCTTCTAAGCGGCAGGCAATTAATTACTAGGCGCTGCTGAGCGCACGCCGCCGTAATAACGCGGCGGCTAATAGCCACGGCGAGAGCGAACAACAGCCTTAGTAATCATCAAAGGCTCCGTAGCCGCAGGGCGGCGGGGCAGTTGATGCCACAGAATTAACACCATGACGAGGTGGCTTTTGGCAAGAGCAAGAACCTGGGAGCTCAAGGTTTTTAGCTGATTCCCAAAAACACAACGTCAGTGCGGGTTTCTCAAAGCCCTTGCTGCGCATCTCCCTAAACCAACGAGGCGCAGCAAGACTCACAACAATTCAAGCTTCATGATGACCCGCACTTCTTGCCGCCATCTGCGGCTACGGTCTAGACCGTGCATAATCTTAGTCTGATTTATCCTTGAAGTGATTTGCTAACAAAGCCTGTTTCCTGCAGGTAACTTGCCTTTCTGCATGACAAAATCTCCCGTCTGGCTTTATCTATTGATGCTACCTGCCTGTGCGTCTTTACTGGCGCTGCATGTGACCGTATTGCCGTCAGCACTGACGCCAGACACAGAGGCTATTCCGCTGCGTGCGCAACTTGAATGCCAGGCAGTATATGCCCATGTGGCACTCTTAGCGGCCACTAAAGATTTTTCCTGAGGTTTTAGCGTCAGCTAGCTAGGTGCGAAAAATAGTGCTGCTATCAGGTTGCATGCCGCTATTGACGAACTCTTGTCATCTAAATTAAGCGTGCTCTTCAGGTAGTCATGCGGTTGACAAAAGCACGTATTACCAGAGAGGCTTGCCGTTTGCAGGCGCGAATTTTCTTTTTGAGATTTGGCGGTGGGTTGCTTCTTGCTGCGCGCTGCTGGGAACTTTTCGCTACAAGCTGATACCTAAAAAAGTAAACCTAACTGCTGATTTTTTGCAGGACAATGCAGGCTGAGCATTTTTGTAATAAAATACACGAGTGTTTGTAAAATTTTTCGATTGCAGGTTAGAGGCTCCATGATTAAGCAGCGCACGATTAAAACCGCGTTCTCCGCAGCCGGTATCGGTCTGCATTCCGGTTCTAAGGTCACGGTCAGCTTCCGTCCGGCTCCCGCAGATACGGGACTTATCTATACACGTACCGATTTAAATCCACCGGTGACGATTAAGTGCGCGCCGGAGGCGGTGCGTGATACGCAGCTGTGTACCGCTTTGGTGAACCTAGACGGGGTCAGAATTTCTACCGTTGAGCATTTAACTGCAGCTTTATCGGCTTTGGGCATTGATAATCTGTATATTGACGTCAATGCGCCGGAAGTTCCAGTGATGGATGGTTCAGCGCAGCCTTTTATCTATTTGTTTGAGGCCATTGGGGTACAGGATCTGCCTGCGCCTAAGCGCTATCTGCGGGTGGCGCGTAAAGTTAGAGTCGAAGACGGCGAGAAATGGGCCGAGCTTAATCCTAGCGCCAGCGGCTTCCAGCTTGATCTGACCATTGATTTCAATCATCCGGCGATTGAACGCGATCTGCAGCATTTTTGCTTTAATTTTACCGGGCGCGGCTTTGCCTCGGAGCTGTCGCGGGCGCGCACTTTCTGCTTCATGCGCGATGTTGAGTACATGCATGCGCACAACTTAGCTTTAGGCGGATCTTTGGAAAATGCGGTGGTGCTCGATGACTACCGTGTGGTCAACCCTGATGGCTTGCGCTATCCCAATGAGTTTGTGAAGCACAAAATGCTTGATGCTATCGGCGATCTGTATATGTCGGGTCACAGTATCTTAGGTGCATTTAAGGCCTTTAAGACCGGGCATAAGCTCAATAATATGCTGTTGCGGGCTTTCTTAAGCGACGCTAAGAACTACGAGCTGATTTCCTTTGCCGACAGCAAGGCGCCGCAACAGGCGACCGCTTTTGAGTTCATTGATGCGCGTACAGCCGAACTTGCAGGTTAATTTTCCGCCATCACAGCTGCGCGTCGTTGCCGGCTGGGTGCAGGGGGTACGGCAGGTCCCGACCTGCCGCTATGGTCCACGGCCACAGCCTATCGATATTTCCCTGATTGTCATTCACGGCATTTCTCTGCCGCCTGGCAGCTTCGGCGGGCCGTACGTCGATGACATATTTCTCAATACTTTAGACCCAAGCGCCCATCCGTATTTTGCTAAGGTGGCCGGGCTTGAGGTATCGACGCATTTTTTCCTTAACCGTGAAGGGCGCATTACGCAGTATGTGTCCTGTCTTGACCGCGCGTGGCATGCCGGGCGTTCGCAGTATCAGGGCCGGCTTGAGTGCAATGACTATGGCATCGGCATTGAGCTTGAGGGCACCGATGATCTTCCGTACACCCACGCCCAATATCATCAGCTGCGTGCGCTGATTGCTGCGCTGCAGCAGGCCTACCCTGCTATCGGCGGGCGCATTGCCGGGCATAGCGATGTGGCGCCTACACGTAAAACCGATCCCGGGCCGGCCTTTGACTGGGGGCAGCTGCGCGACCTTATGGCTGGAGAATGAACAATCTGACGCACTTACGCGTGAGATGTCGAGAGATCGGTGCTTTACTTTTAGTAAGCACCCACTTCTAGGCGCTTACGGGAATATCAACAATGCTCCCATCAGGTAGGAGCAACAAGCTTGTCCCTGAACTCTTAGATGTTTTGCGCCTGATCAAAAAGTGCTGTGCCAGCCGTTTACATCCTCAAGCTTATGCAAGGGAAATTGCACGGTAATAAGTTAAAAGCTTCACTTTGCATTGCAGAATACGGTGCTTAGCCTGTGCTGTGAGTAAATCCCCAAGCTCCATAGATGGCAGCCTGCGCGGCAAGCATCGTAGCTTTGCTAATACTTTTGCTAATACTTTTACTAATGCCTTCTCACAGATGATACGCAAACTGCCGCACCAGTCCATGGACCTTGATGCCCGTTTGTGGTGCAGTGTGGAGCAGGTGTCATTCCCGTGACGCAAAGCGCGCCCAGCTTAGTGTTACAATCAGCATAACATGATTATTTTGCAGGCCTTTTTAGGCACTTTTTCGGCTAGGTGAGGCAATTACGATGACAATAGAGAGCACCGGACTTCCCGGTTATGATGCAATGGTTCAGGAGCGTGCTCGCGTCGGAGCGGCGCCGCTGCCGCTGAATGCTGAGCAGACCCGCCTGCTAGGTCAGCAGTTGCATGAAACTGCCGATCCGGTCAAGGCGCGTAGTCTACTGACGCTACTGCGCGATCGGGTTCCGGCTGGCGTAGACCCCGCCGCTGAGATAAAGGCGCAGTTCCTGCGTCAGACGGCTTTAGGCGAAATTACCGTGCCGTGCTTAAGCCCCACCGAGGCAATCCATCTGTTAGGTAGTATGAAGGGCGGTTATAACGTGGCGGTGTTACTTGAGCTATTGCGCCATCACCCGCAGCATGCAGCAGCGGCCGCCGAAGCTTTAAGCCGCACTTTATTGATTTATGATGCTTTTGACGAGCTGTGTGCCCTTAGCCAAGAGGGCAATGACGCTGCGAAGCAGGTACTGCAGTCCTACGCAGACGGACAGTGGTTTACCTATCGCGATCCGCTGCCTAAGAGCGTGACACTGCGCGTGTTTAAAGTTGCAGGAGAAGTGACCACCGACGATCTGTCGCCGGCTACCGATGCGTGGTCGCGCGCGGATATCCCGCTGCATGCCCTAGCCATGTTTAAAAACTCTCGCCCCGACCTTAAGGCTGATGTCGAAGGCGTGCGCGGGCCGATGGAGCTTCTTGATAAATTGAAGGCCGATGGCCTACCCTTGTGCTACGTCGGCGATGTGGTCGGAACCGGTTCGTCGCGCAAAAGTGCGGCCAATTCCCTGCTGTGGCATATCGGTCATGACCTGCCCGGCATCCCGAACAAACGCGGCGGCGGTTTCGTGCTCGGCGGTAAGATTGCGCCGATTTTCTACAATACTTTAGAGGATAGCGGTGCGTTGCCGATAGAGTGCCCGGTCGAGGCCTTT
Organism: uncultured Succinivibrionaceae bacterium; assembly: GCA_944390105.1. Lineage (GTDB taxonomy): Bacteria > Pseudomonadota > Gammaproteobacteria > Enterobacterales > Succinivibrionaceae > Avisuccinivibrio. The sequence continues at coordinate 4,297 of CALXOV010000060.1, forward strand.
ACTACCGGCATGGTAATTGATTTGCTGCCTTATGAGGGTAAGGTGCTCGATCATGCCACCGGCAAAGTCTTGACCACCTTTACGCTGCGCCAGACGCTCCTTGATGAAGTGCGTGCCGGCGGGCGCATTGAATTGATTGTCGGTCGCAGCCTGACCGCTAAAGCACGCGCCTTCTTGGGTTTACCGCCCTCTGAGCTGTTTGCTACTAAACCTGCTGTGCAAGCAGCGGGAGGCTTTACCCGTGCGCAGAAGATCATCGGTCGCGCCTGCGGCAAGGAAGGGGTGCGTCCCGGCGAGTACTGCGAGGTGCAGGTCACTACCGTAGGCTCGCAGGATGCCACCGGTCCGATGACGCGCGATGAGCTTACTGATCTGGCCTGTCTTAAATTCCAAGCCCCGCTGGTGATGCAGTCTTTCTGTCATACCGCAGCTTATCCGCGTGCGGTGGATATTAAGATGCAGCACAGTCTGCCGGATTTCATTACCGCGCGCGGCGGTGTGGCGTTGCGCCCGGGCGACGGCGTCATTCACAGTTTCTTAAATCGCATGTGCCTGCCTGATACCATCGGGACCGGTGCTGACAGCCATACCCGCATGCCGCTGGGCATTTCCTTTGCCGCAGGCTCAGGTCTGGTCGCCTTTGCTGCTGCTACTGGATCAATGCCGCTTGACGTTCCGGGCTCAGTTTTGGTGCGTTTTGTCGGTACGCGCCGTCCCGGCATTACGCTGCGCGACTTAGTGCATGCCATTGCCTACTGTGCCAAAGAGCAGGGGCTGCTGACGGTAGAAAAGCAGGGCAAGCGCAATATCTTCAATGGGCGCATCTTAGAGATTGAGGGCCTTGAAGATCTGCCGTGCGATCAGGCCTTTGAGCTGTGCAATGCCTCTGCTGAGCGCTCGGCTGCTGCCTGTGCGATTGCGTTAAAGCCCGAGCGCGTCAAAGAATATCTGCGCTCTAATGCATCCTTCCTGCGCAAGCTTGCCGCAGCGGGATATAACTCGCAAGAAGCGCTGCTGCGCCGCGCTGCGGTGATGGATGAGACCGCCGAGAACTTTGTGCCGCTTACGGCCGACCCTGACTGCAGCTACGATGCGGTGCTGACCATTGATATGGACACCATCACCGAGCCGTTGCTGTGCGTGCCGTGTGATCCCGATGATGTGCATAAGCTCTCTGAGCTTGCAGACACCAAGCTTGATGAATGCTTTATCGGCTCGTGCATGACTAATATCGGTCATTACCGCGCCGCTGCCGAAATCTTTAGCCATAGCCAAGGCCAGGCTCCGGTTCGCCTGTGGCTGGCCCCGCCGACGCGTATGGACCAAGATAAGCTCAAAGAAGAGGGGTGCTTCTCAGCCTTTGCTAAAGTTGGGGCCCGCGTTGAAGTGGCCGGATGTTCACTGTGCATGGGCAATCAGGCGCGGGTGCGCGATAATGCGGTGGTGCTCTCCACTTCAACGCGCAACTTTAAAAATCGCCTAGGTACTGGCGCGCAGGTGTATTTAGGCAGTGCTGAGCTGACGGCGGTCAGCGCGACTTTTGGGCGCCTGCCAAGTGTAGAGGAGTATTTTGCGGCATTGAAGCCGGTAGCTGACAAAGGTGCAGACCTCTATCAGCCGCTTACCTTCTAGGGAAGCTAAACCTCTCTTTTTAAGCCGCTGCCTTTGCCAATGCAGCAAGCGGGAGCGGCTTTTTCCTTAGTTTTGAGCTCAGCTCACGCTTTTGTCGGTGAAAAAGTAAAGCCGCGCGGGCTTAATTTGTGCTAGCATGAGTTCAATTAAGCCTTTGCGCTTATATGAAAAACTTTAACGTATGGAACTTCGGTTTGAGGAGTAAAAACATGAAAGTAACCGTGTTAGGCGCCGCAGGTGGCATTGGTCAGCCTTTATCTCTGCTGCTCAAGAACAATCTGCCGGCTGGCTCTAAGTTAAGCCTGTTCGACGTTGCCCCGTTCACTCCGGGCGTGGCTAAGGACTTAAGCCATGTGCCGACTGATGTGTGTGTTGACGGCTACACCGGCGATGATCTGCCCAAGGCTCTGGACGGTGCTGATGTAGTAGTGATCCCGGCCGGCGTCGCCAGAAAGCCGGGCATGACCCGCGATGACCTGTTCAACATCAATGCCGGCATCGTGGCTAACTTAGTCAAGAACTGCGCTAAGGTATGCCCGAAGGCCTGCATCTGCATCATCACCAACCCGGTGAACTCCACCGTTCCGCTTGCCGCTGAAGTGTTAAAGGCCGAAGGCGTCTACGATGCTCACCGTCTGTTTGGCGTGACCGTCCTTGATGTGCTGCGTTCTGAGACCTTCTTAGGTGAAGAGTTAGGCCTGTCTAAGGCTGCGATGTATGTTCCGGTTATCGGCGGCCACAGCGGCAACACCATTCTGCCGCTGCTCTCGCAGGTGGTCGGTGCTGAGAAGATCTCCGCTGAGCGCGTTGATGAGCTGACCAAGCGCATTCAGAACGCTGGTACTGAGGTGGTTGAGGCAAAGGCTGGTGCCGGCTCTGCTACCCTGTCCATGGCTTGCGCCGGTGCGCGCTTTGCTTTAAAGGTGGTGCGCGGCCTGTTAGGTGAGCCGGGTGTTTCCGAGTACGGCTATACCGAGGGCGGCTCAGGCTACACTCAGTTCTTTGCGCAGCGTTTAGTCTTCGGCAAGGGCGGCTGGGAGAAGACCTGCGAGATCGGCTGCCTGTCTGACTACGAGCAGAAGTGCTTAGATGAGTTAAAGCCGGTGCTTGAAGGCAACATCAAGAAGGGTGTTGATTTCGCTCAGAAGTGGCTGCAGGAGAACAAGTAATTTAGCTTGTGCTCGTTGCCTGCCGTGTGACGGCATGGCACCATAAATTCAGCCGGGAGTGCTTTGCAGTGCTTCCGGCTGATGCATTTTTAGACTATAGCTTAGCCCTTAAGTTTTTCCTAAGTCCTGCCGATAAATAAGCTGCAGGTACCTAAAATTAGGTAGCACTGTACCCGATGCCGTTGCCTTTGCCTTTACGGCATAAGCTTTAGTTGGTAGGTTTTCTTTTGGTCGATGAGGTGCTTATGCTGCGCGCACGCATTTTAGCTGCCACGCTGCTTTTAATCTGCAGCTGCGTTAGTACGCAGGCGGCTGCGCCGTCGCGCTATGACATGGTCACGGATGCGCGTGCTAGGGCCGCTACGCAGGCGCTGGAGCGCAATTTTGCTGATTATCATAATGAAACCGCGACGATATCGACCTATAACGCGATGCAGCTCAATGCGCTGATTGAGGAAAATCAGCATTTGAAAGTAATTGGCGAGCGCGATCAATGTCAATTTACTCCCGATATTGAAGCGCGAGCGCGCAAGTTGCATATTCCGCCTTTTGAGTATGCGTGGGCGGATATGCTGATTCACGGTGTGTGTGTAAAACAGGACGTGAATGTCGGGCTTGATTATCTAAAAAGCGCAATGGATCATGCCTACGCTCCGGCTTTAATGCGCATGTCGCGTTTTTATGAAACCGGCTTTATCGTGCGGCAGAACCGGGAGCTGGCCATGGCCTACATGAAGACCGCCGCGCAGTTGGGCTCTTCCTTAGCACGCCTGAACTGGGCCGATATGCTGGTGCGCGGCTATGGTGGCCCGGCGCAGTATGAGCAGGCTTACGGCTGGCTGTATGCCACGCATTTTACCGATCACTATCTGCAGGAAAAGAGCAATTATCTGCAGCGTAAGCTGGAAGAACGTATGCCGCCCAACATCATTGCACGGGCGCGTAGCATGTCGCTTGCCTTCAATTAAGCCCACACCTTAAGTTATAATCCACAGTTAAATGCCAAATTGACTGTGGATATGCCATGTTTGAAAACCTTACCGCGCGTCTTAACCGCACCCTGAAGAACATCAGCGGCCAGGGACGCATTACTGAAGAGAATATTAAAGATACGCTGCGCGAGGTGCGTACCGCCTTGCTTGAGGCCGATGTGGCGTTGCCGGTGGTTAAAACTTTTACCGCCAGAGTAAAAGAGCGCGCTTTAGGTCAGCAGGTAAGCTTAAGTCTCACCCCGGGGCAGGAATTCATCAAGATTGTCTACGATGAATTAGTTGCCGCCATGGGCGGGGATAATGCGGCAATCAACTTGGCCTGTCAACCGCCGGCGGTCATTCTGTTGGCCGGTCTGCAGGGTGCTGGTAAAACCACTTCCGCCGGCAAATTAGCGCTGTTTTTAAAAGAGCGCTTAAAGAAAAAAGTGCTAATGGTATCTGCTGATACCTACCGTCCAGCCGCTATTGAGCAGCTGGCCTTGCTTGGCAAGGAGACGGAAACGGAAGTGTTTCCGTCCGATGTCAGTCAGACGCCGCGGGATATTGCCGCCGCGGCGCTGGATCATGCCAAACGCTATGCTTTTGATGTGCTGATTGTCGATACGGCAGGTCGTTTGGCGGTAGATGAGGATATGATGCGCGAGGTGCAGGAACTGCACCGCATCTTAAATCCTATCGAAACCTATTTCGTCGTGGATGCGATGACCGGTCAAGATGCGGCCAATACCGCCAAAGCTTTTGGTGAGGCGCTGCCGCTTACAGGCGTCATCCTAACTAAGGCCGACGGCGATGCGCGCGGCGGTGCTGCGCTTTCCGTGCGCGAGGTTACCGGTAAGCCGATTAAGTTTATTGGTCTTGGCGAAAAAATAAAGCCCCTAGAGCCCTTCTACCCTGAGCGCATTGCCTCGCGCATCTTGGATATGGGCGACCTCTTGTCCTTAATTGAGACTCTGCAGCAGGGGGCGGATGCAGAAAAAGCTGCTGATCTGGCCGATAAGATTAAAAAGGGCGGCTTTGATCTGGAGGACTTCAAGCAGCAGCTGCAGGAAATGCGCAAGATGGGCGGTGCGGCTAAGCTGATGTCTATGCTTCCGGGTGCAGGGGCGATGGCCGAGCAGCTTAAAGACAAGGTCAATGATAAGCAGATGGCGCATTTGGAGGCTATCATCAATTCGATGACGCCCAAGGAGCGTGCGCATCCTGCCATCATCAAAGGCTCGCGTAAAAAGCGCATTGCTGCCGGCGCGGGAGTGCAGGTCTACGAGGTCAATCAGCTGCTCAAGCAGTTTGAAACTATGCAGCACATGATGAAGAAGATGAGCAAGGGCGGCGTGCGCAAGATGGCCGGTGCGATGCGCGGCATGATGGGCAGTCTGGGCGGTATGGGCGGCTTAGGGGCTTTAGGCGGGATGCGCCGCCGTTAACGGAAGTTAAGCTAAGGCTTAATGCCGGGGCACGTCCCCGGCATCGCCGTATAGCGCAAGTGCTGCCTTTTCCCGCAGACATATTGCCCTAGCTGCAGGTTGGGTCATCGGTGAAAAACAGTGTGCCTCACCGCATTAAGCCTCGGGCTTTAAGCTTGTCTGCAGCTTTTGCACCTCATCCTCACTGACATGGGCTAAGGCGGCGATTTTGGCAATAGCCATGCCATCTTTCAGCATGTTAATAATTATTTCGGCCTTACCTTCGGATTTTCCTATTTCAATGCCTTTAGCAGTACCAATTTCAATGCCTAATTCTTTGGCATTATTGAAAGAGGCCTTGGCATCTTTGATTTCTTTTTCTTTAATTAGATATTGCAAAAGCTCGGCAGAGTTAGCAAATGCATCTAACATGGTTTCATAGTCCTCAAGCTCAGAGTCGTCTTTAGCCCATTTCTCAATCAGTGTATCATCAGCTTTACTCAGCAGAATGAACCATTTGTATAATTTTTTACGTTTAATTTGGCCTGATGCATAGGCATTACGAAAGCGCGGCAATTCTAGGTTATATATGTCAAAGGCATTCGGCATCCTCTTGTTCGTATGCTTATTAGATACAGTAAAGCTGCTAAGCCACTCATCATCACCACCGTCATGCTGTTCTATGTAATCCAAAAGATTAATCATGATGATGTGAGGTATTTTGTTGTAATCTTCACCCTTGCCTAATGAGCTCACCATGCTTAGTGCTGCATAATATAAGCTGCGTGGCAGCATCTCAGTAGGTTTTATCAGCCTTAAATTACGGTTGGCTTTGTAAAAAATAATAATTTTTCATACTAAACTTAAAGTCTATCCATCGAGTTAGTGGTATTTGTAATATCTGTCACTACGTGAACTTGTGAGTTGCGGCGACGGATTTGCATGCAAAGCTTTTCTTTTGCAAATTTTCTTGTATAATCGTCCAACTGTATTTCATCACGGACAGTTCCTTGGGGGATCTGTTCATTAAATTTTATAGGTAAATACGAAATGGTAGTCATTCGTTTACGTCGCTTAGGCGCTAAGAAGCGTCCTTTCTATCACGTAGTGGTAGCGGATTCCCGTTTTGCTGCTACCGGCCGTTTTATTGAGCAGTTAGGTTTCTTCAACCCGATTGCCCGCGGTAACGAAGAGCGTCTGCGTCTTAATGCTGAGCGTGTACAGTACTGGCTGTCGGTAGGTGCGCAGCCTTCTGATCGCGTACAGTGCTTAATTAAAGAAAATGAGATGGGGCCTGAGGCCGCCGCTAAGCTGCGTGAGGAAAAGCGCGCTGCTAAGGCTGCCGCTAAGGCTGAGGCCAAGGCCGCCGCTGCTGCAGCTGCCGCTGAAGGCGCTGAGGCAGCTTCTGCCTAATCATCTGCATGGCAGGTGATGTACCACGCTCCATGGGCAGACTGGGTGCTGTCTATGGCTTGAAGGGCTATATTAAAGTACAGTCCTTTACCGAGCGTCCTGAAAACCTTTTTGACTACTCGCCATGGTTTATTCGCCGGCGTGGAGAAGATTGGCGTGAGGTTTCAGTGACGGCTTGGCAGCCTCATCAGCAAGGCTTTATTGCCAAATTAGATGGGGTTGATACCCGTGAGCAGGCAGTACTGTATACGGGTATGGATATTGGGATCAAGCGTTCAAGCTTGCCCCCGACCTCAGAGGATGAGTTTTACCTAGCCGATTTAGAAGGCTGTACGGTAATCGGTCTTAATGAGGTTTGTCTTGGCGTAGTGTCAAGAGTTGTGGATCACGGAGCTGCTCCCATTATGGTAGTGTCTCCCTCTGACCTGAAAAAGGATGGCCCGAAAGAACGGCTGATTCCTTTTGTAAAAGGCCCGATAGTCAGCGCAGTTGATCTCGATGCGCGGATAGTCAGGGTAGAGTGGGGCGAAGATTACTGATGTATTTCGGTGTCATATCGCTCTTCCCGGAAATGTTTAAGGCGGTAACCGAGCAGGGGGTTACGCGGCGGGCAGTTGAGCACGGTTTAATTGAAGTGCACTGCTTTAATCCGCGCGACTTTACGCTCGATAAGTACAAGACTGTGGATGACCGTCCATATGGCGGTGGTCCCGGCATGCTGATGAAGGTTCAGCCCTTGTACGATGCCATCTGCGCGGCGCGCAGAGATGCCCCTCCGGGTACGAAAGTTGTGTGCATGTCGCCGCAAGGCCTGCCGCTTAACCACTCACTGGTCACGAGAATCCATGGCTGGGGTTCGGTTATCTTAGTAGCGGGACGCTACGAAGGTATCGATGAACGCCTCCTTCAGAAAGAAGTCGATCTGGAGGTTTCGATCGGTGACTACGTGTTGTCGGGCGGCGAACTCCCCGCAATGTGTATTATCGATGCTGTATCACGGATGGTACCGGGTGTGCTCGGCGATATCCGTAATGCAATGGAAGATAGTTTTGCAGATGGGTTGCTGCATTATCCTCAGTACACGCGACCTGAGGAGATTAATGGCATGAAGGTGCCGGAGATTTTATTAAGCGGCGACCATGCAAAGATTAAGCGCTGGAGACTGATGCAGTCCTTGGGCCGAACCTATGACAAACGGCCGGATCTGCTCCGCTCCCGCAAGCTTAGCACGCAGGAACAGGCTCTACTTGATGAGTACCTGCAGTGTAAGGCTGAGGCTTAAAGGTTTAAACTTTTTTATACAGGGTAGGTAAATTATTATGGCCAGCCATCCGATTATCGACGCTCTGGAGAAAGAGCAGCTTCGCAGTGATATTCCGGAGTTTAACCCGGGCGATACCGTGCGCGTGGAAGTGCGCGTGGTAGAAGGTGACAAGAGCCGTCTGCAGGCTTTTGAGGGTAATGTGATCGCTAAGCGCAATCGCGGCCTCAATTCTTCCTTTACCGTACGTAAGATGTCCTCCGGCGAGGGCGTGGAGCGTGTGTTCCAGACTCATTCTCCGCTGATTGCCTCGGTTAAGGTTACCCGCCGTGGTGACGTGCGCCGCGCTAAGCTGTACTACCTGCGTCAGCGTACCGGCAAGGCCGCGCGTATTCGCGAGAAGGTCTAAGTTGCAGATGGAGCCGCAGTTGCATACTACAGCTGCGGTTTAGCTGTATTGCAAAACCCGCCTGTTTCAGTCTTTGTGCTGTCGGCGGGTTTTGTGCATTCTAGAATGTTAAGGCATGGCTTTTAGCAGTGCAATCAGTCGCGCTGCAGCATGCGGATGCTGCAGTACCGGCTCAGCCGGAGCTCCCACCAAAGTATTGTTCAGATTTGCTGTAAGACAGCTGGCAATGATGCTCGCACCCCAGGCTGGATCAAAACTAGGCGGCAGTTGCCCCTTGTTTACCGCGTTGTAGAGTACGCGGAGCAGTTGATGTTGTCGGCTGGCTATCAGCTCGGCACAGGCTTGATTAAGCGCTACACTGTTACTTACCTGTGCGCAGCTTTGCAGATATAGCAAAATACGCCAGGCGCCTTGTCCTGCTATATCGTGATTATCCGGACAAGCAAACATCCGCAGTACCTGCTCAAGTTTACCTAAAGGATCAGGCTCGGTAGGGGCTGATGCCTGTTCTAGCAGACGATAGATTGACGTTTTTTGCGCGAGAAAATGGCATAAGGCACACATGAGGCCAATACGACCATCAAATTGCGCGTAAATTGAACTTCGCGACACTCCGGCATGGCGGGCAATGCTGCTGATGCAGGTCTTATCAATGCCTTGTTGCTCAATAACAGCACATGCACTCGTCAGCACCTTGAGGCGCAGCTCTTTGATTTGGTCTTTAGTTTTATTGGTCATATTATTGCAAAAAGTGCGCCTAAAGCGGCGCACATTCAATGTCAGAGGATGTCTTTACACCATTTAGGTTTTAGCACTTAACCTTTCTTGTAATAGCTTACGGTAATATCGTACACTTCGTAGCCGGTAAAGTATTTACCGCCATGTTTAAGATCATCGGCGGTGGCATTGCGCACATCACGCAGCGGCGCGACACTGCCGCTATGTTTCCTAGCCACTACCGCAAGATCGGCTTCCAGCTTTGTGCCTAAATCTTCGATCGCTTCCGAGGTGTCGCCGGGGTAGAGATTAGGCTCGAGTGCGGTGAAGTTTTTAGTTTCCAATAGTACGTAGCCCTGAGCTTGCAGTTCATCCTTGGAGATCTGCTGCGCTGACACAACTTCGGCAGCTTGAGCCAGAGAGCATGACAGGGAGCAAGCGAGAATTAACGAAAATAAATTGCGTAATTTCATAAAATTACCTCCTAAGAAAAAGTTTATGCGTATTGTATGGAGGTAACTTTTGCGGTGCTGCACACAACTTGTAAATTGTCCAATTATCTGCAGGAATTATCGTTCTTCCTATAGCGCGAGCGTACATGCAACTAGCATCATTGATGATTAGTCAGCAGGCTTGCATAATCCATGCTGACCGTTAAGTGATAAAAAATAATAAGTTATATCTGACTATTAAGTGCAGGTTAAAAGGCATAGCCTGCCTGCAGCTGCCAAAAGAGACTCTTTGTGTGGTCAAAGCCGGCCTCGCCGCCTAATGTCAGCTGCACGCTAAAGCCTGACGGGGTGTGCACATTGAAGCTGCCGCTCAGGCGCAGACCAGACCTGTCGCTGTCGGTGGATGCTCCTGCAAAGCTGGAGCTGCCCACGCCCCTAAAGGCGGCCTCACCACTGTCTCTATTTATGCAGTCATAGTAGAGTTCTGGGGTCAGGCTCAGCTGTAGCTGGGTTGGAGCTGACATGGTATTGCCAGCGCTGGTACCATCGGTAAAAGCCGCATGCTGATAGTCAAGTTGCAGGCCCAAGCTCAAAGGCAGGCTGTCATAATACTGCGCGTCGAGCGTCAGGGCGCTGCCATTGCCGCTCTCACTGAGACCTGGGCGGTAGAGGCCGATATACTGCGCGCCTATTTGCGGCCTTATCGTGAGGCTGTCACGCTCGCTGTCTCTCATGGCAAAGCCATAGCCTATGGTGGTCTGTAAAACGCCATGATACTCGCCCCAGGAGCTCTCGTGTTTTTGCTCGTAGGCGGCTGCGCGAACATGGCGCTCCATATCCACATCGCTAAACCCTAGACGCACGGCGTTGTGGGTATAAAAGCCCGTATCTGCTGGCCGATAGCTTAATGAGGCGCCCAGATAGAGGCTGTTGCCCTCGGCAGTGGCATGACTTACGTCTGTGGTATCAGTCTTATAGTGCGCCGCTAACAGCTGTGCGCCCACAGCCAAGCCGTTTCCCAGCGGCTTGATAATGCCGGCCATGAGGCTGGTATCATCGCGCTCATAGCCGCTGACGCCCTGGGTCTTGTCGCCATCGCCGTTGGTGTAGGCGCCGTTTAGGGTGACAAAGGCCTGGCTTTTATGTGAGGTGAGGGCGTGAGCGGCGGTGGCGTCAAGCTGCTTTGTAAGCAGGTGGGAGTAGAGCTGCTCCTGCATCAGCTGCGCAGCAGCAATGGCATCAAAGCTTGTTGGGCTCAGGGTGTTGAGGGCGGCTCCGATCTCGGAGCCGTCCGGGGCTGAGAAGTCGAGAGCGCCTAACAGCGGCGCTAAGTCACGCTCACCTGCGGCGGCCAAGTGATCTAAAGCTGTGCCCACTGCCGCGCTGCTTTGATTGCGGGCGTACTGACTGTAGGCCTGCGCACTTCTGTTAAAGGTGGCGGTGATGTTGTAGCTGCTGCCGCTCAAGCTGCCTTGTGTGACCGCATCAAGTGTCGGTGAGAGGCTGGCATGAATCTCATTAAAATCACCGCTGACATTACGGCTCTCCAGCTGCAACTGCCAGCTCACCTGTTCACCGTTAGCATAAAAGCGCTGCTCCGGCAGCATGGTCAGGCTGCCGCCCAACTCCACCTCTGGGGCGCTGATGGTAGCATTGTCTGCCAATGTCAGATGGCTGCCTGTATGCAGGCTGATCTGCTCCTGCGCCTTTATAACGCTACCGCCCGTGCCGTCATTGGATGTGTCCCGGGCTGTCGGCGAAGTTTGTGAAGCTTGGTTGCCCGAGTCCGGTAGCAGTATGAGATTACCGTAGTTGCTGAAACTGTAAACATCGATATTGCCTAGGAGGTCCAAGGTAGCCTCGGGGGTGATGGTCATTTTGATGCTGTCAGCGCCATTGATGTTGCCCCGCCAGTTGACGGTTGCGGTGTCGGTACCGGGATTGATGCTGAGGTGGGTGTAGAGATCGGGCTGGTAGGTGTTGATATACTCGTAGTCGAGGTCGGGATTGTGGGGATCCCAGTTAGAGGTGAGGTCGCCGACGATGAGAGCGCCGCCATTGACGTCAATGTTTTGCACCAGGGCCATGTCGGCGATATAGATGGCGCTGTCAGTAGCGAGCAGCGTACCGTTAATCTCCACCCTGTCCATCAAAGGGCCGTCCAGGTTGAGCTCAAAGCCGTAGCCGTCATCGTTATCCTCAAGGCGGGCGTGGTGAACAACTCCACTTTCGTCAACCCACTCATAGTGGGAGTAGAGGCCAGTCCAGATGTAGGAGCCTCTAAACTGATAAGCATCATCGTTCATAGAGTGGCCAAAGTCAAAGCGCAGGGCTATGCCGTCCTGGCCTAAGGCCTGTACGCGTCCGTCTACAATAAGCTCGCTTTCCTTGCCGTAGGCAAAGAGGATGCCGGTACCGTACTGCCCGTCAGCGGCGATGGTGGTGTCGGACGTGATGTAAAGACTGGTGTCGGTGCCGTCAACGCGCACGCCCACCCCAGCCACGCCGCCTGCTAACAGGTCAGCCTCCTGATAGATGGTGTTGTGCTTGCCGTAAACATGCAGTCCGATGCCCAAAGTAGCGGTGTTGGGTACGCCCTCTATATAGGCGGTGCCGGTATCGTTGCGGGCGTAATAGCCATGATTGTTGTGGATGGTCTGCCCGTCGCCTAACACTGTGCGCCCGTAGAAATTTTTGCGGTCGATGGTATAGCCCAAATCCTGTAAAAAGGCGAGCTCCAACTCCATCGGGTGGGTGTAGGAGATATAGGACTGATGGCTAAACACTGAGTGCTCTAACTCGAGGTGAGACATCTCGGCCACGCCGTTTTCAAAGCCGTTGATCGGAATACCGGGGAAGGCAAAATTTTGTCCTGCAAGCACCTCATCGACATGCTCCCCGCGAAAGGTTACTCCGCTAAAGGAGTACTCGCCGGCGATAAAGGCCCGGCCTATGAGGGATGACAACTCATCGTCAGTCAGATAGTAGATGTTATAGCGCTTCATGCCCGGCTCAAAGTGGGTGCCAAAAAAGTCGTAGAGGTGGTCGTTGTAGGCCATGATGGTGCCGGTATCATAAAAGTTGAGCCCGAGCAGGTGGTAAAACTCATGGGCAAAGAGGCTCTGTGCCGACATGGCCTCAGTCTGCGGCAGCGTAAACAGGTGCTCTTCTAGCTCATAATTGTAGCTGGTAAAGTAAAACCAGTTGTAATCGTTGCTTATCTGTCCCAACACTAGGCTGTCGTAAAGCGAGGTATGTGGACTGCGCATTCCTGTGACCATATCCTGATTAAAGCCGGCAATAGTGGCGGCTGTAGCGCCATAGTTGTTGCCGGTATCGCGGCTGTAAAGATAAAACTGCGCCAGCGGCAGTCCGTCAAAGCCCACGGCAAAGCTGAGATCCCGCTCCAACAGCTCCGCAAAATAAGGCAAGGTCGTCACCGCAGCCTGCAACAGCTCTGGATCCAAATCCTCCTCAGCCCGGGCAGTGAGCAGCATCTGGGCTGACTCCTCCTCACCGTAAATATCGGTGTTGATAGGCGCCATTTCCCCTGCGTCAAGGACATTGATCACTATAAACGGCCTGCCTTTATAGTAGACTAACTGCTGACTCTGCGCATGCGACCCCGTGCTCAGGCCAAGCACCGCCGTCACCGCTAGGGCAAGCGCACTGCGCCTCAGCGTGCGCCGTTGCTTGATGCTGTGACTGTAGCTGCAGTGTTTATCCCCGCTCTGATGAAGCTTGTCCTGCGGTAGTTGTCTTATATTGCCCATATACCCTTACCCTAAGTCCAATGAGTGAACTATAGCACGCGTCTAGATCGAGCCCAAATCTTGCAGTCTTGGTAAAATCGACCTATAAAATTATCTGACTATTTCCTTTGCAGCCTTGTGCAAATCATCGCCATGAGGCTTAGGGGCTTTGCCTCCAATATTTGCCGGTGCCGCATCTTTTTCATAATGCGTCATCGGCGGCTTCACCCCAAATAGCTCCAGGGTTTCACGCTGAGCTTTAGACAGATGACTTACCACAATCAAATGTTTGCTCTTGATGGGGTACTGGCTGATACTGTAAAGCTCATCTAAACAGGTGGCGACGCTATGGTGCGGCAGAGCCTCTTATTTTGCCGAAAATACAGGTGGATGGGAAAATTATTAAAAATACGTGTACCGCATGGTTCCCGATCTTACAGTTGAATTAAATTGATTTTACCAAGAACGTAAGATTTGGGTCTGAAGGAAAAATGGTTGCGGGGGAAGGATTTGAACCTACGACCTTCGGGTTATGAGCCCGACGAGCTACCGAGCTGCTCCACCCCGCGGTTGGAATGGCGACATGATAGATAAAAGTTTGAGCTGTGTCAAGCTTTTTGCGAAAAATATTTTAGATGGCATCATTGCACGACTCATCACTGAGCAAAAGCGCACGGTCCTGTGCCGTCACAGCTTACCGTAAACGTTTATGGACTGTAAGCGTGATCTGCATCGCTAAAAAAGATTTCAGCAGTTCGGTGAGGTGGGCTATCCTGAGTGAACTACGCGGCTCCTATAGACGGCCGTGTCGGCATACAGGACATTAAAGGAACTGCAGTAAAGTGCTTTGTGTAGAACGCAAGCCTAGCTGCAGGCTGCAGCGGCGGTTTCTTTAGAGGGGAGTGTCTTATGACGAAGTTTTTATCTTTAAGTAATCTGCAGCTGGGCGCTTTTCACATTGACAGTCGCCTGACTCTGCCGACTACTGAGTCTAATGCTGCGGCTGCAAAATTAATTGACGGCCATTTTGAGTTGATTAAGGATGTGCGCGGCAGTGACAGTACGCTAGGCTACAAACGTCTGCGTTTGGAGTGCAGTTACCGCGTGTTGTGTGTGCGCGATAAATTGCTGCTTTTAAGTCTCAATCTGTGTCCCGATGGCACCATTGTGCGTTTGACCTCAGATGGACTTACTGAGCTTAAGGTCGATACCGTATACACGATTGCGGATGTGTCGGCCCGAGCGCAGCGCGCTATTCACTTAAATTTGCTCAGTGATTTGGTCGATCAGGATCTACTGACGCGCTATCTTTGCGATAAGCACGCCAAACTCATCACCTACGCGCACGCGGCCTGAGCTTGCTTACTGCCGCCTAAGCTTCAGGCGGCAAGTTTTGATGGTAGCTGCGAATTAAGAATAGCGCTTAACAAAGGGCGTACGCTTGACCTGTGCGAGTGTTTCTTCAGTGATCACTTCCTGCAAAGGCGGGCTGTTCGGCGCCTTATCGTTGCCATGATCGTAGCCTATCTTATAGTCCGTGAATTTTTGATGCTGCCCAATGCAGTAATCGGGCAGGAAGCGATACAGCTTGCCGGCATCCTCAAGGAATTTTTGATAGATGTCGGCAATCGCGTTGGCAAAACGCAGTCCCTGCTCTTCATCGGCGCTTTGATAGAGTGCGCGCAGCATTAAGATAAAGAAGGTATTCATCGAGCCGTCAAGCAGAAAACCGATAAAGCGGTTGAGATGATGCGTGATATCAGCGATGAGCTCGGCATGACTTTCCAAACGCTGCGTAAATTCAAGACGCGTTGCGCCACGCGTAGCTAAATGCTGGTGCAAACGCTCAATAATGGCGTCAAAGGCATCGGCATCACTGAGCTTGGCAAAATCCTCACGGGTAAAGGCGATGTTAAAGGTCATGTCGCGCTCAATTGCCCCGAGAAGTGATGCTTTATCAACAGCGGGAAGATTGGCAAATTGCGCTGCGACGTCCTCACTGTGCACACTTTGCGTATGCTCAAGCTTCGCACCGTCTGAACAATTAAACACACAGGATTCTTTATAAAACTCACAGATAAGTTCCATATTGCGCCGCGCCAGACGATACATGCCGTTGCAGTGAATTTCACCGCCGAAATTGCCGGGCACTACTTCAGCAGGCGATATGGGTTTGGCTTCGTAGAACAGTGTCAGTTCAGGATGGCCGCTTTCCTGCAACGTGTGAATCTGCTTATTAACCGCCTTAATATAGGCATGAAATTTTTCGATATAGCTTTCGGTGCGTTGTACTTTCTCTTCATCGGATAGTGCGCGTCCGTCAGCATCGATATTGGACTCCTGCGGCCACGGCATATCTGGGATAGTGGGGTCAAGCTCCTGTAGCATTTGGATTTTGGTGTTTACCGTCTGCAATATGCGTTTGAAGGTTTCGCGGTAAATGCCCGACAGCTCGGGATGATAAGCGGCGGTGCCTAATTTACGTCCATTATCAACGCCGAAAAGATAGACTTGCTTGAAGCCTAAATTTAAAGCCGCGGACAGACCTAAGTTGCCCACGAGAGGATTCATTAAATATACCGGACGCCAGCGATAAGCCTCATCCCGATTAAATAACATCATCAGCCAGAAGAAAGGTTCATCGGCTTTAGAGAAAATGCAGCAGTGTTTAAACAGCTCCACGGTGGAGGGGTGAATTACATCGCTGGCAAGAAGCATGACCTTATCTAAATACTTAGGATCCGGCAGATAACGCAGGGTATTGCGCAGCTGCGGAATACGCTCAGTGGCTGCGTAAAAATCAGCCTGAATGCCGGCGTTGTACAGGGTCTCAATGGCTGTACCGCAGGAGAGGATCAGCGCTTTATCCTGAAAGCGGCGCAAAAACGGCAGGTCATGGGTCAGCGACGGCCCGTTGGCGACGACGAAAATGGGCACTTCATCCGCACTGCGGCCGGGCAGTTTACCCTCACGCAGCGCCAGGCGCGCCTTATGCTCCAGCACATGTACGCCATGGGAAATACCGAACAGATGATCGTCAAAAAAGCCCATAGCGGCGTACGGGCGGCTATAGTCTTTAAGCACCGCCTGGGTCAGTTCATCGATTTCCTTACTGCGATAGTGCACGAAATTCCAGAAAAAGCCGGCGATAAAGCGCCCATGTTTTAAATAGAACTTCTCAAGATCTTCGGCAATATGCTCTTTATCGGCGCCAATGAGCAGATAGAGCGCGTAATGATTCTCCTTGAGAAATTGCAGCAGCGGCCCCCACTCAAAAGTATGTAGCGCGGCAAAGAACAGATCGTTATCGGGCTCTATTACTATCAGATTGGCCACTTCAATGCGCGAGTATAAATGCTCAAGCACGTAGCCAAGTCCAAGGCCGAAGATCATGCAACAGGGCACCGAGCCTGAGAGCAGCGGGGTATCGGCCTTTAATTGATAGTCCTTTAACACATTAACCGCTTCATTCATGTAGCGGTGATGAATCTGCCCAAAGGGGTCGTATTCATTGCTGTAGCGTACCTGATAGAAGCTTTGATTCTGCAGCAACAGTTCAATTTGGCGGCGGCATAACGCATTGGGGTCTAGCGCATTGTAGAAAATGCGTTTATCCTCGACCCACATTAAATTTGGCGCGCCGCCGGGGGCACAGAAAAACTCCAGACTCTTAGTCGGCCGGTAGTTGCGGAAGGCGGCAGCAATTTCTGGCATGAAATCTTCAAAGGCAGCGATATTGCGCGCAAAACGAGCAATTAGCTCATCGGCCATCTGGGCCTGCAGTGCCACTAGTTCATTGATGCTTTTAAGGTCAGACGGGGTGAGCTGCATCCCTAATTCTTGACTTAAGGTATTCAAGTCAGCGCTGTGCGCGGTTTGCGCCATGGTTGCTCCTTAGCCGCGGGTGCGGCGTACCTGCTGATAAGCGCTTTTGCCGGTCTGTCCATGGCGCAGGGCCAAAAGCTCTGCGCGCGTAGCATCGCGCTGCGCCTGCATAGCGGCGACAGTTTGTTCGCCGTGCTCCTTAAGGGCGCGGGCAAAATTCTGCAGTTCCTGTTTCTGCCCCACATCATCGGAGGCATGGTAGGTCGCCACCATCAGTTTAATTAAGCCATCACGCTCTTGATTGAGTTCGTCAGCAGCGGCATAATCCTCAGCCTCCAGAGCATCAGTAATGGCATTTTCCACCGCGGTTAAGCGGTCAATTAATTGCTCGGGCGTCAAATTTTCAGCAGGCGCGGCAGCAGATACATTCTCATCCATACGGCATCCTTGATTTTTTTTGTGAAGGCGGCAGCCGACATACTGCCGCAGCATACGCTAATTTTAGCGAAAAATGCCGGAGCTTGACCGGCGCGGATAAGGCTTAAATGGTGCCGCGGGCTAAGGATGCGGTATTTTGGAACTCGACGCTGTCGGCATCTTGACTGCGGATAGCGGCCGCTTCTTGCTGCGCGGCCAGCGGAATATTGTCCCAAGCCTGCTTAATGGGCAGAAAGATCTGCAAGGCTTCATCAATCGGTTTTGGATTGATCATGACCGCGGCATCGGCGATGCGCTCTAACATATAATCGTAAATGTCGGAGAAATTTTGCGCAATCGCTGCATTGCGCTTGAAATCTAGGGTATTTTTTAAATTCTCAATGATGGCGGTGGCTGATGACAGTTTTTTAGCCTTAGTTTCCAGATCGCCGCGCTCAATGGCGCCTTTGGCCTGAGCCAGACGTTCAAACACCCCCTGATAGAGCATTTTAGTTAGAACATAAGGATCGGCTACGGCAATCTCAGCTGAAACTGAGGTATTGCGGTAGGCGCGCAGATTACGTCCGTACATGGCATCTCTCCTTAAAAGCGGCAAAATCTGCCGCACTTTTAGTAATGCTTACTCTAAAGCAAGGAGCATGCCAAATGGCGGAAAGGAGCTACTGCTCTAGCTCTTGGCGGAAAAATACCCCGCGCCGATGCAGCTGGCGCTTGCGGATGATTTTAATGAGCTTGCGTCTTCTCTTGATGCGCCCTAAGGAAATGTTATGGCGAAAACGATGGCGTAAACGCTGCATGATGTCGATCCTGTGGTTTGTAAAACTATTGTCTAAAAAGGTCGGGCGGTGAGCGCACGATGGGGCACTCTATTTTGCCGCAATCCGCCGTTATTGTACTATTTTTTACCTACGGTGCTGTTGTTGCGGCGCGTAGAGATTGACCTAGGCGGATGGATTTCATTTAGCTGTTACCTGACTTTATGGCGTTCGGCGGCGTCTTGTGCGCTTGTCAGTGCGCAGTCGGGCGGCTTTTTTCTAGGTTTATGCATCATTTTGGCTTAAAATATAGTGTTTATCACATTGTTTCTTTCCACCGCATTAGCTTGCAAGGCAGAGTAACTTATGGAAATTTTGCGCGGCTCTTCAGCTTTATCCGATTATAAGATTGAAAAGTTAAGGGCAGCTTTGGGGCAGGCCGGGGTTTCGGTCAGCTCCATTGCCGCCTGCTATGTTCATTTAATTGACCTAAAAGCCCCGTTAGATGAGGCAGAACAGCAGGTCTTAAGCAAAATCTTAACTTACGGTCCCACGGGCGTTGAGGTTAAAGAAGAGGGCGCGCTGTTTTTAGTGATCCCGCGTGTCGGCACGATCTCTCCTTGGGCCTCCAAAGCAACTGACATCGCTAAAAACTGCGGCTTAAGCCAAGTGCACCGCATTGAGCGCGGTATTGCCTATTATATTCAAAGCGCAAACGGGAGTGCCTTTACCTCTCAGCAGCGGGCAGCTATACAGGCGTTAATTCACGATCGCATGATGCAGACGGTGCTGTCCTCATTTGATGAGGCTGCAGCGCTGTTTGAGGCACAGGAACCTAAGCCTTTTAAGACGGTGGCGCTGACCTCCGGCGGACGTGCGGCCTTAGAGCAGGCTAATGTGGATCTTGGCCTCGCGCTCTCCTCCGAGGAAATGGATTATCTGTTAAAGTCCTTTGCGGATTTAGGGCGTGATCCGACAGACATTGAGCTTTACATGTTCGCGCAGATGAATTCCGAGCACTGCCGTCACAAGGTATTCAATGCCAGCTGGGAAATTGACGGCAAGGCGGAAGAGAACTCACTGTTTGGCATGGTGCGCAATACCTTTGCTAAGACTCCTGACTATGTACTGTCGGCATACAAAGACAATGCCGCGGTCATGGAAGGTTCTAAAGCCGGGCGTTTTTACCCGGACAGAAAGACCTTGGAGTGGAGCTATCACCATGAAGATCTGCCGATTTTAATGAAGGTCGAGACGCACAATCACCCGACAGCTATTTCGCCTTTCCCGGGGGCGGCCACGGGCTCTGGCGGTGAAATTCGTGATGAAGGTGCCACCGGCGTCGGCTCGAAGCCTAAGGCCGGCATCTGCGGCTTTACCGTGTCCAATCTGCGCATTCCTGGAGCGATTGAACCGTGGGAACATGATTTTGGCAAGCCCAGCCGTCTGGCCTCGGCCCTGGATATCATGATTGAAGGCCCTCTGGGGGCGGCGAGCTTTAATAATGAGTTCGGACGTCCCAATCTGTGCGGTTACTTTAGAACCTATGAGGAGGAAGTAACCTCCTTTAACGGCAAGGAAGTGCGCGGCTATCATAAGCCAATCATGTTAGCCGGCGGCTGGGGCAATATTCGCCGTGAGCACATCATTAAAGATCATATTGAGCCGGGGGCTAAGCTGATTGTGCTCGGCGGTCCGGCCATGAACATCGGCTTGGGCGGCGGCGCCGCTTCCTCCATGAACTCTGGCGCCTCGAATGAAGATTTAGACTTTGCCTCGGTACAGCGCGGCAATCCGGAAATGCAGCGGCGCTGTCAGGAAGTGATTGATGCCTGCTGGCAGCTGGGGCCTGACAATCCCATCATGTTCATTCATGACGTGGGCGCAGGCGGTCTGTCCAATGCCATGCCGGAGCTGGTGGCTGACGGCGGGGTCGGCGGGCGCTTTGAGCTGCGCGCCATCCCCAATGATGAGCCGGGCATGTCCCCGCTGCAGATTTGGTGCAATGAGTCGCAGGAGCGTTACGTGCTGGCTGTGGCCGCAGATAAATTCTCGGTTTTTGAGAACTTCTGTAAGCGTGAGCGGGCACAGTATGCGGTGATCGGTGAAGCTACGGCTGAGCGCCGCGTGGTGCTGCATGACAGCCGCTTTGACAATAATCCAATTGACCTGCCGCTTGACGTCCTTTTAGGTAAGCCGCCGCGTATGCACAAGCAGGTACAACGCCTAGAGCAGCACAGCCCGTGCTTTAATACCTCTGGCATCAGTGTGCAGGATGCCTGCGAGCGTGTACTGCGTCTGCCTACGGTGGCGGAAAAGACTTTCCTCATCACGATAGGCGATCGCACCGTGACCGGATTAGTAGCCCGCGATCAGATGGTAGGTCCGTGGCAGGTTCCGGTATCGGATGTTGCAGTGACGGCAGCTTCGTATGACAG
This sequence comes from uncultured Succinivibrionaceae bacterium, assembly GCA_944390105.1. GTDB lineage: Bacteria > Pseudomonadota > Gammaproteobacteria > Enterobacterales > Succinivibrionaceae > Avisuccinivibrio. The sequence continues at coordinate 24,953 of CALXOV010000060.1, forward strand.
CTATTACGGCGAAGCTGCAGCTATGGGCGAGCGTACTCCGGTGGCGCTGTTAAACCATGCCGCTTCGGTACGCCTTGCTGTAGCTGAGGCGGTGACCAATATCGCTGCTGCCTATATCGGGGACTTAAACCGCGTGAAGCTCTCGGCCAACTGGATGGCCGCGAATGGACATCCGGGCGAAGATGCCGGACTATACGAAGCCGTACGCACCTTAGGCATGGAGCTGTGCCCGCAGCTGGGCATCACGGTGCCGGTGGGCAAGGACTCTATGTCGATGAAGACTACCTGGCAGCAAGATGGTCAGAACCGTAGCGTTACGGCGCCGCTGTCACTCATCATTTCGGCCTTTGCACGCTGTGAAGATATTCGCCGCACTTTAACCCCGCAGCTGCGTACTGATAAGGGCGAAACCTGCCTTATCTACGTCACTTTAGGCGATCGCCGCAACCGTTTAGGCGGCTCGGCCTTAGCGCAGGTTTACTCGCAGTTGGGGGCTGAACCGGCTGATTTAGATAATCCGCAGCGCTTAAAGGGTCTGTTTGATGCAGTGCAGTTCTTAAACCAAAAGGATATGGTGCTCGCTTACCATGACATCTCCGACGGCGGTCTGTTCGTTACGGCCTGCGAAATGGCCTTTGCCGGCCATTGCGGTGTCACCCTGCGCATGGATGAACTGGGGCAGGATGATTTGGCGGTGCTGTTTGCCGAAGAGCCGGGAGCGTTGCTGCAGGTGCGCGTAGAGGATAAGGAAAAAGTCCTCAATATTCTGTCAGGTCACGGCCTTGCCAGCTGCTCCTTTGTCGTCGGTGCGCCTAATGATAGCGATCACATCATCTTTACGCGTGAGGGTAAAGAGGTGGTTAACGCGCCGCGCAGCCATCTGCGCACCATCTGGGCGAAGACTACCCATGAAATGCAGCGTCTGCGCGACAATCCGCAGTGCGCCGATGAAGAGCATATGCTCAAGGGGCAGCCGGATAACGGCTTATTCGTCAAGTTGACCTACGATGTCAATGAAGATGTCGCTGCGCCGTACATTGTCGGTGCCAGCGCGCCGAAATTGGCGGTGCTACGCGAGCAGGGCGTCAACTCGCAGGGCGAAATGGCCGCAGCCTTCAATCGCGCTGGCTTTAACTGCATTGACGTGCACATGTCCGACATCTTAAGCGGGCGCCTTTCTTTAAAGGATTTTAAGGGCTTTGCCGCCTGCGGCGGTTTCTCCTACGGTGACGTCTTAGGTGCCGGTGAAGGCTGGGCAAAGTCGATTCTCTTCAATGCCCGCGCTCGCGATGAATTTGCCGACTTCTTTGCGCGCAATGACACCTTCGCCTTAGGCGTATGCAACGGCTGTCAGATGATGTCCACCTTAAAGGACTTAATCCCGGGGGCCGAGCTGTGGCCGCGCTTTGTGACCAATCGCTCCGAGCGCTTTGAGGCGCGCTTGGTTGAGGTTGAGGTGGTCAAGAGCCCGTCGGTGCTGTTTGACGGCATGGCAGGATCCATGATGCCGATCGCCGTGTCCCATGGCGAAGGCCGTGCTGAGTTTAAGGACGATAAGCACTTAGCCGATTTCTGTGCTGCCGGTCTTACCGCCGCACGCTATATCGATCATGACGGCAAGGTGACGGAACTGTATCCGTTAAACCCCAACGGCTCGCCGCAGGGTATTACCGCACTGTGCAACCGCGACGGTCGCTTTACCATCATGATGCCGCATCCTGAGCGCGTCATGCGTGCGGTAGCCAACTCATGGCATCCCGATGAGTGGCGCGAGGACGGCGCATGGCTGCGCCTATTCCGCAACGCCCGCCGCTTTGTGGGTTAAGCGCTAAGCGCACTCAAGCCGCCTTAGCTCTAAGCCAAGGCGGTTTAATTATTTAAGAGCTCGCCGCTTGCGGACTTAGTCGTGCCGCGCGGCTGAGGATGGAATTCAACGCTTTTCTTACAGGGATAAAGGCAGCAGCCAAGCTCGATTGGATGGTACCCGCTGCAACAGCTGCGGCTTATCTGACCGTGAGTAGCTGGTGACTGGCTGCGCAATGCCTTTACATAAAGTTATGGCAAGACAAACCTGGTCTTCACGGCTTACTTATGTGCTGACGGTAGCCGGTGCTACCATAGGCTTCGGCGCCACCTGGCGCTTTCCTTATCTGGTGGGTGAAAATGGCGGCGGCGCTTACGTGCTGGTTTTTGTGTTGGTTATGGCCTTAGCCGGCGTACCCATTATCTTAGTGGAAAATGTGATTGGTCGGCGTGCGCACAGTGACAGCGTAACCGCTTTTGAAGGTTCAGCCTGCGGCAAGCCGACTCCGCGCTTCTGGAAAATCATCGGTTATAGCGGACTTATCGGTGCATTCGGTATTCTAGCTTACTACATGGTGCTCGGTGGCTGGGTAATAGCCTATATTGTTAATGTCTTTACTGCCATGCTGGGGCTGCCTGGGCTCGATCTTTCCGTTCCCATCGGTAAGGATATTACGGAGGCCTTCTATGCCGAGCATATTGAAGATGCACCGTGGTCAATCACCTTTTATACCTTTATTTTCGTCATCATTAATTATCTGATTCTGCGCAAGGGTATCATTCAGGGCATTGAGCGCGCGGTGAAGTATTTAATGCCGCTGCTCTTTATCTGCCTCATCATCATGGTGATCCGCAACCTCACTTTGCCCGGGGCAGGTCAAGGTGTAGCCTTCTATCTGATGCCGGATTTCTCTAAGCTCACTCCGAAACTGTTTTTGGATGTGTTGGGGCAGGTATTCTTTGCGTTGTCACTGGGCTTTGGCGTGATGATCACCTTATCTTCCCATCTGTCAGCTAAGGAGGATATGGTAAAGACTGCCGTCATTACCGGCGTCATCAATACTTTAATTGCCGTTTTAGCCGGCTTTATGATCTTCCCGTCGCTCTTTAGTGCAGGTCTCTCACCTGATTCAGGTCCGTCGCTGGTGTTTAAGACCCTGCCGATTGCTTTCTCGGAGTTAGGTGGCGGTAATTTCTTTGCCTTAGTGTTCTTTGTGCTCTTGATTGTGGCGGCGCTGACCACTTCTCTGACCATCTATCAGGTGATTATTTCGGTGCTCTATGAGCGCTTTAAAATCCGTGCCGCCGGTGCTATTAACCTTACGTTGCTGGGCGTTTTTATCCTCGGTAATCTGCCGTGTGTGTTAAGCTCGGGGCCGCTTAAAGAGGTTACCATTGCCGGGCGCAGCATTTTTGACACCTTTGATTTTGTCAGCGGTAATATCTTCTTTGTGCTGACGGCCTTAGGCTGCACGCTGTTTGCCGGCTGGGTGCTGAAGGAAGAAGCTTTAAATGAAATCAGCAATCAGCATACGCTTAAAAGCCGCTTTATTAAGCTGTGGTATCCGTACGTACGCTACGTGATCCCGCTGCTTATTGCCGCGATCTTCATTTACGGCATAGTTTAGTTCATAGGCGGATACATCACCGTACGCCAGATGATGCAGCCGATCGGCACGGCTGCGTTATCCCTTTTACCTGCGCTTAACTGCTTTAATCGGTTTAGTCATAACCAAAAGGATTAAATGCACCTTGGCCTATTTCACCTCAGGAAACAGGCGTTTTTGTGGGAAGTTTCCCCGTTGGGGTTTGTGGTCTTGCTTCTTGGCGGCTTTTTGCACCAGCTCTGTGCTGATTTATTAATCAATGCGGCAGGCGACAGCAGATTTCTATCGTGAGCGGCACTCATAGCTAAATTAACTCAAGCTAAGCTCTTGGCTAAAGCAGGCGGGAAAAACTTGTCCAAAAAATTTCTGCCAACCTATTTGACGCTGGTTTTGACGTGTTGATACTGCTGTGAGCTGATAGAACTGACAATGAACTTAAGCGCAGATGTGCTCTTGCAGCGTCGTCACACGCCAACGTCTTGGCTTTGAAGTAGAGTTCTGCCGTCATCAGACGGCAGAACTGCAGTAGCAGCTTAGCTGCGGGATGCTTTCTTGGCTTTGCGGTGGTGATCCTGAATTTTGGCAAAGCGGCCGGTGAGGCTGTCGCTGGAGCCAAACAGCGGACGTTTGCCTTCAAGGAACTTGCTCTCGTAATCATTGACGGCCCGCATTACCAAACGGTAAAGGCCGATGACCGCGATGATATTCGGAATTACCATCAGGCCGTTGAACATGTCAGCAAGCTCCCATACTAAATCGACTTTAAGGAAGGAGCCTAGCATTAAGAAGCACAGCACAATCACCGAGAAGACATTAACTACCTTGGTACCGAACAGGTATTTGACGTTCTGTTCGGCAAAGAAGTACCAGCCGACAATAGTGGTAAATGCTGCAAAGAATAAGCAGATGGCCACGAATCCGGAACCTGCCTCGCCCATGCCTTTAATAAAGGCATTTTGCGTCAGTATAATGCCGGTGGCCTGACCATCCAGCGAGCCGGTGACTAAGATTACGATGGCGGTGGCATTAAGCACCACAAAGGTATCAACGAAAAGGCCAATGAAGGCAGCTAATCCTTGTTCAGCCGGATGACGCACGCGTGCAATGGCGTGAGCATGAGGGGTCGAACCCATACCGGCTTCATTGGAGAAGAGGCCGCGAGCAACACCGTAGCGGATGGCTTCCTTGACCGAGGCTCCGATCACGCCGCCGGTCGCCGCTGTCGGATTAAAGGCACCAACTACAATCTGCTCTAAAGCTGGCAGCAGCATGTCAATGCATGAGACAACAATGTAGAGCGAACCTAAGACGTAGACGGAGGCCATCAGCGGCACCATCTTTTCGGCAAAACTGGCAATGCGCTTGACGCCGCCGATGAAGATAAATCCGGCAATTAAAATAATGAATAGGCCCGAGACCCATGTTGGAATGTGGAAGGCACTGTCAAAGGCGGTAGAAATGGAGTTGGCCTGCACCATATTGCCGATAAAGCCCAAGGCAATAATGATAAGGAATGAGAAAATCATGGCCAGTGGCTTGCTGCCCAGGCCTGCTGAAATATAGTAAGCCGGGCCGCCGGTAATATGGCCGCTAGTATCGCGCGTACGGTAAATCTGCGCCAGAATAGCTTCAGCGCAGATGGTGGCCATGCCGAAGAAGGCCGCCAGCCACATCCAGAAAATAGCTCCGGGACCTCCCATCGCCATAGCGGTAGCAACGCCGGCTAAGTTGCCGGTGCCGACCTGCGCCGCCACCGCGGTGGCCAGTGACTGGAAGGATGACATACCGTGCTTGCCTGCACGTGCACCGTTGAGCGAAAACGCGCCAAATACATGTTTAAACGCACGGCCGAATTGTCTGATTTGAATGAAGCGTAGTCTGAAGGTAAAGAAGATGCCAGTGCCGACTAAAATGGGGATTAGACACCACGGCCCCCACAGAATGGAGTTGATGTCCCTTACGATTAAAGTAAGCTGGTCCATAAGATTGCCTCTTGCGCCGCTTAGTTAAAAGTTGAAATGGATTGGCGCATTGTGGATGTTTTTGGGGCAAAAGGCAAAAATAGACCGCAATGCACTAAAGTAGTGCTAAAAGGCGGCGCTAGTGCACTGCAACGGCTCTGCCGCTGCAGTTAAAGGCGCTTATGGGGTGTCTTGTTTGACTGTATCCGCGTCTGATTTGGCAGCAGGTGCCGGTTCGGGGGCTGGGGCCGGGCTCTTAGTAGCGGCAGTATGCGCCGCAGGCGCAGTTAAGCTTTTTGCCGCGGCAAGGGTTTCCGTGCTGGAAGTATCCTCTTCAGCAAAATGCTGATTCATCTTGGCGTGTAGGCGCTTTTTTAAGTAGATGCCGAGCACAATCAGCACAATGACGCCGAGAATTAAGTAAATCACGCGTTGCACATCGCCGACGTATTCCATTAATAGATCTAAGTTGTCGGCAAAGAAGAAGCCTAAGTACACCCAAATCGGCACCGAAATTAATGCCGCAAAGCCGTCCATGGCAATAAAGGTCCAATAGGAAATGCGGCGGCTCATGCCGGCAACTAGGAAAATCGGGGAGCGCAGTCCGGGGAGGAAGCGGGCCACGAACAGTAGCCCGAGACCATATTTCTTGAATTTGCGCTGAATGCTTGAAAAACGGCGCGGCGACAGGATTTTGCGGAAGGTTTTAATGCGCTGAATGCGATAACCGAAGATGCGGCCCAAGAGGAACATGGTGCTGTCTCCGACGAGTACGCCGGCTAAGCCCACCGCGAGCATCCAATGCGGATTAGTAAGCCCAAGGCCGGAAATCACGCCGCCGGACACTAAGGTGATGTCCTCTGGGATGGGCAGACCAAATCCGCAGGCGATTAAAATAACGAAAACTGCCCAATAACCGTAATCAGTAAAAAATCCAATCAGAAAATCTAACAAACTGCGCCTTCCTGCATGTATAGCCGCTTCGCGGCTTAATTAAATAATCCTTTAAAGTTTAGCAAAAATTTGCCAGAAAGATAGTTAAAGATTTGAGCAAATGCACAGGTCTTAGGCTGCAGGGTAAATGGATTGGGGAATGAAGCAAGCTTTGGCATCACCAATTATCAGCATTAAGCAAGCGGGATGGGCTGACGATAATGCTGGGCTTATTTTGCCAAAAGCTCAAGCGTGCGGCCACCGCGCGAAGAGTGGGGGCAGCGCGGTGAGCCTACTTGCAGTTATTATCGTTAAGCGGTCAAGATACAGCGCAGGCATGACCCTAGATAAAAATTTAGTATGAACGTTCTTTTGCTGCTCCTTACTATAATTGGCTTAAAAACTATTCTGAGCAAACTTAAGGAATAATGCTATGAGGGATATGAGGGAGGGGGCGCGGCCTTTTAGACGGAGCTTGTGGCTAGCGTCGTTATTGACTGCAGTCTGGATCATGGGAACTGCACCGGTCAAGGCTGTGGCGCTCAATGACGGCTTGCTACTGCTTGATGGCGGTACCTTCACGATGGGAAGTCCACTAAGTGAGCGGCAGCGGCAGGATGATGAAATGCTTCATGAGGTTACAGTAAGTGCGTTTTACGTTGACCCTTACGAGGTGACGCAGCAGGACTATGCAGCGCTTATGGGTAAGAATCCTAGCACTTTTAGCGGTGATCGTCTGCCCGTGGAGGGCGTGTCTTGGTACGATGCCATCGCCTACTGTAATGCATTAAGTACAAGTCGCGGGCTAAAGCCTGCCTATATTATTGAAGGCAGGGACGTAATGTGGGATCGCAGTGCCGATGGTTATCGCCTTTTAACCGAGGCAGAATGGGAATATGCCGCCCGTGCCGGTAGGCAAACGATATTTTATGAAGGCGCTCAGATCACCAGTGACCATGCCAATTTTGAGGGTACGTATCCGTATTTAATTGAAGAAAATTATGTAAGCCGTCATAACCCGGAGGTAGTGCAAAGCCGTAATCGTGCCACTACCATAGCCGTCGACAGCCTAAGCCCGAATGCTTTTGGTCTCTACAATATGGAGGGCAATGTATCCGAGTGGGTGTTTGACTATTATGGCCCTTACGATATTAAGGATAATGTAGATCCGCATGGTCCACTGTCAGGCTCGCTGCGCGTAAACCGCGGAGGTGGTTGGAATGATTTTGCCAAGCAGTTAAGGCTGGCCTATCGCTCGGTGACTACCCCAGATACGGTAGAGCAGAATCTAGGCTTTCGCATCGCGCGCAATGCCGCGTCGCAGTCTGGGATAGTTAAGACTGTATATGACCTTAAGCTTGAGCATAAGGCTGATCCCAAGTTGTTGGTAGCTTATTTCTCATGGACGGGCAATACCCGTGGCGGTGCGGAGTTTTTAGCGCAACGCCTGAATGCCGATTTGTTTGAGATCACAATGGCGCAACCTTATACCGGTAATATTTACGAGGCATCGCAGCGCGATCTGAATGCAAACGCTAGGCCTTCCTTAGCCGCCAAAGTGCCTAATATCGCTGACTACGATATGATCCTGCTGGGCTATCCAACGTGGTGGAGCACGATGCCGATGCCGCTTTTCACCTTTTTGGAAACGCATGATTTAAGCGGCAAGATTATCTTGCCTTTCTCAAGTAACGGCGGTACGCGTTTTGGTGACAGCATCTCGGATTTGAGGAAACACGCTCAGCGTGCTTACGTTGCTCAAGGTTTTGAGTATTACTACTCAGGTGGCAGCGAGCTTGAAGATGAGCTCTTAGATTGGGTGCGTCGGGCGGGAATAGAGCTTTAGTATGGACCGACGGCTGAGAATAAGTCTCGACTTATTGGTGTTGGGGCTGTTTTGCTACCTGCTTGCGTATCGTCCGGGAGCCGGCTTGTACCGTCACGGCATACTCGGAGTGATTCTGCTGATCCTTTTCATGGTTCATCTGCTGGTCAATCGCCGTTTTTTTACTTCGCTTTGCAAAGGACGCTATACGGCCCGGCGCATCTTGACTGTGACGTTGGATGTCCTGCTGCTGTTGAGCGGGGGCTTGATGCTAATCAGCTCAGTCCTGCTGTCAGGGGATGTCTTCGATTTTTCGCCATTTAGCCAAACGCAGTTGGCGCGCGAGCTGCATGTCAGCGCTGCAGCTTGGATGCTTCTGTTGCTGTTTCTGCACGCCGGACTGCATACTGCAAATTTTTTGCAGCGAATTTTTTATAGGCTATCGCGGCTTGGGCGGGTGGTAGCTGGGGTAATCTTTGGGACAATTTTGCTCAGGGGACTTTATTGCTTCTTTGTAAGTTCTTGGTTTGATAAGCTTTTCTTTGAGATGGTTCGCCCGGGACCGGCAGGGCAGGCCTATATTTTCTATGGGGAAATTCTTCTAATGGGCGCAGCTTTAGTCGAGCTCATGTTTTTGCGGTGGTGGGGGTTAAAACGCCGTGGACGCTAAACTTGAAAAACTGCGTCGGGCAGCGCAGTTTTCCACAGAAACAGCTAAATCGCGCCGAAAGACTCAGGCGCTTTTAGCCATGATTAGCAATTAAGCCAGCGGCTTTTTGGATATTAAGAAGATCTCCTGAGCTGATTAATCAGGAGCCCACTCACTTCTTGCTTTTATTCTAGGCTGGCGCCTGTAGATGCTTGGCTCCCACATACTGCAGCTGCTGCCATGCCGCATACGCGACAACCGCCACAGAATTGGCCAAATTGAGGCAGCGGCTTTGCGGCACCATTGGAATGGTAATGCGCAACGCAGGATCAATACTGTCCATCACTTCGCACGGCAGGCCGGAGGTTTCGCGCCCGAACATGATGTAATCATTATCCTGAAAGGTAAACGCAGTATGAATGACTTGGCCCTTGGTGGTGGATGCAATTAAACGGCGCGGCTTTTCTTCGGCCATGAAGTGCTCAAAGGAAGTGTGGAACTTTAAGTTGGCAATTTCGTGATAATCAAGCCCAGCGCGCAGCATGCGTTTATTGTCCAAATAGAAATCCAACGGGCCGATGAAATGCAGCGGAGCCCCGATATTAGCGCTCAGGCGAATGACATTACCGGCGTTTTCCGGCATCTGCGGGCGATAGAGTACCAGATGAAACATGCTATTCCTCAACAAAACTAATGTGGACGGCAAAGTTTACTGCAATTGTCCCGGGACTTGCTAGGGGCGCGTCCGTTGCGCTTGAGGCTTGACGCTTAATATTCTAAACTTAGCGCAGTTTACGGCATATCGCCCAGCGCCGCAGCGGCGGGTAAGCGGTCTGCCGCACCATACACAAGATTAAGCTGATTAAGGTAACAGTCGGCAGCTCGTTGCTGTTCTCTTTTCTGCCGTCGTGGCTGCATAATGCAGTTATCACGCGCGGTTTCGCGGCGTGCCTGCGCCTTGTCCCTGCAGGACGCCGCTGCGGCTGTTATCCTGCGGAGGTTATATGTTGTCGCGCCCTCAGTCCGCCCCATGGTCCTTAGGCGGCTGCAGCCGTTTCAGACTGTTCTTATTTGCCCTGTGCCTTATACTGGCACTGTTGGGCTATTATCTGTTGCTGGATTTTAAGCACAGCAATGCAGCAGCCTTGACCGGTGAGCTGACTTTAGATGGCGGCGCGCAAACCCAGGTGCTGCAGGGTAATGCGTTGCTGGCCTTTTTATTTGATTACTGCGGTGCTTTTGTCTATCTGCTGCCGGTGCTTGGACTGTATATTGCCGGCAGTCTGATTTTGCTGCGCATTAACATTAAAGAAGTTAATTTCTTTGTTTTAGGCTTGCGCTTATTGGGCTTTAATACCTTAGTGTTAGGCGGGACGGCACTTTTGTCGGTGCTGCACCACAGCGGCGGCATTTTAGGCGATTTTTTGCAGTTGATTTTAAGCGCGCTGCTGGGGGCTAATCTGACTACGCTGACGGCAGTGGGATTGAGTGCCGCCGGTCTGTTTTTATTTATTGGGCGCAATCCGCTGCAGCTGTGCGAGCTTATCGGCGCGCAGTGCTTCTTCTTGATCGATAAGTTGCGCGGCAGCGCTCCTGTGGCGCGTCCGTCCACAGAGCAGACACCGCGCGGGGATGAGCAAGCTGCAGCAGCGCAGAGCTCTGCGCCGCTTGCTGGAGCTGCGGTCTTTGGGGTCGGGCGCGTTACTGAACTGCCTACCGGCAGTCGGAGTGAGGTATCTACAGGCGCTCGTGCCGAACCGTCTTTTGGCGAGACGCAACCTGTCGCGCCTAACTTAGGGCTTGGCGCAGCGCAGAACGCCGCGCCGCAAATGGCGACGCACGGGGCTGAAGCTAAGTTAAATGGGCGTCTGGCGCGGCAGGAGCCTGACTTTGGTGATAGCATGTCGTCGCATGTGGCGATGCAGCCTACTGTGGCAGCAGTTCCGGAAGCTGCCGTCCACGCTCGCACTGTGGAGGTTAGGACTGCCGGGGCAGATCAGGATGTGTCTGCAGATGCGCCTGCTGCGGCGCAGGTATCTACCATTATTACCCGGGGGCCGGCGACTGTTCAGGCCGCGGCGCTGTTTAGCGCTCCGCCCCCGGCGCAAGGCGCTACGCCCTTTACGCCGCAGACTGAAGAAGCGACGCGCGCGGCGCAACAGCCAGAGGATGGCGTGGCTACCATTATTACCAAGGCCAGTGATCTCCAGAAGGCAGTCAGCGCGCCACCTCAGCCGTCATCCGATAATGCGTCGGATGACGGTGAAACTCACACCGTGATCACTTATCATCAAGCTCCTACCGCTGCCCCGAGCGGGGCGGCAAGTGAGCCTGTAGCTGAGGTGCATACCCATATCTTTACTACTCCGGCCGCGGCCGCGCAGCTGCCAGAGAATGTGCAGCCGCAGGCTAGTGCCGCTGCCGGGCGCGTGTCGCTGCCGGATGACGTGCGGCCCCGCGATAGCGCGCACCCGGCGCTAGAGCAAGAAAGTGAGCTGCCGTTAAACAATCAGTATGCACCCTACGAACAGCCGCCTGCACCAGTGGAAAGTTACGGACCTACCGAGGTAAAAACGGTGCCAAGCGGCGGACGCATTTTGAGTTTTGCCGATATTGCCAAAGAAGAAGCGCAAGCCGCTGCGCGGACGGCTAGCTTTGAAGTCAACGCACTTCCCCCGGGCATCAGTGCGCAGGCTGCAGATGGACTGCGCGATGACAAAGAACATGTGTCAGAAAAAGATTTAGCGTTGCGCTTCCCCAGTGCCAGCCGTGGCGTGTTAAGCCAAAGCGTAAGCCAGAATGCTCCGTCTGTTACAGGGGGCCAGACTGCAGCTGCCGCCGGGGGAGAGGAGAGCCACGCTCCTGCAGCGGCGCCGGCGTCGGCGCTTGACACTGCGCCGCTGGGCGACAGCAGTGTGCCTCAGCGGATGCCGAGCATGGCCGTTCAAGGCAGCAACAGCAATACCTCCAATCTGCCGACTTATCTGCAAAATAGTGATAGCGGCAATCCGACGGTGGGAGTGGATAACGGTGAGACTTTCAGCGTTCCGCTGAAGGTGGACTGCATCCCCAGCTCCATTTCTGCGCCGCACCATTTTTATGACAGCTGGCGTCCTGGGATTGAGCTGCTAACTCCGTCGCCGCAAAGCGAGGCTATCGATCAGCACATCTTTGATGAGATGTCGCAGCGCATTAATTCCTTCTTTGCTGACTTTAAGATTAAAGCGCAGGTAGTCGGGCATCGCGACGGTCCGGTGATCACCACTTACGCCTTAGAGCTGGCCCCGGGGGTGCGCTTTGCCTCGATCCACAATTTAGTTGATGATTTGTGCCGCATCCTGAAGGTGCCACCACACTCGGTGCGAGCATTAAGCTCGCTGCCGGGAACCATTTATGCCGGGCTGGAAGTGCCATCGCCCAAGCGGCGCTTAATTTCGCTGCATGATGTGGCGCAGAGCACGGAATTTCAGCAGACTAAGGCTGAACTGCCAATTTGCTTGGGGCAAAATGTTGAGGGCAATCCGGTGATCGTTGATTTAGCTGCCGCGCCTCATCTGCTGATTGCCGGCACCACCGGTTCAGGCAAGTCCGCGGGCTTAAATTCTATGCTGATATCGTTGTTGCTCAAACGCTCACCGGCTGAATTGCGCCTGATCTTAATTGACCCCAAACGGCTTGAGTTTGCGCTGTACAACAATCTGCCGCACTTAATCACACCGGTGATTTCTGATGTGGCGGAGAAGACCGGCGCGGCGCTGCAGTGGTGCGTTGATGAAATGGAGCGGCGCTATCGCTTAATTGAGGCTTTCTCGGTGCGAAAGCTCAGCGAGTACAACGATATTATTGAAAAAGCTCAGTTAAACGGCGATGAAGTGATTGACCCGGCGTGGTCGCCGGAGATGGGGGGCACTCCGCCTACGCTGCGCAAGCTGCCTTATATCGTGGTGGTAATTGAGGAGTTTGCCGACTTAATGGCACAGACCAATGGCCGCGGCAAGAAGAGCGGCGATACCCCGGAAATGGCGATTGCCCGTCTGACCGCTAAATCGCGCGCTTGTGGCATTCACATTATTCTAGCCACCCAGACGCCGCGCGCCGAAATTTTAACCGGCACCATTCGTGCCAATATGCCATCGCGGGTGGCCTTTACCGTGCAAAGCGGTATGGAGTCGCGCATTATTTTAGATGAAACGGGGGCTGAATGCTTGCTGGGGCTCGGCGACATGATCTGCAAGTTTAACGGCTACAACCGCAATGCTACCTTCCGCGCTCACGGCGCTTTTGTCTCCAATAGCGATGTGCTGCGGATTGTGGAAAATTGGCAGGCTCACGGTGAGGCTGAATATGTTGACGGCGTCACTGAGCTGCCGCCAACGGAAGATGAGGATAATAGCAGCGACAGTGAGGCGGCTGCCCCGCAGCGTCTTGATCCGCTGTTTGATAAGGTAAAGGAATACGCGCTAGATTATTACGCGCGCCGGCAGAAGAATCTGCCGACTTCGGAGATTCAAAGTATCTTCGGGGTAGGCTATCCGCGGGCTAAAAAGATTGCCTATCAGTTAGAGCGCGAAGGCGTATTTGATAATTACTAATAGGATTGAGAGGTGGCAATGGCAGGATTAACTTGGCTTAAGGCTGGATTGAGCGCTGGCATATTGTTAAGTGTTGCAGTGCAGGCCGAGCCTTTAATGGACAAGCTGCAGGCCCTGACTGCGTTACGGGCTGATTTTACGCAGACGGTGCTTAATGCCGATGGCAAGGAGGTGGCATCGGCGGCAGGGCATCTCGCGCTGCAGCGTCCGCAGTCTTTTATGCTCCATACTACGGCCCCCGATGAACTGTATCTCTATACGCGTCCGGATGGGGTGTATTATTACGATGCCTTTATTAATCAGCTGACCATCATGCCGCTAGATACCCTGCAGCGCTCCCCGTTTGCGCTTTTGCTGCAGGATAAGTCCGGAACGGCGTGGCAGGATTGGTCAGTTAAAGAGGTCAGCGCCGGGAGCTGCTATGAGCTGCGCCCCCAGCCCGGCTCAGCTGCCGCCGCTTCAGGCGGCGCAGCTGCTGTAAGCTCATTGCAATTACAGTTTGCCGGGGCGTATTTAAGCGCGGTTACGGTCTATTTTGCTGACGGCAACTGCAATCGTTATACCTTAAGTGCCCAAGAATTGCGTGCCGAGGCGGAGGATTTTGCCTGTACCATCCCGGCGGATGCGGAAGTGTCGGATGAACGCTGAGCACAGTGAAGATTTGTTCGCAACGCTGCCGGAGAGCCAGTCTTCTGCTGACGGTGTAGACGATGCGGCGGCGGCAACTCTGGCGGCAGACAATGGGTCGCGCATTGACTGGTCAGTGCCGCTGGCCGCCCGTTTGCGTCCGCACAGCCTTGAGACTTACATTGGGCAGAGTCATTTAGTCGGTCCGGGCCGTCCCTTACGTCAAGCGCTGGAGCGCAGACAGGCCTATTCGATGATTTTCTGGGGACCGCCGGGGGTCGGCAAAACCACTTTAGCCCTGATCATTGCCGGTACTATTCATGCAGTCCTTGAGCAGATTTCTGCGGTGACTGCCGGGGTGAAGGATATTCGCGCCGCTATTGAGCGCGCAGCGCGGCGCAAAGCGCAGGGAGTGCGCACTTTATTATTTGTCGATGAAGTTCATCGCTTTAATAAAGCGCAGCAGGATGCCTTTTTGCCGCATATTGAAAATGGCACTATCACTTTTATCGGCGCTACTACTGAAAATCCGTCTTTTGAGCTCAACTCCGCTTTGCTTTCGCGCTGTCGCGTCTATGTCTTAAAAAAGTTCACCCATGAGGAACTTGCCAGTTTAATTGATTTGGCTCTCAACGCGCCGCAGGGGCTGCAGCCATTGCACTTAGTTTTATCAAAAGAGGTGCGTGCTGCGGTGATCTCACTTGCCGACGGGGATGGCCGCTATCTGCTCAATACTTTAGAAATGCTGGCTGACCTTGCTGCTGAGGACAAGCAGGGACAGCGTGTTGTGACTTTGGCGATGGTTGGCGCGGTCGCGGGGCGACGGCTGATTAACTACGATAAAGGCGGGGATGCCTACTACGATTTAATTTCGGCCTTTCACAAATCGGTGCGCGGGTCTGCTCCAGATGCAGCCTTATACTGGTACAGCCGCATTTTAAGCGCCGGCGGCGATCCGCTGTACGTCGCGCGCCGTCTGCTGGCAATTGCTACAGAGGATGTTGGACTTGCAGATCCGCGGGCGATGCAGGTAGCGCTCAATGCCTGGGATATTTACGAGCGTGTCGGTGCCGCTGAAGGCGAGCGGGCAATTGCGGAGGCTGCGGTGTATCTAGCTTTAGCGCCTAAAAGTAATGCGCTGTATCTTGCCTTTGCCCAGGCTAAAGAGGATGCAACTAAGCTACCGTCGTTTGAAGTGCCGCTTTATCTGCGCAATGCTCCGACTAAACTGATGGACAGTTTGGGCTATCATCAGGGCTATCGCTACGCCCATGATTATCCTGGGGCCTATGCAGCCGGAGAGTGTTTTATGCCAGAAGAACTGGATGGCCGTAGCTATTACTCGCCCAATGAGCGCGGTCTTGAGATACAGCTTAAAAAGAAAATGGATTATCTTAAAGAGCGCGATGCGCAAAGCAATGAGCCACGCTACCCTCCTGAGCATAAGGCGCAGATGAAGAAGCAGCGCGCCAAGGAATTTTGCCACTGAGCGTTAAGCCGCAGCTTGCAGAGGCGATTTTGCGCGTTGAGCCGAGCTAAAGTGGCGCGGCGGCGGTGCTTTCATGGTAGAATTGCACCGCAAAATTTGGGACGCAGTGCACTGCACACAATAAAAAATTTTCACATCAATACGGCACTTATTATGCTCGATTCAAGATATCTCCGCGGCGATATTCAAGAGGCGGCTGAACGCCTAGCTAGCCGCAATTTCACTTTAGATGTGGCTAAACTGACTGCTCTTGAGGAGCAGCGTAAAACCTTAATGGTAGCCACGCAGGATCTGCAGGCCAAGCGCAACGCGCTGTCCAAGTCCATCGGTCAGGCGATACGCGCGGGTGAAGACGTCAGCGCAATTAAGGCTGAAGTTACGGCCATTGGCGATGAGTTGACTGAAGTTAAGAAAAAGCAGGATGCGGTCTTAGAAGAGCTTAGGACGCTGGCCTTAACTATTCCCAATCTGCCGGATAAGTCAGTGCCGATAGGTCCAGATGAGACGCACAATGTTGAAATGCGCCGCATCGGGGAAATTCCACACTTTGATTTCCCGGTAAAAGATCATGTTGCCATCGGCGAAGGACTGGGCATGCTTGATTTTGCCAATGCCCGTAAGATTTCCGGGGCGCGTTTTGCCGTGATGTCCGGCCCCATCTGCAGGCTGCATCGCGCCTTAGTGCATTTAATGCTTGACCTGCATTGCAAGGAGCAGGGCTACACTGAGATGTACGTACCGTATCTCGTGAACTTAGATTCACTTTACGGTACCGGCCAGATGCCAAAATTTGGTGAGGATTTATTCCATACTTCGTTAAACGGTGATGCTGACGGCGATGATGTTAACCGTCATTTCTGCCTCATTCCGACTGCTGAGGTGCCGCTGACTAATTTAGTGCGTGGCGAAATCATCCCCGAGGAAAATTTGCCGATTAAGGTTACCGCACACACTCCGTGCTTCCGCTCGGAAGCGGGTTCGGCAGGTAAGGATACGCGCGGACTGATTCGCATGCATCAGTTTGATAAGGTCGAGATGGTGCAGATTGTAAAGCCCGAGGATAGCTGGCAGGCTTTAGAGCAGCTTACCGCGGATGCCGAAAGCGTGCTTAAGGCCTTAAAGCTGCCGTATCGCGTGATCACGTTGTGCACGGGCGATATGGGTTTCTCGTCAGCTAAGACCTACGATCTTGAAGTCTGGCTGCCGGCGCAAAATACTTATCGTGAGATTTCATCTTGTTCCAACTGCACGGATTTCCAGGCTCGCCGCATGCAGGCGCGCGTGCGCCGCAAGGATGGCAAGATTGAGCTGTTGCACACCTTAAATGGCTCAGGTCTGGCCGTGGGGCGCACCTTAGTGGCAGTGCTGGAAAATTACCAGAATGCCGACGGCTCGGTGACGGTTCCTGAGGCGCTGCGTCCGTATATGGATGGACTTGAAGTGCTGCGCCCGGCGGCACGTTAGCATGCTTACCATTGCAGACTGGGCTATTTTAGTCGTAATTGGCGGATCAGCCGTGCTTTCGTTATGGCGCGGCTTTCTGCGCGAGGCGATTTCGCTCGGCGCGTGGGTCGGTGCATTTGTGGTTACCGGCAAATTTTACGCTGAGCTGGCCCCTAAGCTTACGTATTTTCAAGATGGTCTGACGCGTAATGCGCTGGCTATCTTTATTTTATTTGTTGCCACGCTGCTGGTGGTTGGTACGTGCGGCAATATTCTGCGCTCATTAGTCAGCAAGGCAGGCCTGTCAGGGACCGATCGCCTGCTGGGTGCGGCTTTCGGTGTGCTGCGCGGCGTGCTGATTGTCTGCGCCATTTTGGCGTTACTGCAGATTGGCTTTAAATTCGGCATTTTAAGCTTTCTTGCCAGTAAGCCGCTGTACGCCGATTCGCTCTTTATTCCCGAGCTGCAGCGGATCGTCAATTGGTTCTTCCTCTATCTATCCACCCCTTTGACTTCAGGAGCATAACATGTGCGGTGTAGTCGGCTTAGTCGGTTTCAGTCCGGTCAATTTAGCTTTATACGATGCGCTGACGGTGCTGCAGCACCGCGGGCAGGATGCAGCCGGCATCATTACGCTTGACGGCGATAATTTCAGGCAGCGTAAGGCCAATGGGCTGGTGCGCGATGTATTTGAGCAAAAGCACATGCGGCGTCTGCGCGGCCATATCGGTATCGGCCATGTGCGCTATCCGACGGCCGGCTCCTCGTCAGCCGCTGAAGCGCAGCCCTTTTACGTCAACTCGCCTTACGGTATTGCGCTGGCCCACAACGGCAATCTGACCAATGCCCGTGAGCTTACTAAGTTGTGTGAGCGGGTGCATCGTCATGTCAATACCACCTCGGACTCCGAGTGTCTGCTCAATATCTTTGCCTGGCAGTTAAGTCAGTTTGACTGCGCGCGTCCGGGGCCACAGGAAATCTTTGCTGCCGTGCGCGGGGTAAACCGTGAAATTAAGGGCGCTTATGCGGTGGTGGCGCTGATTATCGGTGCTGGGCTGGTAGCTTTTCGCGATCCAATGGGCATTCGTCCGTTGGTGTTGGGTAGCCGCGTAGATGAAGAAGGCCGCCGCGAGTACATGGTAGCCTCCGAAAGCGTGGCGTTAGATGTAGCCGGCTTTAAGCTTGAGCGCGATGTGCGTCCTGGCGAAGCCATCTTCATCACCAAGGAAGGAGAGCTGTTCTCGGATATTTGTGCCGAGAATGTACGTCTGCAGCCGTGCATTTTTGAATACGTGTATTTTGCTCGCCCCGACAGCATCATGAACGGCGTATCGGTGTATGCCGCGCGCGTGCGCATGGGCACTAAGCTGGCTCGCCAGATTGAGCGCGATTATAAAGATCTCGATATTGATGTGGTGATCCCGATCCCGGAGACTTCGTGCGACATTGCCGTGCAGATTGCGCGCATCTTAGGTAAGCCGTATCGTCAGGGCTTTGTGAAGAATCGCTATATCGGCCGCACCTTCATCATGCCAGGGCAAAAGCAGCGCAAGAAGTCAGTGCGCAATAAATTAAATCCAATCCCCGCGGAATTTGCCGGCAAGAAAGTATTGCTGGTGGATGATTCTATCGTACGCGGCACTACTTCCGAGCAGATTGTGGATATGGCGCATGAGGCTGGAGCTAAGGCAGTGTATTTTGCCTCGGCGGCTCCGGAGATTCGCTATCCGAATGTCTATGGCATTGATATGCCCACTGCGCGCGAGCTGATTGCTTATGGCCGCGATAAGGATGAGATCTGCCGCCAAATTCACGCCGATGCGCTCATCTACCAGACTTTGGACGATTTGCAGGATGCAGTACGCGAGGAAAATCCGGAACTTACGGATTTTGAGACCTCGGTGTTCTCGGGGCAATACATTACCCCAGGCGTCGATGAGGCGTATTTTGCGTATTTAGATCAGCAGCGCTCGGATGACGCCAAGGCGGATAAAGCGTGGAATGAGGCCAATGAAGATCTGGAGCTTTACAATATTTAATTAAGCACGCTTCATTGCAGCGCAGTTACATCAATAGGCGCGCTGGCCTTAAGACAGCATACGACTAAATTTAGCATTGACGCCGCCCCTAGGGGCGGCGTGTGCTTTTCTTATCACCTTGCCGATAGTTTTAGGCAAATGTCTGCAATTTTTGTCTAACTGTCGGGGCTGAGCTATCGCTACAATGGCAACACCTATAGTCTGCTCTATAGCCTATGGCGCAGCTTAATGGATAATGTTTTTGAGGAGATGAGGGTAATGGAGTATGTAACGCTGAACAATGGCGTCACCATGCCAAAATTAGGTTTTGGTGTGTATCAAATTAGCCGGGAAGAGTGTGAGCGCTGCGTGCGCGAGGCTTTGGACATCGGCTATCGGCACATTGATACGGCGCAGGCCTACTTTAATGAGACTGAAGTAGGTAAGGCGGTGCGGGGGAGCGGCATTGCGCGTGAGGAAATTTTCATCACCTCTAAGGTGTGGGTGTCAAATTACGGCTATGAAAAGACCAAGGCTTCGGTGGAGCATTCGCTTAGCCTCATGGGGCTGGATTACCTTGACTTAATGTTGCTGCATCAGCCGTTTGCCGATTACTATGGGGCGTATCGGGCGCTTGAGGATCTGCAAGCTGAGGGTAAACTGCGCGCCATCGGTGTGAGCAACTTTTATCCGCGGGCACTGGCGGATATAGCTGCCTTCGCGCGTACGGTACCGCAGGTAAATCAAGTTGAGGTCAATCCGCTGCATCAGCAGGTTGAAGCTCATGCATTGATGGATAAGCTTAAGGTACAGATTGAAGCGTGGGCGCCTTTTGGCGAGGGGCGCAACGGCATGTTTACGCAGCCGGTGTTGCTGCAGATTGGCCGTAAGCACGGCAAAAGCGCAGCTCAGGTGATCCTACGGTATTTGATGCAGCGTAATGTGGTCACTTTGGCTAAATCCACTCATCGTGAGCGGATGGCCGAAAACTTTGCTATTTTCGACTTTATGCTGGATGCCGATGATCTTAAAGCGCTGGCGGATTTAGATACAAAGCAGAGCCTGTTTTTCGATCACGCGTCTGTTGACGCTGTTTATCTTTTTGCCAAGTTTACGCAAGAGGTAGGCCGGCAGCTGGTTTAGGCCGTAAGCGTAAGGCACTGTGGTAAGATGCCGTGTCATTAGAAAAACTGCAACCGCTGCGCGATGCCAGAGCCATCGCTGCGTTGCTTCGTGATGTGTGGCAGTTTGGACCGGCTGACGTGCGCTGCTTTGCGCTGCAGCAGCGGCTGCTGGCACTGCGCTACGTTCTTAAAGAACTTACGTTGTGCGCGGAGGGCTTGGTGCTGCGCAAGCACGGTGCGCTACAGGGAGTAGTGCTGACGGCAAGTCCGCAGTGCCGCCTGCCCCTGGGGGTGCGTGTATGCTGCATATTGTGGCGCGCGGCCTGCAGCTTAGGGTTGGCGCTACTTGGTCATCGCTTTAAATATGATTATGGCAATTTTGAGGCGATAGCGCAGGCTAAGGCTAGTACGGCTTGGCAGTATGAGCGGCAGCGCGCAGGTCAGGTGCTGCTGTTAGCGCTGCATCCTAGCTGTCATGGGCATGGTTTGGGCCGTTTGCTCCTGCAGGCTGGATTTGAGCGGCTATCCGCCCGCGGCTGCCGCTGCGCTTTTCTTTTTACCGACAGCTTCTGCAATTTTTCTTTTTATGACGCCTGCGGCATGACGCGGGCGGTTGATATCGTCGTGCCAGGCAGATTTGGACCGCGCTCTGAAGATCATCTGGCAGTGCGCTTTTTGGTGTATACGCAGGATTTAAATCTGGCAGTTTCTTAGTTAGTTTGCTGTTATTTAATAAAATTTTAATTTAGGTAAAAAATCTTCGTGAAAAAATTTACAAAAAGCTTGCCATCTGAGATTTTGCTGATATAATGGGCACCGTTTTCTGACACGCGCCTTTAGCTCAGCTGGTTAGAGCATCACCTTGACATGGTGGGGGTCGGTGGTTCGAGTCCACTAAGGCGCACCAGATAAACAAAATTCAGTAAATCTTTCCTTTGCGCCTTTAGCTCAGTTGGTTAGAGCATTACCTTCACACGGTAGGGGTCGGTGGTTCGAGTCCACTAAGGCGCACCAATTCTTTACTTCTTTTCCTAAATATATTTTCCGCCGTGAATTGCCCGTTAAGTTGTGCTTTGCGTGCGCTCTTGCAGGTGTTGTAGGCTAAAATCCAGTTTTTTTGCTTAATTGTTTGTAGTATCGGTCTTTATTGTGCAGAAGCAGCGGGCGGCTTATGATTTTTCCGTACAGGACTACTGATTTTGCTTTGGCGTATGCTATAATTAATCTACGCATATAGAGATCATGCGTTGTCGCTACATAGCCAGTAGGGAGTGCGGTTGCCGGTATGTACCCGGCTGCGCGCTCAGGTCTGAGCGAAGAAGTCAGAACTCCGCCTTTTGTTTGATCAGGCGCACATTTTTTAGTATGGTGCCGATGAACCAAACCTTTTCCCTGACTACCCTTTGACTATTAGGGATAATGCCTGTATCTTAATGCTGACTCCGACTTTTTTGCTGTCGTATTTTGGACAGCTGAAGTAGCGGTTAGGGAGCACCGCTCCCTTGATATTGACGCCTGAGAATAATAAGAACCAAAAGAGGCTATATGAACAAGGGTCAAGCAACCGAGAAAAATCTCGAAGGACACAAGCTAAGCAAAAGATCGCTTTCATCAGCTTTTATGCTAGATGGCGGTCAGAACGCTGCTTTGCAGTGGCTGGTGGACACTAAAGCGCCCATCTGTGTATTTCTGATCACCGGAGTGAAATTCGAAGGCGTGATTGAAGCCTTCGATCAGTATACGATTTCCATTAAGGATATTAAAAACCGACAGCAACTCATCTACAAAGATAAGATTTCTACCCTGTCAGTTAAGCGCGGTGCCGGTCCAGTTAATATCCAGCTGCACGAACGCCGCACACAAAATCGCTGAGCCGCACTGATAGTTCCGTGCCAGCGACTTATCCCGCGCGGCTGCGCGGGATCAAATGGTTTATGACTGCAGTTGCAGGTTAGCATTGTGAAAATAGTTCATAAGCTCACCGTTAAGCACTTCCACACAGTCCATGCCGCCGTTTTTGGCTGCAGCCAGGCCGACCGGGCCATCATCAAATACTAAGCATTCCTCGGGTTTCAGCCCCATCAGGGTGGCTGCTTTTATAAAAGTATCGGGATGGGGTTTATGGCGTGCTACATCATCGCACGAGACTACGGCATCAATGAGCGTGCTTAGATGATGGCGGCGCACAATATCGTCGGCATTAATGCGTTGCGTGCCAGTGCCGATGGCGCATTTTAGTCCGCGCGCTTTGGCCTCACG
The DNA here is from genome assembly GCA_944390105.1 of uncultured Succinivibrionaceae bacterium. Classification (GTDB taxonomy): domain Bacteria; phylum Pseudomonadota; class Gammaproteobacteria; order Enterobacterales; family Succinivibrionaceae; genus Avisuccinivibrio. The sequence goes on from CALXOV010000060.1 coordinate 47,283, forward strand.
CAAAATGTCTGCAATCGGGGCAAACAGCTCAATATCATCGATATGCTCGCGATAGAGTGCAATCTTGCGCTGTACAAAGGCATCAATATCGCCAACGGCATGCCCTTGTTCTTTAAAGTGCACTACGATATTGCGGCTGGCCATGCCGCCTAATTGATAAATAATCTGCGGATCAATCTTAAAGCCGTGTTCCGCGCATACCTGCACCCAGGCTTTGACATGCCACGGCATTGAATTGATCAAGGTTCCGTCTAAATCAAAAATCAGACCGCGGTAGCGGCAGATTTCATCCATGCTGATTGCACTCACGCTGTTTACTCCTTCACTTCAAGGCAAAATGTGCGCACTGCGCTCCCTTTAAGTTTAACAAAAAGCAGCTGCCGCGCACTTGCTGCCGTGCAGTTTGCTATTTGTCGGTTTTGTCCTTAAGATCGTGACAGTTAAGAAGAAGCGACATCATGGAAACGACTCATTTAGACTGCGATGTTCTGATTATCGGCGCCGGCAGCGCCGGTATTGAAGCCTACAAGGCGGCCAGTGCAGCAGGAGCTTTTTGCATCTTAGTCGAGCGCGGCCCGTTAGGCACTACCGCACAGCGCAGCGGTGATATTCCCACGGCGCTACTGCAAAGCGCCGGGGCCTGCTTAAGCGCGCTTAAAGATGCGTCGGCCTGCGGCATCAGTCTGAACAGCTTTGCGTTTGACAACAGCGAGGTGCTCAATGCACTGCGCCAAGTCCGCGCCCGCAGTACCACCGAGGTGCTGTCCTTTATTTACAAGATACCCGAAAAACAGCGTTTGATGGGCACGGCGCGTTTTTTGGACTATAACCGCGCTGCGGTCAATGATGAATATATCATCTCCTTTAAATGTGCGGTGATAGCCACCGGCTCAAGTCCGCTGATTCCCTTTGAAATTGGCCGTTTAGGCGGAGTGCTGACTGCCAGTGACTTTTTTGAACAAGATAGGCTGCCCAAATCCTTGGCGGTGCTGGGCAGCGGCATGATTGGTCTTAGCTTAGGGCAGGCCCTGGCGCATTTGGGAGTTGAAGTTACGGTGCTTGGTCATGAGCGCTTGTGGCAGCTTACCGATGAGCAGGTCGCTGTCGCTGCGCGCACGCAGCTGCAGCGTGATTTTGCCCTTGAACTGCAGGCTGAGCTGAGCGCAGTGGAAAAACTGCCTGATGGTTACGGCATTTATTATTTAGATGAAAATCATTATGAAAATTATTTAAAGACCGAGCGCGTGCTGTGCGCTGAACTGCGCCAGCCCAATTTAGATAAACTAAATTTAAAGGCTTTAGATCTGCAGTTAAATCCCCACGGTCTGCTGCCTTACAATGAGCGCACCATGCAGACGCGCTTAAGCCATATCTTTGTGGCAGGCGATGCTGCCGCGATGAGCATGAGTACGGCAGTAGCTAAACGGCAAGGGCGCTTGGCGGGGCATAATGCTGCGGCCTATCCCAATCTGTGCGAGGAGCTGCCGCGGGTGCATATTGCCTTGACGACAACTAATCCTGCCTTGGCGATGGTGGGACTTAATTTAGAGCAGATGAAGGCGCGGGCGCGGCAAGGGCATCACTTTGTGGCGGCTGAGGCTCCGCTGCCTGCAGGACGCCATACGCCGCGGCGTGACGGCGGCATTATGCGTTTGTACTGCGATGAAGCAACCCATCGGCCGCTGGGCGCCGAGCTCTGCGCCATCGGCGGCGAGCATTTGGCACACTTTTTAGCTTTAGCCATCGAAAAGCAGCTCACGGTGGAAGAGCTGAGTGCATTTGATTTTTATCATCCGAGTCTTGAAGCAGGAATTGCGCAAGCCTGCGCGTTTGCCTGCAAGGCTCTGGCACGTACGGGAAACCATAGTTATGGCATCTAACATTATTGTGCTGGCATCTTCTAATGCCGGTAAAGCGCGTGAATTTAGTAAGCTGTTAAGCCCGCTAGGCTACGAAATTCGTCTGCAAAAAGCATACGGCGTCAGCGATGCTGAGGAAAACGGCGCTAGCTTTTTAGAAAACGCTTTAATCAAGGCCCGTCATGCTGCGGCCTGCACCGGACTGCCGGCCCTTGCTGATGATTCAGGCATTTGCGTGGAGGCTTTAAATGGGGCTCCGGGAATTTTATCTGCGCGTTTTGCCGGCGAGCACGGCAATGATGCGGCCAATAATGCCAAGCTGCTTGAGCTGTTGCAAAACTATCCGCGTCCGGAGCAGCGCCGCGCGGCCTATGTGTGTGCGTTAGCCTTGGTGCGCCATGGCAATGATCCTCTGCCTTTGACGGCGGTGGCGCATTGGGATGGCAGTATCGGCGCTGAGCCTTTAGGTCAGGGCGGTTTTGGGTACGATCCGCTGTTTGTGGTGCAAGGACGCGGCCTTACTGCCGCGCAGCTGCCGGAGGAGGTTAAAAACTTAATTTCACATCGTGCGCGAGCGCTGTGCAAGCTCACCGCGCTTTTGGAGCGTTATCCCCTTGTCTAAGCTGCCGCCGCTTGGCTTGTACGTTCATTACCCCTTTTGTCAGCGTAAATGCCCGTACTGCGATTTTAACTCTTATACCAAGGCGCGCTATGCGTTACAGGTAAGTGATAGCGCCTATACGCAGGCTTTGCGGCTTGAATTAATTGCCGCCAAGCCTTTATTAAGCGGGCGGCAGTTTGCTTCCGTCTTTATTGGCGGCGGCACTCCGTCGCTGTGGCCGCTTGAGGAGGTAAATTGCCTGCTGACGACGCTAAAGGCGCACGATCTGCTACTGCCTGACGCCGAGATTTCCCTTGAAGTAAATCCCGGTACGGCAGCAGATGCAGCGTATTTTGCCAAACTGCGCGCCTGCGGCGTCAATCGCCTGAGTATCGGTGTGCAGAGCTTTAATGATGATCATTTAAAACGTCTTGGGCGCATTCATGACAGTGCTGTAGCTAAGCGTTCGTGTGCGGCAGCGCGTGCTGCCGGCTTTACTCAGCTAAACCTTGATATCATGCACGGTCTGCCGGCGCAGAGCGTGGCGCAGGCGATGGAAGATCTGGCCACTGCCGCGCAGTATGCCACGCACTTATCGTGGTATGAGCTTACCTTAGAGGAGGATACGGTCTTTGGGCAACATCCGCCAAAGCTTCCGGATGAGGATACCCTCGCGGAAATTGAAGCGCACGGCTTTGCCTTGTTGCAGCAATTGCAGTTCAAGCGCTATGAAATCTCCGGCTTTACGCGCGCTAAACCCTGTGTGCACAACCTGAATTATTGGCGCTTTGGCGATTATTTAGGCCTGGGTGCCGGAGCTCATTCAAAGCTCTCGCAGTGCGATGCATCCGGGCAGCTGCAAATACTGCGCCGCGCCGATCCGGCGCTTCCTGAGGCATATCTTAAGGCGGCGCTTAATAATGCAACTGCGCTGTTGTATCAGGGGGAATATGCGCTGACGCAGGTCGCAGCTGAAGATCTGCCTTTTGAGTACATGCTAAATCGCCTGCGTTTGTTTGAGCCCGTACCGCTTGCTGAGTATTGTGCGCTAACCGGTTTGTCTTGTGATACGGTATTGCCGGCGCTGCAGCCTGCCTTTGAGGATGGGCGCCTGCAGCTTGCGCCCGATGGCAAGACGCTTAGTGTCAGTGCGTATGGGCATTTGATGCTCAATTCAATTTTAGAGCTCTTGTTGCCGCGTTAAGCTTGAGTGCCTGCAAGATAGCGGGCTTAGCCATCGCTTTGCGATGGGTATAAGCTCTAGATACAACTCAGCCCGGCACCTGAGCCCGGGCTGAGCGCTGTTGACGCTAAACTTCTGCCTAGCCTAAAGCCGCGCTTAGATGGTGTGCAGCGAGAAGGTATTGGTGGTGCCGGAGGGCACTAAGGCCCCGGAGACCATCACGATATTGTCGCCTTGCTTGGCAAGCCCTGTCTCAAGGGCGAGCTTCTTGCCTAAAGCAAAGAACTCATCTGTGGAATTGATGCGATTGACCAGCTGAGGGATCACGCCGCGCACTAAGCACAGCTGACGTGCGGTTTTCATATGCGGGGTCAACGCTAAGATATGGGCATGCGGGAAAAATTTACGCAGCGCACGCGGCGAAGATCCGCGCTCGGTGGCTACCACGATAAGCGGAATGTTTAAACTTTCCGCAGCTTCCACTACGCCCATGCAGATAGCATCGGTAATGGCGGCGGTGCCGGCGGTGGCGAGCTTGGCGCGGCTTAAGCGCGGCTCAACTTCGCGATCGGTTCGCTGGCAGATGGTGGACATGGTGCGGACGGCTTCAAGCGGGTACTTACCCTTGGCCGACTCACCAGACAGCATTACTGCATCGGAGCCGTCTAAAATCGCATTAGCCACGTCGCCCGCCTCGGCGCGAGTAGGACGCGGATTCTTAATCATCGAATCAAGCATCTGGGTGGCGGTAATGACGATCTTGCCTTCTTCATTGCAGCGCTTAATGATATGCTTCTGGGCAAAAATCACTTCCTGCACCGGGATCTCGACGCCTAAATCACCGCGCGCTACCATGATGCCATCGGCACACTGCAGAATTTCCTCGAAGTTATCGAGGCCTTCTTGGTTTTCAATTTTGGCGATGATCTTGATGTCTTGTCCACCGTTGGCGTCTAAGAACTCACGGATATCCATGACATCGCGGCGATTGCGGGTAAACGAAGCGGCGATGAAATCGACATTACGCTTAATGCCAAATAACAGATCATTCTTGTCATGCTCGGATAAAAACGGCATGGTGATGTGAGTATTGGGCAGATTGACGCCTTTCTTCTCACCTAAAATCCCGTTATTGAGCACTTCGCACTCCACTTCAGTAGCGGTAGTAGCTAAGACTTTTAAGGCAATTAAGCCGTCATCAAGCAGGACGGTATCGCCCGGCTTTAAATCCTTAGCTAAATCGGCATAGGTAACCGCGATGCGCTGGCGATTGCCCACTACGCTGCTGTCGGTGGTGATGGTGAGCTTCTGGCCGGTAACCAGCTGAATTTCCTGCCCCCCCTCTAAGGTGCAGGTACGGATTTCTGGGCCGCGGGTATCTAGCAGCACGGCAAAGATGCGCCCGCTTTCTTGCATGATAGTCTCAAGATTGGTAATACGGCCGCCGTGCTCTTCAAAATCGCCGTGGGAGAAGTTAAGACGCATGACATTCATGCCGCTGTTGAGCAGCTGTTCCATCATAGCGCGCTGTTCAGATTTCGGTCCGATGGTACACACCATCTTAGTTTTCTTTAGCACTGATAGTCCCCTCTAAAGTGATTTGCGTGCCCTAGGCGTGACGGCACTTTTTTTATGTGATTAATACGCGCGCGCATTATAGCAAAAAGGGGATTTAAATGCTGAAAAAGGACGTTAAGCCCAGCAAAAGGGGCCGTTTGGCGAGTTTAATGTAAGCAAGCCGTAAGCGGCAGGCAAAGCTGCAGTAAATAGGTAGGAAAAGGCAAGAATGAGGGGCTGAAAAAAGGAAAAGCGGAGCTGATGCTCCGCTTTACCATTTGCTTGCCTGAAGCTTAGAACAGCTTGCAGTAAATTAAGAACTGCAGCGCTAACGCGGCAAAGGACAGCGCGGCAGCCAGGCCGTAGAATACGAACCAGTGCAGCTTAGTCACATGCACAGTTAAGTCGTGCAGGGTGTGGTAGATGCGGTGGCAGGCATGCCAAACTACCAGGAAGATAGTACCGAACAGGCACAGGCTCATGAACCAATTGCCCAGAAGACCCTTGACCTGATTGAAGTTCAACAGGCCAGCATCAATGGTCGGCGATGAGAAGCCTGCGGCCAGCAGAACTAACAGCACGGCCGGGATCGCAATGCCCAGCACCATGCCGCCGGCACCGAAAAGCAGCCAATAAATAGGCTCGTCAGAACGGGGTGAATGCATCTTCAGATCTCCCTTACATGGTGGCAAAAGCCACAACTAAGATGACGACAGTGGCACCAGCCAGCGCGCCGTAGCAGCCGCCTAACATGAAGTAGTCCGGCACTAGATCGGTGGTGTTTTTGTTCATGAACACGCGCATCGACTTCGGCATTAAGGCGAAGAAGGTGACGGCATGGAACAAGCTTGCACCTAAGGCCGCTAAGTTCAGCAGCATCACGATCGGATTGCCGACGAAGGAATTAACCCACCACAGATACGGGGCTACATCGGCCTCAGTCGGGTTCTCCACCAGATTGCACATGGCAAACAGGAACACGCCTAAGATGAGCTCGCAGGCAACAAACAGCGCCATGAAGCAGGTGCCTTCACGCACCATGTAGCGGGTCAGGTACGGAACCTTAGTCCACCAGTTCCACTCCACTTTAGGAGTGTAGGGCTTGCGGTATGATTTTACTTCGCTCATTTTCTACTCCGGCTTAAACATTCTGATGACGTAGTCGGTAGCGCTCATCTTCTTGCCAAGGAGCAGCGCCGCAGACGGATCGACGTGCTTGGGGCAGACTTCAGAGCAGTAGCCGACCGAAGTGCAGCTCCACACGCCTTCTTCGGCATTCATATACGGCATACGCAGCGCTTTGCCGCCGTCACGATTGTCGATGTTGTAGCGGTACAGCAGGGTCAGCGCAGCCGGACCGATGAAGTCCTTATTGAGCTTGTACTGCGGGCAGGCTGCGTAGCAGCAGCCGCAGTTAATGCATTGGGCAAACTGGCGATAAGCTTCCATCTGCTGCGGGGTCTGACGATATGCCTTGGTAAGCGGCATATTTTTGTCTTTCTCCGCCGGGATGATGTAGGGCTTAATGCGCTCAATCTTCTCAATTAAGTCCGAGATGTCCACAACTAAGTCGCGCTCAATCGGGAAGTTATCAAGCGGCGCAATGTGCATCTCTTTGCCTTCATAGTCGCGCAGGAAGGTCTTGCAGGCCAAATGCGGCACGCCGTTGACCATCATGCCGCAGGAACCGCACACTGCCATACGGCAGGACCAGCGGAAGGACAGCGAAGGCTCAAAATGATCCTTAATATAGAAAAGAGCTTCTAAGACGGAAGTCTCGTGGATGTAGGGAACATCAAACGTCTGTTCCCACGGCTTCTCGTCCTGCTCCGGACGGTAGCGCACCACGGTGATCTTCATGGTTTTCTTTGACTGTTCCATTATTTAGCAGCCTCCTTGGTAGTCTCCTTGGCCTTGCGTGCGGCTTCTGCAGCCTCAGCTTCCGCACCGTAGACGCGCTTGGCCGGCTGGAAGGTCGTGATCTTGACGTCGCTGTAGGAAATATCAGGCAGACCGGTTTCCTTATTTAAGATAGCCAGGGTGTGCTTGAGGAATTTCTTATCATCACGCTGCGTGTAAGCACCGTTCGGACCGTCTAAGCGCTGATGCGAGCCGCGGGATTCCTTACGGTTAATCGCGGAGTACACCATCGTCTGCGCACAGTCTAAGGTATAGCCTAACTCAATTAAGTTCATCCACTCAGTGTTGAACACGCGACCACGATCGCTCAGCGGGATCTTCTTGAGGCGCTCTTTGCAGTTCTTTAAGACCTCAATGGTTTCCTTCATGGTGGTTTCTTCACGGTAAATACCGACGCCCTTTTCCATGCTCTCGCCCATATCGGTGCGTACTTTGTACTGCGATTCGTCGCCCTGGACATCAAACAGCGACAGAGCGCGCTTCTCTGCTTCAGCGGCCTGACGATCGAGCTCCTTGCTGTCGAAGTCTTCCATGCTTTCAGCACGCTTGGCGGCTTCATCGCCGGCCACCTTGCCAAAGACCACGGTCTCAACTAAGGAGTTAGAGCCTAAGCGGTTAGCGCCGTGGATACCCACTGAGGCGCATTCACCGGCGGCATACAGACCCGGCATGCGGGTTGCAGTCTTGCCGTCAGTTTCAATACCGCCCATGGTGTAGTGCACTACCGGGCGTACCGGCACCGGCTGCTTGACAGGATCAACGCCAGAGTAAGTCTGAGCTAACTCACAGATGAGCGGCAGACGCTCGTGTAGGTACTTCTCGCCTAAATGCGTTAAGTCTAAGTGGACGGCCTCGCCTAACGGATACTTAATGGTACGGCCCTTCTTGGACTCCTGCCAGAAAGCCTGGGAGACACGGTCACGCGGACCTAATTCCATGTACTTGTTCTTCGGGTGGCCTACCGGAGTTTCCGGGCCTAAACCGTAGTCCTGCAGGTAGCGGTAACCATCCTTGTTGTACAGCACACCGCCTTCACCACGGCAGCCTTCAGTCATCAGAATGCCGCAGCCGAGCAGACCGGTCGGGTGATACTGCACGAATTCCATATCGCGAATCGGTACGCCGTGACGATAGGCCAGCGCAATGCCGTCGCCGGTCACGATGCCGCCATCGGTATTGAAGATATAGGCACGGCCAGCACCGCCCGTGGCGATAACTACGGACTTGGCATTGATCTGACGGAAGATGCCGTTCTGCAGGTCGTAGCACACCACGCCGCGGCAGACGCCTTCTTCAACTAACAGATCGAGCACAAAGTGTTCGTCAAAGCGCTTGATGGACGGGAATTGGATCGAGGCCTGGAAGAGGGTGTGCAGCATGTGGAAGCCGGATTTATCCGCAGCGAACCAAGTGCGCGGCACCTTCATGCCGCCAAAGCGGCGTACGTTGACGTCACCATCAGGCTTACGGCTCCACGGGCAGCCCCAGTGCTCTAGTTGGAACAGCTCTTCGGTGGTGTGACGAACGAAGTATTCAACGACATCCTGTTCGCACAGCCAGTCGCCGCCGGCAACGGTATCCTCAAAATGCTTCTGATATGAGTCGTCATCGCGGATCACGCCGGCAGCGCCGCCTTCAGCGGCTACGGTGTGACTGCGCATCGGGTAAACTTTGGAAATGAGTGCAATGCGAAGCGAGGGATTAGCCTGGGCTACTGCAATAGCAGCGCGCAGACCGGTACCGCCCGCACCGACGATCGCAACGTCAGTTTGAATTTTTTCCACGTGTATCTCCTAAGCTTCAAAAACCGTCTCTCGGGGAAAAGCAGACCCCTGTGAGCTGGCTTCAAAACAGCAAGCAAAAAACACTTTTAGTATAAACCAAAACGATAAAATTTATCGTGACGTGCTTTAAATAATCGGAGCTTGCGTTGCCATATAGGGCTAGATTTTTAACTGAAAGCCGCGAAATTCCCCATGCGTCAGCTCGGGGATGAAAACGGCACGGGCGATGCTGCATCGGCCGTTGTTGCTTACTGATATCTCGTTATATGATCTCTGTATTCGCATCAAGGTTATACCAGATACATGGCAGCATAAATCTTGCAAGAAAAGAGCGCGGCGACGCATGGTTAGTTTTGCTCAAGCTGATGGGGCTTAGTGGACAAGCCCGCAGTGATGCGGGAGCTGCACGCTAAGTTAGCTTGTGCATCGCAGCAGGCAAGGAGCGATATGGAATTGAGAGCAACGACAAAGGATCGCTGACGGATACCGTTTAATATAAAAGCAGATCTTTTGGTTAAATAATAAATCATGCTCTTAAGTCCGCATGCGGTAGTTCATAGTGTAGTAGCAAATTTAGCGCTGATTTAGCCTAAAGTGGCGCGGTCTGCTCCGCCTTAGGTTTCAGCAATCAGTCAGTGGGGCAGGCGGTGCATCGCACAAGGTGATGAAATCGTGCAGCGGGAGAGGTTTACTAAAATAAAAGCCCTGCAGATAATCAAAGCCTAGATCTTTTAGCATTTGCACTTGTTCGCGGCGCTCGACCCCCTCAGCTACCGCCTTAATGCCGCGCTGATGCACGAGTGTTAAAAAGCTTTTGACGGTGGTATAAGCGTTATTGCCCACCGTCAGCGCGTCGATGATTTTCTTGTCAAACTTGATGGTGGTCATCGCCAGATTAGCAAAGGTCAACAGATTGGCCGAGCCTACGCCATAATCATCCACGGCTACTTTAAAGCCCTTGTCAGTCAGTGCGTGCGTGACATCAACTAAGGTCTGATGCTCGCGTTCCTCAATTGATTCCGTGACCTCAATATAGACCAAGCCGGGGTCAATGCAGGTTTGCTTAACAATTTCCTCCAGTTTTTTCACAAAGTCAGGCGCAGTTACGGTAAAGCGCGAGAAATTAGTGGCCAGCGGCACAATGTTTAAACCTTGTGTAAGCCGGGATTTAATCAGTTCACAGGTTTTTTTGAACATATAAAAATCAATCTCACCGGTCATATTCATTGCTTCAAGCAAAGGAATAAAACGCACCGGTGAAATGAAAGTGTTGTGGTAGTTGAGGCGTACTAAAGCCTCACCCTTGGCCAAATGTCCCTGCGTATCAAAAATTGGCTGAATATAGGCCGTAAAAGCGCCATGTTGTAATAAGGTCTTGATGGTATGTGGCTGCGACAGCCGCTGCAGGATCTGATCGGAGCTGGGACGATAGCGCGGGCGTAGCGGATGCGTGTGATAAAAATGCTGCTTTTGCACCAGCATCTGGGTGGAAGCATTAGTGATAAGCTGTTGGTAGTCGTTGGCATTGCCTAAGGCGCCGCCGACCGAAGCGCTAAAGCCTAAACCGCCGGCAAAGGTGGAGCGGATAGTAAAGCGCGCTTCATCGAACATGCGCGCGGAGATATTGGAAAAAGTTACCGCAAATTCATCATCGCCAAGGCAATAGCATTGCTCTAAGCCGTACAGCTGCGTCAGTACGGAGGCGGTTTTCTTTAAGATGTCATCGCCCTGCGCGTGTCCGGCGTCATCGTTAATTGCTTTCAGACCGTTGATGTCAACAATAATGATGCCTAAGTTGGCACGCCGTTCGCAGCTTTGTTCGAGATCCTTCATGAAGCAGGCGCGGTTATACAGACCGGTGCGGGCATCGTGGTAGAGTATGTGTTCTAAGGAAGTCTGATGCTTTTGCCGGTACAAGCTGCCGGCGAGCAGGGCCGCGATATTGTGCAGTTTTTCGCGATGTTTGGCCAAGGCCAGCGCATCGGGATTATCAATGATAAGCAGTCCTTGGCGACGCCCTTCAAAGAATAAAGGGTGGCAGTAAAAGGAGGTAATGCCATTTTCCCTGTAGAAAGCAGCTGAGTTGGGAAAACCGGCAGCCGCTTGCTGCGGATCTTGAACTAAGATATCACGCCGCCCCTTAAAGCGCTTTTCCCAGGTACGCACAAAATCCATGTTTTGTCTAAGCGCAAAATTAACTATTTCGACAGTACCCTTGGCAGTTTGCTGCGCACAGGAGGTAGTTTGCGTATCTTCTTCAGTGTAGCTGTAGACTCCGATGCGTTTGCCGTGCATCAGCTTAAGCAGCTGGGCTAACACGGTGTTTAAGATGGTGGTAAAGCGGATATGGCGGCAATTTAACAGGTTGATGAGATTGCGGTAAATTTTGTTGATATCGCGCTCATCACGCCGCGCTTCATGCAGATCGATAAAATCGGAGATGTCTGAGGCAATCTCAATGCGTGCTAAGCGGCCGTTAAACTCAATCAGCGAATCGCTGACCTTGTAGACGCGGTTTAGCAGGCGGTTGTGGGTGGTCCAAGTATAAAATTTACTTGGGCAGAGTTTGGCATTGGTGCAGAACTCACAGGGCCGGTCGAAGCCCATGATGACTTCATAGCATTTGCGCCCGATGACATTGGAACGGTGCATGCGGAAGGCCTTGAGCATAGCGTTGTTGACATAAAGAAGCTCGTAGGTATCAATATCTGCAACGTAGACCAGTTCATTGATAGCTTCTAGGATGCTCTTGTGTAAAGGCATGCTCACTCCTTGCCGACAAGAGCGCAGAGCGCGTCCGTATCGAGCATATTATTATGATTTATAGTCTTAACAGTATAAGGTTAAATTTCGGCAGAAGTCGCTGAGTTGCCGCAAAATTTTTGATGATGAGAGCAAAAAATTTGCGGCTGTCGCTGATCACGCCCCCTAAGCGCAGCCCTTTAGTAGTAAGCGCGCGGAGAAGAGCGGTACTTAATGATGAGCTTTGCGGAAAATGGAGGCGACATGGTAGGCTTAATCTCGGCGCATACACTTAAGGGGGGAAGCTTATGCACTCACCGCTATTATCGCGGCAATTGGAGAGTTTTTTAGCCTGTGCCCGGCATGGCAGCTTTGCACAAGCTGCGGCGGCGCAGTATATTTCTGTCAGTGCATTGATTGAGCAGATTGAGCGCCTAGAGTTCAAGCTTAAGCTAAAGCTGTTTGTACGCTCGCCACGTGGACTTACGCTGACCCCAGCGGGCCGGCAGCTACAGACGGCAGCAGTGGAGCTGACCGCGCTTGCCGATAAGACCCTCCGCGAGCTGATGGCAGCCCAGCTACGGGAAAAAACCGTGCACTTTGGTTCCTCGCCGATAGTCAGCGGTACGCTGGGTTTGGAGCTTTTTAATGCAGTGCACTATCAAATTCCTGAGGTTTTTGCTGCAATTGTGCCGTTTAATAATGTAGAGCGTGAGGCGCGGGACATTTTGACGCATTTGGGCGACAGCATTGACATCGTACCGGGACTGTATGATGAACGATTTTTAGCCGCATGCGGCTGCACGGCACTGCCAGTGCGCATGACGCAGTTTGGATTGTCAGTCCCGCAGGATCTGCCGTTGGCGCAACGGCCTTATCTTAGCTTGGCAGACCTTAAAGATTTTAAAATCGCTATACAGCCAAGCGGTACATTAGAAGTGACCGATAATGTGCGCGCGGCTTTAAGCCAAGTCGGACTTGGCGCTAATATCGTCGAAACAGGATTTATGAGCATCGATGCCTTCAATCGGGCCTACCACGATAAGACTTTAGTGCTCAACATTCGTGAGTGGGCGGGAGCTCATCCTTTTTTCCGTTTTGTTCCATTAAAACCGGTGTTTACCGGCACTTTTGGGCTGATTCATGCAGTAAAACCGCGCCCCTGTGTGCAACGCTTTTTGCAGGCAGTTGCCGCCTACCTTAAAAACTCCAAGCTTTAAGGTTTAAGGGTAAAACCTTAAACGTATACCTAATTTTAGGCTTCTATAAGCGCTTTTGTGACCGTATAGTGTAGGCATTTCTTATATGGAGATTTTACAGATGAACCATAAATTGCCTACTTTTATTAGCGCGCTGAGCGCGGCTTTAATTAGCCTGCAGGCTGCAGCATATGATCCGGCCTTAGCGGTCAAACCTGCAGCTGATGAACCTTTAGTGTTGCGCACTTTAGGCAGCTTTGCCTTCGGCGGCAGCGTAGACTATCGTGAGGACGGTACCACCTTTCATGGCGATCACGGCTATGCTCAGTACATTATTCCGGCGCATTCCCGGCATCTGCCGATCGTGATGTGGCATGGTATCGGCCAGTCTGGCAAAACCTATGAAACTACCCCCGACGGGCGTGAGGGGTTTCAGACGCTGCTGCCGCGGGCGGATTGGTCGGTGTATGTCGTCGATCAGCCGCGCCGCGGTCGTGCCGGCTATACCAATGCAGTTAAAGCAGGGCCCAGCATCCCCACGACGGCCAGCGAAGCTGGCGTGTGGGAGGCTTTTCGCAATGGTCCGTGGACGGCAGGTGAGGATGCAGCGCTTTTTGCCAATTCTGCCTTCCCTTTAAGCCCAAGTGCGGTAGAGCAGTTTTTCCGCCAGCAGACCCCGGATACCGGTGAAGAGCCGCAGAGCGCGTCCTATCGCTGCTTTATGGGAGAGACCGGTACAGCTTTATTTGAGTCAATCGGCGATGGCATTTTAGTTACTCACTCCAATTCCGGACAATACGGTTGGGAAATTGCGATGCATTCAGATAAAGTCAAAGCTGTTATTGCTTTTGAGCCGGGGGCCTGCGCCTTCCCTGCAGGCAATCCGCCGGAGGATTTCGTCATTGCCAATGAACTGGTGCAGAACCGTTTAGCTCCGCGCCTGGTGCCGAATGAAAAATGGCAGCGGCTGCTCAATATTCCGATCTTAATTGTCTTTGGCGACAATATTGCTGACACTCCCAATGCTCAGTCTTTTAATGCCGAGGTGTGGCGGGTGGCGCTGCAGCGGGCCAAGCAGTTTGCCGCCCAAATTAATCAAGCTGGCGGCGACTGTCAGGTCATTGAGCTGCCCGCGCTTGGCTTGCACGGCAATACACACGCGATGTTTGCCGATAAGAACAATCGTGAAGTGTTAAAGGTAGTGGAGGATTTTCTTGCCTACAAGGGCCTTGATGGCTATGCAGCGCCGCATGTCGGTCCCATGATGCCGCAGGTGGATGACTATACACTGCCCTTATCACCGATCCGTGCGACGGGGTGGTAAAACTGTTCAGGCCGGGGATATCCCCGGCCGGCTACTTAATTGGTCAGAGCGGTGCGCACCAAAACGGACTGTCCGACGGTAAGCTCGGCGCGTGGGGCAGGCGCACTGCTAGGCCACAGCGTTATTACAGTAGAGCCGTATTTAAACAGTCCGATTTCATCACCTTGCTTAAAGCTGGGCGCATTATCGTTAAAGTAGGTTACTTCAATATTGCTGCGTCGCACCACGGTGCCGCCCCAGACGGTGGCAATGCTGCCCACTAATGCCGCACCGACTAAGATGACGGCAAAGTCGCCCACTGAGCCTTTAAAAAAGCACACTAAGCGCTCGTTTTTGGTGTAGAGATCTTCAACATATGCAATATTGCGCCGTCCTACCGGAAAGAGGCGCCCGGGGATATGCACGGTCTTAACTAAGATGCCGTCAGCGGGGATGTGCACGCGATGATAGTTAGCCGGGGACAGGTAGACCGTGGCATACCAGCCGTGGGCAAAAGGTGTGGCATCGTCCTTCAGACCGCCTAGCAGCGAAAGCAGTGAATAATCAATGCCCTTGGCCTGAATTAAACGGCCAGAGGTCACTGGACCTGCCATGCCTAAGGTACCGTCTGCCGGCATGGTTAAAGCACCGCTGCCCAAAGGGCGGGCGCCGTCTTTAAGTTTACGTGTAAAAAACTCATTGAAGGTCGCGTAATGCGTCGGATCAGGATCGGCGCATTCCGTTAAGTCAATTTTAAACTGCTTAATAAAGCTTTTGATTAAAAACTGGGTCAGAGCGCCTAATTTGGCGTCAGTGAGCTTAGCTGACAGCGAGGTTAAGGTGGTAAGCGGGGTCAGGCGCTGCATGGCGCTAAGCAGGATTCCGGCAAAGGTCATGGTATAACTCGATTATTTACAGGTGGTAGATCATAGAACTAAGTTAGAAAAACAGGTTAATACTAACATGTTAATGTCAGGTTGATGTAGTTCAGAAGTGAGGATCCGCAGTGAAACATTGTAAATGATGCGAGGTGTTGAAAAATAAGTATAAAATTATTTTAATTTATAATGAATCAAGCATAAGGATTGAGCTATACTAAATTGTAGCGATATAGTGTAATTAAGATAATAAAATATGCCAGAAAAGATCCTTGAGCCAAGAGTAGACGCGTTAATTAGTTCGTTAAGAAGTGTTGGCTACTCTTTGAATACTGCAGTAGCGGATATTATTGATAATTCGATTAGTGCTCATGCCAAGAAGATCTATCTCTATGTTCAGCAGGAAGCAAATAAACTGCCGTTTTTTGTGTGCATTGATGATGGGGATGGTATGACTGCGGATCAATTGTACGAAGCAATGCGTTTGGGTTCACATTCCCCAGATGACCAGCGCTCAGAAACAGACCTCGGGCGTTTTGGCTTAGGACTTAAAACAGCATCATTCGCCATGTGTAAAAAATTTACGTTGCTTTCTGCGATTAATGGCAATGTCTGCGCGGCATCATGGGATATTGACGAAGTAAAGCGACAGCAAGCATGGAAATTGCATATCCCAGAAAAAGAAGAATATATACATTTACCACTCTTTGAAAAAATGCCAGAAACAGGAACTATGCTGGTATGGCATCAGATAGATAGGCTGGCAAGTCAGCAGACAAGCAATTTTAATAAAGAGCTTATTAAACTTAAAAACCATTTAGAACTTACATTCCATCGTTATTTAGCGGGAGATGCAACGGTAAAAATTGACATTTACTTAAATGGCCGTTCACTCAAGGCTTTTGATCCTTTTAGAGTCGATAGCTACGCTACACAATCATTGGACATTGAAAAAATTCAAATCGGTGAAGGGGAAGAGGACTGTATTACGATAACTCCATATATTTTACCGAGCAGATGGAAGTGTAGTAGTGAAGATGATTATAAAAAATACGCCGGAGATGGAGGCTACTTGGCAAATCAAGGTATTTATGTTTATCGCAACAAACGTTTAATTAGTCATGGCTCGTGGTTCAGATTGGCACAAATCGATAATGCATATCAGTTAGCTCGGGTAAAGATAGATATTCCGAATTTCGTTGATAATGAATGGCAGGTTGACTTTAAAAAATCAACGGTGAAACTTCCGGAGAAGGTAAAAAATCGCTTAAAGAAAATTATCGGCGAGATTACAAATAGGGCAGCAATGACTTATCGATCTTGTGGCAGTATGGTAAGTAGTAATAATCATACAAATAAAGAAGATAATAAAAATTTTTGGAAATTATATATATCGGATAAAGAAAAATTTTTTAGGATTAATAGGGAAAATTACTTAATTCGGCTAATAGGTAATAATTTATCAGAACAAGACAGTCTAATCTTTGAACACTTACTTAGACTCATTGAGGAGGATTTAAAACAAAATCAATCGCTACTGTTAAGTAATTTATCCAATAATAATTTATCAGATATAGAGAATGAAGAATCTAAGTCACGAGAGGAACTAATAGAAGAAGGGGTAGCACTGTATCAAGATATGCTCGAGATTATAAATAGTGCGCAGGCTACGCTCGATTATATAATGGAACTAGAGTGCTTCGCCTCAGTAAAAGATGATTTGTACGCTAGAATAAAGGATAGGCACTAATGAATAAAGTGGTTGAAATTACAGTAAAAACAATAAAGACTATAATTCAAGAAAGTGAGGAAAATCCTTCACTTGAAAAAATACAAAAAATAATATTAGACGCTATTAGTATAATATCAAAAAATTTAAAACATCATTTTAGTGACGAAGAAATTAGAGTGATAAATAATTTAATTCTTGCAGAAGTACTAATCACTCAAACTATTTCCGATGATGATAACTATATTACAGATAATGAAGTTGGTAATGATGGATGGCTTGTTAATAATTTACAAATTTACGATAAGGAATGGCAGTATTGGAAATATTACAAAGAACAGCTATGTGCCAAATTAAAATATGATGAAATTCAAAAAATAGATAGGGCATCCACGTGGATCTTGGATTTAGCAGGTAACCCGCAACGTGATGGATGCTGGCATCGCAAAGGTATGATGATAGGAGAGGTACAATCCGGTAAAACTGCCAACTATATCGCTGTAATAAGCAAGGCGGTTGATGTGGGGTACCGTTTATTTATTATTTTAGCTGGGGTTACTGATTCATTGCGTCAACAGACGCAGGATCGCATTTACAGAGATTTACGGAGTAATACACAAGAACCTATTTGCTTAACTAGAAATGCTGATTTCAGTAGAAATATTGTACGAGCAGTACAACTAAATTTACCTGACCGTAATGAGAAGCCTTTGGTTTTAGTAATAAAGAAAAACAAATCAGTCATTGATAATTTAACACAATGGATAATTGACAATAATAAAATAAATAATAAATTTAAAGATAAACCTTTAATGCTGATTGATGATGAGGCCGATAATGCTTCTGTCAATACAAATAAAAAAAATGAAAAAGACGCTACCGCTATTAATAAAGGAATTCGCAAACTACTTGGATTATTTAACAAGAGTACGTATATAGGATGTACGGCTACACCATTTGCGAATATTTTTATAGATTTTGACCGTGACCCTGAAAAAGATAGGGATCTATTTCCGCGGAATTATATTTATTACATAAAGCCACCTGAAGATTATATCGGTTCCACAAAAATTTTTCTTACAAATGAGGATAAGAACTTATTCGTAATTGAAGATTGTATTGATGATCAATCTCAGCAAAATAAAGAGTCGGAGAATTACTATTTTCCAATAAAGCATAAGCAGCAGTATAGAGTAAAACAACTCCCAGAATCGTTTAAAGATGCTATATGCCTATTTATATTGGTTTGTGCGATAAAAAATATAAAGAAAGTTTCTATGAAGCATAACTCAATGCTGGTAAATGTTTCGCGCTTTAATAATGTGCAAGAACAGATTAAGAATCTAATAGAGGAATATCTTACTGAGATTTTGAATGATATTGATATTAATGGAGCAATGGAAAATGAGTTAATTAATTCCCCATTAGCAAGATTACATAAGCTTTATGATGTATATTATAAAATCGAAGCTGGAATTGCATGGAAAAATATTAAAAATGAGTTAAACATAGTTAGCGAAAAGGGCATTAATGTAGAGCTAGTCAATCAGAAAAAGCAAAAATATGGAAAAAAATTTCTAGATTATGAAAAGCATAATGATATTGGATATTCGGTCATTGCGGTCGGAGGTTTGGCGTTATCTCGTGGTCTTACATTAGAAGGATTAAGCATTAGTTATGTGTTGCGTAATACTTTAATGTACGATGCACTATTACAGATGGGACGCTGGTTTGGTTATCGTGCGGATTATGAAAAGTACTGCCGGATTTTTCTCTCTAGTAAAGCAATTAACTGGTATAAATATGTTGCTTCTGCTACAAATGAATTGTATGAAGAATTTAAACTTATGCACGAACAACGATTAACTCCGCTAGAATTTGTTTTAAAAATAAAAAAGGATCCTAATGATTTACTAATTACTGCGTCGAGCAAAATGCGAAGTAGTACAGACGTTAAACTGCAAAGTAATTTATGGGGGAAAATAGTTCAATCATATGATATCTATGTTGAGGGTGAACATAAAAATAATAATGTAGGTGCGGTTAGTAACTTAATTAGAGATCTGCTTAAAGATGACCGAGTCATGGTTCGTAAAAATCAAAGTTATTTATGGCGTAATGTTCCCGTATCGTTTATTAATAACTTTATTAGTCAGTATTGCGCTACACCTCATGCTTTAACAACGCAGACTTTTGCTCTGAAAAAATTTTTAACTATACTTGAGCAAAAGTATAAATATAAAGATGCCAACATCGCCCTGATCTCTAAGCAAAATAGATCGCATGAGTCTAGCAGTATGATTAATGTTGCAGAAAATATCAATGTCAATAGTGTGCAACGTAGTTTTCAGTATGCCAGGGAGGAGTCTGTTCAGATACTAAACCGTCAGTTAATAAGCGGTACTAACATGACAAAGGATGGTCAATATAACGGCGATATTCTAATTGATTTTACAGAAGATGATTATAATGAGTTACAAAAAAAGATCAATATAAAAACTAATAACCCTGAATTTATGATTTATAATGCTGTAAGTGAATGTCGCAAGCATCCGTTACTATTAATCTATTTTGTAGATCTTAAGAGAAAGGCCGATAATGTTAAGACTACGCAGCAAATCTTATACAATTCTGCCCCAGCTTATGCCTTATGTTTTCCAAAAGGTACAGGTAAATACTCAAGCGCAGATGATGATGTAACTTATTCTATCAATGCCCGAATGTACGATTCTTTCATAGATGAGGAAGATTCTGAAAATGGCGATGACTAATGATAGTATGGAGCCTTTTCCATGGGCTGATATGACACGTCCCGATCCTGGAACACTATGTACTAAGCGTGCCATAATTAAGTCAAATTCACCTCACGAAATTTATTATGCTATTGATGATAAAGAAAATTATTTACTAATTTATATACTACCTTCCGATTGTCGAGAGTCTTTTAATGATCACTTGCTGTATATTAATATTTCACGTAAGAAGGTTGGGGGCAAATCCTCGGTTATAGTGCATCTGCTGGATAAAGAAGAGGCTTCTCTATTCTATTGGCTATGCCTAGATCTGATAAATCATATGGATCGCGCGGTATTTGCTCAGGGACCGCGAGCATTCAAAAACAGATTGAATTTTCTGAAACGCTTTTTAAAACCTCGATCAGAGGCATTATCTGCAATAGAGCAACAGGGCTTATTCGGAGAGCTTATGATTCTGCGTAACGTTGTGCTTGAGCATTATCGGCCTTATACCGCTGTCAATATGTGGTATGGAGAAGAAGGTCTTCCGCAGGACTTTATACATTCTAAAATCTTACTAGAAGTGAAGTCTATTTTGGTGCCGCGCAAAAAGTTAATCACTATATCATCGCCAGAGCAACTTGATGGTGGGGAACGCTATCTGTACTTAGTCGTGGTTTACATGGAGCCATCTGATCCCGATATTCTTGGTAGCTATAGTCTCTTTACTTTAATTAAAGATATACAAGCTATTTTGATGCAGGATGACAATGCGCTAGATTTATTTAATACTAAATTAAGTAGTAAGATTCCTTCTTCAATTCTGGATACAAACTTACTAAAAAAATATTATGACAATGATTACTACAAATTATATGCAATTGAGTATTATGATGTTAATGACAATTTCCCCAAAATTGTTCGAAATAACCTGCCAGAACAAGTTATGAATTTGAGTTATGTAATTAACCTCGAGAAATGCACAGATTTTATTATTGATGAGGAAGCAATGTTTAAAAATATTGGGTAAGAGATTATGGAAAATTTGGAAGTTTTACATCAATATCATGACGAGTTTTTCGCAGATATATCTGACGATAGTTTGATTGATGGTAATGCAGGTAAATCATCATCACAAGCATTTTTTGATATGGTCATAGAACTAATGGATGATAATGAGGTATTAGATGAACTACCTGATTATGTATCATATTGTGATAATAAGACAGGCAACCCCATCCTATCAGGTTATATTTTTAATCGCGAGATGTTCGATGCGAATGCCATTGGAAATGCTCCCTTAAGTTTATTCGTATCTTGTTACTCACAGAGATCTACTCTCCAAATTTGGAATAAATCTGAGCTTACAAAATATATAAATGATCTTAAAGATTTTTACTTCAGGTGTTGTGAAGAAGTCTTTGTTGAAGCATTAGCTGAAACGGCGCCGGTTAAATCATTGGCTCGTGATTTATTTAAATTTCAGAACGAGATTAAAACTGTTCATCTCTTTGTGATTACTGATGCTGTGCTGAGCATTAGAAAGCAAGAGCCTGAAATAAATGATCGCGGTATTAAATTTATTATCCATGTCATTGATCTTAAAACGCTATATGAATTTGCTAACAATGAGCTTATTCAAGATATAATATACGATTTTACTGATCCCGATTTCAGTAATGAAGTAGAATGTAGCGGTATAAAATGTCTAGATGTAAGCATTCCTAGTAGCGGCTATGGATCTTATTTAGCCGTCATGTCCGGCAAGACTCTTGCTATTTTATATGAAAAATACGGCTCTCGCATTATGGAGAGTAACGTTCGATCATATTTACAATATAAGGTTAAGGTCAATCGTGATATAAGAAATACTATCAAGTTAGCACCCGAAAAGTTTTTCGCATATAACAACGGAATTTCTGCTATCGCTGATGCAGTGGAAGTCGAAAATTCGTCCATTATTAAAATGAAGAATTTTCAAATTGTAAATGGTGGGCAAACCACTGCATCTATTCATAATGCTTATAGGGACAAAGCGGACGTAAGCAAAATTTATGTTCAAGTTAAGATTTCAGAATTAAAAGCTGATACCAACGATAAAAATGAGATGATCTCAAAGATTGCAAAATATGCTAATAGTCAAAATAAGATTAATGAATCTGATTTCTTTTCTACGCATCCCTTTAACCTGCGATTTCAATCACTTGCAAAAAGTAATAGAGTTCCAGAGAGTGCTCCGAATAGAAGAACCTTCTGGTTTTATGAAAGATCGCGTGGTTCATATGCCACTGAATATAATCACTATGTATCTAACAAAAAGAAGATGGAGTTTAAGAACAAATATCCGAAAAATCAATGCATAAAAATAACTGAATTGGCTAAGTATTTATCTGTTTGGATGTTGGAACCGTATAAAGTAAGTAAAGGTGCTCAATATGTAACTAAGTGCTTTACTGATAAAGTCACTGAATTATTGAAAAATGTTCAAAGTACTGAAAGTATTGATACGTATTATAATGCAGAGTACTTTAAACAAGCTATTGCAAAAACGATTATATTTAGGCAATGTGACTCTATTGTAAAGAAAGCGACGTGGTACACAGGAAGCTATAAAGCTAATATTGTAGCATACAGTATTGCTTTCTTAGCATATTGGCTTAATGAAACAAAGCAAGAAATTAACTTCACGTCTATTTGGAATATTCAGGATATATCTGAAGCCTTTAAAGAAACATTAAATGATTTGGGAGAGGCTGTATTAAATGCTATACTTGTAAATGCTGGTAACAGTAATGTAACCGAATACTGCAAGAGAAAAGACTGCTGGGATCAGATTAAAAAACTAGGTTTTAACTTCTCAGAAAAATTTATTGCTGAGCTAAATGTGGCAGGGGTTAGCGAAAAATCAATACAGCAAGCGCGTAAATTACAAAAGCTGGATAATAAACTAGTTGAGGAAATAAATTTTTATAAATTAACGCCTGAACAATGCCGCTTGATTATTAATGATGCTAAAAAAGATAAGTTTTTTATTACAGAAGAAGAAAAAAGAGCATTAAACAATATAATGCTAGGAAAATCTCTATCTTCGAAACAAATAAGTTCTCTAAAGATGCTATTCTCACGTATGAAAGCAAATGATTTACCTACTCCTGATTTATAATCTGCGTATGGTGATAAATTACTGGAAAATTGCTCTAATAAGTAATATATAATAATCGTATATTGAACTTTTAGTTAAGTAACGATCGTAATATTTGTTATCTGTGTTGTGCATTTTTATCTTGCGTTTATGAGGTTAAATGTATATTATGCTGTTCTAAATTTTTAACATGGTTAATAAATTGTTTTATAGACCAAATCTTATTCCTATGCTCTTTTGGGTATGAGGTAAGATAAGGTTGAGGAACTACTAGCTGTACTTTCTCGGCTTCCATTTCATGAAGTTGGGATAATGAAATTCCTTGTTGTAAAGTACATAGAAATTTAGTGTGTTCTTTCAGTCTATCTGCTTCGTTAAGGATTTGTCGCCACCGATCCTTGCACGTAGTTTTAGCTGCTAGTAAAACTAAGTTACTTGTAGGAAAATTTTGCGAATGATAAGCATCTATTGACGGAAAAATAAAATCAGGCCGCTTTTTGCCTTCAGTTTGCGCTTGCGCAGTGTAGTGCACCTGATTAGCATCGAATAGCGCAGCGAGATGATGTTCTAGGGACTTACCAGCACGACTTTTGCGCCGATTCAGGATGCTGTTTGCAAATTCAACAAAGCTATCGACGGATTTAAAGCCTTTATTGATTACTGGTAAGCTACGGACTTTCTCTATGGCTTTAAAAAGATCATATTCGGTATTAATCCAGTTGATAATTTTTTGATCGGGGTTATGCACGACATTTTCGCTATGATCAAAAATCAGTTCCTCGCAAACTCGCGCTTGATATGAAATTTCCTCAGAACTGGGAAAATCGACAGTTAGCCCTTGGATATAGTGCAAAAAAAGAGTATTCAGAGCATCTTTACGATTGGCTTCAGTTTCATCAGTAGCAACAGGTTGACCAAAGCTAAGTAGCCTATTAGTTTGCGTTGGGATAAGATTGACTTTTTCAAAGAAACTATTAATGCTGTCATCAGAGTTGAAGAGAAAAGCATTAAATATATTATTCTCTTGTGGTGTTAATACAAAAAGTGCCCCGGTCCATTCCGGTTTGAGAAAGGGAAAACCTTGGCCAAAGCAAGTGATGCGATATTCATTGCGCGAACCCTGTCCATAATATTTAAAGCGCGAATTCGTTATTCTCCCGTCTGGCCAAATAATATTAATATCGCGCTCTATATTACTTCCTTTCTGCCCAGCTCTATCTAAGAATAAGCGCCACGCTTCTTTGGCAATGTATATCCCGGCTTGATGAGAACTAGTTAATCCCGTGTCATTTGCCGACAAAAATTTGACGTAAGCTAAAGGAGCTTGCTTCACCACTGAAGCTACAACATCTGCTAAGGCACTAGACTCCGCCCAATTCACGCTTATACCCTGTTTTTAACATTTATTGTTTGTAAGTTCATTGAGCTTGCGTACCACAATTGACGCAATGTCGCTAATCAGAGGGACCACAACAGAATTTCCAAATTGTCGGTAAGCTTGTGTATCTGATACTGGAATTTTAAAACTATCTGGGAATCCCTGCAATCGCGCACATTCTCTTGGCGTGAGGCGGCGAGGATTTTTTCTGGGCTGAGTGATCAATATTTCAGATCCATCTTTGTAATAGCGTGCACTTAAGGTGCGGGTAATGCCATCAAGTTGGGCAATGCCGAAGCCAAAGCCATTGCCTAATTCGCGATGTTTAGCCGCATAGTTTTGCAGGTATTGCCATAAGTTGTCAGAAAGTGTGTATTTATTGTCTACATGAGCTTCAAGAATATCCGCAACAACCGGAGGCTTGGGCGGCGGGTTAAGATCAAAGGAAAAATCAATATTATTACCAAATCGATTCTCGTCAAAACCAATGATAATGATTCTTTCGCGGTGCTGCGGCACATAGTATTTTCCATCAAGGATTTTAAAAAAAATTTTGTAGCCTAATTCCGCTAAAGATTCTTGAATCACCTTAAAGGTACGGCCGCGATCGTGGCTACATAAATTTTTTACGTTCTCAAGTAAAAAGCTCTTCGGCTTTTTGGCTTTGATAATACGGCATACATCAAAAAACAGGGTGCCTTGAGTTTTATCTTCAAATCCAGTAGCACGTCCTAAGCTTCTTTTTTTAGAGACGCCCGCAATGGAAAAAGGCTGGCAGGGAAATCCGGCAGTTAAAATATCGTGATCTGGAATCGTTGTAGCATCGACCTTAGTAATGTCGCCGTCAGGCACATCCCCAAAGTTTTCATAATAGGTTAGTTGGCTGTACTTGTTATTCTCACATGAATAGACACACTGACAACCTGAATGCTCAAACGCCAAGCGAATGCCTCCTATCCCTGCAAAGAGATCGATAAAACGATAAGTTGGCAGTTGGTTTCGGCTTTGCTTATATTTAATAAAACTTTTGATAGCCATAGCTACATATTCATCCGCCGACAGACCCTTGGCATGAGCATAGGTACACATTTGTTTGTATATATTATCTTCAAGTGGAATGCTATTCATATGAATTGTCTTTATGGGGAAAAATTTCTCTAATCTTTCCCCATAATATCATATAAACATAGCAAGCGTTTTTTAATCCTTAGGGACGAATTACAGCTATCTCTGCTTGAGCTGGTTAATGGTTGGTATATATGATATTTTGTTCAATAGAAGGGTAATCTACCTTAGCAAAGGTGTTTAAAATTGCCTTAAAGATGATCTCTGCGCCTTTGCATGGCACTGCCATGCCGATTTGCTTTCTCACGGACACAGAATTACCACAGAACACAAAATTATCAGGAAAAGTCTGCAGGCGGGCGCGTTCGCGATTAGTCAGTGCGCGCGGCTCTGCCCAGTGATACATGCTGGTACCTCCACCGCCACTGCCAATAACAGTATATGCCGGTTGCAGGGGCTCAAGGCGGCGGTAGATGATGCTGAAAGTGGCCCCCTTTACTTTTAACTTCAGGTGAGGAGGCAGATGCGCGGTAAAAGCATTTTCCCCGGGTTTGATATAACGTAAGCGCTCAATTACGTTAGCGTGTTGCTTTTGAATCTTATGATTAGGAGCGTCTGTAGGAATGTTGAGTAAAGCTTCTTGGCAACTGACAAATTGACAAGGCTCCTGCACTAAAGGTGCAGGGATCTTAAATGTAAGATCCGGGTACAACTGCCGGTTTATGCCAACAATGATAATGCGGTGACGCGTCTGCGGGACTTTATATTTTTCAAATTCATATAAATGAGGAAATATATTGTATCCAGCTTCATCTAAAGCTTGGAGTATGATGCGAAAAGACTCACTGCTTTTACCAGAGGCCAGTCCAGATACATTTTCTGCAATAAACCATTTTGGCTTAAATTTTTCTAAAACATTAAGACCTGCTGTATAAAGTTTGCCGTAATTACCGTTAAAACCTTTGCGCTTGCCAATTAAGGAAAAATCATTGCAGGGGAATCCGAATGCAAAAGCGTCAAAATCATGTGGAATCTGATCGATGATATCTCTGGCATCTCCTTGGATAACGCTTTCAGGATAATCAGGGCAAATATTTCTAATGTAGGTTTGACATGTACTAGGGTCTATATCATTAGCCCAGCGGTGCTGGATTTTAAATTCCTCTCCGTCTGCGGATTTGATTGAGGCTTTCAGGGCACCAAAAGCTAAGCCCCCAGGGCCACAGAACATTTCTCCTAGTTTAAAAATCATTCTTATTCTTCTGAATATAATAAAATTGTTACTATTTTATGGGTAAAATGGAAAAATGCAAGATAAATATTGCATAAATAACGGACAGGAATATGAAATATACTGTTTTTAAATCGAAAAAATCCTTCCTCACGTGTCCTCAAGCTGATGCCGTTGTAGGACTTATATTAATCAACGGCATCTATGACAATTATTCGCTAAAGATCGTCGATTAAGGCCGTGCTCTTGGCGTAGGCAGTGCTTCTGGCCTCAAAGAAATCAGTTTTAACTAAGTTGGCATCGGCGTACTGCGCTACCCAAGCCATGGAGGCTGGTTCCGCGGCATGCGCCGGATCGTAGGCGGGGTAGCCAAGGCTTTGCCAGCGCAAATTGCCTAAATACTGAATATAGTCAGACAGCATGGCGGCATTGAGGCCTTTAATCTTATCGCCGATGACGTATTGTCCCCAGGCAATTTCCTGCCGGACGCCTTCCTGCAGCATGGCAAGCAGTTCAGCTTCCATTGCCGCATCAAATAGCTGCGGCTCCTCGGCTTTTAATTCGCGAATGAGGTTGCGAAACAGCCACAGATGGGTATTTTCATCACGGTTGATGTAGCGAATTTCTTGCGCAGACCCAGGCATGCGGCCTTGACGGCTTAAATTGTAGAAAAAGGCAAAACCTGAATAAAAATAGATGCCCTCTAGGATGTAGTTTGCCATCAGCACTTTTACAAAGGTGCGGTCATCCTGTTTTTCCTGAAAGGCATTGTAGAGATCGCCAATAAAGGTATTGCGTCGCAGCAGATGGACATCGTCTTTCCATTGATACAGGATGTCCATGCGCTCGGCCGGGCTTACGATACTGTCGAGCATGTAGCTGTAGCTTTGCGAGTGTACGCTTTCTTGAAAGGTCTGAATATTAAGGCACAGACAGATCTCACTTAAGGTGATGTATTCAGTCAGGCGCGGTAAATTGGCAGTTTGAATGGAATCAAGAAAGATAAGAAAACTTAAAATTTTATCGTAGGCTTGTTTCTGCGCCGGTTCTAAGAGTTGATAGTCCTTTAAATCCTGCGCTAAATTAATTTCCTCGGGGATCCAGAAATTGTTCATCGCCTGGCGGTACCATTGTGCCGCCCACGGATACTTCATATGATTGAAGTCATTTAAATTGGTCGGGTTGCCGCCCAAAATACGCCCCGGCTGGGCCGCGGTATCGCCTTGCGGGTTAAATAAAGCTTTTCTCTTAAGCTGCATACTTTATCTCCATTAAGCTGTCTGCTGCTATCTTAGGACGCGCAGGATACGCATTCTGTTACTTCAAGAGACTTAGAGCGTACGTAATAAATGGTTTTGACTTTAGCGCGCCAGGCCTGTAGGTACAAGGCCAGTACTCCGCGCATGGTGTAATCATTCGTGATGTAAAGGTTCATGCTCTGCGCCTGATCAATGTGGCGCTGGCGGATGCCGGCAGCACGCACCGACCAGGTCTGATCGATATCATGAGCACTCTTGTACAGCCAGAAAGTCTGCGCATTAAGCTCGGGGGCGCAGCGCGGCAGCATACTGCCTTTCTTTTCTTCATAGAAGAATTTATTCATCACTGGATCGATGCCGGCAGTGGTGCCGGCGATAATGCTGGTACTGCTAGTTGGCGCTATTGCTAGCAGATAGGCATTGCGCATGCCCTGCTGCTTGACGCGGGCGGCAAGCGCTTGCCATTTATCTGAGGTATAGCCGCGTTCCGTGAAATATTCCCCGCTTTGCCATTTGCTGCCGACAACGGCGTGGCAGGCGCCTTTTTCGACGGCTAAGTCGCTTGAGGCGGCAATGGCGGCATAATTAATGGTCTCAAATAGTTTATCGGCAAGTTCTAAATGCGCCTCACTCTCCCAGGCAATACCGCGTTTGGCTAAAAGATGATGATAGCCGCTGACCCCCAGGCCGATGCTGCGGTATTTATGATTGGTAAGCTCGGCATACGGCAGCGGATAGAAGTTAAGCGCAATAACGTTGTCAAGTGCGCGTACCGCGGCGGCGGTCACCTGACTTAAATAATTCTCATCTTTATCCGCCAAGCGGCCTAATACTAAGCTGGCCAAATTGCACACCACAAAGTCCCCGGGATAGGTGACTTTCACTACCGCAGTCTGCCCCGTAGTACCGTCGGGGACCTCCACACTAGTAGGTCCGCTGTGGATAGCGGACATGTTCTGGGCAATTTCGGTGCACAGATTGGACGAATAAATGCACCCTAAGTGCGGATTGGGGTTGGCGGCATTGACGATATCGCGATTGAAGATAAAGGGGGTGCCGGTTTCTACCGCTGATTTTAAGATGAGGCGAATGAGATCTTTAATTAAGATTGGACGCTTTGTGATGCGCGGCTCTGCAAGGCACTGCAGATAACGTACTTCCCATTCTTTACCGAAATAGTCCTCAAGGTTAAAGCCTAAGTATTTGCGCACCTCATGCGGGCAGATAAGCTGCCAGGTGCCATCTAAATTGCGTTCGGCCTCTTCGTAGAAATAATCCGGGACGCAAATGGCAGGGAAGATGTCATGCGCTTTCATGCGCTCATCCCCGTTATTGGTGCGTAGCTGTAGAAATTCTGGAAGATCGCGATGCCACAGATCAAGATAGACCGCACAGGCGCCTTGACGTACTCCCAATTGATCCACGGCCACCGCGGTATCGTTAATCAGTCGGATCCAGCGAATCACCCCGCCGGCGGCGCCTTTAAAACCGCGAATATCTGAACCCATGGCGCGCACTTTGCCAAGATACAGTCCCATGCCGCCGCCGAATTTGCTGACCTGCGCAAAGTTGTCAATGCTGCGGTAAATGCCGGTAAGGCTGTCAGGTACCGTGTCAATAAAGCAGCTGGATAATTGATAGAAGGGTTTGCGCGCATTGGCCAGGGTCGGCGTGGCCATGGTGACTTCCAGGCGCGACAGCATGTCATAAAAACGCTGCACCCACTTAAGGCGCACCGCAGGTTTTTCCGGCATCGCAAGATGTAGCGCAATGCCAAGGAAAAATTCCTGCACGCGCTCAAGCACCTCTCCTTCATGGGTGGTAATGAGATAGCGCTTGGCAAGGAGGGTAATGCCGGAGTAAGTAAAGAGCTCATCG
This sequence comes from uncultured Succinivibrionaceae bacterium, assembly GCA_944390105.1. GTDB lineage: Bacteria > Pseudomonadota > Gammaproteobacteria > Enterobacterales > Succinivibrionaceae > Avisuccinivibrio. The sequence continues at coordinate 76,726 of CALXOV010000060.1, forward strand.
CGCTCAGGCTTAATGAAGCTGTAGGCGGTATTCAGCTCATCTGCACTGTAGTTTTCTAAAATGTAGCGTCCGTAAAGTTCATGCTCGGTTAAAAATTGAAGCTTTGCCACAAAGGAGCTCAGACCGTGTTGCGCTTCGGTCTTAGCAATGCGCGCATTTAAGGCATGCAGATACAAAAGGGCGGCAATATTTTCGTAGCGCGGACTTTGCGGGGTGGTGAGCTCTACCGCCGCTTTAATCAAGCTGGCCATTTTCTCGGCAGCACCGGCAGATTGCCGTACCTCAGCAAAGAATTTGCTACACAGCTTATCTAAGTGATACTGCTCGTCAGGAAAGAGGGCTTCAATGCGCTTTAGCGTGTTTATCAGGCTGCTGTCGCTTACTGCCGCGCACAGCGCCTGCCGGGTCTGGCGCAGCTGGGCGCGTTTTTCGCGATAGAGAATGAAACTTTTGGCAACCTTAAAGTATTTAGCTTCCATTAAGGTTTCTTCGACGTAGTCCTGAATCTGCTCTACGCTTACTGGATCCTGCGAATTGATGCGTGCGATAACGGCCGCGGTCAGTCCTTCAATTAAGGCTTCATCCGCAGGCTTATTGACGCTGGCAAAGGCTTTGTGTAGCGCAGCGGCAATTTTCTGTGGCGTAAATTCTTCTAAAGCGCCGGAACGTTTGACTATCTGCATAATGGTAGATCCTTCAGGCTGAGTAGATGCTGGAGCAAAGAAAAGCGCGGGCATTATACGGGGCGCTTTTGCGTGGAGCAATTGCTGATTATTTATGCTGATGCTAGAGTGCTGAGTGCCGGCATCTTACCAGGTTATTGTTAAAGCAGGAAAATTAAACCGCTAGGGCTGAAGCTTACGGACAGGGAGGGCTTAGCGCCTTAATAAAAATTCGCAGTAGCTTTAGATGCTGCTACTTTAGGCAGGCGTCTGGTCGGCAGCGCCTGCAGGAGATATAGTATTTACTAAAAATGATGATAGCGATAGCGGTAGAAAAAAAGTGGCGGTATCGCAATCCCCAAGGCGATGGCCAGCATCACGGCCACGACGCGCATGCTGCAGGCAAACAGCGTAATAATGTTTTGATGAATGAGATCCGGACTTTGCGCTTCAACGACCTGTAACAGCGCCAGCAGGGCACTGTAGGCATCTAGGCCGGGGATCAGGACGATGACGCACGGCGGCAGCAGTACCGGCCGCGGGATCTGTAGTTTGGGTGCTACGTAAATAAAGATCAGGGAAATGAGCGCACAGGCGATAAAGGCGCTACTGACGGCAGAAAAGTTGAGCGACAGCAGCAGTTCGCGGCTGCTTTTGCAGATAAAGGCGCCGGCTGCAATATACGGCAGGATGGCGCGTGGTACGGCAAAGATAACGGCAAAGGCCGGGCCCACCAAGGCGGCCACCAGCCCGGGCAGCAGTAGATGCGTGGCAATGAAACTTAGCATGTTACCTCCTGCAGCAGGGCGAGCAACTCAATGCCGCCTAAAAGGCCGATGGCAGCACCGAAAATAATGGTGAGACCGTAACACAGGCGGATGATTCCGGTAGCCAGATAGCCCTTAAAAATGTCTAAAAAGCCGTTCATTAAGGGAAAGCCCGGCACTAATAGCAGCGAGGTGGCCATCAGACCTAAGGAAATTTGTTCCGGCGCCAGCCTAAACAATTGTCCGCACAGCCCCGCGCCAAGACTTCCTACTAAGGCAGCACACATTACGGCAAAAATCTCAAAAAAGCGGCGTTTTAGCATCATAAGCCGGCACAGCATTAAGCCCAGACCGCCTGTGGCAGCGCACCCTGCGGCGCTGAGCGTCCCGCCGTTGAGCAGGGTAAAACCGGCGGCGGCTAGTGCGGCCAAGGCGATGATCATGGGTTGCGGGTAGGTTTTAAGCGGTACATGTTCAATTGCCTGATAGATGGCACTTAAACTGCCGCACTCTCCGCGCTCAGCTTTAAGGCACAGGCGATAAAGCGCGCTTACGGCGTACAGGTTGATGCCAAAATGGGCAATCGCGCGGTACTCATGCACGCTGTGCCCGCGGGAGCTTAACTTAACATGTACTCCGGTACGATCAAAACCCAGCTCCAGAGCTGTCGGCACAATGCCTAAGGCTTTGCTCATGATTTGCGCAGATTGCATGATAAGGCGCGTTTCGGCGCCGCACTGTGCCAGCTTCCAGCATAGCGTACACAAGATTTTGGCCTGCAGCGTCAGGCGCTGCGCTGAGGTCAGTTCCGTCATGAACCTCTCCTTGCGTGAAAAAGTTGCCACGAGCGGATTGTACTGAAGCGTCCGCACCTTTGTCTAATCACGTTAAACTGGTGCTAGACGACAGCATTAAGGAAAGCTGCTGCAACTGCGGGTAAATTTTTGTGCAAGGTAAGGCTCTTTTTGGAGTAAAATAGCGCAAATTTTTTCAGCTAAAAAAGGACAACAGATGAGCACTCCCTGCTTTGGCGCTTTACAAGCACGCATTCTGCGGGACGGCAAGTGTCTGCCCGGCGGTATTCTGAAAGTAGACGGCTTCATTAATCATCAAATCGATCCGGATCTGCTTGAGCAGATGAGCGTGGAGTTCATCCGCCGCTTTGCCTCGGTGGAGTTCAATAAAATCCTCACCATTGAGGCCTCAGGAATTGCGCCTGCCATCATGCTGGGATTTTTACTCCATCTGCCGGTGGTCTTTGCCAAAAAGAAAAAGCCATCGACTATGGATAATATGCTCACTACCTCGGTGTTCTCCTTTACTAAAAACCGCAGCTATGATGTCTGCTGCAGTAAAGACTTTTTAAAGCCTAGCGACAAAGTGCTGTTTATTGACGATTTTTTAGCCAACGGCAATGCCGCTAAGGGCATTATTGATTTAGTGCAGCAGGCTGGGGCACAGCTTGCTGGCATGGGCTTTTTAATTGAAAAGTCCTTTCAGCACGGCGGCGATTACTTACGCGAGCAGGGGATTAAAGTAGAGTCTTTGGCGGTCATTAAGAGCCTTGATAACTGCACCATCGAATTTGCTTAAGCCTCATATCCCGCATGAGGAAGTTTATCCCGCAGCGGCCGACGTTTTAGGAGTACGTTAAGCCGCCAGCTGACCATGTTAGCTTAGTTTTTGGTTCTTGCGAAGGCCTGCAGCTGTTGCAGGCTTTTTGCGTTTACTTACTGACGTTTAAAGGAAAACCTGCCCATGGAAGAGCAGAATAAACAAGATAAGCTGCAGACGCCGCATGCCTTTGCGGCTGATTTAATTTACGGTCTGGAGGATCGTCCGCCGTTTAAGGATGCGCTGTTTGCTGCGGTGCAGCATCTTTTGGCCATCTTTGTGGCGATCATCACTCCGCCGCTGATTATTGCCGGTGCGCTCGGCTTTGATCTTGAGATCACTTCCTTTTTAGTCTCAATGTCGCTCTTTGCCTCGGGCATTGCTACCTTTATTCAGTGCCGCCGCATTGGCCCTATTGGCTGCGGTCTGTTGTGCATTCAGGGCACCAGCTTTTCCTTTATTGCGCCGATTATTGCAGCCGGCATGACCGGCGGTTTGTCCACTATCATCGGAGCGGTGATGGCAGGCTCGGTGGTGGAAATGTTTATTTCGCGCTGCCTCAAGTACACTAGGCGCATTATCACGCCCTTAGTGTCGGGTATTGTGGTGACCTTAATCGGCATGAGCTTAATTAAGGTCGGCATCAGCGCCTGCGGTGGTGGCGTGGCTGCGCAGCAGAACGGTACTTTCGGCTCCCTGCAGAATTTAGGAGTGGCCGCGTTCGTGCTGATTTTAATTCTGCTCTTCAACCGTAGCTCTAATCGCTATCTGCGCATGAGCTCAATTGTGCTGGGCATTATTGCCGGCTACGCTCTGGCCTATTTCCTGGGCATGGTGGATTTTTCCCGCGCCGCGGACTTGGGCGGCTTCAATATACCGCTGCCTTTTAAATACGGAGTGGACTTTGATGTCTCGTCAGTTATTGCATTAGGCATTGTATATCTTATTACTGCGATTGAAGCCTATGGCGATATTACTGCCAATTCAATGATCTCTGGCGAGCCGGTGGAAGGCGAGAAATTCATGAAGCGCGCCTCTGGCGGCATTTTAGCTGACGGCTTTAATTCCTTTCTTGCCGGCGTGCTTAATTCCTTCCCCAATTCTATCTTTGCGCAGAATAACGGCATGATTCAACTCACCGGCGTGGCTAGCCGTTATGTCGGCTATTTTATTGCTGTGCTGCTGATTTTATTAGGCCTGTTCCCGGCTGTCGGCATTATTTTCTCCTTAATGCCTGATCCGGTGTTGGGCGGCGCGACTTTACTGATGTTTGGCACGGTCGCAGCTTCAGGCATGCGCATTATTGCCTCGCAGCCGATTAATCGTAAGGCGATTTTAGTGATGGCGCTCTCCTTCTCAATAGGCCTTAGCGTAGAGATGGTGCCGGCGATTTTAAGCCAGATGCCGGAAGTCATCCGCGGCATCTTCTCTTCAGGGATCACGGCAGGGGGCGTGACGGCGATGCTGGCAAATTACTTCATCCGCATTAAGGAATAAGCGCCTGAAGTGCTCAGTTGCCGCAGCGCTTCATTGAGGACTGCGGCTCATATTGTACTGCGTGCGCTTGCGCAACTTCTCTTTATTTCATTCCAGCTGCAGCGCAGCGATAACGTACGATATTCTTCCCGCGCAGTGGTAATGATCTGCCAGCGGGAGTTGTGCTGCTTGCAGTCGTAATATTGCTCCAGCACTGTACCTAGCTGTACGGCAGCCCGCCAATACCTAGCGTAGCGATATGGGTTTAGCCCTGAGATTCAGCAGCAGCATCCAAGAGACCACTCATTGGTTTTTTCACAAGTTGCTTTATTAACTGAAAGCCGCGAAATTCTCCATGCGTGGGGTAGTTCATGACAGAAAAGAGCAGCAAAGCACGGCGTAGCTATGCTTATAAGGCATGAAATTTGATGAAATCAAAGTATTTGTCAATGCTATGCGGTGCTTCTAAACTTAATCACGGTAAATAGAGCTTAAGCATCAAAGAGGATTGTTTATGTTAAAGAAAATATTGCCCTTAGCAATTGCCGCGATTATGGCTTCGGGCTGTCAGGTTCAGAATGCTACAGAGAAATTTCCGGCGTCTGCAACTGTAAGTGAGGAGATGGCAAAATCGGTTAACGGTGCTCTGCCAGCGATTTGGCAGTACGACCCCGTTACGCTTGAGGATTGGCACAAGATTGCCTCAGACTATCAAAAGAGCGGCAATGCTCGCTCTCAGGCTTTAGCTGACGAGTACGGGGTGACTATTGAAGAGGGGAGCATGCACGGCGTGCGCACTTATACTTTAACTCCTAAGAGCATTGATGAAGATCGGGCCTCCAAGGTTATCCTTTATCTGCACGGCGGCGGCTATGTGGTAGGGCACGGTATGTCTGGCACCTATGAGGCCATTTACCTTGCAGGCTTGCATCACTACAAGATGGTCTGTGTTGACTACCGCATGGCGCCTGACTATCCATATCCGGCGGCTATCAACGATGCCTTTGCCGTCTATCAGGAGCTCTTAAAGAGCTATGATTCTGATGACATCGCGATATTCGGTACCTCAACTGGCGGCGCCATGACCTTGATCCTAGCTCTGCAGGCTTATAATGCCGGCGTTCCAATGCCGGGCGCCTTAGTCTCCGGCACGCCGTGGGCCGATATGGGCAAGGTAGGCGACAGCTATGTGGTCAACGCTGGCGTTGATAACATCCTCGGCAATTACGATCACATGCTAAAACATGCCGCCGAGGTCTATGCCCGTGAGGAGAGTCTGAAAAATCCTTTGATCTCCCCAGTCTACGCGAGCAATGAGGCCCTCAAGGCCTTCCCGCCGACCCTGCTTATCACCGGCACCCGTGACCTTTTTTTAAGCAATACAGCGCGCATGCACACCCGTCTCATGCTCAATGATGCCCCCAGTGAGCTTTTAGTCTATGAGGCACTCTCTCATGCTCAGTACTACTTAAATCCCCGGGCTCCGGAAACCTTTGAGCACTACGGGCTCATCAACCGCTTCCTAGAGCGTACCTTACTTAAGGATTAGCCTAAACGCGGCAGGATATTGTGCGTAGCCCCATTATGAGGGGCTTGGGCCTGCCCTAGGCGTCTGAGCCTGCGGATACCGCTAAAGGACGATGAGCAGGCTATTGGGAAAGCAGTTCATACTCATTTAAACTGCAGCGCAGCGATAACGCACGATGTTCTTCTCGTGCGCTGAGGTGAAGCGCTGCCGGCAGGAGCTTGTACTGTTTGCATTCGTAATACTTCAGCACGGTATCTGCCTGTACGGCAGCAACTTGGTAAGACTGCACGCCATTTGCAGCGCAGCGATATTGGTTGAGTCCTGCGATTTAGTGGCATCATCCTACAGACCGAAGCTATCAAAGCCGGCGATCGCTGGGGCCGCTGCAGGGCTTATACCTAAGCTTCCGCCTTGGGACGATTGCTGACTATCACAGTGCTTCGCGCCGGCAGAGTCATGCTGACGCCGGCGGTCAGTTCCTTGAGGCAGGCGGCGGCATACTCGTCAGTCTGCTTCTGCTGGCCGTAGACGTTGACTTGTAAATCTTCACGTGACAGCAGCTCGTACAGTCCCTCCAAGCCTTCGCCGTGATCGGTGCGTCGCACATTGCGTCCTGACAGCGGAATTAATAGATTCTCGCCGGAATCTCCGCCGCTTTCCTCGGCAATCGCATCAGAAGGCAGATAGAGTGCAGCTAAAAGCGGGAAGAGAATAGAGCCTTGTTCAATTTTGACGTTTTGGCGTGAGGCATTGACTAAGACGATGGCAAAGCGGTTTTGGTATAGGCGAATGTAGCCGAAATACGCGCCGCCAGAGCAGATGAATACTAATGAACCGACGGTCAGCGCAGGATTAGCGCGGCGCAGCGCGGCAAGTTCAGTAAGCGTACTCTGTAGCTGTGCGCTATAGGGGGTAACATGATGATCGGCCATCGCGGCAAAGGGCAGCGGAGCGCGCGGCCCGAGGTCGTACTGCGTGATGGCATCGCCCAGCTCATCGCCCTGATACACGCACGGAATACCGCGCCATGTAAAGAGCACGGCTAAGGCAGCTAAATAGAGATTCTTTTCCCCGCCGATAATCGAGAAAAAGCGGGGTAAATGCTCGTTATCCAATTCATTGAGCAGACACAGCTTGATCTGCTGCGGCATGCCGACAGAGTAATTTTCGGTGGTACGGCGCAGATCTTCACCAGTATAAGGCGTCGGCTCTCCAGAGAGCGACACGCCACCGAAGAAGGCGCGCATCGGGCTTAAAAACCCGGTGTAATTGACCGCCCCGTCCAAATTGCCGTCGGTATTGAGCACGTAGCGCGCATCGCTGCTGATATCGCCTAACATTAAGCAGTTGGGATATTCAGCGCGCGCCGAGCGGCAGATTTCGCGCAGGCGCTTGACGTTATTTTGCGCGGTACCGCCGTCGCCTATCTGCGCTGCGGCAGTAAGGCACCAGCCATCAATGCCATAGGGCAAACGCAACCATTTACGCACTGCGCTGTTTTTGTCTTTATAAATAGCCTGACGTACCGAGCGTGCGGCAAAATCGAGCTTGGGCAGCTGCGGATTGTGCTGCTGATAGCGCGCTTCGCCGTCTTTATTAAAGGTATAGAAGCCGCGGTAAGGCGAATCCTCATGATGGCACGCTCCTTTGCCGGTGCGCTCCTGACGGTCAAACCACGGATGGAGATCGCCGGTGTGATTGAAAGGAGCGCTGAGCAAAATATGCATTTCGTAGCCCATCGCATCACGGCGCAGGCGCTTTAATGCACCGTTGCCGCCAAAATGCGGATCAATCACATCGTAATCTTCAGGATCGTTTTTACTCACCGAAGGGGCTTTGAAAATCGGGGATAACAGAATGCCGTCGCAGCCTAACGCGCGGATATAGGGTAGCATGGCGGCGGTGCCGTCTAAATCTCCGCCGCAGTGAATGCTGTCTAAATCCTTATATTCAAATTCCGCCGCATGAATTGGCTCATCAGCAGGATAATGCTGTGCGTCAATCACAAAGCATCCTTTGGAGGAGGCAAAGCGATCGGGGAAAATCTGATAGAGCACTAAATCGGGCACAAAATCGGGATGATGGGGCTGTACCTCAAAGGCAAAGCAGTGCTGCAGCAGCGGACATTCACGCGACATTCCGAGGGAACTGTACCACACTACGTCAGAAATAGTGCCGTTGAGCGCATGGGTAAGCGAAATCTTAAAGCTGTAGAACTGCAGATTAGCGCCTTCAGCATTAGGCATGGCGGCTTCAAAGCGGTGAATGCCCGAGCGCGAGCCGGTATAGCGCATGGTAACGGCAATCGGCTCATGCTGTGGAAAAGCTACTAAGGTGCAGGTCAGGCGCTTCGGATCGGCTCCGCGCACAAACAGCACCGCTGTTTCGGCATTCGCTGCCGGCGCGGTGCAGGTGTGAAAGCACTGAAAGGGAAGATTAGTGCGCGGCGAAGAGGTATTCTGACGCATGATAAACTCTCCTAAAGTTCAGCTAAAGTGCGGCGCAGCATCGCATATGCAGTCTGTACGGCGGCAATATCGCAGTGCTCATCTGCCGAATGCGGGTGCTTTACCGTAGGTCCTAAGGAGGCAAGCTGTAGTTGCGGATTTTTGGCGGCAAAGGCGGCGGTCTCGAGACCTGCATGCAGCGCGGTTACCTGCATGCTGCGTCCGGTCTCGGCGGCATAATGGCGTTTGAGCGCATTAATCAGCGGCGTATCGGCTGGGGACTGCCAGCAGCCTTCACGATGCGGTGAGGCAAGCTCAGTCTTATCGGACAGATAACACAAGGAAGCTACCTTATCGCTGATTAAATCTAGGGCAAAATCGTTCAGCGAGCGCGCTAACAGCTCAATGGAGATAACATTATCCTGAGTGCTGATAAGGCCTAAGTTGCAGGATGTTTCAACGACGGACTTATCTTCAGCAAACGGACGCACCGGGCCGGATGGCAGATTATTGATAAGGCTTAGGCACTCAATAGTATCGCCAAAGGAGAAGTAAGCGCCGGCCTGCTGCTGCGTTAGTTCGAGGCGCATGTGCGGATCGGTATCCTGATAGAGCAACTTAAAGCGGGCAAAGGCAATCAGCAGCGCTTGTTTAAAATCCTCTAAGTCAGCTTGTGGCAGTACTACGTAGTAGGTGGCTTGATTAGGAATTGCGTTGCGTACCGTGCCGCCGTCCACGCTTTGCAGATAAAAATCAAAGTCGCTGCTTTGACTTAACAGCAATGCGGCCATGAGATTAATCGCATTGGCACGTCCTAAATGAATATCGGTGCCGCTGTGTCCGCCGGCGAGAGCAGTTAAATGCAGCTTAAGGCCGACTAAAGGCTCGTTTGCCGCATCGGGGGATTGCTTGTTGTCACCACTAAAGCTTATCTGCAGATCCTGCGATCCGGCAGAGGCAATAAAGATATAGCCGTCTTCCTCAGAGTCAAGATTGAGCAGATATTTAGCCTGCAGATATTTGGCATCCAGCGTCGCAGCACCTATCATTGAGGTTTCTTCTGCGACGGTGAAGATGGCGCGCAGCGGACCGTGTTCTAAGGTATCGTCGGCAAGCAGTGCCAGGCTAAGTGCCATGCCGATGCCATCATCGGCGCCTAAGGAAGTGCCGTCAGCGTATAGGCTGCCGCCGCGGATCAGCGGGCGGATGGGGTCGGTCAGGAAATTGTGGGTGCTGTCAGGGCGCTTGGCCGGAACCATGTCTTGATGACTCTGCAGGATGACGCAGGGATGCCCCTCACGGCCGGGGGTAGCGGCTTTTTCGATGATCACATTGCCCACCTCATCCTGTACCGCCGGCAGCTGATGCTGTGCGGCAAATTGCATCAGGTAGGCGCCAATGGCTGCTTCATGCCCGGAGATGTGGGGGATCGCGCAGATATCGGCAAAGTAGGTAAAAACCGCCTGCGGATCTAACTGCTTGATATCATCAATCATTTTTCTGCATCCTTAGCTTAAGTTATTCTTTTTGGCATTAAGGATGCATTATATCGCGGAAAGGGCGGGCGCCGCAGGGGGCCGCGCTGTCAGTTCTGCCGTGGCTCGTGCTAAAAGCGATATCGGTTTAGGATCAGTCGATGGGCTTGTTTTGTTCAGCTGAAGCGCTGTCCTGCGGCGGTTTTATGTCGCCCCAGTGGGTACGGTTTTCGCGCTCGCGCCGCTCCTGTAGCACCGCAGGCAGCTTAGCACGCACGATCATGCGATTGGATCTATCGTAGGTAAAGTAGCTCCACGTCCACTCTAGTAGTACCGCAAGCTTGTTGTGCACGCCGAGAATGGAGCGCAGATGGACGGCCATCCACAAAAACCACGCCACAAAGCCGCCAAAATGCATTCGCCCAATGTCAGCTACCGCTAAATTGCGCCCGATGGTTGCCATACTGCCTAAATCTTTATAGGCAAACGGTGTCCTTGCCTGCTGCTGTTGTATCGCAAGGAAATTGCAGCTTAAATTAAAGCCCTGCTGAATTGCCGGTTGCGCCATCATTGGATGCCCCTTAGGGTAGGCGGCATCGCCTTCCATTAAGGCAATATCGCCGATGGCATAAATATCGTGACAGTCTTTTACTTCATGGTAGCGGTTAACAATAAGGCGCCCACCGCGGCCAAAGCTTGCAGCAGGCAGGCCGGTAAGCGGAACGCCGCACACTCCGCCCACCCAAATGAAGGTCAAAGAAGGAATGGTGCGCCCGTCGCTTAAGTACACGGTACGGTCACGATAGTCTTGCACTAAGGTATTAAGCGCTACCTCGACATTCAGACGCTGCAGGAACTCAAGAGCCTGCTTTGAGGACTGCGGTGACATGGCAGAAAGCAGCTTGGAGCTGCCTTCGATGAGATGAATGTGCATGCGTGAGGCATCTAAATCAGGGTAATCGCGCGGCAGCACGTAGCGGCGCATTTCGGCAATGGCGCCGGCAATTTCGACCCCTGAAGGCCCGCCGCCGACAATTACCACATTCAGCAATTCCTGCCGCTCCTCTTCAGTAGCACACGTCAGAGCGCGCTCGAAATTGGACAATAGTGCGTTGCGCAGCCCCATCGCTTCGGCCACGGTCTTCATCGGCATGGCCTTGTCAGCAATGTCGGCATTATGAAAGAAATTAGTGGTAGCGCCGCAGGCTAAGACTAGATAGTCGTAAGAGAGCTTTCCAATAGAGGTCTGAATGTATTTTTGCTCCGGGAAGATGGCGCGCAGTTCACCTAAGCGAAAATACAGATTTTTCCTGCCGGCAAACAGTTTGCGCAAGGGAAAGGAAATGGCACTGGGGTTTAGACCAGCGGTAGCTATCTGGTATATGAGCGGCGGGAACTGATGGTAATTGTTCTTATCTAGGAGCACGATTTGATAATTGCTGCGCTTGAGCCTTTGGGCAAGCTGCAGGCCGGCAAAGCCGCCGCCGACAATCACGATTCTTTTTTGCCCGGTTTGTGGGATATTGGCGCTCATTTTTTTCTCTCCTATATGTGGTTTTAAGCGCTATATTTATCATCTAAGTTTAGCATATTAAAAGAAAAGTTTTGTTAAAATGTCGCGCTGCTGCTGATGGTATAGTTAGCTTGGGGGGCTTCACTTTTTGTGATTCATGCCGATAATAATTAGTTAAGGTTTTATTGTGCATTGCAAGTGACGTGAACTTACGGTGTGACCAGTAGGAGGATTATCCTCATTGTGTGGTCTTACCTTTGAATTTGCTATCGGCCTTAGCTAAGAGGAGAAAAATAATGCTTCATCACTGCATTCGCTGGCTGAAGCGCTGTCTTACCGCTCTGACTGCAATTGGCGTCATGTTGCTTGCCGCCTGTACTCCTTATTATGATGACTATATCGGCACGTGGGTAGGCATTGATGAAAGTAATCCGCGCGACGTGGTGCTGTATGAATACGAAATCGTCACTGCAGGAGCGGATCAATATGCCATTAAGTTGATGCGCAGCCATTATGAGATTGATCAAACTTACGGCGCAGTGTGGACGTCTACGCCTCCGCGCTTTTTAATGGCGCAGTTTGATCCCGAGGCGGGTATTTTGCAGGCACCTTTTGGCCAGCTGACTTTTTCCACTTCCAAAGGTACGCTACAGTTTGGCAACATCACCTTTGTGCGCAAGGCTAAGAATACAGAGCTTAAATTCAAATATGTCGCTAGGCGCGTTGTGGAACGGCTCTATCCGCAGCTGCCGATCACGGACTGAACTTGCGCAGGCGGTTTTTTTCTTATCCTGATACTCCGCCTGTCGTTGTCAGCTTGCAGCTGCGGTTTAAGCGTGCGGCGCGGGCGTTGCGTCTGAGCCAAAGAAAGCGGCCTTATTGGCATTGACCTGTAAAGCGGTGTTGTCCTCGCGTACTGTAGGCTGCGGGGCTGCCAGTTTAGCCAGCTCCTTTTTATACAGGGTTACCTTAAAACAGCTGCCGACTCCCAGTTCGCTTTTAAGCTTAATCTTACCGTGATGGAACAACACAGTGCGTTTGCAGATGGATAGGCCAAGACCAGTGCCGCCGGTTTGGCGCGAATGGCTCTTATCGACGCGGTAGAAGCGCTCAAAGATGCGGCTTAAATGCTCCTTAGCAATCCCGATGCCGGTGTCCTGCACCTCAATAATGTATTTATTTTCATGCTCACTAAAGTGCACGCTGACTCTGCCGCCGGGGCGGTTGTAGTTAATTGCGTTATCGCACAGATTGTAGATAAGCTCGTAAATGTAGCGATAAACCGCCGGGAAAACCAAGGACGGTCCATCGCAGGTTAAGCTTACATTATTGCGCTGCGCCTTGGGAGTGAGCACTTCAAATACCTCGGTGGTGACTTTATTTAGCGCCACCGGTTCAAAGATGGCGCTACCGGCGCCTTCATCTAATGAGGACAGGAAGATGATGTCCTCAATTAAGGAAATTAAGCGTGCCCCCTGCTTGCGAATGCGCCCGGCAAAGGTTGGCAGATCCGCGGGTTTGACAATGCCGCTTTCAATCAGCTCCGCCGATCCGATGATGGACTGCAGCGGTGTTTTGAGCTCATGCGACACATTGGCGGTAAATTCCTGGCGCTGCGTCTCAGCGCGTTTGGTTTCCGTGACGTCAAGGATGATGAGAGCATAACCGCGCACCATGCCGTCTACACGAATTTGATTGAAGCGCAGATGGTAATCCCGTCCATCTTTTTCGATTTCGCAGGAGCGTTTAGTGACTTTAGACTGCGGGTTAAAGAATTCGCGCGCCTGTTCGCCGCGCTCAATCGTCATGAAGCTTTTGCCAATGCAGTCGTCACTTATATTAAAAATCTTTTTGGCGGTCTTATTGATGGTGAGGATTATGCCGTCGCGATTGAGCAGCACTAAGCCTTCGGCCATGCTCTTGGTGATGATGAGAAACTCTTCATTGCGGCTGCGCATCAGCTGCATCTGGCGGTCAAGCTGGCGCTGCTTTTTATCAATCTCGGTTAAAAACGGCTTAATTTCATCGTAGCAGTCGTTAAGCAGCGGATGGTTTAAATCAATACTGTACAACGGCTCTAAGATGGCAGCAGAGATCTTGGAAGCTAAAAACAGCGCTAAAGCTCCGAAAATCAATAGAATCAGTGCAAAGTAGGTGGTAAGGCGCAGCGTAAAGGTCAGCATATGGTCGGTGGTAATAGCCGCGCGCAGCACATTGCCGTCGGTCAGCGTACGGGCGTAGTAGAAGGTTTGCGTTTCGAAAGTGGCTGAATAGCGCTCGGCACTACCGTAGCCTTCCTTGAGCGCGGCATCGACCTCTGTGCGGTTTAGGTGATTATCAAGCGGCGATTCGGCCCGGCTGTCAAATAATACCGTCCCATCAGGGGCAATTAAAGTAATGCGGTAGGGACTGTCGGCCTTAGCAGACTGCTTAATAAAATCCATGCCTAGATGATTGTAGCCAGAAGCGAGTACCGCATTTAAGCGGCTTAAGCGATCCTGCTCAATACTGGCGATGTCCTCATGGGTGATGAAGAGCACCGCGCCTAAAGCTAAAATCAGCGAGACGAAGGTGGAAAAAAAGATCGCGCGGAAAATTTTACGATTCACAAGTCACGCCCTTAGGCGGCAACTGCCGCATGACGAAAAAACTTGAGATAAGCCGCAATCCGCGGCCGGTACGGTTGAGGATTGCGACCAACATGTGCACGCAAAGCTTAAGTTTGATCAAATTCGGCCTTATAGCCGACGCCGCGTACGGTTTTAATGATCTTGCCCATGTCCTGCAGCTTTTGACGCAGAGTTTTAATGTGCACGTCTACGGTACGAGTTTCTCCGTCGTAATTGGTACCCCATACCACGTCTAAGATCTGCTCACGCGAAAACGCCCGGCCGGAGTTTTTGCACAGCAGTGACAAAAGCTCATATTCCTTTAAGGTAAGCTCCAGCGGCGTACCGCCGAGGCTGGCCTGATGGCCTAGCTTATCGATGGTCAGCGGCCCTAAGGTAATGAGGCTGTCATTGCCGGGCTTTTTGGTGCGCCGCAGTACGGCTTTGACGCGTGCTGCCATTTCCATCATCGAAAACGGCTTGGCCAGATAATCATCAGCCCCTAAGTCAAGCGCCTGAATCTTTTCAAATTCAGCGCCGCGGGCGGTGGCCATGATCACCGGTATATCTTTAGTACGGCTGCGCTGTCGCAGCATCTTTAAGATTTGGATGCCGTCCAAGTCAGGCAGCATCACATCAAGCAGCACCAAGTCGGGCAGTTTTTCGTCCAACGCCGTGAAAAAGGCCTTGCCGTCGGCAAAGCCGGTGACGTCAAAGCCCATGGACTGTAGGGTGTAGATTTCAATTTCGCGGATGTTGACATCATCCTCTACACAATAAATCACGCTTGCACTTCCTTGCTATTGTGATTGCCGGTGATGGCGAAAATCACCCACTGCGCAATATTACAGGCATGATCGCCGATGCGCTCAAGGTATTTGGCGATCATCAGCAGATCAAGCGGCGTCTGGCCGTCCTGATCGTGCGCGCGGATGCGCTGTACCAGCTCGGTCTTAATTTTATAGAAGAACTCATCAATCACATCATCGCTGTCGATGGTCTCCTGCGCTAACTTTAAGTCATGGCGGATGTAAGCATCGATGCAACGGTTGACCATGTCAATGACGGCGGCGCCCATTTGATCAATGAGCTCAAGCTTGCCGCATTCTTCAAAGTTTAAATTGAGCACAATTTCTGCAATGTCGCTGGCCTGATCGCCGATACGTTCCATATCGGTGATCATTTTAAGCGCGGCGCTGATAAAGCGCAGATCAGAGGCAATCGGCTGCTGATGCAGAATCAGCGATAAGCATAAGCTTTCAATCTCACGCTCTTTTTTGTCGATAATGTTATCGGACTTGTAAACATTAAACGCCTGATCTTTGCTGTGCTCGGTTAAAGCCTGGCAGGCTTTAGCAATTGCATTTTCGCATAAAGATCCCATTAAAATCAGCTCATTGTTCAAAGTGGCGAGCTGAGCGTCAAAATGAGTGCGCATCTTAACCAAATCTCCCGGTAATGTAGTCTTCAGTCCGCTTATCACGCGGCTTGTTGAAAATTAAGTCGGTTTTATCAAATTCCACTAAGTCGCCCAAGAGGAAGAAGGCCGTATAGTCTGAAATACGCAGGGCCTGCTGCATATTGTGCGTCACGATGACGATGCTGTAATCTTTTTTAAGCTCCAGCGCCAGCTCCTCAATCTTGGAGGTAGAAATCGGATCGAGGGCGGAAGTCGGCTCGTCCATCAGCAGCACGTCAGGCTTGACTGCCAACGCGCGGGCGATGCACAGACGCTGCTGCTGACCGCCAGATAAGCCTAAGGCAGAATCCTTAAGACGGTCTTTGAGTTCATCAAAAATTGCGGCGTCGCGCAGCGATTTTTCGACGATTTCGTCAAGCTGCGACTTATTGCGGATGCCGTGCGTGCGCGGACCGTAGGCAATGTTATCGTAAATGCTCATCGGGAAGGGATTAGGTTTTTGGAATACCATGCCCACTTCCTTGCGCAGGTTGTAGACATTGATGTCCGAGTTCACAATCTCCTCGCCGCGATATTTAATTGAGCCCGAGAGCTTAACGGATGGAATTAAGTCATTCATGCGGTTTAAGGTCTTAATAAAAGTAGACTTGCCGCAGCCAGACGGGCCGATGAGCGCGGTGATGGCGTTCTTTTCAATCTGCATGTTGATATTGTGTAGCGCATGATTGTCGCCGTACCACAGATTGAAGTTCTTAACGTCAAAAATGGTTTCCATGGTGTATATCCTGTAAGTATGTAAAGCTTAAATCAGCCTTTGACCTTCTTCATGTGGCGGCCGTAGGCCTGGGCTAAATAATTGGTGATAAAGCACAGCACTAGGAGGATGGCGGCAATCACGAAAGCGACCTCAAACTCGCCTTGCTCCTTGGCGTAAACGTACAGCGCGACGGTTAGGGTTGCGCCTGAGCTTGTGATGCCGTCAATGTAGCCGTGCAGGGCATGGGCAAAGCCTGCGGTAAAGAGCAAAGCTGCGGATTCGCCGAGCATGCGTCCGGCCGCGAGGATGCAGCCGGTCACAATGCCGTCAATGCAGCAGGGTAGCACTACAGTGCGGATCATATGCCAGCGCGCAGAACCAAGGCCATAGGCGCCTTCACGATAGCCCTGCGGCACGGTTTTAAGACTTTCCTGCGTGGTGCGAATGATGACCGGAATCGACATGATGACTAAGGTCAGTGCACCGGCAAGCAAGGAGGTCTGCAGGCTTAAGAATTGGCAGAAGAACAGCATACCGACCAGACCGTAGATGATGGATGGAATGCCGGCTAAGGTTTCAACTGCATATTCAATGCCTTTGACGAGCTTGGGCGACTTGGCATATTCATTTAAGTAAATCGCCGCGCCGACGCCTAAGGGCAGCACAATGATAAGTGCGGTGACCACCAGATAAATGGTGTTTAAAATATCCGGCAGCACGCCGATGGTGCCCTTTAGGTAAGACGGCTTCGTGCTTACTATTTCCCAGGACAAGTGGGGCAGAGCGCGAATTAAAATATACAGAATTAAAAAGAACACTAATGCCACGGTGAGGCTTAAGCACACCAGCATGCAGCCCTTTAAGGTGCGGGCATACATTGCGCGCGGAAGCGGAATGCCGCTGTGCAGTGAGGTTGCGGTTTTATCGCTCATTTTCTCTTTACTCCACCGCGCTTTAACAGCACGTTCAAGGTAGCATTGATCATCATGATGAAGACGAACAATACCAAGGCAATGGAAAACAGCGCTTCGCGCTGCAGGCCTGAGGAATAGGACATTTCGCTGGCTACTGCGGTGGTAAGGAAACGGACGCTCTCAAATAACGAGGGCATATTCGCCGCATTGCCGGCGACCATCATGACCGCCATCGCCTCGCCGATGGCACGGCCCACTCCCAGCACGACAGCCGCGGCGATACCGCTTTTAGCGGCCGGTACTACGACGCGGTAGTAAGTTTCAATTTCATTTGCCCCTAAGGCCAGTGAGCCTAATTCATATTCCTGAGGCACCGCCTCTAAGGCCGTGATGGATACCTTAATGATGGAAGGCAGAATCATGACTGCCAGCACAATGATGGCGGCAAATAATGACGCACCGTCGGGCAGACTGAACAGACTGCGGATGGACGGCACTAAGACCAACATGCCGATGAAACCGTAGACTACTGACGGGATGCCGGCTAACAAATCAATTAACGGCTCAATTACGTAGCGTACTTTTTTCGAGGCAATTTTAGCCAGATAAACCGCCGTAAAGAAGCCCAGCGGCAGGCCGATGACAATGGCGCCGGCGGTACCGTAAATGGAAGTTAAGATAAACGGCAGAATGCCAAACTGCGGCTCGGCGGCGGTGGATGCCCACTTCGCGCCAAACAGGAAATCAATCGGACCGATCTTGATGATGGCCGGCAGACCAGCGATCACCAGATAGACGCAGATGAGAAGCACGAAGCCGATGTTAATCACACCAAGGATGAGAAAGATGGTGCTGGCTATCGTCTCCACATTGTCCTTGTGGTTTTTAGCAAGCAGATTCATGGTATAACTCGGTTAGGAGATGGACTGCAGAAAATATATAGAAAGTAAGCTGCGGATAGTATTAAGACAGGGGCGTTCCCCCTGTCTTTTGCAAGTGTGGCTATTAGTTTAAAGGCACCACGCCGGACTGAATGATAATGGGCTTGGCTTCATCGGACAGGGCAAAGTCAAAGAAAGCCTGGGCACCCTCAGAGAGCTTCTCGCCCTTGCAAGTGACTAATACGAACGGACGCTGCACCTTGTAGCTGCCGTCCTGCACCGTCTCTTCAGAGGCCTGTACGCCGTTGACGGTCACAGCCTTGACCTTGTCAGACAGAGCCGCTAAAGAAGCATAGCCGATAGCATTGGGATTTTGCGATACCGTGGTGATGACGTCGCCGGTGGCGGTCAGCTCTTGACGATATTTGCACTGATCTTTAGTGTTGGTCACGGTTTCAAAGCCGTCGCGGGTGCCAGAACCGGCTTCGCGGCCAATCAGCACCACCGGAGCGTCGGCGCCGCCAATGTCCTTCCAGTTGGCAATCTTGCCGGTGTACAGGTCAGCAATCTGCTCTACGCTTAAGTCAGATACCGGATTCTGTGGGTTAACCACAATCACGATGCCGTCTAAGGCTAAGGTAGTGCCGACTAAGTCCTGCTCTTCTTCAGCAGTTAAAGCGCGGGAGGATAAGCCGATGTCGCAGCGGCCTTCCTTAGCTGCAGCAATGCCTGAGCCTGAACCCGTCGGATTATAGGTGAATGCGGCGCCGTCAAATTTTTCCATGAAAGCTTCGCCCAAAGAGCCGATGGTTTTTTCCATTGAAGTGGAGCCGTCGGTGGAGACGGAGAGATCAGCGGCAAAGGCCGAGGCGCTGACAGCGCTGAAGCAGGCGGCGGTAATGAGAGCTAAAACGTGTTTTTTCATGACTAACTCCAAAGTAGTTATTTTTAAGTTGGGCATAGCTTAAAAATACTTTGTAAAGTTGTGAGGTCGATCGCTGTAAATTTTATGTAAAGTACCGTTTTAATTAGTCAAATATCTGAAATAAAAGCTAATAAATTTAAAATCGGTTGGTGCTCAGCCATAACAGTGCGCGCTGTAGGCAGCTGAACTTTACCAAATTATGCGATTTACGCGGTAACTTTACGCGATGTCAGCCTGGTTTGCGCTTAAGTGGGAAACAGCATTGCTATTATTTGGCATCAATTTTGCTATCGCGCAGGCGCACGAACTTAATCTATATCTGCATCAAGGCGTACAGCAAGCTGCTACTCAGTGGGATGTAAGCACGGTGCTTTCATAAAAATTACTTATTTATCAATGAATAAATATATAATTATTCAGCTTTAGGGCTTTTTTCACGCAAAATTTACACAATCGCGTATGCGAGTTTACACAGCGTTTTTATGCTTTCAGCCAATGAAGATAAAAACATGAGGTAGAGATAATGTTAACTCGCAAATCCGTGCTGGCGCTGGCTGTCGCCGCTATAATCCCGGCTTTAACTGCTTGCGCTGGTTCTGCTTCCACCGCAGGGGCCGATGACAGTGCTTTGTATCAGCGTGCTGCAAAGGGGGATATTACTGCCTTTGCCGGAGCGCGCCGTTTGAGCGGTGACATGACTGATTTATATCAAAAGGAACTTCAGCATGCTGCTATGAAGCAGGCTAAGAATGTGATTTTACTTATTGGCGATGGCATGGGAGATAGCGAAATTACCGCTGCCCGTAACTTTGCTCACGGCGCAGGCGGCATGTTCAAGGGCTTAGATGCGCTGCCGTTTACCGGTCAGTACACCCATTACTCGCTCAATAAGGACACCTTAAAGCCAGATTATGTTACCGATTCGGCTGCCTCCGGTACCGCTTGGTCTACCGGCGTGAAGTCCTATAACGGCGCCATCGGTGTGGATGTGTTTGGTAATCCGCATGATTCCTTACTTGATCTGGCCAAACGTGCCGGTAAGGCTACTGGCGATGTGTCTACCGCTGAAATTCAGGATGCAACCCCGGCAGCCCAGATTGCCTCGGTGGTGCAGCGCAAGTGCTACGGCCCGGAAGCTACCTCTGAAAAATGTCCAGTGAATGCTTTAGAGAATGGCGGTGCCGGCTCGATTTCGGAACAACTGCTTACCCTGCGTCCGGACGTCACCTTAGGTGGTGGTAGCAAGTCCTTCCATGAAATTGCCAAAGCCGGTCAGTTTGCCGGTAAGACCCTGTTTGAGCAGGCTGAAGCCTTAGGTTATACCTTGGTAGATAATTTAAGCGAGCTCAATGCCGTTACGGCGGCCAATCAGGAGCAGCCGCTGTTAGGCCTGTTTGCTGAGGGTAATATGCCGATTCGCTTAAAGGGGCCGCAGGCCAAGATAGGCGGCAATCTTAGCGGTGAAGTTGTCAAGTGCGAAATCAATGCTGAGCGTGGCGCCCAGATGCCCACCTTAGCGCAGATGACTGAAAAGGCCATAGAGCTGTTAAACGTCAATCCTAACGGCTTTTTCCTGCAGGTTGAGGGTGCCTCCATTGATAAGCAGGCGCACGCTTCCAATCCGTGCGGTCAGTTCGGCGAGACTATGGATTTAGATGAGGCGGTGCAGGTGGCCTTAGACTTTGCCAAGCGCGACGGCAATACCTTGGTGATTGTCACTGCAGACCATGCCCATTCCACTCAGATCTGCTACCCGGATGCCAAGTCCATGGGTTATACCCAGGCGGTGATGACTGCCGACGGTGCCCCGATGACCATCAGCTATGCCAACTCCGAGGACGTAAATGATACCGGCCACACCGGTGCGCAGCTGCGTATTGCCGCTTACGGTCCGGGGGCGCTGAATGTCGTCGGCCTGTCAGATCAGACTGACCTCTTCTTCACCATTCGCGATGCGCTGGGCCTGCAGCAGTAAGCCAATTTACCTTAATAGTCTGCATTACCTAAGTAAAACTTAGAAAGACCACTCCAGAAGGCAGCTTAAACTCTGCCTTCTTTTTTTACCTAACGCGCCGTAAAGCTCTGTCGCTTCAGGGCGCTGAGGATGTCAACTAAGAGCAAGCCTTAAGGCCTTCTATCGTGGAGCTGCCTTAGGTTTTAGGCAGGCGTAATTAGCGTAAGAAGCGTAGCGCTTGTCCGCCTTTAAGCCCGGTTAGCTTGCCATCCTGCACCACTAGGCTGCCGCTGACGATGGTATGTACCACCCGCACCGGGAAGGTGTGGCCGGAAAAGGGTGAAAAGCCGCATTTGCTGACAATATCTGCAGCTTGTACGGTGTAAGGTTGTGCGGCATTGACGAGCGCAATATCAGCAAAATAGCCTTCAGAAAGCTGTCCGCGCTGCGCAATATTAAAGCGCGCTGCGACATTTGACGAGCTTACTTTAATCACTTCCTCCAAGGTAAGCTCGCCGCGTCGCCACAGTTCAAGCAGCGCTGGCAGTGCAAATTGTATGCTCGGCACGCCTGAGGCGCAGTTTAGATAGCTGCCGCATTTGACCGCCCATTCATGCGGCGCATGATCGGTGCCTACCGTGGTGACGGCGCCGCTTTTAATCGCGCGCACCAAACTTCGGCGATCGCTTTCGCACTTAATTGCCGGATTGCATTTGATAAGGCCTTTGAGACGGGAGTAGTCGCCGTCAGAGAACATTAAATGCGGGATGCACACCTCAGCACTAATTTGCCGCGTCGCAAGTTCTCCGGTGGCAAAATACTGCAGCAGCGCGCATTCTTCACGGGTGGATAAATGCATGATATGTAGCCGTGCTCCGGTCTCTAGCGCGGTGTTGATAGCAAGCTTGGCTGATGTTAAACAGCAGTCACGCCCGCGGATAATCGGATGTAGGGCAAAGGGAATGTCATCGCCGTATTGTGCTTTGACGCGCTTTAATTCGTGATTAATGTAAGCATTATCTTCACAGTGCGCGCAGATGAGGATGGGCGCGGCTTTAAACACCTGCTTTAAAATGTGCGTGTCATCAAGCAGCAGACTGCCGGTGGTAGAGCCCATATAAACCTTAACAGCGGGTATGATCGTAGGATCAAGGCGCTTGACGTCCTCTAAATTGCGCGCATCGGCCCCTAAGTAAAAGGCGTAATTGGCTGCGCTGTCGCGCGCAGCTATCGCCTGTTTCGCAGCTAGCGCGGCAGCGTTTAACGTAGGGGGCAGGGTATTGGGCATTTCCATAAAAGAAGTAACTCCGCCCAGTACCGCCGCCTGCGCCTCATGCAGTATGTCAGCTTTTTGCTCCATCCCGGGCTGCCGGAAATGCACATGTGCATCAATCATCCCCGGCAGGGCTAAAAGTTCATGACAGTCAAGTTCCTGCGCGCCAGGGCAGTTAATTTCCGGGGCAATTTTGGCAATGCGATCGCCTTCAATTAAGATCGATTGGCGGCTGATGCGCCCGGGTTGCGCGACCTGTGCGTCTTTAAGCAAAATTTTGTGCATGGCGTTTCCTTAAGCTGTACGGTGAAAATGAGCTGCATAGCATGCATTATGCCAAAGGTGACGGCAAAGGGCGGCGGGAATTTTGCGCAGTTCTTCTCCTACTTGATTTGCGTATAATGACGGCAGTAAATTTTAGAGGGGAAATATCATGTCAGATCCCGCCGCCGGCGCCGCTGCACTGCTAGCGCCGTGCTTTAAGCTTAAAGACGTTACCATTGAAAAACAGCAACGCTTATTTAAAAAGCATTTTGCGCTTGATGAATACGTGGTGCATTACAAAAAGTTTGACGGTACTACTACTCCGTCCTTAGTGCGCGAGGTATTTGAGCGCGATCAGGATGCAGTGGCTATTCTGCCCTACGATGCGCTGCGCGATGAAGTGGTCTTAATTGAGCAGTTCCGCCCCGGTGCGCTGAAAGATCCGGTATCACCCTGGCTGATTGAAATTGTGGCGGGATTGATTGATCCGGGTGAGGATGAAATTACTGCGGCGCTGCGTGAGCTTAATGAAGAGGCGCATTTTCAAGTTACTGCCGATAGATTGCATTTTGTGACAGCGGTATACCCCAGCCCCGGCGGCATCTCCGAGCGCGTCAGCGTGTATATTGCCAACGTTGATGCTACGCATATTGATGCGGCCGGCGGTCTTGCTGCGGAAAATGAGGATATCCGCATTTTTAAGGTAAAAGCCGCAGATGCCTTTGCCGCCTGCCGCAGTGGACGCATTTGCAATTGCGCCGCTTTAGTGGCGCTGCTAAATCTGCAGCTTGATCATGCCAAGTTGCGTGAGCGCTTTGCAAAGCTGCGTCAGGCAGCATCAGCTTAAATGTAGCAACAACCCTCCGCTGTAAGGTTAACGCAAGAGGGGCGCTACGGGGTAATTTTTGCTGACTAGATCAAAGTTTTGTGTGCACAATTTGTCAAATACGCGGTTGCACTATATCATGCGCTGCTTTAAGCCAGACGCTGCGACAAAGATCGCGTTTTGCGTATTTTCCCGGATAGCCGCTGAAATTTGTTAAGCAGCTAACGGCACTGTCGCAGGGATTGGTCTAGCATGCTTAAATGGTTCAATAACAATAACAATAATTGAGCGGCCCCATGGAGACAGCTTTTTTACAGCCCAGATGCGATAGCGGACAGATAAGCGTACTGCAGCTTACTGATATCCATCTGTTTGCTGAGGAAAGCGGCAATCTACTAGGGGTCCGCACTGCTGAAAGCTTTAAGGCGGTGCTGGCGAGCATTCTCAATCAAAGCATGCCTTTTGATTTCGTGCTGGTGACCGGCGATATTTCGCAGGACTATTCTGCCGAATCCTATCAGCGCTTTGCCCATATGATTGCGCTGCTGCGCGCGCCGGTGTTCTTTGTGCCGGGCAATCATGATGACGGTCCGCTGATGTATCGCATGTTTTCCAATTTAGGAGTGAATACGCAGCGCCATCTGGTGTGCGGTAATTGGCAGTTCGTGTTTTTAAATTCTGAAGTCTATGCCGTGCCGCACGGCTGGGTGCAGCGCAGTGAACTGTCTTTTTTAAAAGAATGTTGCCTCAATAATCCTCATCTGCACACCATGATCTGCGTGCATCATCTGCCGTTGTTAGTCGGCAGCCGTTGGCTGGATACCCAGACTATGCACAATCAAGATGAGTTTAATGCTTTTGTTGCGCGCCTGCCTAACGTACGCACCGTGCTGTGCGGGCATGTTCATCAGCAAGTGGATGTGATGCAGGGAGCTATCCGCTATCTGGCTTCCCCCTCGACCTCCATCCAATTTGAGCCGTTGTCGCACAATTTTTCGCTCGATCTGCATGGTCCCGGCTGGCGCTATTTGACTTTAAATATTGACGGCACCTTGGAAACGCAGGTACATCGCTTGCCGCAGGGGCGCTTTATCCCCGATACCGGTGTGGAGGGGTATTGATGCATATTGTCTATCTGCATGGATTTTTATCCGGCGGCAAGTCAGTTAAAGGCCAAATGCTACAGCAGGCGCTAGAAGGCTTGGCGCAGGTGCAGTTTGAAGCTCCGGATTATCCTGACAGCCCGGATGCCGCAGAAAGCTATTTAGCGGACTTCTTTGCCGCGCTTCAGACCAGCGGCGAGACCGTGGGCGTCTTTGGCAGTTCGATGGGCGGTTTTTGGGCCAGTGTGTTTGCTGAGCGCTGCGGCTTTAAGGCGGTGTTGCTCAATCCCTGTGTGGGACCGTCGGCCTATCTGCCAACCTTAAGCACCGAGCAGTACAATCCTTATAGTCAAGAGCGCTTTACGCTAACTGCAGCGCATCTGCAGCTGATGCGCAAGCTTGAGGCTGAGCTTGCCGCTACGCTGAACCCGCGGCGCTATTTAGTCTGTCTGCAGACGGGGGATGAGGTGCTCGATTATCGTAAGGCGCAGCGTTTTTATACAGGGGCGCAGTTTACGCTTACGCAAGGCGGGTGCCATGCTTTTGCTAATTTTGCCGCGGTGATTGCACCGGGTCTTACCTTCTTGCAGGATGCAGCGCTTTAGTGCCATATATGGCAGGCTTGCGCTGCTGCGGGTGGCTGCCTGCGTACCTTGAGGCGAAAAAACGCTACTTGAGCTTTAGTTAAGTAGCCTAAGCTTGCGCTAAGGCGTACCATGGCACTATAGTGCAGGGCGGCGTGCGGCCGCCTGGCACGGAAATACAGCATTTAGGCACAAGAGCGAGCAGGCAATAAAGGACAGCAGCCATGCGCATATTATTAGTGGAAGACGATCGCATGATTGGGCAGGCGGTGCAGGATGGACTGACGCAGCAGTCGCTGGCCGTGGATTGGTTTACCGATGGAAGCGAGGCGTTGTATGCCCCGCACAGCGTCAGCTATGACTGCATTCTGTTGGATTTAGGTCTGCCGGGGATGGACGGTTTGTCCTTACTTTCGGCGTGGCGGCGGGAAAAAATCAGTGCTCCGGTAATTATCCTTACGGCGCGGGATGGACTTAATGACAAAGTAGGCGGCCTTGACCGCGGCGCTGATGACTATATCGTCAAGCCGTTTGCCCTCTCCGAGCTGATGGCGCGCATCCGGGCGGTACTGCGGCGCGCCCATGGCACCACCGCTACCGCCGGGGTCAATGAGCTGACTAACGGCGAAGTGACGCTTGATATCGTGACCCATGAGGCACAGGTCAAAGCGCCGGATGGCAGTATGCGGCGTGTTGAACTGACCGGACGAGAGTTTGCTCTGCTGCAGGCACTCCTGCAGCGGCCCGGGGCGGTATTGTCGCGTGAGACCTTAGAGGAACGCATTTACAGCTATGATGATGACATTGAGAGCAATGCTTTGGAGTACATCATCCACACGCTGCGCAAAAAAGTCGGCACGCAGGTGGTGAAAAATGTGCGGGGGGTGGGGTGGAAAGTTGCCAAGGCGGTAAATTAAGCCTTCTGCTCACGCGCCTGCGCCATTCGCTGCGCTGGCAGCTGTTAGTTGCAGTGTGCGGCATTAGCCTGCTTACCGGTGCGGCGGCGAGCGCTTATACTTATGCAGCGATGCGTGCGGAGACGCAGAAATTTATTGACGAAGAGCTGCATCAGATTGCGGCAGTTGTCATTAACTATAATATGCTCATTCCCAAGCGCTGGGAGGGACCGCGCCATCGCCATGAGCGCGCCTTTCGCCGCATGCAGTCCTTATACCGCAATATGCCGCTCATGCCTGCTATGCCGCTGCCTTCCTTAAGCGATTTAAATACCGAGCGTTTTGATATTGTTATTGCTCCGCTTATCGGCAGGGCCGGAGATATAGTTTACGTCCCATTAAGCGTGCCGGACGGCATCTATACCGTGTTGATGGGGCAAAGCCGCGTGCGCGTGGTGGTATCCACAAAGCTTGATGGACAGCGCTTTATGGTGGCGCGCCCGCTGTCAAGCGGCGCTGCTATCTCCACAGAGGCGCTGCAGATTTCTGTCGCTCAGTTTGCCGCCCTGTCAGTCATTTATTGCGTCCTTGCCGTTTTAGCTGTCAGCGTGCTCTTTCGGGCGGTCAATCGCGTGGCTGCAGCAATTAGGCGGCGCGATGAGCATGATTTAAGCCCGATTGATGTGGCAGCATCAGGGGCTCCTACTGAGCTGCATGCCTTTATTGCCGCGTTAAACGGCATGTTTGCGCGCATTGAAGATAGCATTCGCGTCAAGCAGCGCTTTATTGCCGATGCGGCGCATGAAATGCGCACGCCACTTACGGCCTTATCTTTACAGGCGGAAAATTTACTGCACTGCCAGCTTGATGCAAAGACTTTGCCCAAAGTGCGCCAGCTGCAGCAGGCTATTGCGCGGGAACAACAGCTGATGAATGATCTGCTGACGTTAGCAAGGCTGCAGCAGCAGCCGCCTCAAGCCCCGCAGTGCTTTATGCTACAGTCGGTCCTTCTGGAGATTTTAGAGGAACTGGGGCCGATTGCCGATGAAAAGGATATTGACTTTGGCCTGGAGGGCGATGCCAAAATTGAAGTTACCCTGCTGCGCGCTGAGCTTAAAACCGTGCTGTATAACCTCGCGTCAAATGCTTTGAAGTACACTAAGGCGCACGGGCAGGTTGATCTTTTTGTGGAGTTTGCCCCGGCGCATGGTGGCGGCGGACAGTTGACTCTTGGCGTGCGCGACAATGGACCCGGCATTCCAGCAGCGGCGCTGCGCAATATCTTTGAGCCGTTTTTCCGCGTCAAAGGCGATCGTGAAGCGTTGCCGGGGACCGGCCTTGGCTTGGCGATTGCTAAAGCTGCGGCGCAGCGTCTGCAGGGACAGCTGAGTTTAAGCAATCGGCCCACGGGCGGGCTGGAGGCGGCATTGCGCCTGATGTGCTAAAATTTCGGCATTTGTGCACGGTGCGCCGCCCAAACGGCAGCGGCGCACCATTACGGCGGCAGTAGCGTGACCTTAAGTTGAAATAAATCAGCTCGCGCAATCCCTGGAGCTTTTAGCTCCTGGGTTAGCGAGCTGAGCTATAATAGCATTCATGACCGAATGGAATTCTAAAAATCGCCATAAATATTTACTTCAATATCACATTATATTTGTATGCAAATACAGGAAGCAGCTCTTTTTAATTCCAGGGCTCTCAGATAGAATTAAAGAGTTGTCACATATTATTTGCAAGCGTCATGATGTTATAATTAAGCACATGGAGACGGATAAAGATCATATCCACTATTTGATGGAATTCCCTCCAACGCTTAGTGTAAGCAATTTAGTGAGAACGC
>CALXOV010000061.1 GCA_944390105.1 uncultured Succinivibrionaceae bacterium
AAACGTGTTGAGATTTGGTCCTTCGTCCTATACTCGCTTGGACTACTATAACCTCTGCTGACTCCTTTGCCTTCGTTGTTACTACGGGAAGCAACCTCCCGTGGCAAAGGCCTCCACGGGTAAGCGCATATTCTTTCGCCCCATCTATCCGCCTCATTTACGTGCCTAGCTCCTGACAAGAATTGCGCTTCACGTCCGCATACACGCTTACTCGACAGGCCCGCCTTATATGGGGTTTCTGTACGTTGGACCGAGGTTTTGCCGCCGGCTTCCTCCACCCTGCCCCTCGCGGGACACGGCTTGCCTTAAGCTAGGTCTAGGCCTTGTCAGCCCGACCACGGGACTTTCACCCGCTAGAAATATGCTCATGCCGTGCGCACCTTCATCCGCGCAGCTGAAGCTACGCGGTTTTCGCGGCTTGTTTATATAAAAAGACGTTTTAGGAGGAAAAACAAAAAACGCTTGACAGGAGAACGTTTTTTGACAAGATATTACTGTGCTATCTCGGTTGGCGATGGTGCCAGCACAGAGCTCATAGAACGATATATCCACAAGCAACAACAGCCGATGTAACATCGCCCGTCCGCTTTCATCCCCTCGCATGAGGAATTTCGCGGCTTTCAGTTAAAAACACGTTATGATTGACAGTACCGACACCAGTAAAAAACTTAAGCGCGAGATCACTATCAGCCCAAATTGCTTTGCCTCACTGCTGCTTAATCTCAGCATTGCAGTTTTTGCGGTAAATCTTAAAGACGGGATGCTACGCGTAGTAGCTAACGATACTCATCCGTATGACAGCGGGCAGCTTTACCCCTATGCGGAGTACTACCACAGCAACTTCCATGGCGAGATGGAAGATCGCAACGATATTATGGCAGAAATCAGCCTAGGAAAGCTGCGTAAACTGCCGGATATCGAACAACCCGCCAGTTGGTCATTTGAACTTAAAGCTTATCCCGGCACGCTGATCAAATTAACCGTATACAAAAATCTGCAAAATAAAGATTTAATCTATCTGATCTTTACCCGTGAACCCAAATCCAACTTGCTCTCTAACATCATCCGCCGTTTTATCTACGCCAACTGTGATTATTTCATCTATTTAGATGCCAGACGCAATACCTACATCAGCTTCTCGATTAATGCGGATTCTACTAGCCCGCCGCCTACTGTCAGTAAAGATTATGATCTAGACATTGAGCTGTATGCCAATACTTATGTGCTCCCTGAAGAGCGGGAAAACACCATCTACGAGATGAGCCTGGCGCGGGTAACTGAAGTTTTAGATCAAAAGAACACGCATATTTTCTACACCACCGTCATCGAAAACGGACAGCGGCGGCGCAAACGCCTAGAGTATCGCTATTACAACAAAGCCGAACGCATGATCTTGCTGTATCGTAGCGACGTTACCGATCTTTACGAGCAAAACCATCGCTATGCGCAGCGCCTGCAGGCGGCTGTAGATCGAGCTTACCGCGATCCTTTGACGCAACTGTTTAACTATCAGGGAATGAGTGAACTTATCCGCCGCAGTTTTTTAACCCAAGAGGTCTACTCACGGGCGCTAATGTTTATTGATTTAGATAACTTTAAAGCCATTAATGACGCCTATGGTCACGACACCGGCGACAAAGCTTTAAAACAGGTAGCTCAAGTGCTGACGCATTATACCCGTGAGCATGATTTAGCCGGACGCGTAGGCGGAGATGAATTTGAACTGCTGTTGTATCAGGTAAATTCTTTTCAGGAAGCGATCGGCATTGCCAAACGTATCCTAAACAAAATTGAAGCCATACCGCAACAGCTTAACATTAAGTTGCCATTGTCTTGCTCCATCGGCATCGCTTTTACTCCGCTGGATGCCCGCAACTATCAAGATTTGGTGAAAGTATGTGATGCGCGAGTTTATGCCGCCAAACGACAGGGCAAGCGCACTATTGTGGCAATGTAACATCATGGATGAAGTCTCGTTCCTGTTAAATAAGCTGGCCATTGCTGCGTGGAAGGTAGATATTGATGCCGATCGCGTCACCGTCCTGAGCAATCAACAAAGACCCTTTGAAAATGGCCTTGAGTTTAAGTGGACCAACTATACCCTTAATTGTTTGCATGGGTTGTTCCCTAATAATCCATCAGTGCGCCGACGCCTGACTATTGGCGGATTAAAACAAATGTTGCTGTCAGCGCGGCTTGACCAAAAAGTTTTTACCGAGGAGGTATTGCACAACAGCGACAACCGCATTCTCAAACTGGACATTTTCTTTGAACGGATTGATGGGCGCTACTTTGCCTTCATGACCCTAAAAGAGGTCAACAGTCAAAGTATTCTGCAGGCTATCGTCGATAATTTCGTCTTTATGAACTGCGACTATTTTATTGTCGCAAACATCGCAGATGACTATTTCACCACCATCTACGGATCTGAACGCTGTCCCTCATTGCCCCCGCTAGAAGGGAAATACAGCTACGAGATCGTTCAATATGCTCGAAGGTTCGTCGTGCCTCAAGATCAAGATTACGTAATTACGCGTATGGGCTTGCAATATGCGGTACAGGAGCTGCAGAACCAAGATGCCTATTCCTTTTACTTCGGCGTCATTGAAAATGATCTCTATACCAGAAAAAAGCTTGAGTTTCGCTATTTAGACGACAGCAAAAATACCCTGCTTTTAGCACGCTCTGATATCACTGAATCTTATAATCAAGATTTATACCGCGTACAAGAACTCAAAGCCCTGCTCAAAAGTGCTTATCATGATGCGCTGTCAGGATTATTAAACCGCCAAGGGCTATACGAACAACTAAAAGCTCGCTGTGAAAGCGGTAAGAGCGAAATTGATTTAGCGCTGCTGTTCATCGATCTTGATAATTTCAAAGCAGTCAATGATAGCTTGGGGCACCCGATTGGCGATCGCGTGCTCATCAAAACCGCCCAAGTGCTGAAAAACAATATGCGTTCAATGGAAGATCTAGCAGCACGACAAGGCGGAGACGAATTTATTGTGGTGATGTTTAATATAGAGTCCAATGCCGCCTACAATGCAGCTGAGCGCATTCTGCAGGGAATTGAGGCAATTGTACCTGATGAGCTCTCGCCGCTGCGCGTATCCTGCTCTATCGGTATTGCCATGCTAAGTGAATGCACCCAGGATTTGGAGAAACTATTTAGCCTCGCCGATGAGCGCATGTATTCAGCCAAACGGCAAGGCAAAGGGCGCATCGTCGTAGCATAATGCTCTCACGTGCAGATGACTTTAGTCTCAGCGGAAGAGCATTTTGCATGAGACGAACTTCCGTTAGGATTATTTTTGCTCCTGCTGTAGATCAGGACTAGTTGCAGACGCCTTAACTTTGGCCTGCTCACGATGATAAGCCTCAATCTGCTCTTTAGTGCGGCTATGAGTAACAATGTAGACGCCGGCAAAAATGAGACACACAGCAAACACCTTAATGAGGGTGAATTCATCTAAACCTAAGTACACCGCCACTAAAGTCGCCACCACCGGCTGCACGTAATTGTACATACCAACCACGGTGGGACGCAGCCGATGCTGCCCCACAACAAGAAAAATATAGGCCACGAATGTCGCACCAACTACGACGAAAGTTAAAGCCGCATATACCTTAGGATCTAAGGTCAGCCACGGTACCTGTGCTAACTCGCGTGCAGTAAATGGCATGGTGAGAATAAAGGCAAAGGTAAACATCCACTTCATTGAAGTAAACAGCGAGTAACGGGCAATTAAATCTTTAAAACGCACAACATAGAAAGCAAAACTTATCTGCGCGCATGTCACTAACAGATCACCAATCAGCCCCGCCATGCCGCGGTCTGCGCTGCCGCCGCTGTGCTGCTGCGAAGAAAGAATCAAAATCAAAGCTCCAGCAGCACCAGCAGCCAAGCCCAAGACCTTTCGCCCCGTCAACGGATCTTTTAACAGGAAGGCAGCAAACAGCATTGCCCACAAAGGCATCGAGGTGGTAAGAATTGAGGCATCAGCAGGCGAGGTCAACCCAACGCCGAAAATAAAGGTTCCTTGATTGAGTACTATGGAAAAGAGTGCAGCAAAGAAAAAGCGCAACAGATCACCATGCGGCACATGCTGATGAGGCAGTGCTGCTGCCGCCAGCCAAAATAGGATCATAGCGCCGCCAATGCGCAATTCAGTCATGATAAAGGGGGAGATCACGCCGCCTAACAGCACTATTTTAGCCACCGGCGACAGCAGACCAAAGGCAGCATTCGCGCCGAGCATCGCGGCATGTCCGACTAAAGGAGAATTGGTCATGATGATTTTATTCTTTACGATATAAAGTTAAATCCACTGCGGCGCAAGTTTAATGCAACGCCTGCTGCCAATACAAGGCAGCGCACAACACTGGTGCGATGAAAAACGCAGGAAGCGCAGCGTCATCTGTCAGTGCACCTTTTCGTGACGTCCTCCCAGGAACTCAAGCTTCTGGGATTCCCAATGACCTACCCTAAGGGGCAGGTCTGGGCAGGTTCTCGTCCTCACCCCAAGTTAAGAGTGTTAATGAGCATTTTGTGCACTTGAACTCAGCCTGACTCCGTCGTTTCTGCTTATCGACGTGACCACACCGAGGACAAGTAATGCTCGTATTACGCGGGTTCACCTTGATAACATAGCGGCCGCTCAGCCTCATCTTGTATTCCAGCATGCTCACAAAGCTGTACCAGCCCATTCTCACAATGGAGCGGTTCAGCCCGCTCTTTGCTCTAACATTCCGTCCTGGGTTGGCAATCGTGCCTTGGGCGCTTGCTGTCATGTTCTTTATATTCAGTTCTTCTACAACAAAATAGTCATAACCTTGGCTTTCGATATGACGGGTAAGCTTTTGCAGAAAATCATTCCCCATATTAGTTATCTTCCTCCAAGCTTTAGCAATACGGAACTGAAGCCTGCGATAACATCTTGAACCTTTCTGTTTTGCTGCTGACTGTCTCTGCAGTTCTCCTATCTTATTTTCACTCTTCTTGAGCTTCTCAATATGCGGGAAAGCTACGAAGGTGCCATCATTCATGGAGATAAAGTGCACAATGCCGACATCGCCGGCTGCGCCTTTATGAAGAAAAACCGGCCTTGGGCGCCTGCGCTTCAACTTTCATCTGCACACAGAGAAACCATTGGCCAAGCTCCTTCTTGACGGTAACCGTCTTGGGGATACCGCCTAGAGGACGGTGCTTCCTGTAGCGAATGCTACCTAATCTCTGGAGCTCAATGCGGCTGTTATGCTGTTCAATGATAAAGCCCTGGGGATTTTTGTGAAAGCAGTTTACAGGCTCGCCCCTGCCATTTCTTTCGAAGTCTTGTAGATAGCGGATGCTGTCGTTGTGGAATTTACGCTGGAACTTAGGTGGGTTGAACTGACCGCTCTTCTCATAATTCTTCCAGCAGTTTTTAAAAGCCAAGGACAGGTCTTTGAGCTTCTGCTGCAGAACCTGCCAATTGCAGTCCTCTTCTATGAACGGATACTGCTTCTTTAAGCTTGGCAGCATAGCGCTCAGGTTGGCATAAGTTGTAGAAAGCGGCGGAGTACAGATGACTTTGGCTTCGGCCTTGGTTGCAGCCTCTCCATAGACTAAGCGCGACTCAACCTCTTCACAAAATCCTTATAATCATCCTTTACGGCAACCTAGATTTCGTTATAACACCGGCGTGCAGAGCCAACAGCCTTGTTGAGCTTTTCGTACTACTGCCTGTGCTTTGGAAGAAGCTCCTAGCGGAAGGTCAGGTACGCGCCGGTCTTTGCCATGATGATGTGATTGATTTACCTTATGAAATTTGTCCGATACTTGCGACAAGTTTATCACATGAACTGGTCCATTTCATCCCATCAGCTAAAGCTAATGGGCTTTCATGGACCTAATTATGTAAAAAAAATATATTCCGGGGGACAGCAGAGCCCAAGGCACAATCTATCAACAAGCCAATGTTGACTGCAGAACTTTAGCATCAGCCAACATGGGACAAGCGCTAGGGGACGCTGCGGGGACAAAAAGGCGGGTAATATAAAAAATATTAACCTGGTCAATCTAAAAAACTGAACTTTGTTCTGTAGGTACTATAGTCTGTCTCCCTCACTTACTTATCCTTAATTTATCCGCCTATTTAAGAAAATCTCACGCTTTTTGGTCACATGTGGTCACTTTTGACTATAATTGTAGGTA
>CALXOV010000062.1 GCA_944390105.1 uncultured Succinivibrionaceae bacterium
TATCGGATGCCTGCAAGGTCGCGATTGGCCTGGGCAACCGCTTAGTGCTGCGTGAGAACTGGAAGCAGATTTGGGACGACGAGGTGCTGCATAAGGTGATTAACACCATGCTCCACCCGGATAAGCCGCAGATCTAATTTCTGTTAGAGCTAAATCCATTGCTGCTGCCTGTTTTCCCTTCCAGGCGGCAGCTTTCTCTGCCAAAACTTAGTGCAGCAACCAACCTATATCTTACGAGGAACAGCTATGCAGAAAAAATCACTGTTTGCATCAATAGCTGTCGGCATTGCGCTGATGGCGTCTTCAGTGTCTGCCGCATTCTGCAACGAAATTGACTTTAACGCCGTTAAGTCCAAATCGCTGATGGGTGTACCTGAAGCCACCGTGCGCTTCCGTGTCGGTACTACTACCGCCCCGGACGGCCACTACGTCAAAGGCCTGCAGGAAATGCAGCGCCTACTTGAAACCTACTCCAACGGCGAGATGACGCTCGACATCTACCCGAACTCACTTTTGGGCGACGAGCGCGGCATGATGGAACTAGTTGGCCTGGGCATTCAGGACATGTGCCTGATTTCCACCGGCCCGATCCCGAACTTTGCCCCGGACTTTTCGGTACTTGACCTGCCGTATCTGTTTAAAGATGAAGCGGCGGCCTATGCTGGCATGGACGGTCCGGTAGGAGACAAACTGCTTGCCGAATTGTCCAAATTCGACATTAAGGGCTTGGGCTTCTGGGAAAACGGCTTCCGTCACCTAACTAACGGCAAAGTCCCGGTCCAGCATCCCAATGAGCTTAATGGACTGAAGATCCGCACCATGGAAAACACCATCCATATTGCCACCTACGAGCACTTAGGTGCGCTGGCAACCCCGATGGCATGGTCTGAAATCTTTACTGCTCTGCAGCAGGGAACCGTTGACGGCCAGGAAAACCCGATTGCGATTATTGAAACCGCTAAAGTGTACGAAGTCCAGCCGTATCTGTCGATGATCGGCCTGTTTTACTCGCCGTGCGTGCTGATGGTCAGCCAAATGACCTTTGATCGCTTAAGCCCGGAGCAGCAGGAAATCTTCCTGCGCGCCTCTGAAGAGGCTAAGCATTGGCAGCGCCAATACAGCCAAGACTACAACGCAGTAGCCATTGAGAAGATGAAGGCTGCCGGCGTCCAAATCATTGATGTCGATCTTGATGAGTGGAAGCAAGCCGTGCAGCCCATCTACGACATGCATGAACAGCTTAAAGTCAACATGGATTTGGTGAAGATGCTGACTGAGCCGACTACGGCTGAAGCTGCCCCTGCTGCCTAAAGAGGAGATCATACGATGAAAGCTCTCATTCAGAAAATAGAAAAAACGGAAGAAGTGCTGTGCGTCCTGATGCTGATGCTGATGTGCCTGTTCATCTTCCTGGGCACGGTATCGCGCTTTACCGGTCTATTCATCATTTCATGGGCTGAAGAATTCGCCCGTTACTGCATGATTTGGAGCGTGTTCCTCGGCATCGGCGTCGCCGCCGTACGCGGACAGCACTTCATGGTCAATGCCATCGGTCTGTTCTGCCCGCCCTCAGTGGTCAGAATCAGCCAGATTCTGTGCGCCATCTTAGTCGCCGTATTCTCACTGCTGTGTGTCGTCTACGGTATTGACGTGCTGGCCTGGCAGATGAACGCCAATCAGATCACTGCAACCCTGCACTGGCCGATGTGGCTGATGTATCTGTCCATCCCCTTAGGTCTTGCCCTGATGGCTGTCTGCTACTGCTATCACACTTATGAAATCATCAGCGGCAAAGCAGATATCAAGCAAGAAGGAGGCATGTAATGATTACTCTGCTCTTATTCGGCATCCTCTTTGTCTTCCTCTTCCTCGGGGTACCTATTGCCTTGTGCTTGGGCATGGCCGTATTTACCGCCATGTTCTTCAATGGCGATCATCAGCTGTTCCCGGTGATCGTGCAGCGCATGTTCACCCAGACCGACAACTTCAGTTTCATGGCGGTGCCGTTCTTCATCTTAGCCGGCAACATCATGGAAAAAGGCGGCATCTCCTCGCGTCTGATTGACTTCTTTGAGTTGCTGCTGCAGCGCATTGCCGCACGCATCGCCTGCATTACCGTGGTGGCATCTGCCTTCTTCGGTGCGATCTCCGGCTCTAACCCGGCTACCGTAGCTGCCATCGGTGGTATCACCGTGCCGCGCATGAAGCAAAAGGGCTATCCGGCTGATGTCGCAGGTGCAATTGCCGCCTCCGCCGGTACCTTAGGCGTGATCATTCCGCCGTCCATCCCGATGGTGACCTACGCGGTAACCGCCTCGGTATCGGTGGGCGCTATGTTCATGGGCGGTATTCTGCCAGGCATCATCTTAGCCGCCGTCCTGGTGGTCACCAACATGATGTCCTGCAAGAAGTATGAAGCTGCGGAGCAGGTTAAGGTTCTGCCTAAAGATCTGTGGTCTGCCTTCGTCAGCGCCTTCCTCGCGCTGTTAATGCCGCTCATCATTTTAGGCGGTATTTACGGCGGCTTCTTCACTCCGACTGAATCTGCCGCGGTTGCCTCGGTCTATGCGCTCATCATTTCGCTATTCGTCTACCGTGAGATGAAGCTCAAGGATCTGTACGCGGTATTCCGCGACAGCGCCATCAGCTCGGCCGTGATCATGCTGGTGATCGGCATGTCCTCGCCTTTTGCTTGGTTCATGACTTATCACAACCTGACCACTGAGCTTGCTACCACCGCCTTAAATCTGTTCAGCAGCGACATCGCCCTGCTCTTGGTGATGAACCTCATTCTGCTGTTCTTAGGCTGCTTCCTTGAGACTCAGTCCATCATCTTACTGATGACCCCGATCCTGTTGCCGATTGCTACTGCTATCGGTCTTGATCCGGTGGCGCTGGGCATCATCATCATCATCAATACCTCAATTGGTATGATTACCCCGCCGATGGCTGTGAACATCTTCGTTGCCGCCGGCGTCTCGGGAGCGACCATTGGCCAGATTTCACGCCGCATTCTGATTTACCTCGGCGTAGAAATCGCGACCTTGCTGGTCTTTACCTACATTCCAGGGATCATTACGCTCCTGCCGAATGCATTTAAATAATGTCTAAAAACCTCCAGCCGGCTGCTGCAACACCCCAGTCGGCTGTTTTAAAAGTAAAAGGAAAGTCTGCATCATGAAAAAATTTTTATTTATGCCTGATTCATTTAAAGGAACATTAAGCTCCAGTGAAATCTGCGACATTCTGCAGACCACGGCGCAGAAATTTTTTCCTGAGGCTGACTGCTGCAAAATCCCGGTTGCCGACGGCGGCGAAGGCAGTGTGGACTGCTTTGTGCAGGCCTTAAACGGCACTAAGCGTACCCAGAAAGTGACCAATCCGCTGTTCGAGCCGATGGAAGCGCAGTTTGGCCTAATTCATGACGGCAAAACTGCGGTCATTGAAATGGCGGCCTGCGCTGGACTGCCGCTGATCGAAAATCGCCGTGACCCGCTTAAAGCCACTACCTACGGGGTGGGCGAGCTGATGTTAGCTGCCCTTAATGAGCAGGTTGACACTATCATTATTGGCTTGGGAGGTAGCGCTACCAATGACGGTGGCTGCGGCGCAGCGGCCGCTTTAGGCGTACGTTTTTTCAATGCAAAAGGTGAGGCGTTCATCCCGACAGGCGGAACCTTGTGCGACATCGCCAAAATTGACTGTTCAGGGATTGATCCGCGCCTTACGCACACTAAAGTCATTGCCATGTGCGACATTGATAATCCGATGACGGGTCCTAACGGCGCCTCCTACATTTTCGGACCGCAAAAAGGTGCCGATCCTGACATGGTGAAGACGCTTGATGCCAATATGCATCATTTAGCGGAGCTACTGCGTAACCAGCTGCAGCTTGATCTTGAGACCGTGCCCGGCAGCGGTGCTGCCGGGGCGATGGGCGCAGGCTGCGTCGCCTTCTTTAACGCTAAGCTGCAGTCAGGCATTGACACGGTACTTGATGCCACGCATTTTGAAAGCTTAGCTGCAGATGCTGATTTTATATTTACCGGCGAAGGACGACTTGATAGTCAAAGTCTGCAGGGTAAGGTGGTGATCGGCATCAGCCGCCGCGCCAAAGCACTTAACGTTCCGGTTATTGCCATTGTCGGCGGTGCCGTTGATGACGGTTTAGCCCCAGGCTATGACATGGGGCTGTCTGCGGTATTCTCGATCAATCGGCTGCCGCAGGATTTTGCTGTTTCGCGCCACAAGAGCCACGAGAATTTAACTGCTACCGCGGAAAACATTTTCCGCTTAATTAAATGTTCTACCACTGCTTAAAGAAGGAAAACTCTCATGAAGATCGTTGTTTTAGACGGCTATACTGAAAACCCGGGTGATTTGAGCTGGGATGCCTTAGCCGCTTTAGGTGACTTAACGGTATATGACCGTACGGATGTGAATAATGAGGATGAGATCATTGCGCGCATCGGCGATGCGGAGCTCGTCTATACCAATAAGACCCCGATTAGCCGCCGCGTGATCGATGCCTGCCCGAGCATGAAGTTCATCAGCCTGCTGGCCACCGGCTACAACGTTGTTGATTATAACTACGCCAAGGAAAAGGGTATTCCGGTAACTAATGTTCCGGTTTACGGCACGGCTTCAGTCAGCCAGTTTGCGATTGCGCTGCTGCTGGAAATTTGCCATCACGTAGCGCATCACTCCAAGACCGTCTATGAAGGCAAATGGGAGCATTGCCAAGATTGGTGCTATTGGGATTACCCGCTGATTGAGCTGGATAAGAAGACCTTAGGCATCATCGGTTTCGGCCGCATCGGCCAGCATACCGGCGCGATTGCCAAGGCCATGGGCATGAACATCTTAGCTTACGACAACTTCCCCAATGACAGCGGCCGCGCCATTGCCGAATATGTCGATCTCGATACTTTGCTTGCCAAGTCAGATGTGATTGCGCTGCACTGCCCGTTATTCCCCGAGACGCAGGGCATCATCAATAAGGACACCATCGCCAAGATGAAGGACGGGGTCATCGTCATCAATAACAGCCGCGGTCCGTTGATTGTAGAGCAGGATCTGGCAGATGCGTTAAACTCCGGCAAAGTGGCGGCGGCAGGTCTTGATGTCGTGTCAACAGAGCCGATTCGCGGCGACAACCCGCTGCTTAAGGCCAAAAATTGCCTCATCACCCCGCATATTTCATGGGCGCCGAAGGAAAGCCGTCAGCGCATCATGGACTGCGCGGTGGAAAATGCCAAAGCCTATATCGCTGGCAAGCCGATCAACGTAGTTAACAAATAATTTGCTAACTTAAGTAATTTTTTTATAAAATCAACACCAAGGGGGAGTCAGCAAGCTCTCCCTTAGTTTTCGCAGCCAACTCAGGTTCGCCGGTGCGGACGTGGTTTCTGCGGTTACAGCTTAAATCAGTTTTAGCTTATCCAGAGGACGAGAATGCAGGTAGTAATTGCTTTAAGTGCGTTTAAAGACTGCCTAAGTGCCAAAGATGCCTGCGCGGCAGTTGAAGCTGGCATTAAGAAATATGATCCGCATATTGAAACCGTCCTCCTGCCGATGTCTGACGGCTCGGAGGGGTTCCTTGATGCCATTACCCCGACCCTGCTCAAACGCGGTTACATGCGCGAAACCCTGCTGATAGCCCCTAATCCCTATTCCACCGTCAAATCCTGCGCCGTGCTGCATCGCGGCGAGCAGTTTATCATTGAAATGGCAGCTATCTGCGGACAGCGCCAAATCCCTGAGGTCAAGCTCAATCCCTATCTGGCCAGCAGTTACCCCCTAGGCCTGGTTTTAAGTGACTTAATTAAGCGCGGCGGCAAGCTGATTAAAATCAGTCTTGGTGCCTGCGCTACGCATGATTTAGGCATCGGCATGTTAAATGCGATGGGCTGCGCCTTTTACGATAAAGACGGCAGCCTGATTGATGCGGCAAGTCCAGCCAATATGCGGCAGATCCGCTACATTGACAGTTCGCGTTTTGATGAACTGACTGCCGCCTGCCGCTTTGAGCTGTGCTATGACATGCCCAATCAGCTATTTGGCCCAAGCGGCGCTACCTACAGCTTTGCCATGCAGAAAGGTGCGTCACGCCAAGATCTGCCAACTTTAGAAAAACTGCTGACTGGTTTTTATAATATTCTGGCAGCGCACAGCGGGCGCGATGTGCGGGATGCTCCCGGCACCGGATCTGCCGGGGGGATTGGAGCGGCCCTATGCACTTGCGCTGGCGATTGTCAGCTCATTTCCTGCTTTGATTTGGTCGCGGATCTGCTGCATGTGCGCAAGCGCGTGGCGCAGTGTGATCTGCTAATTACCGGTGAAGGCAAACTTGACGAACAGGATGTCACCGGCAAGAGCACTGCCGGACTACTGCGCATTGCCCAAGAATATCACGTACCT
This sequence comes from uncultured Succinivibrionaceae bacterium, assembly GCA_944390105.1. Taxonomy (GTDB): domain Bacteria; phylum Pseudomonadota; class Gammaproteobacteria; order Enterobacterales; family Succinivibrionaceae; genus Avisuccinivibrio. The sequence goes on from CALXOV010000062.1 coordinate 6,421, forward strand.
GACATTGCGCTATGCGGCATTCTGGATAAAAATGCCGAAGCGCTGTATCAGCAGGGAATCGCCGGCATGTTCTCCATCTGCAATAAGCCGATGACTAAAACCCAGTCTATTGTTAATGCCGCAAGTCTGCTTTCTGCACAGGCCTACAATGTTATTTCTACATTCTGCGCCGGGCTGCACGCCCAAAAGAGCACAGGATGCTAAACCTGCGCATCGGTATGCGCTGCCTGAACCATGGACTTACCGCTTTTTAACTGACAGCTGCGCAATTCCCCCATGCGTGAGCCGGGACTAATTTATCTATGACAACCCGCCGGTGTAACACTGCCTAAATTAGCGGCTAAGTTTCATACCATGGAGTACCCCCTAAGGCTAGTCCCGCGAGATCACAGCAAGGTGAGTGCTCTTAGTCTTTTGTACAGTACAGTAGCGCTTTTATTTGCTAGAATAATTCCCATTGCAGTTTATCCACGCTAAAAATATGGACAGTTCCTGTAGTCACAGTTGTCACGCTGCCATAGGCAGTAAAAAACGTATCGCCGTGCTGCGGCTTTCCGCCCTGGGCGATTGTATCAACGCTTTTGGTTTTATCGGTGGGCTTAAACGCGCTCATCCACGGTATAAAATTTCTTGGATCATAGACGAACGCTTTGTGCCGCTGTTTCATGATCATGCCAAAGATCCCTTAGTCCCATTGTATCCGGTCAACTTCAAAGGCGAGGGCTTGCGCGCACTCCTTAAATTACGCAAAAAGCTCAAACACAAGCAATTTGACTGTCTGCTCAATATGCAGACCTCGCTCAAAGCCTCCCTGACCTCAAGCTGCATTCAGGCTAAGATTAAATACGGCTACGACAAGGAGCGCGCCCGTGAAGGCCATAGTCTGTTTATTGATAAAGCAGTGCCGTCTCCAGATAATCCCCATGTATTAGCCGGCTTTTTAGCGTTTGCTAAAGCCGCTGGCCTTGGGGACATTGAGCCTTACTGGGATTTTGCGCTGCAGGATAATGAGCGCGACTATGCTAAAAGCTATTTTGAGCACGATAAGATTTTCCTGATTGCGCCCTCTTCAGCTAAATCGCAGAAAAACTGGACGCTTGAGGGATATGTGGCGCTCGGGCGCTATGCCTTAGAGCAGGGCTTTACCGTAGGCCTGTTAGGCGGCATTGGGCGCAATGAGAGCGCACTGTGCGCTACCATTGCCAAGGAACTTGACGGAAAATGTGTTAATTTGTGCGGCCGCACCACGCTGCGCGAGCTGTTAGCCGTCGTCAGCATCGGCTCGCTTTTGCTCGCCCCTGACAGCGGCACCATGCATTTGGCCTCGGCTCTGCACACCCCAGTCATCGGCTTGTTTGCGGTACATGATGAAAAGCGCGTTGGGCCGTGGAATTATCCTGACCTCTGCGTCTCAGTCTATCAGGAGCTTGCGCGCAAAGAGCTACATGGTCATAACATCCCTTGGCGCTACCGCGTGCACGATGAGCACGCGATGGAGCATATCAGTATTGAGGCAGTCAAAGCCAAATTTGACTATGCCGTAGCTACCTATCTGAAATAGGATTTAACGCATGCAGCATCCGACTTTAGCCGTCTTCCCCGGTACTTTTGATCCTCCCACTTTAGGGCATTTTGACATTATTAAGCGTGCGCTCAACTTATTTGATGAGCTTATCGTCGGAGTGGCATCCAGCCCTAGCAAACACGCGCTGTTTAGCTTAGATGAGCGCGTAGCCATGCTGCAGACCAGCTGCCGCAAGCTGCCGCAGGTTAAAGTGGTCGGATTTTCCGGCCTGCTAGTAGATTTTTTAAAAGCGCAACATGCCCAAGTTCTGGTACGTGGAGTGCGTACCGTGGCCGATTACGATTACGAGATTCAGCTCACCGGCATGTACCGTACTATGATGCCGCAGCTGGAGATTGTGCTTCTGCCCACGTCCGGCGAGCTGAGCTATATCTCTTCGACGCTTGTGCGCGAGGTCTACATTCACGGCGGCGACATTACGCCCTTTGTGCCGCCTGAAGTGGCTGCCCAAGCCCTGCAGCACCGGCTTAAACACGCGGCGCAATAAGCGGCAGAGTAGTGAGCATATCGCGCAGGCGCAGCAGCTGGCGCGGCAGCAACTCGGCTACGGTCAAACCTACCAAGTCTTTACAGGCAGCCACATGCGCAATCAGCTCCACACAGCGTGCCAGTGTCAGCCCATCGGCACATTTGCCGGCGGCACAGAAGAGGTCGCTTGGATCTAGCACGTCTAAATCAAAGTGCACCACTACCTTGCGGCATGGGCAGGCCTGCAGCCACGCATCAAGCTTAGTGAAGTCATGCTGCAAAGCCGCAGGACCTAGGTGCGTAAGCCCCCATTCCTGCTGACGTTGACGTATCGTTTCGCGCTCCCAATCACGCAGTCCCAGCAACAGTACCTGCTGCGGTTTAAACACGGCAGGCAACTGAGCGATGATGGAGCTGTCGCCCCGCCCCAGCAGGGCGCTTAATGCCATGGCATGATAACCAGCATAAGGATCGCCAGGTAACGTAATATCCGGATGCGCATCCAGCCACAGCAGCGCCGTATCCTCAGGATAGAGGGATTGCAGATAGGAAAATGGCGCCACGCTGACTGAGCATTCACCGCCTAAAGTCAGCACGCGCGTGCTACGGCTCAAACGCAGCAGTTTGAGCGCATCCTTGGTTTGGATGGCAAGACGAGCTCTATCCATCACCCCAGAGCTTAGCGTACGCTCCATACTCATATCGATAGGCACGTGCAGCACTTCATCCTGCGCTTTGGGCAAAAGCAAATCTAAGATGCGGCTGCCCCAGACATAGCCATGCGCCGCACTGTGCGGGGCCAATTCAGGCACAATGCGCACAATATCTGCCCCCTGCCACTGCGGGAAAACTAAGCGCAGCGTCTTTTCACCCATATTCTGCATAAAAATCCTTCCTAAGCGCTCAAAGCTTCCATGCCGCCGATGGTAATAGCATCAACCTTAACCGTCGGCTGACCAATGCCAACCGGCACCGACTGTCCGGATTTACCGCATACCCCGATGCCCTGATCAAAAGCTAAATCGTTCCCTACCATGCTGATGCGCTGCATGATCTCCGGACCATTGCCGATAAGCGTAACCCCTTTAATCGGCGCCGTCACCTTACCATGCTCAATTAAGTAGGCCTCAGAGGTGCAGAATACAAAGCGTCCGGAGGTAATATCCACCTGCCCGCCCGAGAAGTTCACTGCATAAATCCCCTTATCCACCGAGGCAATGATTTCCTGCGGTGCATACTCACCGGGCGCTAGATAAGTATTGGTCATGCGCGGTAGCGGCAGGCTGCCATAATCCTCACGTCGGCCATTTCCGGTAAGCCTAGCCTGCATTAATGCAGCATTCTGCTTATCCTGCATATAGCCTTTGAGCACACCTTTTTCAATCAGCACATTATGCTGCCCGGGAGTACCTTCATCATCAAAAGTCACTGAGCCGCGTCTATCAGGGAGCGTACCATCATCTATCACCGTACAGACCGGGGATGCCACCTGCTGTCCTAACTTGCCGCTGAAGGCTGAACTGCCGACCCGGTTGAAATCTCCTTCAAGACCGTGTCCAACCGCCTCATGAATTAGCACCCCTGGCCACCCGGAACCTAAAACTAAGGACAGTTCACCTGACGGCCCCGGTTTGGCCGCCAAATTAACGTCGGCAATGCGCACGGCCTCTTGAGCTAAGGTCTGCGCAAGAGCAGGATCTGAAAGCGCATCGAGCAGTACCGCACCGCCGCGCGCAGCAAAACCGCTTTCGCGCCGTCCGCCGGATTCCAGCACCACCGTCACCGACACATGAATCACCGGTTTGATGTCACAGGCTAACGTACCATCAGTAGCCGCCACCAAAAAGAGTTTGTGTTGCGTAGACAGCTGCGCCATAACCTGCGTTACTCGCGGATCAGCTGCGCGTGCGCTTTTATCTAGCGCCTGCAGCAATGCAATTTTGCGTTGGCGCTCCCAGCTGTCCAGCGGTGACTTGGCGGTATACAGCGGCGCGGCCTGACGCGGACTTAATTTAACGCACGCACATGCATGACCATGGCCAATCCCGGCTGCTGCAGCGCAGGCGCGCAAAATAGAAGTCTTATCAATGACATCACTGTAGGCAAAACCTGTTTTCTCGCCGTCCACTGCACGAATGCCGACGCCCTGATCAATGTCAAAGGAGCCAGACTTAATAATGCCTTCTTCAAGATAAAAACTCTCGTGCACGGAACGCTCAAAATAGATATCCCCAAAAGTCAGCTGATGCGCGGCCAAAGCAGACAGCGCCTCAGCTAAAAAGGCATCATCAATTTCTGCCGGCGCCAGCAGCTGGCGACGCACCATTTCCATGTTATCCATGCTGTTTCCTTTGTGTATGGCCTTTTTGCCGTGAGCTTATTGTGACCGAGCGCGCCGTGTCAGGCAAGACTTTTCCGCCGCCAAAGGCAACTGCAAGCTATCCTTATGCCGCCACGGTGCGCGGTTGTAGTCCAAACTCAGCTAGGAGCTTGCGCGTCTGACAGGCCGGGAGTCCAACTACACAGCTGACGGACCCCTCCACCCGTTCAATTAGCATCGCGGCAATCCCCTGCAGCGCGTAAGATCCGGATTTATCATCGCACTCTCCCGAGGCCACATACAAATCAATCAGCGCATCATCTAGCGGTGCAAAGGTTACTTGCGTGCACTCAAGCAGCGAGCGGGCGTGACCATCCTTGACGATGCTCACCGCCGTCATCACCTGATGAGTACGTCCTGACAACGCCCGCAGCATGGCTTTAGCATCCGCTCTATCGTGCGGCTTACCGAAAATAACATCGCCCAAAATGACCGCGGTATCAGCGCCCAGCACCGGCAGCTGCGGGTAGGCGCGTGCGGTAGTCAGTGCTTTCGTGTAAGCCATGCGCCGTACGTAGTCAGCCGGAGTCTCTCCTGTGAGGACACTTTCATCGATATCCGCCGGGACCACTTTAAAAGAAAGCCCCATGCGGGCAATGATTTCCCGCCGTCGCGGCGACCCTGAAGCTAAAATTAAATCGCAATCCGCCAGCTCTGCTGCCGTAATTAATGATGCCATTACTTCCTCACTTGCAGACGGCCGGGCGCCGCCTAGCTTAGTTTTCTAGGTTTAATATCAGTATGCTTAACTTTTTTATCCAGGCAAATTAGATAGGTATAGCGCCAGCCCTGAACCGCACTTCGGCAACTTACCTCGCCCTGGCGGCCACCTTAGCGTAACCGCTCAATTTTCCTTTGGCGTATCCGGCGCAATATTCAGGCTGCGGCATAAGAATAGACACAGCACCACAACCGCCGGCCACAATAGCGCGGTGATGAGACTCGACATGACAATACTGCCGTCATAGCTAACATTACCTGCCAAATGCGAGATCCAGTAACCCAGCACATGACCTAACAGATTAACCACCAAAATAATGATGACCTGCTGCCATTTGGCAAACTGTGAAAAACGGCGGAATTGCGACAAAATAAGGTAAATCTGCAACGCCATACACAAGGCATTCTGCGACAAGGGGGCACCAGTCAGGAAATCTAGCAAGAGACCTCCACACCAAGCCCACCCAATACCCACGCGCCGCGGGTCATAAACGGCAAAGTAGACTAAAAACAGCGACAGAAAATCCGGACGATACGGATTGAGCACCTCCGGCAAGCGGATGATGTCAACAAACAGTGCGGCTAAAATCAGCGGAAAAAACAAGAAATATGAAGAACGGCTATCGCTGCCAGCTGCCATGATGTTCTCCTGCGGCCTGTTGCGCCCGTACCGCCGCCTTAGCTAAAGTACCCGGATGCGGCGTATTTTCCGTTAAAACCTGTGCCGTAGCAGCATTGAGCTGCGGTTTACCCGCCGCAGCTTGCTTGTCTGCAGACGGCTCCTGCTGCAAAGCAGGACTGCTCATGGATTGAATCAGTTGCTTAATGCGCGCCTGACGCAACAGCACTTTGCCGTCGGTAGGCCGCTTAACCTGCACTTCATCGTTATGCCCTTCGGCCTGTGCATCATACCAATACATTAGCACGTAGCGCAGCCGACCAAAATTAACTAAAGGCTTGGCTTTAACTTCGGCAAAAGACTGATTTTCTGATAAGCCAACTGAAGTCACAACCGCAACCGGATAGCCCACCGGGAAGACGCCCCCTAAACCCGAAGTGACCAGCAGATCGCCCTCCTGCACATCGGCGCTGCGCGCGACATTGGCAATATCAAGTTCATCATGGACACCATTGCCTTCGGCTAGGGCACGCAGCTGATTGCGTACATTCACCACCGGTACCGAAGAGCTAGGATCGGTCAACAGGAGCACGCGGCTGAAGGAATAGTTGACTTCAATCACCTGCCCAACCAAGCCTTCATCCGTAATTACCGGCATCGAATGGTACACCCCTGAGCTGCTGCCACGGTTTACTACCACGCGCTGCAGATAAGGGTCACTGTCCACCGCTACTACTTCTGCAAACATGCGGCGAGAGGTTTCATGCAGCGGCGAATTGAGCAGTTTGCGCATCGCGGCATTTTCCTGCTCTAAAGAATGCAGACGCAACAAGTCAGCACGCTGTTCAAAAATTTCGCTGGCCAAACGTTCATTTTCCGCAATGAGTTCAGCGCGGGTTTTAAACTGCGACGAGACAACGCTAGATAAGGAGCGCGGTGAATCGGCAAACAGCATGACTGGATACAGCGCTGATTCAATGTAATAGCGAAAATCGCTTAAAACTTTGAGGCGCAGATCTGCAAACAGCAGGGCTACCGACAAAATAAAACACACCGCAAAGCGCAAATTAATAAAGAGGCTACGGTATTCCTGTTTAGCCACGGTGTACTAAACCTTCAGGCACAATAAGGCTACAGCCGGACATCCGACCGGCTGTATGCTGATTAATCAAAGAGCTCGTTGTCTTGCGCGTCGTAGAGCTCAAGCGCCCGACCGCCGCCGCGAGCCACGCAGGTCAGCGGGTCATCAGCCACGATCACCGGGATGCCGGTCTCCTCGCGTAGCAGCTTATCTAAGTTGTGCAAAAGCGCACCACCGCCCGAGAGCATCATGCCGCGCTCAGCGATATCAGCGGCCAGTTCCGGCGGAGACTTCTCCAAGGCCACCCGCACCGCAGACACGATACCCTTAATCGGGTCGGACAGCGCTTCAAGTACTTCATTAGAATTTAAAGTAAAGGAACGCGGCACGCCTTCAACTACGGAACGTCCGCGCACTTCCTTTTCGTGCATTTCCTGTTCAGCGTATGCAGAACCGATTTCAATCTTAATCTGCTCAGCCGTAGCCTCACCGATTTCATAGCGCTTAGTGTTGCGCACGTAATTGATGATGGCCTGATCAAAGCGATCGCCGCCAATGCGTACGGAGCTTGAATACACGACACCGTTGAGCGAAATAATTGCTACTTCAGTAGTGCCGCCGCCGATATCTACGATCATAGAGCCGGCGGCTTCAGATACCGGGAGACCAGCGCCGATAGCTGCCGCCATCGGTTCAGTAATTAAGAACACTTCGCTCGCTCCCGCGCCCTCTACTGACTCACGGATAGCACGGCGCTCCACCTGCGTAGCGCCGCAGGGCACACACACAAGCACGCGCGGCGACGGACGGAACGGAAAGAAATGAGAGCCGGACAACACTTTATCAATAAAGTACTGCAGCATTTTTTCGGTGTACTGAAAATCAGCGATCACACCGTCCTTCATCGGACGGATCACTTCAATATTGTCCGGGTTCTTACCCAGCATGTTTTTAGCTGACTTGCCGACTGCATCAACTTTACGCTGCGCACCGCCGTTCTTATCAAGACGCACCGCCACTACAGAAGGCTCGTTGAGTACGATGCCTTTATTCTTTACATAAACTAAGGTATTAGCAGTTCCCAAATCAATTGACAGATCATTTGAGAACATGGCGCGAAGTTTTTTAAACATTTATCGGGCCTGATGAAATCTATTTACTTATACAGAAAGCGCAAGCGCTGCGCTGTCGTGAGCAGCCGCCGGCGAAAAAACGCCCGCGCCGCAGAAAATTCTCTGCAAGTATATCACAGGCTCAAAGTCGATAAATCCCGCATTGATGATTTCGCGCCTATATTTTTTTTACATAACGAATAATTATTCGCAAATCCAAAGACAGGCGCATAAAGTGCCCCCAAACGCAGACAGGTTTGCGGCGTGCACGCAGCTGCGGGATACCGGCAGCTGCGCACCGCAAGGAAGCGACTTAGAACGGAATTTCGTCGTCGCTCATCTTGATTGCAGGCTCAGCCAGAGTCTTTGCCTCAGCAGGCGCTGCACTGTCAGCAGGAGCCACCGGGGCGGCAGCAGTCGGCTGCGGGTACGGATTGGCGCTGGGCGCAGCTTCATCAAACGGCGCATCTAAATCCGCACTGGGCTGCTTATTGACGTTATACGGGTCTGCCGCCTGCCCATAAGCGGTAGCGTTCATTCCGGCATTAGCGTAATTGCTGCCGTAGGCATTATTGTTGTAGCTACTAGGATTGGCGTTATTATTGTTATAGCCGCCATTGTTGTAACCGCCGGCCTGATAAGGATTGGCGTTGTAATTATTCTGACCATAGGCATTATTCTGTCCATAGCCACTGTTGCCGTAGCCGTCTTGGGCGCGCGGCGCCTGATTGTAGCCATTGCCCATGCCGCCGCCCTGCGCGCCCGGCGCACGGCCTAACATCTGCATTTCATCGGCAACAATTTCCGTAATACTGCGGTTCTGCCCCTGCTTATCCATGTAGGTACGGGTGCGGAGCTTACCTTCAATATAGACCTGTGATCCCTTGTGCAGATACTGCTTGGCAATATCCGCCAAGCGGCCCCACATTACCACCCGGTGCCATTCTGCATATTCGGTAGTTTCACCAGTCTCCATATTGCGGCGGACTTCATTAGTTACCATGGAGATATTGGTTACGGAAGTGCCGGTATGGGTAGTGCGACATAAAGGCTCATTGCCCAAATTACCGATTAAAATTACTTTATTGATACCACGTGCCATCGTTAGTTCCTTACTAAAAGTTCAATGCGTAAATCTGCGTCAAGCGGCAGCAGGCTGCTGACATGAAATAGGCTTAGGCTGCCGTCTAATCAAGTTAAATTCAGTATTGGTGCGTAAGTTAAGGCTACAGACTGTTACGAGTTTTTCCTTGCGTCAAATATTAAGTTAAATCAGGATATTGAATAATCTTTTGCTGCCGACTTAGCAGCGCGGCTGATTAATATCAGTATAATAGCACGCCGATGCAAAGAAAGGGGAAGCGCTTCATTTTTCCCTCACATCCATCTTTACTGCCGCATCACGGCAGGAGCTGAACTGAAGATTCATGGACGAAATCATTATCCGCGGGGCTAAAACCCATAATTTAAAAAATTTAAATCTGACGCTACCGCGCAATAAGCTGTGCGTGATTACCGGACTATCCGGCTCCGGCAAGTCTTCTTTGGCCTTTGATACGCTGTATGCTGAAGGACAGCGCCGCTACGTCGAATCATTATCGTCATATGCAAGGCAGTTCCTGCAGCTGATGGATAAACCGGATGTAGAAAGCATCGAAGGACTGTCGCCGGCGATCTCTATTGAGCAGAAATCGACTTCGCATAATCCGCGCTCCACCGTGGGTACCATTACCGAAATCCATGATTATCTGCGTCTTTTATGGGCGCGCGTCGGGATTGCGCGCTGTCCGGAGCATGGCACGGTACTCAAAGCGCAGACCGTATCGCAGATGGTCGATCAGGTGCTGACCCTGCCTGAAAACAGCCGTTACATGATTTTGGCGCCGGTGGTGCGCGGCCGCAAGGGTGAATACCGGCAGCTGTTTGCCGACTTAGCGCGCGACGGCTTCATCCGCGCCCGCGTGGACGGTGCGATCTGCGACTTAGCCGATCCTCCCACGCTGTCGCTGCGCACTAAACATACCATTGAAGTAATTATTGATAGATTTAAGATAAAGCCTGACTTAAAGCAGCGCTTAGCCGATTCCTTTGAAACTGCCCTGAAACTGGCCGACGGTCTGGCCATTGCCGCACCGCTTGACGAATCTTCAAGTGCTGACGAGCTGTTGTTTTCTGCGCGCTATTCCTGCCCCATCTGTGGATATGCCATTGATGAGCTTGAACCGCGCAATTTCTCCTTTAATAATCCGCACGGTGCGTGCCCGGAGTGCGACGGCTTGGGAGTAAAGATGGTCTTTTCTGAGGAAAAAATCGTCGACCCGCACTTATCCATCGCCGCAGGCGCCATTAAAGGTTGGGATCGAAGAGCCTTTTTCTACTATCGACTACTTGAGGCTGTCGCTAAACATTATCAGATTGATGTAAATACTCCATTTGGCGAACTTACGCGCGCGCAGCAGGAACTTTTCCTCTACGGGACTAAAGAGCCTATCCCGATGGAATTTGTGTCGATGGGCGGTAAAGTCAAGGAAAAGCGCATTCTGCCTTTTGAAGGAGTGATCCCTAATTTTGAACGGCGACTGCATGAAACCGAATCCGACGCGGTACGCGAGGAGCTGACTAAATTAATGACCGCGATGCCGTGTCCGGCTTGTCACGGCGCACGCTTAAAGCGCGAGTACTGCCATGTTTTTGTCGGTGAAAAATCCCTTCCGCAGATTAATGAGCTGTCGATTGCCCAAGCCTATGACTTTTTTGACAACTTAAAGTTAAGCGCGCAGGAGCATTCGATTGCCGATCGTATCTTAAAAGAGATTAAGGCGCGCCTGACTTTCCTTATCAATGTCGGTCTGTCCTACCTGAATTTAGGCCGATCGGCCGAGACGCTGTCGGGCGGAGAGGCACAGCGTATTCGTTTGGCAAGTCAAATTGGCGCCGGACTGGTCGGTGTCATGTACACCTTAGATGAGCCCTCTATCGGTCTGCATCAGCGCGACAATCAAAAGCTGCTTGATGCCCTTGCCCACCTACGCGATCTCGGCAATACCGTCATTGTGGTAGAACATGATGAAGATGCCATTCGCCAAGCGGACTTTGTGGTCGACATTGGCCCGGGAGCGGGCGTGCATGGCGGCAACGTGGTAGCGTCCGGGACGCCGCAGGAGATCGTAAACTGCAAAGAGTCGCTGACCGGCGATTATCTGGCCGGGCGCAAGCGTATAGCCATCCCCCAAAAGCGCCTTAAAGGCAAAAAGCAACAGATGCTTACCTTAAAGGGCTGTAGCGGCAATAATTTAAAGCATATTGATGTATCCATTCCCTGCGGGATCTTTACCGTAGTCACTGGGGTGTCCGGCTCGGGCAAATCGACCTTAATTAACGATACCCTAGTGCGCGCGCTACTGCCGCGGCTAAATGCGGCCCAGCCCGATGGCGAAGCAGCGCCGTTTGACAGCATCACCGGCCTTGATAATTTTGATCGCTTAATCTGTATCGATCAAAGCCCCATCGGCCGCACTCCGCGCTCTAATCCCGCCACCTACGTCGGAATGTTCCAGCATATCCGCGAGCTATTTGCGCAAACCCCGGAAGCCCGCGCCCGCGGCTACGGTCCAGGCCGCTTCTCCTTTAACGTCAAGGGCGGACGCTGCGAAGCTTGTCAGGGCGACGGCACCATCAAGGTAGCCATGCACTTCCTGCCCGATATCTACGTGCAGTGTGAGGCTTGCCATGGGCAGCGCTATAACCGCGAAACCTTAGAGGTAACCTATAAGGGCAAGAACATCTCGCAGGTGCTCAATATGACCATTGAAGAAGCCCTCGCCTTCTTTGCCCCGGTACCGCAGGTGGCGCGCAAGCTGCAAACATTAATGGATGTTGGTCTGTCATACATTACCTTAGGCCAGGCCGCCACTACCTTCTCAGGCGGAGAGGCGCAACGCATTAAGCTGTCTAAAGAGCTGTCCAAGCGCTCCACCGGCCGCACGCTTTACGTACTAGATGAACCGACTACTGGACTTCATTTCCACGATATTAAGCAACTTTTAGAAGTCCTGATGCGGCTTCGCGATGAGGGCAACACCATTGTGGTAATTGAACACAATTTAGATATTATCAAATGTGCGGATCATATTATTGATTTAGGCCCGGAAGGCGGCAGCGGCGGCGGGGAGATCATCGTTACCGGTACCCCCGAGGAAGTTGCTGCCTGCGAGCGCTCGTATACCGGACAATTTTTAAAACCCCTGCTGCAACGCGGCTGGTAACCTACCATCTCACCTTACAGGAGAGCATTATGGACGAGTTAAGTGATAAGGAATTGGCTGCGGTGCAGCAGCTCAATGCTGACTATCGCCAAGCCCATTTTATTCAGAAAATAAAGCACACCCACGCGTTGTGCATCCTTGCTGACGCTGACGGACCTTTTTTAATGGAAGACCGCGACAGTGCTGAGGATGGGACGCGCGCCACTTTGCTGCCGGTGTGGAGTCATCCACGCCTAGCTGAGACCTTCATGCAGCAGACCGAGCTGCAGGGGTTTAGCGTCAAAACAATCGCGCTACCGCTGTTTGTCGATAAATGGCTGCCGTTTTTACAGCAACAGCAGCTGCTAATGGCACTGCTGCCGGTAGCAGGTAGCGATTTTAATGTGCTGGAGCCCGCTGAGTTTTGCACTGCTTGTAGTGCCTAGTCCTGCATCACCGCAGCAATATGCGCCCTGACGCCGGCTTTTAAGGCCGCGTCATCAATCACAAACTTATCCGAGTGATTGTTAGCTGCCTGATGCACTCCCGGCGCATCAACCCCTAAGAACATGAAGACGCCTGGTACCTGCTGAGCAAAAAAGGAAAAGTCCTCGGAGGCGCCTGGGTTCCATGTAGACTCCACGGCATTAAGGCCCCAGCTTTGCAGACTGCGCACCGTGGCCGCGGCTAAGTCAGGATCGTTATAGGTGACGGGATAAATCTCAATGATGCGGCTGTAAGCCTTTGCGCCATAGGCCGTTGCCGTCCCGTCCGCCACCTGCGGGATACGCTGCAACAAAAGCTTACGGATATCAGCATTATTGGAGCGAATGGTGCCTTCGAGCTCAGCATGGCCCGTCATCACATTGGAAGTCTCTCCCGCCTGCAGGCGCCCCACAGTAATGACGCCCATACCTTGGGTCAAATCAATATTGCGCGCCACAATCTGCTGCAAATTCAATACTAAAGACGAGGCCGTCAGCGCCGCATCTACCCCGCTCCATGGCATAGCGCCATGCGCCTGCACGCCTTCAATCTTAATTAAGAACGCATCCACACTGTTAAGCGTCGGCCCTTTGGCAATTAAGAGCTTGCCGCTTGGCTGGCGTGCCATCACGTGAATACCGAACATGCGCTCAATGCCGTAACGTTTAAGCAAGCCGTCCTGCACTAACGCATTGGCCCCCGAGAGCTTTTGCGTATTTAGCGTATACGGATCGTCAATCGAGTCACCCTCTTCAGCCGGCTGGAACACAAACACTACGGTGCGATCAATCTCGCTACGATGCTGAGCCATAATTTTAGCCGCCGACAGCAGCATAGCCATATGCGCGTCATGACCGCACATGTGCGAAACCGCCGTAGTTTTGCCAAACAAAGTGCCCTGAGCGTTGCTGGCATAGGCAAGACCGGTATTTTCCTTAATCGGCAAAGCATCAATATCTGCCCGTAAGCCGACTGCATGCCCTTTGCCGGGATTGAGAATACCGATCACAGCCGTCGGAGCATGCGGCGTGCCCTTAACCACCTCAATACCCTGTGCACTTAAAAAATCGGCAATATATTGAGCAGTGGCATACTCCTGATTACCCAGCTCCGGATGCTGATGCAGATAATGGCGTAGCGCTACGGTATTGGCATATTCGGCCTCCACCGCATCCTGCAGCCATGCAGGCGCCGCAGACATTTTCGCAGCCGGTGTAGCACCGCTGTGCGCAGCTACTGTGGCACCGCTCAAACTATCCGGGGCAGGAACTGCGGTGCAGGCCGTCAACAGCGCTAAACTAAGCGGCAGTAAGACGTAGCGGTAAAACTTTAATTTGAACACTGTTTTTCCTTCTGGCAATACACTGAGCACTATCTTAACGAAGCCGCCGCACAAAAACCGCGACACCGCCCGCACTTAATCCCAAGGGCCTCCATGGACACAGTAAAATAGCGCTTTGCCGCCTAGCACACAAAGCAAGCTTGTCATCAAGCGTCAAGCAAGAGGCGCTTACTCACAGTAAGGCTGCGGCCTTAGGCAAAAGCGCAGGTAAGCTCATACCTTTTATAGCCATGCCCATTAAGCAAAAAGCTCAGGATCCTGAACTACAACAGCAATAGCCTCACACAGCTGTTGCAACTGTGCGGAACTAATCACAAAAGGCGGCATCACATAAAGTAGCCTCCCGAGCGGTCTTATCCACACGCCCATGCTGACCAAACGCTCCATAGCCTCACGCATCTTAACCGGGCGATACGTCTCTACCACCCCTACTGCTCCCAAGACCCGCACGTGAGCTACCTGCGGCACGGAGCACAACGGATATAGTAAGGATTTAAGCTGCGCCTCAATATGACTCACTCGCTCCTGCCAAGGTGAAGCCAGCAACAAACGGCATGAAGCGTTACTCACGGCACACGCTAAAGGATTTGCCATAAAAGTTGGGCCATGCATCAGCGCCTGCGGAGCATAGTGCCCCAGCACCTGTGCTATCTCCTCGGAAGTCACTACCGCTGCCAACGGCAGATAGCCACCGCTCAATCCTTTACCGATGCACATTATATCGGGGCAGATCCCTGCATATTCGCAGGCAAACAAACGCCCAATGCGGCCAAAGCCGGTGGCTATTTCATCAACTATCAGCTTAATGCCATAGGTGCGACACTGTTCGCTCAAACAGCGCAAATATTGCGGATGGTAAAAACGCATTCCGCCAGCCCCCTGCAAAACAGGCTCCACGATCACTGCAGCTAAGGAATGCCGCCGCCGCTGTAACAGTTCCTGCATAGGCGCAAAGTCTTGCTCATCCCAAGGATCGTCAAAACTGCAGCGCGGAGCCGGCGCAAAATAGCGGATCGGCAGTAGCGGCTTAAATAAGCGATGCATGCCGGCCACAGGATCGCATACTGACATCGCGTTCCAGGTATCGCCGTGATATCCTCCAGCAATTGAGGCAATTTCACATTTTTCGCTGCTGCCCTGCGCCAACTGATACTGCAGCACCATTTTTAGTGCTGCCTCCACGGCTACAGATCCACTGTCCACGAAAAAGATGCGCTGCAGCCCCTTCGGCACCATGCCAAGCAAAGTTTTACCCAAGGCAACAGCAGCCTCATGAGTAAGCCCGCCGAACATAACATGCGCCATTCGCGACAATTGCGCTGCAAGTGCCGCATTAAGTTCTGGCACGTTATAGCCATGTAGCGCGCACCACCATGATGACGTGCCGTCAATAAGCGCTGTACCATCGCTTAAGACCAGACAGCAGCCAGTAGCTGACGTTACTTTTAAAGCCGGAAGCGGCATAAGCGGAGAGGTATACGGATGGAGCAGATGCTCCTTATCAAAGTTATCAATTAACTTATCAAACTGCATAGCCGGCCTGCGCAAAAATAATTTTATCGTGCGCAAACGTCGCACCTGAGGTAGTCAAAAAATCCCCCACAATCGCTGCATTGATGCCGCTATACAATGCCTGGCGGAGCACTTCCTCCGTAAGTTGCCTCCGTCCGCCTGCCAAACGTAGATAAGCGTGCGGCAGAATGAAGCGAAACAGCGCAATCGTGCGCAGGATCTCATCTTCAGACAGCGGATCCTGCTTAGCCAGCGGGGTTCCGGCAATGGGCTGCAGCAAATTAAGCGGAACAGAGTCGACCTGCAGCTGGCGCAACGTCTGCGCCAGCTGCACCCGATCGTCCATACTTTCCCCCATGCCGATAATGCCGCCGGAACATACACTAAGTCCCGCCGCTTGCGCATCTTGCAACACTGCAATCTTTTCCTGATAGCTATGCGTAGTACACACCTGAGGGAAAAAGGATGCCGAGCTTTCTAAATTACAATGACAACGCTCAAGACCAGCTTCTTTCAGGGCCGCTAACTGTTCTAGACTGAGCAGGCCAAGCGAAGCACACAGGGATAAAGAAGTGTTTTCTTTTAAATATTTAATGATGACCAGCAATGATGCAAAATCATGCGCTGTCGGTTTTTTACCGCCCGTCACCAGAGAAAAGCGATGAATTCCCTGCCGTTCACAAGCCAGCGCAGCCTGCAGGCAACGGTCCTTATCAATTAAAGGATAAACTGTAGTCACGGCATGATAGCGCCCCGCCTGCGCACACCAGCGGCAATCCTCACTGCAGCGCCCACATTTGGCATTGATGATGGAACATGCATCAAAACGCTGCGGAGCACAGACACGGGTGATCGCATGCGCCGCAGCAAGCAGCTCCGGCAGCACAGGATAATGCATTAAAAAAGTTAGATCCGCGCTGTGAAGCGGTTCACCGGCTATAACTTTTGCCTGCAAAGTCTTTAGCATAACGGCTTCTCCTTAGCATAAGCATCCATGCGCTATAGCCACGAGTATAAGACGCCGCTCCTCTGCTCCCAAGCATCGCAGCACTTTGGTTAACTAGGCGGTGAAATATCTTGACGCAGCGGCATGCGGCTAAGGACAATCCTCAAGACGGAGGCGGCAAGCATTCCCTGCACCAGCAAAACACCCAGGAGACATCAACATGCAAGCTATTTTCGTAACCGGCACCGACACCGACGTCGGCAAAACTTACATCAGTGCCCTCATGTGTCAGGAGCTACGCCAACAGGGTTTAAATATAGGTTATTACAAGGCCGCAGCCAGCGGTACTTTAGATTTTGCAGCTTCCGATGCCGGCAGAGTAAAGCTACAGGCGCAGCTGCCGCAACCCCCTGCAAGCATGCTGTCTTACCGCTATGCTGCTGCCTGCTCGCCGCATTTAGCAGCCCGGCAGACGCAACAGTTTGCGACTCGCTCACAGATCATAAAGGACTTTAATGCCGTTGCGGCCACACATGATTATCTGGTGATGGAAGGTGCTGGCGGAATCATCTGTCCTTTAACCTGGCAGCCCAGCAATCACTTGATGCAAGCCGATATCGTAAAAGCTCTGCAACTTAAAGTTATAGTTGTCGCTGCAGCTGGGCTTGGTACTATTAATCACACCTGTTTGACTTGTTATTATCTGCAGACATTAGGCGTTGCCATTAGTGGGATAGTGCTTAATTTTTTTGATAAAGATGACCCCATGCATCAGGATAACCTGGCGATGATCGAGACACTCACGCAACTCCATGTCTGCGCCACTGTAGCGCCGCAGGGTTCAGCGCTACAGCTAAGACAAGGCGCGCTGACCTCACTGTTCAGCGCGCTAAACTTACCAATCAATGATATTTAGTCCGCAGTACCGAACCATTCCTGATGAATGGCTTTAAGCTCTCCGGACTTTTCAATGTCCTGCAGACCCTGATTGATCTTATTTAAGAGCTCAGCATTGCCCTTCTTAACCGCAATACCGTACAGATCGGGATTGGAGGTTAAGGCAGCATCCGTCAGCTCGGCAAAATCATTGCCGCCGGCTTTCTTCATATAATACAGATTCACAGGACGGTCGTTAATTAAAGCCGCGCACCCGCCATTTTTCAGCTCAAGCAGCGCATCGGGTTCATTGTTTAAATTCACTACCTGATTGGGCGACAGCTTTTCAGCAAAGGCCGAGCCAGTAGTACCAATCTGTGCGCAGATCTTCTGCCCCTTTAAATCCTCAGTACTTTGATACTTAGCGCTGTCAGCAGAACGCAAGACCGCAGACAAGGTACTGTTATAGTAACCAGTGGAGAAATCCACACGCTTCTGCCGCTCCTCGGTAATCGTCATGCCGGAAATAATGGCATCAATCTGCCCGGTAAGCAGCGCCGGGATCAGGCCGTCAAACGGCATAGATACAATTTCCACCTCATCGCCTTGGCTCTTTAACACCGCCTCAATCAGCTGTACGTCAAAACCGGTCGGGGTGCCGGCGGCATCGACAAACTCAAACGGGGCAAAAGTCGGGTGAGTACCCACTTTATAAGTAGCGGCCTGAACGCTGCATACGACTCCGGCCACGCACAGCGCCGCACAAGCGGCTGCAATCTTCTTTAACATCAAAGCATCCTCATGTAAAAACTGCACCTGCCGCAGACGTCGTCGCTGAATGCAGGACGCGCTTTCTAATAAAACAGCAGGCTTTGCACTACAATGTAACTTATATCACTGCCCATACGCTTCAACCATGCACCTATGCACCAATAATGCACAAAACGCACTAAAATTATCCATGACGGGAGCTCAGCTTTTTTCGTCCTGCCTTTGCGGGCACAGCGATGCTTTCAGGTATAATCTGCCCGCACATATCAGTGAAATTCATTTATTCCCCGCATGCAGCGCACAATTTTTTCGGAGCAGCATATTTATGTTATTTGACGATCCCGCGCTTAAGGCCTTAAAGCAGAGTTTTGACAGCCATAAAGAACGTAAGGAAGGCCTGGTGCGCGCCAGCGATCGCGGTTTTGGCTTCATGGAAACCTCCGATCGTACTTCCTATTTTATAGCCCCCAATTTTATGAAGAATCTGCTACACGGCGATAAGATAAGCGCCGTCATCACGGAAGATGCTAGCGGCAGACGGCAGGCTGAACCGGAGACTTTAATTGAAAGCGCCTTAAGCGACTTTGTCGGCCGCATTAAGGTAAACAGCTTTGAGGGCAAGCGTAAGCTTAGTGTGCAACCGGACAGTCCAACCATTAAAGCCCATATTCCTTGCGACGACAAACGTAAGGACAAAAGTACCGAGCTGAAAAACGGCGATTGGGTCAAATGCCGTTTAACCAAACATGGGCTCAAAGATCAGCGTTTTCGCGCAGACATTGTCGAATATGTGACCACCGCTGCCGACCCTAAAGCGCCGTGGACGGTTAGCCTTAAAGAACTCAATCTGCCGCTGCAGTGCCCGGAGTGTCCGCCCGACCTCACCTTTAATGAAAAAGATGAGCCGCGAGAGGACTTAACCGCACTGCCCTTCGTCACCATCGACAGCGAAAAGACCAAGGACATGGACGACGCGCTGTACATCACAAAAGAAGCAGACGGCTCCTTTGTCCTCTACGTAGCAATTGCCGATCCAACCGGCTATATTGCCGAGGGCTCGTCTCTAGATAAAGAAGCGGCCAAGCGCGCTTTCTCAATTTATCTGCCCGGACGCGATATTCCGATGCTGCCACGCGAACTATCCGATGACTTATGCTCGCTGCGCGAGGGCGAGGCGCGTCCGGTACTCTGCGCTAAAATTCCGGTAAGCGCCGACGGTACGGTGATATCAGAGCAGGCAGTCTTTTCTTTAGCAACGATCAAATCCCACGGCAAGCTTATCTACAATCAGGTCTCCGATTACTTAGAGCAAGGCAGCTGCCCGGACTTTACCCCCAGTGATGAAATTGCTGCCCGCTTAAAGCTCTTAGTCGAATTTACTAAGGCGCGCGATCAATACCGTTGCACGCACTCAGCCCCTTTCCGCAACCGCCCGGATTATGAATTCGTACTCACCGCGGACGGCGCGCTTGATCATATTGAGCTCAATTACCGCCGCATTGCCAATCAGATTGTTGAAGAGGCGATGATTACCGCCAATATCGCCTGCGGCGATATTCTGGCAGCAAAGTTTAATGCCGGCATCTTCAATACGCACAAGGGCTTTGACTTAAGCGACAGCCGCGCGATTTTAGATCTGCTGCGCGCTGAAGGCTACCCGGATGTCACAGCCGAGAGTCTGGCCACCATCGAAGGTTTCTGTGCGGTACGCCGTTATGCTGCCGCGCTTGACAGTCCCTATCTGGATAACCGCATCCGCAAGCTGCAGGAATTTTCTCAGATAAGCGTCACCCCGGCGCCGCACTTTGCGCTAGGGCTGCAGAATTACGCCACCTGGACCTCGCCGATTCGCAAATACGGCGACATGATTAATCACCGCCTGCTCAAAGCGCTGCTGCTCAAGCGTCCGTCGCCGCAGCTGCCCAATGCCGACACCTTACAGACGATGAATACCGCGCGGCGCGTCAATCGCCAAGCCGAGCGTGCCGTGCACGAGTGGCTGTATGTCGATTATCTGTATGCAGATGTGGCCAAATCCACCGTCTTTAACGGCGAAGTCTTTGATGTGGTGCGCGGCGGGCTGCGCATTGTCCTGCAGGAAAACGGCGCGATGGTCTTTATCCCCAGCGTTTACATCAGTGATGACAAAACCGCCCTCGAGTTTTCCAATCTCACTGGCGAGTTGCTGGTTAACGGTAAGTGCGCGCTGCGCCTAGGGGATACGCTGCCGGTGCGTTTAGTGGAGATCAATAAGTCTACCCGCTCGATTACGGCCTGCCCCACGCAACCCATCGGCGGCTTAAAACTGCCCGATCCCGCGCTAGCGCAACAGCCGCGCCGCCGCTGAATGTAAGCGCAAAAACTTTTAGGGTGCCGTCTTAACCGGCGGCACTTTTAACTTAGCTGAGCTTAGACCTCAATTGCTGTCAGCAAAAAGCTTTAATTCTGCAACTTTAATATTTTGATCCATCATGTCGTGGCTACAAGATTACAAAGACCTTAAGGAAAATTACTTCATCATGGGCGGCCATCTGGCCGATGATTTGTGTCAAGGTGCCTTGCCGGCTATTTTGTCCTTCATGTACCTTGAAGGTAAATTAGACTCTTATGCCGATGTGGCCTTTCTCATCATGGCCACCACCATGGTCAATGCCATTGCCCAGCCCTTAACTGGGCTGATGGCCGACCGCAAACCGCGCCCCTACTTCATGTGCCTTGGCATGCTGCTGGCTGCCTTTGGCATTATGTTCATCGGCTTTGTCGATAACTTTGCGCTACTTTTTGCCTTAGTCGCGTTAAACGGCGTTGGTGTAGCAACCTTCCACCCCGCTGCCGGAAAACTCGCTAACATTTTTGCCAAGGAGCATTTGGGCAAAGGTATGTCGATATTTTCAGTAGGCGGCAATATCGGCTATGCCTTAGGCCCGCTGTACTTTACCGCAGGCTATCTGCTCTTTGGTCTGCATGCAACCTTACTTATCTGCCTGCCGGCGCTCATCATGACCTACTTTTTCGTGCGCAAAAATAAGCTTTACGTTGAGCGTTCACAGCTGGCGCTGCAGCAGGCTAAAGCACAGCGTGATACACAGGGGCTAAAGGAAGATTATCGCGGCACTGCCATTCTGCTCCTGCTCGTCTTTGCCCGCTCGGCAGCGATGTTCTCGTTAACCGCGTTTCTACCTTTATACTTTGTCGATGTGCTGCACAAGCCGGAGGAAGGCGCGGCGTTGACGAACAGCGCAATTGCCATCTGCGGCGCGGCAGCAACCTTAATCGGCGGATCCTTCTCCGATAAATTTGGCTTTACGCAGTTAGTACGCCTGACTTCCTGGCTGAGCGTACCCTTTGCCGTCATCTTTGTGCTCACCGACATCGCGCCGCTGGCCTTAGGTGCCTTAATGCTTGCCTCCTTTGCCTATTACATGGCGATGTCGCCTATTGTGATCATTGGACAGCGCTTTTTGTGCCTGCATTTAGGTATGGCCACTGGTTTGACCGTAGGCTTAGGCATCAGCTTCGGCGGTATTATTGCCCCTGTTTTAGGCGCAGTAGGAGATGCGCATGGACTGACTGCCACCATGCAGATTGTGGTAGGTCTGCTGGCCTTAGCCGCAGTCATTTCGCTGGCAGTCCCCCAAGTCAATGGCAGACGCCTTAAGAATTAAGCTGCAAACAAAACGGCCGCCCGAAAATTTCCCGCACAAGGAAATAAGCGGACGGCCGCAACTATAGTTTAAAAACAGCTAATCCCCCAAACTTAGCTCAAAAATCAATCCCGCTTTGGCGTAGCAGTGCATCCACGCTCGGTTTGCGGCCGCGGAAGGCGATAAAGGCAACCTGCGGATCGACCGCACCGCCGACGGCAAGAATATTATCGCGAAAAGCCTGTCCGACCTGCGGATTGAAGATCCCTTCCTCAAGGAAGCGTCCAAACGCATCGGCCGCTAGGACCTCTGCCCATTTATAGCTATAGTAGCCGGCAGCATAGCCGCCAGCAAAGATATGGGTAAATGAATTGGGCATGCGCGCATGTGGATACTGCGGGGTGACGGCGTGCTCCTGCATTACCTGTTGATAGGTCTCAAGCACCCGCCCGCCCTGAGCCGGGTCATAGTCACGATGGAGCTTGAAGTCAAACAGCGCAAATTGCAGCTGACGCAGCATTGCCATCGCCGATTCAAAGTTTTTGGCATTAATGAGTGCTTGCAGCTTATCTCCAGGCAGCGGCTCCCCGGTGCCGACCTTGCTTGACAAGAAATTGAGTACTTCCTGCTGCCACGCAAACTCTTCATTAAACTGCGAAGGCAGCTCAACCACGTCCCAAGGCACGCCATTGATGCCCGACACATCGGCAATATCAATGCGGGTTAACAGCTGATTGAGCCCATGGCCGAATTCATGGAATAAAGTAACCACCTCGGCATGGGTGAGCTCAGCCTGCCGCCCGCCCACCGGCGGGGTAAAGTTGCAAACTAAGTAAGCCACCGGCAGCTGCAAAGCGCCATCCTGACGATAGCGCCGTACCTGGCATTCATCCATCCACGCACCGCCGCGCTTGCCTTGACGCGCATACAGATCAAGGTAGAACGTGCCGATCTTGCTGCCAAACTTATCGTAGACATCGTAGCAGCTGACATCTGCATGCCACACATCCACGCCCAAGCGCGGACGGATAGTGATGTCGTACAGACGATGCGCGCATTCAAATAAACCGGCTACGACCTTATTTACCGGGAAGTACGGACGTAACTCTTCTTCGCTGTAGGCAAATTTCTCTTGGCGCAGCTTTTCGCTGTAATACGCCACATCCCACGGTTCTAGATCCGGCACGCCCTTAGCGGCAGCAAATTCACGCAACGTCTGCATTTCGCGCTCGCCCTGTGCCCGTGACTTGTGGGCCAGATCTTCTAGGAAAGACACCACTTCAGCGGTACTCTTGGCCATCTTTGTGGCAAGCGACAGCTCAGCATAATTGTTAAAACCTAAAAGCTGAGCCTCCTCGTGGCGCAAGCGCAGGATCTCTTCTATCAGCGGCAAATTATCAAACTGCCCCCCCTGCGGCCCTAATTCTGAAGCGCGGGTATTGTAGGCCTCGTACATCTCCTGGCGCAGGCTGCGGTTGTCGGCATACATCATGAGCGGCATATAAGATGGAATATCCAAGGTAAAGACCCATCCTTCGAGGCTACGCTGCTCGGCTTGCGCTTTAGCTAGTTTACGCGCGCCGCAGGGCAGACCCGCAAGCTGCGCCTCATCCGTGATGTGCTTAGCAAAAGCATGGGTGGCATCCAGCACATGATTGGCAAAGTCAGACTGCAGCTTGGACAGCTTGGCGCTAATCTCCGCAAAGCGCGTCTTTTTCTCCGCCGGCAGATCAACACCGGTTAATTTAAAGTCACGCAGACTGTTGTCAATCGAACGGCGCTGCGCCGAAGTCAGCAGTAAAAACTCATCACTTTGTTTAATGCGTTGCAGCACTTCAAATAACGGCTGATACTGCCCGCACCAGGTATAGTAATCGGACAAAAGCGGCAAGCAGCTATCATGCGCCTTACGCAGCTCCTCGGTATTGCACACCCCATTTAAATGCGACACCACCGCCCACATTTTTGACAGACGATCGTCTGCCTCCTCAATTGGTGCCACAACGCTGTCCCAGGTCGGCCTAGGATCAGTTAAACTGGCCTTAGTACGCTCTTCGATGGTGCGGCGGCAATGTTCCACCGCCTGACTAATGGCCGGATAAATGTGCTCAGGCTTTAAGGCCGAAAAAAGCGGCAAGCCTTCAATGTGCAGCAGCGGGTTGAAATCTTCAGTCATGTATTATCTCCAGATGGCAGCGCCGACAGGCGCTATTTTGTCCCTGCAGGCGTGCATATTCATGCAGGATTATGCGCAAAAAAACCGCAGCACGCAAACCCCGTCTGCTGGCAAATCTACGGCCAAAAGCAGTTGTGTTAAAATTCGCGGCATGTACAGCAAATCAATTATTTTATGAACGAGCCTTTGGATAAGTACGCCGAGCGCCTGCAAGATCTGCGCGCGCTCCTGCAGGAACGTGAATTAGATGCGCTCTTAGTGCCGCATGATGATGTTTTTCTATCTTACGAACTCAATCCTGATAATGAAGAGCTGGCCTTTTTAACCGGGTTTACCGGTTCAGCCGGCTTTGCCGCAGTACGTATTGCGGCTGATGATACGGATACAGAAGAGGTCACTCTGACTGATGGCAGCAGCGTTACGCTGCAGACTGCCGCTGCAGTATTCGTTGATGGCCGCTATGCGATTCAGGTACACGAGCAGACGAATGATGAGCTCTTTGACTGCTTTAATTTGCAGGACATAGCCCCAGCTGAATACTTAGGACAGACGCTGCACAAAGGTGCGAAGGTAGGACTTGATATTCGCCGGGTATCGTATGCAGAATATCAGCAAATGGCCCGTACACTGGCGCAACATGACGTTAAGCTCATTGCACTAGAAGAGAGCTTGATTGATGTCGTTTGGAAAGATAGACCCGAGACTATTTACTCGCCAGTTGAGCTATACCCCGACGAACTCAACGGCTGCCCATCAATGGTCAAGCGGCGCAATTTAGCACAAGAGCTACGGCGTTTGGGCATGGATGCGACTGTGATCTGCAACCCCGATGCCGTGTGCTGGCTGCTCAACATCCGCGGGCGCGATCGCCACTGTCTGCCAGTAGTGAACTGCCGGCTCATTGCCTATGCCAATGAAGTGCTCGAATGGTATATCCCGGCGCAGCAGATCCCCGACGAAATTCTGCCTGAGCTGACCGCGCACTGCGGCCATGTTGATATTTTCCCTGAGGACAGTTTTACTGATGCGCTGGAGCGTTTGTGCATGGCCCGCAGCGCAGTCTATATTGACCCTCAGGCTAGCAATGCCGCGATTTTAAAACGCCTGCAAGACGGCGGAGCTGAGGTCACGGAAGGACTTGGTCTCTGCGAGCTGCCTAAGGCCTGCAAAAATGAAGCGGAACTTGCCGGTGAGCGTGCGGCGCACTTAAAAGACGGCCTTGCCATGTGCCGCTTCCTAGCGTGGCTAGATAAGCTTACCGCCCTTGACGAGCAGGTCGATGCCCAAGGGGTAAAGCACCTGCTAGTCGATGTTAATGAAGCTACCTTAGCCGATAAAGCCGAGGAAATGCGCCGTGCCATGGGTGATTTTATTGAGTGCTCCTTTGACACCATCTCCGCCTTAGGCCCGAATGGCGCAATGTGCCATTACAATTACCGTACTGCGCCAAAGCCGCGTCCTTTGGGTGAAGACGCGCTGTATTTGATTGACAGCGGCGGGCATTATCTGCAGGGTACCACTGACATTACGCGCACGGTGCTGTGTACTCCGAGCCCCACGGCAGAGCTGCAGCGCATGTATACCTTAGTGCTCAAATGCCACATTGCGCTGGCTACCGCTATCTTCCCCGTCGGTACCTCAGGGCTACAGCTTGATGTATTGGCGCGCCGCCCGCTGTGGGATCTGGGACTAGATTTTGATCATGGCACCGGGCACGGCGTGGGGCATCTGCTGTCCGTACACGAAGGACCGCAGGGTATCTCCCGCCGCTATTCGCAAACTCCGCTACAGCCGGGTATGGTCTTATCAATTGAGCCGGGATATTACAAAGAAGATGCTTACGGCATTCGTCTAGAAAACTTAGTCACCGTTGTACACTGCACACTGCCGCAGCTTGAACATATGCTGTGCTTTGAGCCGCTGACTTTAGTGCCTTTTGATAAACGCCTGATTGAGCGCGATATGCTAAGCCTGCGTGAGCGCGAATGGCTGAATGATTATCATCAGCAGGTCTTTACCACCTTAAGCGGCAATCCGCAGCTTAATGAGCAAGATCTGACGTGGCTGAGCACCGCTACCGCCCCACTGTAAGCTTTTAGTTAGAGGATACTGCGCATGTTCATGTTTAAAAAAAGCCTGCCCACCGCTTTATACTGCCAGACCAAACTCCGGCAGCTGCCGCATATTGCGGTTAAAGCCAGCAGCTATACCATCCTCGAACGCCCCGAGCATTTTCATGCGCGCATGCTTGAGCTGATTGCTGCAGCCCAAGAGCGTATTACCTTAAATCTGCTGTATCTGCAGGATGATGAAGCCGGCCGCGAGATCCTTAAGGCGCTATACCGTGCGCAGGAGCAGCGCCCGCAACTGCATATTCGCGTCTACGTTGATTTCCATCGGGCGCAGCGCGGCCTTATCGGTCAGGATAAGTGCGCAGGCAATGCCGCGCTGTACTATCAACTAGCGGAGCATTGTCCCCATCCGCCGGCAATTTACGGCGTGCCGGTAAAAAAACGCGAAATCTTCGGGGTGATGCACTTAAAGGGTTGCATTTTTGACAATACCGTGCTCTACTCCGGAGCCTCAGTCAATAATGTGTATTTAAGCTACTGCGGACGCTATCGCCTAGATAGATATCATGAAATCTATTCTAAAGAATTAGCCGACAGCTTTAATGACTTTGCCACTAAGGCTTTTCACATTAATTTTGCGGTGCAGGATTTCTCCCAGGGTCAAGTTAAACCGGCGCGTGATATTAAAGACGAGATTAAGCAGCTGCGCCGCCGTTTAACCGAGGTGCATTACAGCTTTAAGGACATGCGTCTGCACAGCGATGAGATCGGTCTGACGCCTTTAGTAGGTCTGGGCAAACGCGGCAATCAGCTTAATCGCACGATTTTATGGGCAATTACAGCTGCCAAAAAGGAGATCTTTTTGTGCACGCCATACTTCAATCCACCTAAAGCCTTGCTCACGGCGCTTGAAAATGCATTGGCGCGCGGCGTAACCATCACTATCGTCGTCGGCGATAAAAAAGCCAATGATTTTTATATCCCGGAAGAGGAAAAATTCAGTGCCATCGGCGCAGTGCCGTACATTTACGAACAGAATCTGCGCTCCTTCGTCGAAAAATATCAACAAGCCGTTTCATCGGGGCAACTTAAGATCATGCTGTGGTATGACGGCACGAATACCTATCATTTAAAGGGCATGTTCATCGATCACAATTATGCCCTCATTACCGGCAATAATTTAAATCCGCGCGCTTGGGCGCTTGATTTAGAAAACGGCCTGCTGGTGTACGATCCACACGGGCTGATGCAGGAAAAGTACCGCCATGAGCAGCAGTTTATTCTGCGGCACACTACCCCCATCCGCCATTTCACGGAAATTGCTGCCATTGAGACGTATCCCGAGGCGGTGCGCCGCATTCTTGCCAAAGTGCGTCGCTTCCGCGCCTCGCTCATTATTAAGCAGTTGCTCTAATTCCCGCCTAGCTTGCGCTACAATGAAGACTGCCGCCCGCGCGCGGCATAGCACGAGCTTTAGGGGATCGCAATTTCATGACTTGGCAGACCCGTTTGTGGGTTTTTACCTGTTGCATTTTCTTTACCAGCGCCTCCTACACCATGGTGGTGCCCTTTTTGCCTATTTATCTGTTGCACATCGGCGCCACGGAGCATAACGTCGAACTGTGGTCTGCGGCGGTCTTTTCCATCAGCTTCTTATTAGGCGGCACTATGGCACCGGTATGGGGCAAGCTGGCCGACAAACGTGGGCAAAAAGTGATGGCGGTACGCTCAGCGTTCCTGCTGTGCCTTGCCTACAGCACCGGCGGTTTAGTGCAAACTCCGCTGCAACTTTTTTGCATGCGCGTACTACAGGGCTTTGCCAACGGTTATCTGCCGTCGATCCTGTCAATGATCTCCTCCACCACTCCACGCGAGCGCATCGGCTATGCCTTAGGCGTAATGCAGTCCTCGCAGCTAATCGGTACCGTAAGCGGTCCTTTAATCGGTGGTCTCTTAGCGCAGTTCCTTGGCATTCGCGCCTCTTTCTTTGTGGCCGGCAGCGCCCTCTTGCTCATTTTCTTTATTACCCTGTTTACCCCGTCGGATAAAAGTAAACAAGAGCGCGTACAGGCGGCGAAGGAGCAATCTTCTATTTTCCACGACATCAAAGTCAGCATCACCGATCGCGCCATCAGCGAACTGCTCCTCTTATTCTTTGCCTTCAATCTGGTGATGGTAGCGATTCAGCCGATTCTGTCGCTATTTGTCGCTGAGCTCGCCGGCGGCATTGAGAACAATGATAATGTCGAACTGCTAGCCGGCATTGCCTGTTCACTCCCGCCCTTAGTCGGCGCCTTAACCGCGCCTTTTTGGGGGATGTTCGGGCAGAACAAGGGCTTTTTCCTGTCAATGACCTGTGGTTTTGCAGGAGCCGGCTTCTTTATCTTTTTACAGGGTTTTGCCCCCAACATCACTTATCTGCTCATTACCTCGGTGGGGCTTGGACTCTTTATCGTCGGCATTGTGCCCAGCATCAATGCGCTGCTTACGATCAATACTAAGCCGCAATTTCGCGGACGCGGCTTTGGCATGATGACTATGGCCGGGCAATATGGTGCAATGTGCGGTCCGCTCATCTCAGGTCTGATTGCCCATTTCTTAAATTTGCATGTGCAGTTCTTACTCTCCGGATCCATGTTGCTGCTGCTTGCCGTCTACAGCTTTAAACGTCATCACAGTACCCGCCAATTAAAGCGCGAAGGGAGGACCGATGGATAGGATTGATGCGCAGTACCGCAGTCTATCGGTCAAAAATTTAAAAGGCGTCGGCGACCGCGTGGCCGATAAGCTCAATCGTTTAGGGCTGTTTACGCTCTTTGACTTGCTGTTCAATCTGCCGTTTCGCTATATCGATAAAACCCGTTTGTATAAATTAAGTGAACTCAAAGCTGACGGCATAGCACATTTAACCGCGCTGCAGGTTATCTCCACCGGTTTTAAAGGTCAGCGCGGCAAAGTTTTCTGTGTCGGCGCCACCGATGACAGCGGCTATATTGAACTGCTCTTTTTCAACATGCATCGCAGCTTTGCCCAGAACTTTACCCGCGGCAAGACCTTGCTGGCCTTTGGCTGTTTGAAATACGACAGCTACTCAGGCACGCTGACTATGACCCACCCAGAAGTCACCTTTTTAGACCACGGCAACGTACAAGCTCAGCTATGCCCCACTTTAAGTCCGGTCTATCACTTAACCGATAAACTGACACAAAAGCTGATGGGTCGTATTGAAAAAGAAGCACTTAGCATCTTAACCACCCAGCCGCTTACTGAGCTGATACCTCAAGAACTGCTACCCCATCCCCTGCGCCAGCCCCTAAGCGATGCGCTGCTGACCTGTCATTATCCTAAACCGCGTGAAGACGGTCAGTTGCCTGCACTCTCTAGTCTGCCGCAGTTTGCGCGCTTAACACTAGAGGAGCTGACTGCCTTCATGTGCGCCATCCGCCGCCTGAAGGCCCAGCAGGAGGTTAAGCGGGCACTGCCGGTGAGCTTTGATGCCGCGCTACAAGAGCGCTTTTTGGCGACCTTACCATATGCGCCGACAAACGCGCAGCTGCGGGTGCTTAGTGAAATTGCCGCTGATTTAGCTCAAGCGCAACCGATGCTGCGCTTAGTTAACGGTGATGTCGGCGCCGGCAAAACCCTCGTGGCGCTAATGGCGGCACTGCAGGCAGTGAAGGCCGGGATGCAGTGCGTACTCTTAGCGCCCACCGAAATCCTAGCCCGCCAGCATTTTGAAAAATGCGCTGCCCAATTAGCGCCCTTTGAGGTTAAATGCGTATTTTTAGGCAGCAAATTAAGTGCCGCACAGCGTCGCGCAGTATTAAGCGCGATTGCCGACGGCAGTGCGGGACTCATTATCGGCACCCATGCGGTATTTCAGGATAAAGTCACCTATCAGCGTCTAGGGCTCGTCATTATCGACGAACAGCATCGTTTCGGCGTTGAGCAGCGCGCGGAGCTTACGAATAAAGCGCCGGCAGGCACCACCCCCCATCAGCTGACCTTAAGCGCCACCCCGATCCCGCGCACCCTGCAACTGACCATGTTTGCCGATTTAGCGGTGTCGCGCCTCGATGAAATTCCGCCGGGACGCTCCCCCATAATTACCGCCTGCGTCAGCAAGCAGGCTACTGCCCAGGCCATTGAGCGGCTGCGCTTTAACCTCGATAAAGGGGTACAGGCGTATTGGGTATGCCCACTAATTGAGGAAAATGAAGCCTTAGGGATCAACTCAGTCAAACAGGCCTATGCCCAGCTGTCATCCCAACTGCCGCGCTGCACGATCGCCATGCTACACGGAGAAATGTCCACTGACGAAAAAAACAGCGTAATGGAAGACTTTGCCGCAGGACGCACCCAGCTTTTAATTGCCACCACCATTATTGAAGTAGGCGTGGATGTGCCTAATGCCACCATCATGGTAATTGATAATGCTGAGCGTCTAGGTCTGGCCCAGCTCCATCAGCTGCGTGGACGCGTCGGTCGTGGGCATAAGCAGTCCTACTGTCTGCTAATTTATGATGAGCGCAGCATAAGTGAGGTGGCGCGCGCCCGTTTGCAGATCATGCATGACAGTACTGACGGCTTTGCCATTGCCGCAGCTGATCTTAAGCTGCGCGGCCCAGGCGACCTCACCGGTACGCGCCAAGCCGGCTGCGACGGTTTTCGCCTCGCGGACGCGGCGCGTGATTGGCAGCAGTTGGAAACGGCGCGGACCATTGCTGATAAGCTGTGGCAGGAAGATCGCGCCAGCGCCGAGAACTTAATTGCCCGCTGGTTCCCCGAGAACTTAAGCGCCAAGCGTAAGGAGAGCTGAGCATGGCCTTTCGCCGCATCATCCGCGTCAAGGAAAGCCCGGTCAAACGCCGCCTCAAAAGGCTTGTACTGGGGCTGACGCTGAGCATTACGCTTATCGTCGGTCTGCTAATGCTCTGCGTTAACGGTTCAACCATTCGTGAGCCCTTGGCTAATCTTTTAAGCAAGGCCTTAGGACTTGAAGTCACAATTGATAAGGCCGAGTTTTCCCCGCTCTATCCCCAAGTGCTCAAGCTCTCTGGAGTAACGATCGGCACGCTGCAGGCCGGGGAAATCTATGTTGAATATTCTCTGCCCAAACTGCTGTTTGAGCGCCAACTGCATTTTTATGATTTCTATCTTAAAGCAGCCCACTACACCCCGCAGGCGCTGGAGCATGAGTTATTTGCCGCCCTCGCAGCCAACCCGATCACCGCCGATGCTCTGCGCTTAAATGGGATAGCCCTGCACACAGCGCGGCTGCAGGCGCGCGAGGCCTTGGTGCGCCTGTATAACGTCACGCTGCAACCGCAGTCTAGCGCCGTAGCGCCGACGCTGAGTTTTGACCACGGCCGCCTCAGTCTTAAGGATGCGAAGCTTGACGCGCTACCCTGCAGCAACCTTACCGTCAGCTTTAAAGCCGCAGCTGAGGGCTTTATCATTGATGAGCTGCAGGCAAATCTTCTCGGCGGCACCCTGCAGGGCAGTGACGGCTTGCTTAAACCTGCACAAAACAGCCTGCACTTTAAAAAACTGCATGCCGCGCGCTTAGTGTTAAAGGATGGTCTGAGCGCGCTGCAAAATTATGCCTTAAGTGCCGATAGCGGCACCTTAAGTGCGGTTTTTGCTGCGCTGCCGAGCGTTTTGCCGACAGAGTTCAATCTCAACACGCTATCGGGCAGCTTTAAAGCGCTGCAAATGAGCCACGGAAAGATTAAGTGTGATGAATTTAACCTGCAAGCAGCTGAAGCCGCTCTGCCCAAACTGCCGCTTAGCTTAAGCGATGCGCAATTTAGCGGCAGCCTTAAGGCAAGCGGAGAGTTAAAGCTTAAGCTGTCAGCGGACTTCCTTGAGGGTACGCTTCAAGCGGCGCTTAACTTTAAACCGCAGGATAAACAGCTTGATATTAATGAATTAACTCTGCATAACAATAAACTAGAGCTCACTGAGCAGCTATTTGACTTCTTGATGGAGCATTTGCATCCGCTGACGCTTAATATCGGCAGCGCGCATGTCTACGCCCTTAAATTCCTCTCCTTTATGCCTCAGCTGCCGTTATCGATTGAAAGTCTGTCGCTGCAGGGCGAAGCGCTGGCGCTTAAAGACGGCAAACTGCAGGGCAACAGTGCCGGACTTATCAACGCTGACTTTAATAATTTGTTATACGGCGATTTATTATTTTCCCGCGGCTCGGGCATCGTGACGGTCAGTGATGAAGTCTTAAGCTTTACGCTACCGGAAATTGCGCTTAAGCGTTCGGTCTTCTCCCTCGTCGGTGCATTGTCTTTTAATCAAGCACAGAGTTTTCTTATCTTCAATGCCCCGCACCTGCAGGCCGAGGAATTAAACAGTGAATACTTAGGTCACGTGCTGCAAGGTGAGGTTGCGCTACAGGCCGATTTGCGAGCCCCCGGACCCTTTAAATTTGACACCCTGCCTACGGGGATCTCCGGCAGCTTGCGCCTTAGCGCACCAAGCCTGCTCATCTCGCAACTAGGACTTGATCTCATCAACGGCGGCACCCTGCAGGGGCATACCTTAGACGGTACAACTCTACTTAGCGCTTTAGCGCCGGCTGACTGCGGGCTCTATCAGCTACGGCTAAGCTGTAACCTAGACGGCACTGCAGGGGTAATGCAGGGGACAGCGCATACCCCCAGTTCCGAAATTACCCTGCATGCGGCAACTGAACTTGCTGATGGAACACTATCGGGCGAGGCGGTTTTGACTTCCCTGCCCGGTGATTCGATTACCACCGTCAAGCTGCAGGGCTCACTGCACAAACCTGAATTTGTGCTGCAGCCGGTAAAACGCGGCGCGGAGCGTCCTGGGCTGTTCTTTATGCCCCATGAAGCGGCAGTCGCACCTTCTGCCAGCACGGCCGCACAAACTGCAGGAATGCCACCTTCCCCGAGCGCAAGTTCCACCTCCCAAACGCCACCGCCTAAGCCAGAGGACTCAACGAACCGTACTTCGCCCCCATCAGCCGCAACGGAGCATTTTAGAGCGGAGTAGCATGGGTCTTAAGCGGCCCATCCTTCGGCGCACTGCCATTAATGCTGTCTTTAATGGATCCATTGTGCGCTGCCACTAAGGTCAGCACTTCGGCTTCACTAATGGGCGCATAATTGTGCAGATCGCAGCCGACATTGAGCGCATTGCTAAGCTTGGCGGTCTGCGCGTTGCAGTATGGGTTATTGTGAATATGCCCGTAAAGATGAATTACCCGTGGATCAATGCTGCCATTCCAGAACATGATGGGATAGTGCATCAGGATGTAGGTATAGCCAGACGGAGCCTGTAACTCGCGATAATCACTGATTTCGCAAAACACATCCCGCCACTTATCGGCCCGCTCCCCCTTCACGAAAAGGTCATGATTGCCGACAATCAGATGCTTATTTCCCTTGAGCGCCTGCACATAGCCGCGAACCGTTTCTGACTGCTTTTTTAAGGTAAAATCGCCTAAGATGTAGATATCATCATCCGCCCCGACGCGCGCATTCCAACGCTCAATCAGTGCTGCATCCATTGCCTCGACGCTTGCAAAAGGTCGTTGACAGTAGCGCATGATATTGGCATGGCCAAAATGGGGGTCAGCAGTAAAAAACAGCATACTCTATATCCTCTTTTATGTTCTTATAGCGCAGTGCCACCCCTCAGTCACCCGTATTCCCCCCATGACTGCGGCAGTGCTGATGGCAGCCTTAACAACCTAAGCTTATTGTAGCGGTTTTTGCTGTGCAAACCTATCGGCAATGCCCCTATACCTTGCGACTGAGACTAATTGATAATTTTTATCATCTAAATTAAACCTGCTGAACGGTACACGGCTCTTGAGGCCAAACTACTCTATACAAAATAAATATTTTTAAAAACAATAAATTATTTACAAATAGCCGTTAGCGGTCTGGCATTAACGCTTCATTCATATCCATCTTATTTCAGATAGTTCTTAACTTTGAGCAAAGCATTATTTGATGGAAAATAAAAAAACAGAAACACAACAGGAGGTTAGTATGTTAGGTTTCAACGCTAATCGCCCTGCCGGAACAATTTTCTCTTCCCGCGCGCTGTTTGCGCTGGCAGGCTTCGCAGTCGCAGCCTGGGCCCCCTTGGTGCCGCATGTGAAGGCAGAGCTCCAACTCTCGCATATCGAATTATCGCATTACATTCTGCTGATGGGCAGCGGATCTATTGTCGGTATGGCGCTGATTTCCGTCATGCTGCGCCATTTCAGTCTGCGCAGCATTATGGGTGCTGCCATTGTGCTGCTTAATGCCGCTTTATATATCTGCGTGCAGCTGCCTAACCGCGAACTTACCGCCGCGGCCTTGTTCGGCTTCGGTTTAGGTCTCGGGCTTTTAGAGGTCGGCGGCAATATTTTTGCATCCTACCTCGAGGAAAAATACGGTCGTATTCTGCTGTCTTCAATGCACGGCTGTTATTCCGTAGGAGAAATTGCCGCCTTAGGCACGGCTATTACTTTATTAGGTATGAATTTTTCTTTCTACAGCGCAATCTTGGCACCAACCCTAGCTTTAAGTCTTGGGGTTCTGACTACCCTGCCTTACATGAGCTTAAAGCCCACTGACTATAAGCATGAGTCAAGCGGTTTTAGTCTGCCCAAGGGCACGGTATTGCTGTTTGCGCTGGTAGCCAGCCTCATCTACATGGTTGAAGGCGGCATGCTTGATTGGTCAGCGCTCTTTTTACTGCAGAAAACCGATATTGAGCTGCAGTTTGCCAGCTCCGGCTATATTGTGCTCATCACTGCCATGGCGGCATCGCGCTTTGCCGGTGCATATTTAATCGGGCGCTTCAGCACCTTTACTGTGCTGTCAGTCAGCGTATTCGTCTGTGCGCTGGCGCTGCTTACAATATATTTTGTGCACAACTTGTACTTAATCTACGCCTGCTTCTTAGCTTTAGGCTTGGCCATAGCCAACATCATGCCGATCTGTATTTCGCTGGCAGGGCGGCAGCACAGTATGCCGGTCTTAGCCGCAATCTCATCCGTCTCCACCTGCGGTTACGGTGCGCTCATCATCGGTCCAGCGCTAATTGGCTATTTAGCTGAACACTTGACCTTAAGCGGAGCCTTCTTTACCTTAGGGGTAGCGGTGCTACTGCTGACGCTGCTCATTCGCGTCAAACGCGCTAGCTTCTCTATTAGCTAAACACCGAACTTAAATGCACACCGCGCCGCCAGCAAGGCGGCGCACTATTTGCGGAGGACTCCCCATGGAAGGCGATGCAATTAAGCTTTTGCAACTGCAGGCAGTGCTGCTATCTGCGCGCTTGGGCTCCTTTTCCCAAGCCGCCCGCCGTATGGGGCGCGCCCAATCGGCAGTATCCACCTACGTGCACGATGTGGAGATCTTTTTGGGCTATCCGCTGTTTATCCGCGGACATAAACTCAAGCTCACCGCGCGCGGTGAGCTCTTACTGCCACAAATGCAAAAGCTCTATGAAGATAATTTAAGCTTTGCAGAAAGAGCACGCAGCCTCATGGGGCTTGAGCGCCCCACGCTCCATCTTGGCGTAGATTTTTCAATATATAACAAAGAACTTTTTACTATCCTGAAGACTTTATCCGAACGCTATCCGGCACTGCAGCTGCGCCTATCGCCAATTTCCTCCTTTGATGTAAAAGAGTTTATGCAGGATTTTTCCTTAGATGCAGCCCTCTATTTCAATCACAGTCAGAGTCTGCCCTATGCCTGCCTAACCCTCGGTACCGTCGTTAATCGGGTGATTGTCGCCAATCAACATCCGCTCGCCGGGCAACGCGGCATCACGCGCGCGCAGCTTAGCACCTACCGGCAGATTGTGATTTGCTCTAACTTAAGCGCCAATCACAAGGGAATCACCCTATCGCCGATTAACTGGGAGGTTGATAATTTCTACTATGCGCTGTCCTTAGTCTCCTGCGGCGTCGGCTTTGCAGTGGTACCTGAGATCTTAATTGCCACCGAACATGATTTCTACGGCATGTTGACCTTTTTAGATGACAGCAAATTAGATTTCCCCGATGCAACCATGTCGCTTATCTGGAAAGATGGACTTGAGCAATCGTCGCCATTTAACTTTTTGCGCGAAGAACTGCGCGCATTCTATCAACCGCGGCTGCGCAATCCTGAGCGTCAGCAAATTTACGGATAACTCTTGCTGCCAAGCCTCGGCGCTTAAAGTTTATCCTTTGTTCTGCAATATTTTTTTTGTCATTGTCATAAAACCTCTCGTTGAGTGTAGAATGGCTCTGAGCTGACATAATACCTAGCCGCATCTAAAGTAGATATATTGTTGGCTCACTTAAAAATCAATACAACTGCCGCGCATAAAAAAATCCCCAAACCGTTGGCTTGAGGATTACGCTTACTTAGTGCTTGTTATGCAGTTGAATTTTTTACTGAACGCTGGGCAACGGAGTAGCACGCTTCACGTCAATGCTGGTACTAAGCAGATCTTTATCCACTTCGCCTACAATCTCAATTGGCTGATCTTTGGCAATATTGCTCCAGTTGTAATCGTCATCGAGCTCCACCTCAATAGTGCCGCCCTGCATATCAGTGAACTCATAGCGATCCTTACCTAAGTAATTGGTCAAGCGTCCCTGTAACGTAACCACCTGATCGTCATAGGCGCTACTCTTAACGCCCGCTACGGTATTGGGCGCTTGATTGGCAAAGCCCTGCGGACCACCCGACACAGCCGGAGTCGATGAATTGAAACCTTGCGGCGCGGCAAGCGCAGCGGTGGAGGCAACTGCTAACACGGCGGCGGAAACTAATACAGCTAACTTTTTCATAACAACTTCCTCTTTACAAAATCGATGAGCCTTATTTTTCATGCAGGCTATCCTGCTTGGCTGGTGAGGCTATTGTAGGCAAAGAAAATTAGCAAACACTTAGCTTTTACCTAATTTTTTCCTTTATTTGCAAAAAGTTATCATGATTTTTGCTAAGTTTATCCTAATTTAGGTCCCGCTCCCTAGACCATAGCTGTGTCCAATCCTAATTACAACGCTCAAATTGCATTATTAGCCCTTAGATTGCGGCGCAAAAAAAACACCATGAGGCCCTGCTCACAACGACCTAATGAAAGGATTGTGTTTTAGTGGAGGCCAGCGTCAGCTGGCTTTATTAAGTGAATTTGAGGGAAGTTGATAACTATTATTGAATAGCGA
>CALXOV010000063.1 GCA_944390105.1 uncultured Succinivibrionaceae bacterium
AGGAAATGCTCAAATATGAGGCGCAGCAGCGCTATGAGATGGATATGGCGACGAGAAAGGCAGATGGAATTGCTGAAGGCTTAGCCGAAGGCATGGCGAAGGGAAGAGCTGAAGGTAGAGCTGAAGGTAGAGCTGAAGGCAGAGCTGAAGGTAGAGCTGAAAATGCATTAAACATTGCCAAAAAGATGTTCACCAAGGGATTTAATAGACAGCAAATTCAAGAAATAACTGGACTTACTGATGAGCAAATGACCAGGCTTAATAACGAACTGGCCGCGCAGTGAATGTTGCCGAAGAATGCATGATTGCGGATTTGTGTGTAGAATCTAATATGGTCCCAAGCCTTATTTTTGCTGATGTTTTTGCAGGCAGAAAAAATGCTTGTAAGAAATACTAAGGAAATGCTCAAATATGAGACGCATTAGCGCTATGAGATGGATATGGCGACGATAAAGGCAGATGGGATTGCTGAAGGTTTAGCCGAAGGTATGGCGAAAGACAGAGCTGAAAATGCAATAAACATCGCCAAAAAGATGTTTACCAGAGGGTGATATAATTTTTGGCTTTAATATACAGTAAATTCAAGAAATAAAAGTACTTACCGAAAGTTTTGGCTTTGTCAGTTATCCATATGGCTGAATTTGTAGTTCGGATATTTGATAGTTATATTGGGTTGAATTAGTTTTTATGCTATTTTGTGGGCCAACCAACATGTCGCCTGACACTCTTACTTGATGTGGGCATTTGGGACAGGTCGTAAGCGTCCGGAATGCGCCTACTAAAAGTAATACGACGACCCTTGTAAATCTTGCTCGTAAGCCTGTAGGTAGTTCATGCATCTGATGTATCAGCATTAAAACCGGCTTGCGCCGGTTTTAATGCTGAGAGGAAACAAGATGTTAGCATTAGCTGCCTGCAACTATCTGTTTTTCGGCATGGCGCTCTTTACTGTTTCCGTGGTATATGAGCGAGAACATCTTGCCGGTCAGTACGTAAAATAACGGCGTGATGAAAATGCCAAGCAGTGTTGATGAGAGCATGCCGCCTAATACCGCGGTACCCAGCGCGTTCTGAGCACCACTGCCAGCTCCAGAGCTGAATGCTAGCGGTAACACGCCCAGAATGAAGCACAGAGAGGTCATCAAAATCGGGCGCAGCCTGATCTTGGAGGCCTTAACGGCAGCCGCGGTCAGACTCAATCCCTGACGGTGCAGTGAGCGCGCGAACTCTACTATCAAAATAGAGTTCTTAGCCGACAGGCCGATCACGGTCAGCAGGGCTATCTGGAGGTAGATATCATTTTCCATGCCGCGCAAATTTACGGCTGCCAGTGCACCAATCAAGCCGGTCGGTACGCTCAGCAGTACCGCAAACGGAATGGTCCAGCTTTCATACAGCGCGGCCAGTACTAAGAACACAGTCAGCACTGACAGCGCGAACAGCCCCGCGGTCTGACTGCCGGCCTGGCGCTCCTGATAGGAAAGCTCGGTCCAGCTGCCTTCAAATCCGACCGGCAGCTCGGATACTAGCCGTTCCATCGCGTCCATAGCCTGACCAGAACTCACTCCGGGGGCAGCCATGCCTTCGATTTTTACCGCCGGCACGCCCTGATAGCGGGTCAGTTTGGGAGCGGCCAGCAACGATTCAAAGCTGGTGAAGGCTGAAAAAGGCACCATTTTGCCTGACTGATTGCGCAGATAATACAGCGCAATCTGAGCTATATTGGTGCGTGCATCAGCTTTAGCTTGCACGTAGACCTTTTTGGTCCGCCCATTGTCGGAGAAGTCATTGACGTATGTGCCCGCCCAGTAGGTTTCAAAGGCAGAATTGATGTCACCCTTGTCAAGTTGCATTGCTCCGGCCTTAGCACTGTCAATTAGGAGGCGGTACTGCTCCGTGTCCTCCAGTCCGGAAAAGCGCGCATATGCCAAAGCGGGATCGGTGGACGCTTTGCTTATAAGTTGTCTCATAGCGTTCATCAGCGCTTCATGACCTAACGCTCCTCTGTCCATCAGTTGTAACGTAAAGCCTGAGGATACCGCCAGTTCCATCACTGCAGGCGGTGTCATTACGAAGATCTGGGCCTGCGGAATGTGCTCTGCAAAGTAAGCGTTGGCACGTTCCATTACGGAAAATACGTCATCGCCCTTTGTACGCTGCGCGTAATCTTTAAACTGCGGAATGGACATGCCCACATTCTGTCCGCTGCCAGAAAATCCCCAGCCCATAACTGACATCACGCTCTGTACACTCTTTTCCTGATGCAGGAAGTAATTATCCACCTGTTCCAGTACCTGTGCAGTGCGCTCAAATGAGGCTGAGGAAGGCAGCATCACATCGATAAACAAAATCCCCTGATCTTCTTGGAGCAAAAAGGCACGCGGCAGTGAGCTATACAAAGCACCAGATCCTGCTAGTAACGCTAGGAATAAGCACAGCAGCCAGCGCGGCTTTTTAAGTGCACGGTACACTGCCGCACCATAGCTGAGGCTGACATGGGTGTAAGCGTTGTTAAAATGTTGGAAAACAGCTTTAAGTCTGCCACCTGACTTAACCTCCCCCAGCTGGGCAACAGGCACTGCGTTAGGTTCTTTAAGCCACTGCGCGCACAGCGATGGTGTAAAGATCACCGCGATAATGACTGACAGCACCATTGAGCTTACGATGGTCAGCGCGAATTGACGGTAAATAATGCCGGTCGAGCCGCCCATAAAGCTCATCGGTACGAATACCGCTGAAATTACTGCTGCCACTCCAATTAGAGCTGCCGTGATTTGTTCCATGGATTTGAGTGCTGCCATTTTGGGAGGCAGGCCCTCTTCGTGTATCAGACGCTCGGTATTTTCTACCACTACGATAGCGTCATCCACCAACAATCCAATGGAAAGCACTAGCGCAACATGGTTAGCGTATTGATGCTAAAACCGGCTACATTCATCAGTGCAAACACGCCTAATAGCACTACCGGAACTGCCAGTGCCGGAATGAGTGTAGAGCGAAAGCGTTTCAGAAACACGAACATTACGATCACCACCAGAGCGATAGCCTCAAACAAGGTGCGTACCACTGCTTGGATGGATTTTTCGATATTGGGTGCTCTGTCATCGGCGTATGCGTACTGAAGCCCGGACGGGAAGAAGCGTGCAAGTGAGGACATTTCGTCTTTAACCGCGTAAGCGGTATTAAGGACGTTAGCGCCTGAGGCGAGTTTAATAGCGATGCCTACACCCTCGTGGCGGTTGTACCAGGACTTACCCATAAAGCTTTCAGCGTTGAGCTCAATGTCAGCTACATCTTTGAGCAGCAGTTCTGAGCCGTCATCCTGCACTTTAAGCAGAATCTGCTCAAAATCCTTTGCTGAAGTAAGACGTGAGGATGAGTTGATAACGATACTTACCTGCTGTCCCGGCACCGCCGGACCCGCACCTACTTGGCCGCCTGCTGACTGTGCATTTTGGTTCTTTACCGCAGTAACCACGTCAGCTGGATTTAAGCTATAGCGGCGCATCTTATTTGGATCAAGCCAGATGCGCATTGCATATTGACCTCCGTAGAGTGTGGTATCGCCGACTCCTGCTACACGGCTTAACGGATCAAGGACGAAACTTGCAACGTAGTCGCTAATCTCTTCGCTGCTCATGCGCCCGGTCTCGTCATAAAAGGCGATAGTCATAAAGGAGTTTTCCACTGCCTTGTATACTTGAACACCTTGGCGCTGTACGGTTTCTGGCAGTTGCGACATAGCCTGCTGCAGTTTGTTTTGTACTTGTACCTGCGCGATATCGGTGTTTGTACCACTCTCAAAGGTGAAGTACATTTCAAAGCTGCCGAAAGAGTCGCATGAACTTTGCATGTACAGCAGGTTATCAATGCCCTTCATCTGTTGCTCAATGAGCTGTGTCACACTGCTATCAACGACTTGGGCTGAGGCACCTGGATATTGGCCGAACACACGGCTATCGCTGCTACGAGGCTGTGCAATTTTTTGATTTTGACGCCATCCGCTGTTTTAAAGATGCCGGATGCTCGCTGAGTGAAATCAAGGAGCTGCTGCCACAGTATCACCACGGCAGCATCACTGGGCTTTTA
Source organism: uncultured Succinivibrionaceae bacterium (assembly GCA_944390105.1). Classification (GTDB taxonomy): domain Bacteria; phylum Pseudomonadota; class Gammaproteobacteria; order Enterobacterales; family Succinivibrionaceae; genus Avisuccinivibrio. The sequence goes on from CALXOV010000063.1 coordinate 4,090, forward strand.
GATCAGAAAATAGAGCTTTTAGAGCAGCAACTGCATCGGCTTAAGCGTCGGCGCTCCTTCATGCTCAAGCTTAAGGATTATTGCCGTAAATGCGATATTCTAAGTCAGAGCGGATTATGTTTTGAAGAGCAGCCTGAGGAAAAGTTGGCTATTATTACTGAGCTCGCGCCAAACAATGAGCAGGAGCTGTCAGTCATCGATCTGTACGTCTACGCGTGCGCGCGCCTGCTGAGCGAAGATCCTGAAAAATATACATCCATGGAGCCTCCCTACGGCGGTATTATTGAGCAAGAAACGGTAAGACAAGGGACTGACACAATCAGCTGCATGTTTACCAAAGGCGATAGCCACACGCCGCGCAGCCGGCTCATTATCAAGCCGCAGGGTTTATACGCCAGGCAGTATTTCTTTGGCAGCGATGCAGAGCACAGCGCTTTTTTCAGGGAATTTGTTCGTACCGCGGCAAGTCAGTCCAGATCTGAACCGGGACGTTGCTTTGCCTTTGACACGTTTGACTACGATTCAGAGCGCGGCAGACGACGCGGCATCTGCTATTGCCTAGAACTGTCGGTAAAAGGTAATTCTTCCTGAAGGCGTCTGTACCTGCGGCGTGGATGGCACTTAAAATGGCATGCTATGACATCGCCAGCTACATGTTTAGTGCGCTATTCTTGCAGTTTAGCCGTATGATACGGCAAAAAATTCGCTTAAGTTGATAGTCGCCAGAGTCGCTGCTGCATTTCAAGTTAACGCGGATACTGCAACATTCTGCGCAACTCCGAGCTTTAGCTCGCGAAGCATGGGGTAGCTGCTATTCTCTTAGGAACTAAACGCGGCAGTGCCGGCTGAGGAATTGCGGAGATTCACTCTGGATCAGATATGGGCTCAAGCCCTATAATAGCGAGCGCATTAAATTATGCGACCGCCATTCCCCAAGGATTTACCTTTAGGCGAAAAATAGCAGCTTACTGCAGAGATTGCAGTTGTGGGCTGATGTTTGCAATTAGATAAAGTAAAAGGATTTTGCATGGCTGTGTCAATCCAAGCAGTGCGCGGTATGAATGATCTGCTGCCAAGCGATACCGCGTGCTGGCAGCAGGCGGAACAAGTACTGCGTGAGACCGTAGCAAGCTTCGGCTACAGTGAAGTGCGCATGCCGCTTTTAGAGAAGACTAATCTCTTTTCCCGTGCCATCGGTGAAGTGACCGATGTGGTGGAAAAGGAAATGTACACCTTTGAAGATCGCTCCGGTGAAAGTCTGTCATTACGCCCTGAGGGCACTGCCGGCTGCGTGCGCGCCTGCCTTGAGCACAATTTAATTTACAATCAGGAACAGCGCCTGTGGTACATGGGGCCGATGTTCCGCCATGAGCGTCCGCAGAAAGGGCGTTATCGCCAATTTCATCAGTTAGGTGTTGAAGTTTTTGGTCTCAACGGACCGGATATTGACGCTGAAATTATTCTGCTCTCTAAGACTTTATGGGATAAGTTTGGCATCAGCGATAACTTAAAGCTGCAACTCAATACTTTAGGTAGCAGTGAAGAGCGTATGGCCTATCGTCAGAAGTTAGTGGAATACTTAGAGGCGCACTTTGCTGACTTAGACGAAGACAGCAAGCGCCGTACCCACACTAATCCGCTGCGGGTGCTTGACTCCAAAGATCCTAAAACAGGGGAAATCTTATTAAATGCTCCGAAGCTTGCTGACTGCTTAGGTGCAGAGAGCCGCGCTCATTTTGATAAGTTGCGCGATATTCTTGAGTCCTGCGGGGTAAATTACGAGCTCAATTCACGTTTAGTGCGCGGTCTTGACTACTATAATCTCACTGTTTTTGAGTGGGTGACGGACGCCTTAGGTGCTCAGGGTACGGTGTGCGGCGGCGGCCGTTACGATGGTTTGGTCGCCGAGTTAGGGGGGACGCCGACGCCGGCGGTGGGATTTGGCCTTGGTATGGAACGTTTGATCCTGCTTTTGACCACTTTAGATAAACTCAAGGAGCGCAATGCCGTTGACATTTATGTGGTTGGCGCCTGCGCGGATGCACAAAAGGAACAGGCTAAGCTTAGCCTGCGTTTAAGATCTGATCTGCCGCATGCTAGAATTATGAACCATTGCGGAGGCGGCAGCTTTAAAAAGCAGTTCCGCCGCGCCGATAAGTTGCAGGCAAAGGCGGCAGTGATTTTAGGTGAAAGCGAGCTTAAGGACGGCACGCTTACGGTCAAAGATCTGCGCGCCGGCGACAGTGGCGCTCAGCAGACGCTACCGTATGCTGAGGCGGTGGCGTTGTTGCAGCGTCTGCTTGCAGCTTAAAACTGCGGTCACATGACGGTACTAGACCGCAGCTTTTTGTTATCTGCGGTCAGATAGTAATTTCAGCCGTCAACGCTTGCAGTTTGTGCATTAAAATTAAAGATTTTTTACTTACAGGCAGTGCGCTGCGCTGCCCTTGACGTTTAAAGGTGGCACATGGATGTTTTAACCGATGATCATGAGCGCGAAGAGGCGGTGCGCAAGTGGTGGCATGAATACTGGAAGCCGCTTACTTTAGGCGTAGTGATTGCTTTAGGCGGCCTGCTGGGCTGGCGGCAGTTTCAGGCCTATCAGTTAGAACAGCATCAACAGGAAGCTTATGCGGTATTTCAGGTGCAGTTACAGCTGCAGCAGCAGGGAGTGAATGCTGTGCCGCAAGCTGAAGCCTATATGAAAGAGCATCAGGACGTCTTCGGCGCTGTGCTGGCCTTAGATACTGCAGCGGTACAACTTTTAGCCCGTGATTATGACGGAGCCTTGAAGTCGGTGGCTTTTGCCAAAGCGCATGGCGGTGAATTGATCGCCCCGAGTGCGGCTTTAACTGAGGCACGCTTATACGCACAGACCGGAAAACCGGCAGAAGCTGAGCGTATCCTTAACGGTTTAAAGGATGGAGCGTATGCTCCGGATGCCGCGGAAGTGCGCGGCGATATTGCCCTGGCCTCCGGCGATCGGGCTGCGGCAAAGGCAAGCTATCAGCAGGCTATTGATCTGCTGATTGCCCGCAAGGTGCCGGTCTCTCCGGTACTGCAGATGAAGTACGATAATGTAATTGCCGTGGGCGATACGCCGGCCTATCAGCAGGTGCAAGCGGCTGTGCAAGCTCAAACCGTGCAGCAAATTGAACAGTAAACGCACCCTAATTCGCTGTCGCAACTCAAGCGGCAGCGTAGATGGCAGCTGGAATGCGTTTGGACCGTGCTTGTCTGCCATCTTTTCCCTTGAATTGCAAGGTGTTAGCACCTTTTCTCAAGGTCACTGAGACAAATTTTGTCTCAAAGCTGGCATAAGCAATAGATTTTCTTAGTATCAGCGTCCCATCGCACCACAATACAGCGATGCCCTTTAAATGGCGTGCACTTTTTGCACCCTGCATCAAACTTTTCCCGTAGCTAAATGATTGCGCGTTCATTTATGTCTTGCTTTTAGTTGGGGGCGCGGTGAGCGAGCTGAGCTAAAGCACTGCCAAAGGCGCGCTTTCGTGCTAGGATCTAGGGGTATGCCCAGAAAGAACGTCCGCCGCAGCGCTTGAGCGTTGCTGCGCATCTAACTGGTCGAGTTTTTGATTTTGCCCCAAGCGCACGGCTGTAGTTTTACATGGCTACAGTAATCGGGGCTTGGCGCCGGCAGAGAACATAACGGAACATCATGTTTAAATCAGCTAAATTTGCTTTGATCCTGCCTGTGAGCGCTGCTCTGCTCTTTGGCTGCTCCAGCGGTGAGGATCTCTATGCCCCAGCTCCGGTACCGGAGATTGAAAACCGCTTTAACCCGCAGGAGCTGTGGTCTGACAGCGTAGGTGGCGTGGGAAATTTCTATTCTGAGCTTTCCCCGGCTTTTGCCTCTGGCACCATTTATGCAGCCGGTCGCAATGGTGATGTTTATGCTATCCGCAGTGATGATGGCGGTAAGATTTGGCATACTGATTTAGATGATGAAGAAGAAAATGACGATCGTCGTTCGGCGCGTCTGTCAGGCGGCGTATCAGCCTATGCCGGTAAAGTAGCTGTCGGCTCGGAAAATGGCTATATCTACGTGCTCAATGCTATTGACGGTGCGCTGTTATGGAAGGCTTTTGTCGGATCTGAAGTACTCTCCAAGCCGGCTTTCTCCAAGAGCGCTGATAAGCTCTTTGTGTTTGACAGCCAAGGGCGTTTAACGGCCTACGATCTTACCTCAGGTAAGTCACTGTGGGTCTCGGGTGAAACTTCATCTGGACTGCGCCTGCGCGCGCAAGGGGCGCCGGTAGCGGTAGGGGACGAGTACGTGATTATTGGACAGTCCTCTGGGCGCATCAATGTAATTGCGCAGGATAGCGGTGCAATTGTCAATCAAATTATGATTTCATCCCGTGGAGGCGCTAATTCTTTAGAGCGTATTCGTGATGTGGCCTCAACCCCGCTGCTGTTAGGAGATACTCTCTATACTACTTCCTACAACGGAGGCTATGCGGCTTACTCTTTTGCCTCCCACAACTTTACTACGCGTCTTGGCTATAACAGTTCGCGCGTCCCGGCTTTAGATGACGCTTCTTTAGTGATTGTGGAGGATGACGGGCAGATTGTCTGCGTTAACCGTGCTGACAACAGTGAGCGCTGGACGGTGACCAATCTTACCTACCGCAATTTAAGTGCTCCGGTTATTTACGGCAATTACGTGGTAGTGGGTGATTTTGAGGGTTATCTCTATTTCATCAATCTGCAAAGTGGCGTTTTGGAGTGTGTGTATGAGCTTGATAGCTCAGGTATTTATACCGCTCCGCTGCAGGCTGACGGTCACCTATACGTGCAAAGTCGCGATGGTGATCTCTACTGCATTAATTACGATCCGGCCGGTACTGCGCGTACTAAAGAATTGGCGCTGCAGCAGGCTGTAGATTATGCAGGGGTCGGCGTCAGCTTAGCCAGTCCAGGGGTCGGTGCGACTGGTGTGTATGCACCGGATGCCATGAGTTATGAAGAGCTGATGGCACGCCGTCAGGCTGTGCTGCGCATGGCTGCACAGGCAGAAGCGCGTCAGCGGGCGGTGGAGGCCCAGCGCCGCGCCTACGAGCAGCGTCGTGCTGAGTATGAGGCGCGCATGAAGGCTATTGAAGAGGCCGAGCGCGAGCGTCTGTCTGGCTTTGGTTTAATGCCAGGGGTGAAGGCGGATACGGATGATAGCAATGTCGCACCTGCTCAGGACGAAACGTCTGAGGCGGTAGGCGGTACTCCGCAGCCGACGGCACCTTCTGAGGAGGAGTATAACCAGAAGGCTTCAGGCTTTGGACTTTAGGCTGTAGCTTTCTGTACGTTGCCAGCAACGCTCCAACTTTACGCTTGCAGGCAAGACGGTGGCCGCTGCTTCTTTCAGGTTTAACCTGTCAGGACGGCGGCCTTAATTTCGTACTTGGCATAAAATTTCTTTCCTGTGAGCTGATTTTGTGCCACCTGCTATTGCTGTATGCATGCGCTGTTGGCTCTTGCCTATGCTTAAGGCCTGAGCTACGCTTATCATTTTAAGTTGATGTTCTTTTGCAGATTTGGCGCGTCTTGATGCTGAAAAAGACTGCATCTTGGGCTATAATTTGCTGCCAGATTAAGCGGCAAGCTGAGAAGCTTTATTCCGCAGCCAACCCGTATTCATGTTACCAGCGCGGGGTGCCATGGGGGCACAGCTGGTCTCAATTGCCTGTGTAAAGATAGCTCGTATTCATATGAAAGTAATTGCCTTAGTGGGCTGCCCGAATGTTGGCAAATCCACCTTATTTAATCGCTTAACTAAGACCCGCGACGCTTTAGTGGCGGATTTCCCTGGACTTACCCGCGATCGCAAATATGGCCGTGCCCTGTTTGACGGCCGCGAATACATTGTGATTGATACCGGCGGTATTGCCGATGATAAGGAGCAGCCGGCTGATCTTACTGAGCGCATGACCGGGCAGGCGCTGCAGGCGATTGCTGAAAGTGATTTAGTGCTCTTCATGGTGGACGCTAAGGCGGGTTTAATGCCAGGCGATCTGCAGGTAGCCGACTATATTCGCAAAGCAGGCAAGCCTTGTGCGGTGGTGGCCAATAAGATTGATGGCCTCAATCCTGATTATGCGGGCTCTGACTTTTATGCCTTAGGTCTTGGCGAAGTGCATCAGATTGCTGCCGCGCACGGCCGCGGTGTTAATGTGCTAATTGAGGATGTAATTGCCCCAGTGCTGCGTGAAGAAGGTCCGCTGGATTCCGATTTGCCCGACGAGGAGGAAGAGGAGTCGCGCTCGCCTTTTGCTAAGCCGGTTTCAGCCTGGGAGCAGGGTTATGAGTTTTTAGATAATGTACCGGCAGATAAGACGGGCGGCGGTTTTGACTGGCATGCCTTTAGAGAAAAGCAGCGGGCGGATATACAGCAGCGTCTCGGGCGTGATGCTGAAGGCGCGGCAGTTGCTGATGCTAAAGCGCAGGCTGAGCCTGAAGTGCCGTTTGCCGATTTGCCGATTAAATTTGCACTTATTGGTAAGCCTAATGTCGGTAAATCAACTTTAACCAATCGCATGTTAGGTGAAGATCGAGTTGTAGTCGCCGACTTGCCGGGGACAACGCGCGATAGCATTTATATCCCGCTGGAGCGTGATGAGCATAAGTACATTGTGATTGATACCGCAGGCGTACGCCGCCGCCGCAAGATTAATCTTGCCATTGAGAAATTCTCGGTGGTTAAGACCTTAAAGGCAATTGAGGATTGTAATGTTGCTATCTTGGTGATTGACGCACATGAGGGACTTTCCGATCAAGATCTGTCGCTTTTAAGCTTTATTATTGATTCAGGCCGCTCTTTAGTAATTGCGGTCAATAAGTGGGACGGTCTGACGCCTGAGTATAAAGATGAACTGCGCCGTGAGCTGGATCGCCGCTTAGGCTTTGTCGATTTTGCGCGGGTACACTTTATCTCGGCGTTGCACGGCACTGGTGTGGGCAATCTGTTTGATTCAATTGACGAGGCCTATAAGTCCGCCACCACCCGTCATTCTTCTTCGACTTTAAACCGCATTTTAGCGGCAGCGGTGCAGGAGCATGAGCCCCCGGTTTCCGGCGGGCGACGGATTAAGCTTAAGTACGCGCATGCCGGCGGCTATAATCCGCCGCGCATTGTGATTCACGGCAACAAGGTCTCCAAGATGCCGGATGCGTATCGGCGTTACTTAATTAACACCTTCCGCAAGAGCCTTAAGATTATGGGTACCCCGGTGATTTTAGAGTTCCGCGAAGGCAGCAATCCGTATGCAGATCAGAAGCCGGCGCAGAAGCGCTTAACTCAAAGCAAGCTGCGTGAGCAGCGTCGTGAAGCACAGACTCAGCGCCGCTATGCCAGAGCGGCAGCCAAACAGCAGAAGCAGACTGCCAAGGCTGTGGCAAAAGGGCGTAAAGATGGCATGGTGTTAACGCGCGGTCAGGCCAAATCACAGCGTTCTTATTAATCTTCACGGCCGTCAGCAGGCGGCCGTTTGTCGTCAGTTGCAGATGCCTAATGGACGGTAATCATCCATTCTTTAGAAAGCGGTTTATGTTCAGCCGCGCAAAGCTGTTTCCTGCGGCGCAAGCTTTGCTAGAAGCTGCATACAAACTGTAGCTGTCCTGCGCTTTCATCCAGATCGCCTGCACCTTGCCGCAGGTTCAGCGTCCAAGTTATATGCTCAAGCTGCAGGTTAAGTCCCAACTCAATGCCGAAGCTGTCGCCGTTAAGCTCAAACTCAGGTACGCTGAAGTGCTCAACTTCACCGCTTAAATTGGATGAAAAGATGCGCCGCCAGTATACATCGCCGGTAAGTGTGAACTTAGCGTCAAGCTGCAGCTGTCCCTGCACAGCGGCCCGTAGCGCATGCAGATAAATATCATCAATTTTTAGTTCATTACGCGCGCGATGGTTAAGCGTCATGGTGTCACCTGGCAGATAGTGCATGAAATAGCTAAGCTGCGGACTTAAGGTAAAGCGGTCGCTTAAGGGTTTTACCCACGCCCCCTGCAGCCCGAGGACTGCATAGGGCGTATCGTAGTCACTTTCAACTAAGTCATCGGTCGCAGCATAGTAGGCAGAAAAGTCTGACTGCAGATAGCCGCCGCGCAGGGTCAGATTGCCCTCAAACTCATTGATGCATACCCCAAGCTGTGCGCCGATGCCGGCATACTGAATGTCGCCGGAAGGGTCGCTGCCGCCCCAGGACTTATCGTAGGAGGCACTGCCGCCTTCAGTAAAGAGTGCTCCGCGTAGCATCCCGTCATCAGTCAGTGCTCCAGACCAGCCTGCGGCAAAGGCAGCTCCGTTAAGGTTTAAACTGCCACTATGGGCAAAATCAGCGCTGTAGGCACGCACTCCGGCAAAAGGCGCACTGCCCCGCCGGGCTTTTCCTTCAAGCATCGTGGTAAGCGGAAGGGATGAGATTAAAGAGGAGCTTTGTGCTAAAGCTAAAGCGGCGGCTGCGGGGCCGGTCAGCAGGGTCTGTGCGGTTTCACTTTTAACCTGCACGCGATGTTCAAAGATAGGCTCTTGCGTTGTGCCGCCGTCATCTCCGGTGCCATCTCCGCTGCCATCTCCGCTGCCATCTCCGCTGTCGTCTCCGCTGTCGTCTCCGTTGTCGTCTCCGCTGTCGCTGGGACCTTCCTCAGTCCAGATGAGCTCATGCAGAAAATGATGCTCATCCTTGGGCTGCCAGGCATGAAACACAAAGGTCTCATCGCCGTAGATTACAGTGTGCTCATCGACAGTCAACAGATTTTCCGCATTGACATACAGCAGTTTGACTGCGTCAGGGTGCTCCAAATTCAGTCCGCTCACCCACAACTCGCGACCGCTTAAATCAAGGCCTTGCGTGCCGGTTACCGTCAGCACATATTTATCATGAGATCCGCTGTCATCTTCCGTCTGCTCATTGCGCGGCTCAAGGAAAAGATGCAGCCGCGAAAATCCGTCTAAACCCTGCACCGTTACATTGCCGTCCACCGAAATTTCATTGTGTGCATTGATAGGACTGCCGCTGTGAGTTCGCGCGCCATATACTATGCCCGCTACCGTGGTGCTGCCGCGCAGAATGGTTAGATTGTGCGCGGCATTATCGGCAATGGCCCCCACTGCGTCACCGCTTATATGTGCATTGTGGATAAGCAGTGTGTTGTTGTCGGCACTGCGCCCCATGCCGGCGATGGCATCACCTGCTAAGGTAGTGTCTTTAACTGTCAAAAGATTAAGCAGCGCTATGCCTTGCGTGCTGAGACCTGCCACTGCATCACCGCTGACTTCACCTTCTATGGTGAGATTATTGTAGGCAGCTTCCTGAGCTGCCTGGCCTGAAATGACATCGTTTGCAACTTTTGCATTTGCCGCAATCACGGTTTGATTGAGATAGGCATTGCCGGCACTACTCTGTCCGCCGATGACGGAATCTGCGCTGCCGTAGAGCGTTACTGTATTGTCAATGCTATCTCCTTGGGAGCTCTTGCCGCCGATGACTTCATTTGCCTGCGCCCCGGCACTTACGGTTACCGTATTTGCCGCAGTACCTAGGTCGGCGCTGCCTCCTGTAAGCGTATTGGCTTGCCCGGTCCATATGGTGACGTTGTTATAGCTGGCCTTACCGTTAGCGCTCATCCCGCCTATTGCACTGCCTACACTGCCGTTAATATCCACAAAGTTGCTGTCAGCCCCTGTAGATCCGCTACCGCCTATTGCACCGTCAGCCTGACCGTTAATTGATAGCATGTTGGCATCGGCACGGCCTTCGCTGCTGACGCCTCCATAGGCCTCATGTGCTCGAGCTCCGTTTTCAATTATGAGATCATTGCTCAGCGCCTCGCGCTGTCCATAACCGCCGGCAGCCCAGTGTGAGTAAGCTCCGGCATCAAGCAGCGCATTATTACTTTGCGCACGTCCCTGCATACTGATGCCGCCTGCAAGGTATGAAGTGTATCCGCGGCTTTCAATGCTGTTAACCCGCACTAAGCCGCTTTGCTGCGCTATGGCTGCGGCTGCCACATAAGCGTGGCTGCCTGATTCAAGCGTCGCTGTATTGTAGGCGGCAGTAGTTCGCTGTGCTGCGGCTGCGGTGATGAGCTGGATTTCACTGCCGGGAGTCAAGGTGACGCGATTGTCCATTAAGTTTTGACTTGCTGACCATGCGCCGATGAGATCATATCCATTAAAGCTTCCGCTTAGCGTACTTTGATTATTACGAAAGCTGCTGTTGGCATAGGACGGCCCAAACCAAGGATGACTCTCACTTAAAGGATGCTCTGCAGAGCCCTGGGCCTGCGCGGTATCGGTGAATGTAAAGCTCTGCGCTGATACCGCAGCGGAGCTTAAGCTAAGCATTAAGGCCGCAGCTAGCGGCAGGTAGCGCGAGTGGGTAGTAAAAGCTGACATAACAATCTCCGGGGGTAACAGCGTCAGGCAGGGCGGTACCCTCCATCATAGTCCAAACGACGCGGCTTGAGCAGTTTTTATCTGTAAATAAGCTAAAAGCCTGCAAGCATCGCCTTGATGTAGAGGGGCTACAGTCTTGTCAGTGATCGCGCGCAGCGATTAACTACCAAGCGGCGGTAATTAACTTCCAAAGAGGTTTGCCAAACATCGGTCTATCCTGGTAGCACCGCGCGCTGAAATATGCGCGATGCAGTCGTAAGCTGGGGTGGGATAGAACGTTTGCAGTCGCCATTATGAACGTGCTATCGGCACAATATGAGTTTTTTAAGCGGCGGCGGCAATGCTTTATGCAAAATGCAAAGAGCGTTTTAAATTAATAAAGACTTTAAAAATAATTAATTAATTTAAAAGACAGGTCGCATTTTACCGACAGGCTATTGGTTAACCGCACTAAGATGGAATCGTATAGACGAACTTTTGTGCCATAGCTAATAAAAATAATTCATCTAAGTGAACAGTTCGCTATCTCGAACCAACGGCGTGATCTTAATCATCAGTTTGCGGTGCAAATAATAAATTTGATTTTTCATTTAGTTAGGCATGCTAGCCTAAAAATACGAGGATGGATTGTTTTGTTAAAGCATCAAGATAAGTTCACTAATATGAACCAGCCCGCGTAAAGTAGTGTTGAAAATGCCCCGGTGGGCAAGAGCACGAAAGTAGTTAAATCGGTGGCACGAGCTATCGATCTGCTGCTGCTGTTCGTCAATACACGGCGCTATCTTACGTTGCAGGATATCAGCGATTTGATGGAACTGCCTAAATCCTCCACCTTTGAGCTCGTCAATACCATGGTGGAAAAGGGCATCCTCGAACTTAAGTCGACCGGACATAAAACTTACGGCTTGTCGCTCTTGTCTTTTGAAATCGGTGCGGCCGCTGTAGCCGAATTAGGAGTCACGGATGTGGCACGCCCGTATCTGCAGGAGCTCAATCGCTTAACGGGCGGTACGGTTTTTTTAGGGGTAGAAAATCACGGTAGCATCGTCTATATCGAACGCGCCGAAGATCATTCCTTGGTAAAGGCCGAAGCTAAATTAGGCTCGCGGCGCGACCTCCATTCAACATCGCTCGGCAAAGCGTTGCTATTTGCCCACAGTGATGACGAAATTTTAAAAATTTTAGGCCCGGAACCTTATGCGGCCAATACCCCGCTTACTAAAACGACGTCATTTGATGTGCTGCAGGATGCACATGCTACGCGTCAGCGCGGCTACGCGGTGGATGACCGCGAAGACACTATGGAGATGTTCTGCATCGGCTCGGTACTGCGCAATCACCGCAATGAACCGATTGCCTCCATCTCGGTGGCGAGTCTGTTTAAGTTAATGACGGCGCAGAAAAAAGAATTCATTGCCCAGCAGGTTAAACAAGCTGCCTCCAAGCTCTCATGGCAGCTGGGTTTTAGGGGTGAACAGCTTTATTAATTTAAGTAAATAGGAGTGCTTATGAACTTTAATTTCATGAAGAAAGCTGTAAAAGCAGCGGCGGCCGGCTTAGCCTGCGCCGCCTTAGTGGGGGCCGTGTCCTCAGCAGAGGCTGCGCCTAACTTCCCGCGCAAACAGATCCAGATTGTGGTGCCGTATGCTCCGGGGGATGCGTCAGATGTGGTAGCCCGCATTTATGGCAAGGAGCTTGAAGGTGTACTCGGCAAGCCGGTGATTATTGTTAACCGCACCGGCGCGTCAGGCGCCATTGGGCTTGAGTCAGTTAAGAATGCCCGAGCTGACGGCTATACCATGGCCTACATGCCGGTGGAGTCCACTATGCTCAAGGCTTTGGGCATCGCTGACGTGTCAAGCGATGATTTTAAGTTTGTGTGCCGTGTGATGACTATTCCTGCGGCCATTACGGTATCGGCAGATGCCCCGTGGAATACCCTAGATGAGTTTTTAACTTATGCCAAAGAAAATCCGGGCAAGGTCTTAATCGGCAATTCCGGCTCTGGCTCGATTTGGCACGTTGCAGCGGCAAGCTTAGCTAAGGCCGCTGGGGTGGAGTTTACCCATGTGCCGTTTGACGGCGCTGCACCGGCGATTGCCGGCCTTTTGGGCAAGAACATCACCGCCGTTGCCGTCTCGCCGGCTGAAGTAAAGGCCAATGTGGATGCCGGTCAGTTCAAAGTGCTGGCCGTGATCGGTGATGGCCATTCGTCTGTGGTGCCGGATGTTAAGACCACCAAGGAACTGGGCTATGACGTGACGGCGATGGGTTGGGGCGGCTTTGCCGTACCTAAGGATACACCGGCCGATGTCGTCAAGATTTTGTCGGATGCCTCAATGAAGGTGGCACAGTCTGAAACCTTACAGAACCTGCTCAAGGAAAGAGGGTTTGAGTATGCCCCGCTGACTGGCGAGGAGATGGATGCCTTTGCCAAAGATCAGTTGACGCAGTACTCCGAGCTCATTCCGCAGCTGTTGGGCTCAAAGCAGTAATTTTCTCCATTTCACCACTTGCCGCGGCGGCTGCCGCGGCTTTTTAAGAAGGGATCTGTAAGATGCAGAAATTAAAAGGCGATCCGCTGATGGGCTTTTTGGTGGTGATCTTCGGACTGCTGTTCTTTGTTCCTGGACTGGGCTATGGCCTGAGTTCCCCTGGCAATCTGCCGGGGCCGGGGGCCGGCTTTTTCCCGGTGATTACCTCTGGATTAACGATTTGCTTTGGTCTGTGGATTATTTATGACGGCCTGAAAAAAGGCAGTGTTGATTATTTTGGCTCCGACCCTGAACAGCGGGCTAATTTTAAAATTCTGGCGATTGTATGCCTGGCCTTTGTTGTCTTTCTGCTGATTTGGCTTTTCATCAACTTTTTTCTCGGCATCGCGCTGCTGTCGCTGTTCTACAACTTTATTTTTGGCCGTACTTGGAAATTCAACCTCATTTTCTCGCTGGTGCTGACGGCGCTACTGTACGGCGTGTTTGAGAAGCTTTTGTACATTCAGTTTGCACTGTAAGGAGCGCGCATATGGATATGTCATTGTGGTGGGAGAGCTTTTTAGCGCTGCTCACCCCTGAAGTGCTGATGTTTAATGTGCTGGGCGTATTGATCGGCATTGTGATCGGTGCACTGCCTGGCCTATCGGCTACCATGGCGGTGGCGATTTTAACCCCGATAACCTTTTGGTTTGCTCCGGCCTGCGGCTTTGCCATGCTGATAGGCGTGTGGAACTCCGCAATTTTTGCCGGCGGCATTACTGCGGTGCTGATTAATACTCCAGGCACCCCAGCCTCGATTGCCTCAACCTTCGACGGTTATCAGATGTACCGCCAAGGACGCGGCGGTTTAGCCTTGGGCATTAATGTAATTTATTCTGCCTTCGGCGGTTTAATTTCTACTTTGTTCTTAATTTTCCTCGCCTTTCCGATCGCCGCTTTTACCGTGTCCTTCGGACCGACTGAATATTTCATGTTGGCGCTGTTTGGCCTCATGATGATGATTTCGGTGTCGGAAAACAATGTAGTTAAAGGTATGGCAGTAGGCTTTGCCGGTCTGACCTTATCCACTGTCGGCATTGATCCTATCTTAGCGGTCAAGCGCTATACGATGGATTCAACGTCATTGGCCGCCGGGATCAGTTTCCTACCGGTAATGATCGGCATGTTTGGTCTTGGCGAAGTGTTCAATCAGATTTATGAGCATAAGAAGAGCGATGAAGCTTCAGCCGTGGCGATGATTAAGCAGGCTGCCGCTAAATTAGGCCGTATTCTGCCGACCTTTAAGGAAATTAAGCAGTTCTTCCGTCCGACTACTTTAGCCGGTGTGGAGTCAACCATTATCGGTGCAATTCCGGAGGCAGGTGCGGATATTGCCTCAATTATCTGCTGGGGTCAGGCCAAGAAGCTGTCCAAGCATCCTGAAGAATACGGCAAAGGATCGGCAGAAGGCTTTGCCGTGTCCTGCACCTCAAATAACGGTGTGCTCGGTGGTGCTCTGACTACCATGCTGACCCTAGGCATTCCCGGCGATGCGGTGACGGCTATTCTCATCGGCTCGCTGATGATGTACGGAATGCAGCCGGGGCCCAAGATGTTCACCGAAGATACCGGCTTTGTCATGCAGATCATGCAGCTGATGATTTTGTCCAATGTGGCGATTGTGATCTTCGGTTTGCTGTCAGCCAAGATGTCAGCACGCATCTTAAATGCCAAGCCGCAGACGGTATGGGTCGGTGTGATCGCGCTGTGCGTGGTCGGCTCGTATGCGCTGAATAACTCTTTCTCTGACGTGCTGCTGATGGCTGTTGGCGGTGTGGTTGGCTTTTTCTTCAAGCGCGGCGGTTTTGCGCCGGGACCGTTCATCTTGGGCCTGCTGTTAGGCGGCATGTTGGAGTCCAATTTACGGCGAGCTCTCGTGATGTCGCAGGGCTCCGTCTCGATCTTCTTTGAGCGCCCGGTCACGCTGGTGCTGATGATTTTAATTGTGCTGACTTTGTGCTTCTCGCTGTTCAAACGTATGTTTAAAAGGAGAAATTCAAAATGAGTGCGGTATTAGAACGCATTGCTGATATTGGCATGCTGCCGGTTATCAGCATTGATAAAGTAGAGCGGGCTGTGCCGCTGGCGCAGGCATTAAGCCGCGGCGGTCTGCCGCTGATGGAAGTGATGTTCCGCACCGACGCGGCAGCTGACAGCATTGCCAAGATAGCCGCCGCCTGCCCTGACTTCATTATCGGTGCCGGCACGGTACTTACGACTGAGCAGGCCAAGCTTGCCATTGCGAGTGGTGCGCGGTTTTTAGTGTCGCCAAGCTTCAATCCGCAGGTGGTTGAGTTTGCACTCAATGCCGGGGTGCCGCTGGTGCACGGCTGCGTCAGCCCGTCAGAGGTAGATGCGGCTTGCCGCATGGGTCTTAGCGTACTCAAGTTCTTCCCGGCAGTAGAAAATGGCGGGGTAAAGGCGATGGGTCTGCTTAACGGACCTTATCCGCAGGTGCGCTTTGTTCCGACTGGCGATTTAACGCTGCCGCTTGCCATTGAGCTGTTGTCTTATAAAAAGACGGCTGCCGCTGGCGGTGATTTCATGCTGTCCTATGCCGATATCTACGTAGATGACTATGCCGCTATTGAGCGCAGTGCGGCGGCGGCACTGCAGACCTACTTTAACTTCCATGTGGCGCATGTGGGGTTCAATCAATCCTCCAAAGCAGCGGCTGACAATACGGCGCAGCGCTTGAGTGCTGTTTTGGGCCTCAGTGCGCAGGCTTTTGATAAAAGCACCTTTGCCGGCACGTTGTTTGAGGTGATGCACGCTCCCT
The DNA here is from genome assembly GCA_944390105.1 of uncultured Succinivibrionaceae bacterium. GTDB lineage: Bacteria > Pseudomonadota > Gammaproteobacteria > Enterobacterales > Succinivibrionaceae > Avisuccinivibrio. The sequence goes on from CALXOV010000063.1 coordinate 19,814, forward strand.
TCCATCATGCCAAAGGCCATGTGGCTATCGGTACGCGCGATGCTACACGCGCCTACCACTTTTTAAAGCGCCGCGGCGTCAAGTTCTTTGAGGATACCGTGACGCGCGATGCAGATGGCCGTGTGATTGCGGCTTATCTGCAGGACGATTTTGACGGCTTTGCCCTGCATTTGCTGCAGGATTGATAAATAAGGAGCAAACAATCATGAAGACCATGTACGGTGTGATCAATGCGATGACCACTCCTTTTAATGAGGATGGCAGTATTGATATTGAAAGCTTAAAACGCCAAGTAAATTTCCTGATTGATAAAGGCGTTAACTGTTTGTACCCGTTAGGTACTACCGGCGAAATGTATCTTTTGTCAACTGCCGAGCGTAAATTGGTGGCTGAGACGGTAGTGAAGGAAGCGGCGCATCGCGTTATCGTCTATATCCATGTCGGCGCTATGACCACGGCTGAGGCCTGTGAACTAGCCGCGCACGCCAAATCCATCGGCGCTGACGGCATCGGCGCCGTTACCCCGAGTTATTTTGGCTGCCAGGATCGCTTTATTGAACAGTACTATCGCGACATCTGCACGGCGGTGGGGCCTGATTTCCCGCTTTATCTCTACTCTATTCCGCAGTGCTCGGGCAATGATATTTCCGCCGCTTTAGCCGAGCGCATCGCCGCAGCTTGCCCGAACGTCGTCGGCATTAAGTACAGCTATCCCGACATGGTACGCGTACTGCAGTATCTGCGCGTGCGCGGCGGCAATTTCTCGGTCTTAGTCGGACCCGATAAGCTCTTTGTCGCAGGTTTAGCCTGCGGTGTAAAGGGGGTGGTGTCAGGTATCGCCGGACCGATGCCAGAGCCTTTTGTCGCAGTGTATCAGGCTTGGCAGGCAGGCGATTATGCCAAGGCGGCCAAACTACAGGAAATTGCCTGTGATGTTACTGATCTGCTGCGCGGCGGCAGTGATATGGCGGTATTCAAGGAAATGCTGCGCCGTCGCGGCATTGTGAAGACAGCCGTGATGCGCAAGCCGTTATTAGAGCTCCTGCCGGAGGATGCCGAACAGCTGTGGCAGAAACTGCAGCAGTATTTGTAATCGGGAAATTTTAGTAAATTTTATCGAAAAATCAAAAGAAAATCCGCAAAGCTTATTTGCTTATTAGACTAAGGATAGAAAAATGCAGAGATTAGTTAATGACCCGACTAAGTACGTCGATGAGATGCTTGAAGGCTTATATCGTGCCGCTCCGGACAAGATAACTTATGTTGCCGAAGATCCGCGCTGCCTTGTTAAAAAGCACAAGAAAGCCGGCAAGGTTGGGTTGGTAACCGGCGGCGGCTCTGGCCATTTGCTGCTGTTTTTAGGCTATGTCGGTGAGGGCATGCTTGATGGCTGCGGTGTCGGCGGCGTCTTCCAGTCCCCTAGCCCCGAGCAGATCTTGGAAATCACTAAGGACGTTAATCAGGGCGCTGGCGTGATTTACATCTATGGCAATTACGGCGGCGACATCATGAACTTCGGCATGGCCAAGGACATGGCGGAAGTAGAAGACATTGAAGTGCGCGAAGTGATTGCCGGGGAGGATGTGCTGTCCTCGCCTAAAGGGCAAGAAGATAAGCGCCGTGGCGTTGCCGGTATTTTCTACGTGTTTAAGATTGCCGGCGCTGCTGCTGAGGCCATGCTGCCGATAGATGAGGTTGAGCGTCTGGCGCAAAAGACCTGCGCTAATGTACGCACCTGTGGCATGGCGTTATCGCCGTGCATCATCCCGGAAAAGGGCAAGGCCAATTTTGAGCTGCCTGAAGGCAAGATGGAAATCGGCATGGGCATTCACGGCGAGCCGGGCATTAAGCTTGAGGATTTAAAGTCAGCCGATGCGATTGTCGATCAGATGCTCGGCGCGGTGCTGGAAGATCTGCCTTACGTCAAGGGCGATGAAGTGTCAGTGCTGATTAACGGCTTGGGCGCTACCCCGCAGGAAGAGCTTTACATCGGCTGCGCCGCGTCGCCCAGATCCTTGACGCTAAGGGCATCAAGATGTTCAACACCTACGTCGGAGAGTATGCCACCTCGATGGATATGGCCGGCATGTCCATTACCCTGCTCAAGCTTGATGACGAACTGAAAAAGTATCTGTGCATGCCGTTTGACACACCGTTCCAGCGTCAGAATCAGATAGGAGATTAAGTTATGGCGATTGCAAAAGCTGGGCTGCAGGCGGCCATTCATGCCTGTTCAGCGCTGATGGAAGAGAACAAGCAGTACTTAATTGACTTGGACTCGGCCTTAGGCGACGGCGATCTTGGTTTGACCATGACCGCAGGCTTTGCTGAAGCTGCGACTTTTATCGACAGCAGTACAGAAAGCGACCTTGGCAAGCTCGTGATGCAGATGGGGATGGCGATTTCACGTAAAGTCCCGTCCACCATGGGTACTTTAGTGGCTAGCGGCTTTATGGCAGCTGGCAAGGCGGTTAAAGGCAAGAGCGAGCTTACAGACGCTGATTTGTGCGCCTTTATGGAGGGCTTCGTACAGGGCGTGATGAATCGCGGCAAGGCCGCGCCGGGCGATCGTACCTTAGTTGATGACGTGCATCCGGTCGCTGCTGCCTTAAAGCAAGCCGTGAAGGGCGGCAAGAGCTTAAGCGAGGCGCTGCAGGCGGCTAAGACCGCAGCAGCAGTCGGCGTCGAGGCTACGCGTCAGATGAAGCCTAAATTCGGCCGCGCCGTCTATTACGGCGATCAGGTTTTGGGCAAAGAAGATCAGGGTGCTGTTGTCGGCTCGCTGATTGTAACCGGCTTCTGCCAGGCTTTGGCCTAGCAAAAGCTAAGCCGTCGCCTTAGCGTTTTCGCCATCTGGGCGGCGGCAGCAAATTTCATGTGTAATTAAATAAGGAGACCGTCATGAAGAAAATGATCGCAGGTGCTTTGGCCATGGCCTTAGGTTTAAGTGCTGCCCTGTGCGTACCCTCTGCTTATGCTGCCGACGGACAGTACGTCGTGGCAGGTGTGGGCAAGGATCGCACCCCGTGGTTTAACCGCCATGAGGAAGGCGTAATGCAGGGTGCTAAGGAAAACGGCATGGAAGGCATCTATGCGGCCGCCCCACCGCTGATGAAGCGCAGCAGGTACGCATCATTGAGGATAATATCTCCAAGGGCGTCAATGCGCTGTTAGTGGTGCCGAATAATGCCAAGTCGTTGGAGCCGGCCTTTGCCCGCGCCCGCGAAGCCGGCATTGCGGTGATTACTCATGAGTCGCAGGGGCAGGTCAATGCGGACTATGATATCGAAATGTTCAACAACACCACTTTTGGTGAGTTGATGATCGATCAGTTAGTCAAGCATACCAATGGCAAAGCCGGCAGTTACGCCATCTACGTCGGTTCTTTAACCGTTCCGGCGCACAACATGTGGGCTGATGCGGCGATTGCCAAGCAGAAGGCCAAATATCCGAACTTAACCTTCATCAATAAATTCCCGGTCTCCGAGGATCGCAACGCCTCCCGCCAGACGGCATTGGAGCTTTTGACCACCTATCCTGATTTAGTCGGCATTATCTGCATGGGCTCGGAGGGCGCTCCGGGTGTGGCACAAGCTTTAAGAGAAAAAGGCCTTAAGAACAAGATTGCGGTGCTGGGCGTTACCACCCCGAATGTAGCGCGCCGTGCTTTGAAGGATGGCTACATGACCGAGGCTATTTTGTGGGATCCGGCCCAAGCTGCCCGCATTCAGGCCTATATTGTCCTGAACTTTGTTCTGTAGGTACTATAGTCTGTCTTCCCACTTACTTATCCTTAATTTATCCGCCTATTTAAGAAAATCTCACGCTTTTTGGTTACATGTGGTCACTTTTGACTATAATTGTAGGTATTAATTTATAATACCTACAGAACATGACGGAATTAACTGCGATAAAGCTGCCACCATTCAGCTACTACATGGCCAACGGCAAGTGCTACGTACG
>CALXOV010000064.1 GCA_944390105.1 uncultured Succinivibrionaceae bacterium
GTAATATAATATTACCTAGAAAAAGAATAAAAGTCAAGCGTTTAAAAAAAATTTTTTGAAAAAATAGTTGATTAGCAGTTTGGGGTGGATGGGTTAAGACAGATACGGACCTAGAGTGCAAAATTCAGGTATTTAAACAAGTAGAATTTTACTTTGCTAAGCCCATAACTAAGGCCGCAGCATTGCACCTCTCGTTATCCATAACATCACGCGATGCGCAAGCTTAAGGGCAAACCGTAATGAGGTGGGGATAATCCCTCCTTGCTTACTAGTTTGCGCCGCGCTCTGGACGCGGACGCCACCACCTTTTCTTAGACGGATGACTGCGCCCGTGTAGCGAATAATAAACAGGCAAAGCTGACAGCACGATTCCGCCTAAAAGACAGAACATACCGCCAAAGCCCCAAGCCGCAGCTGCTAGTCCAAAAACATAAGGAGCAGCGCCCAGTGCCGCATCCCAGCAAATGAAAAAGGTTGAAGTCGCCTGCGCAAAATGCTCGCGATCACTTAACTTAAGTGCCAATGCCTGTCCAGATGACTGAAAGTTACCTAGTCCCGCTCCTTGCACGAACCCGGCCAGCGCAATGAGCCAAGGCGAATCAGCCGCTGCAACCAAAAATAGCGCTATTCCAGCCGCTGCAATTGACGGGTAAATAACTGAGTTCTCCCCGGCTACATCAAATAATCTGCCAGCAAAAGGACGAGACAGTATCGTGGTGCCGGCAGAAATCATAAAGAACATTCCGGCTGCCGTATCCATGCCGCGTTCCTCACACAGCATCGCGATATAAGCTGACAGACAGGCATACCCTAGTGGCACAATTAGCGCCACGAGTGAAATCTTAGCGACACGCATATCAATAAAATTACTCAGGCGGAAAAACGCACCATGCCGTATAGTCTGTTTAGGAGGATTTTTAAGCAGGAGCGACAGGACGAAGCTTGCCGCACACAGCAAGGTAACATCTACATTCAGCACGAAAAAGCCATACTGCTCTTCCAGCCAAATGCCAAAAAAAGGTCCCAAAGCCAAGCCCAACGCGGTAGAGAGTGAGAAGATGCTGACCCCTAATCCCTGCTGCCCAGGAGGAACGCTGCAGGCCATGATGGTACCAGTTGCAGTACATGCTCCTCCAACAAAAAAACCAAATGCAAAACGCTGCGCACAAAAAAGAGCGTACCCATCTGCGACAAAAACCATGGCTGCGGCAAGCGTGTAGAGCAAAGTGCAAAGGCAAAGCATCGGCTTCATACCCAAAAGGTAAATGGTATAACCGGTAAAAAAAACGGGCCACCTAGCTGCCTACCACAAAAAGACCCGCCGCAATGCCTGCCTCGCTGATCGTGCTGTGGAGCTCTTTGACCGCAAAAAATGCGCCAGTAGTGAAAAATTGATAATCCCCGAGCATCACCATGAAATTCACTAAGGTGATGAACACAAAATTTTGATTGAGTATCTCCTTGAGATCGTTACCTAAGTGTAAGTGCATACCAACTCCTTGAGCTGTGCCTAACGTGAGGTCACAGCCTGCGGCGATTGTAGATCTGCAACTGACACTTTGTCACTCGGCAAAATTTCAAGTAACTTGCAGTCGCTTAATTACAGTGCAGCAAGCACTCGTATAGGGCACAGGAGGCCAAAAACTAAGAGCACCTGAAATAAGGAGATAGGGCTTAAAAATCGACAGTATGCTGCAAGGAATTTTCGTCGATAGCGCTGAGATTTTTGTCGTCTGCTAGACAATATGAATACCGCTATAACAACAAATCCCCGAGAAACTCAGGGATCTGCAGTTAATTGTAACACCATGCGTCACACATTTGCGGTAGTTTAGTCGCTCACACGCTTGAACAGCAATGAGCCGTTAGTACCACCGAAGCCAAAGCTGTTGGACAGCGCATATTCAATATCATGCTTCTGTGCAACGTTCGGCACTAAGTTAAAGTCGCCTACCTCAGGATCCGGATTCTCAAGATTAATCGTAGGCGGACAAATCTGATCGCGGATCGCAAGCACCGAGATAACTGCCTCAATCGCACCGGCTGCACCTAAGAGGTGACCTGTCATCGATTTGGTGGAGCTCATGCAGGTATGCTGCGGAGCATCACCAAAGATGGCCTTTACCGCACGCAGCTCTGAAATATCGCCGATATGGGTGGACGTGCCATGCGCATTGATGTAGTTAACCTGCTCTGGCTCAATACCGGCATCACGCAACGCATTCTCCATCGACAGCTTAGCACCGGAGCCGTCCTCGGCAGTGGCAGTCATATGATAAGCATCGCCGCTCATACCAAAGCCAACGAGCTCGGCATAAATCTTAGCGCCACGCGCCTTGGCATGCTCGTACTCCTCGAGGACTAAAATACCCGCACCGTCGCCTAACACGAAGCCGTTACGATCCTGATCCCACGGACGGGAAGCCTTTTCCGGCTCATCATTGCGCGTAGACAACGCCTTTAAGGCCGAGAAGCCGCCGATACCCATCGGAGTGGAGGCCTTCTCCGAGCCACCGCACAGCATGACATCAGCATCACCGGCTGCAATTAAGCGGGCCGAAATACCGATGGCGTGAGTACCGGTAGCACAAGCAGTCACTGTAGCAAGGTTTGGACCGCGCAACCCTTTTAAAATCGAAATATGCCCAGATACCATATTAATAATGGTCGAAGGCACAAAGAAGGGACTGATACCGCGAGGGCCTTTCTTAACTAAAGCTTCAATATTCTGTTCAATAAGTCCGAGGCCGCCGATGCCCGAACCGATCATTTCACCGACTCGCGTGCAATTGCTCTCATTGATCTCAAGCCCGGAATCCTGCAGCGCCATTAAACCGGCAGCAATACCGTACTGAATGAACAGATCCATCTTACGTTCATCCTTACGGGTAATGCCCCAATCTTCCGGATTAAAGTTCTTAACGAGTCCAGCGATTTTTACCGAAAAGGCGCTGGTGTCGAAATGCTCAATGGTTGTGATGCCGCTCTTTCCGGCAAGCAGGTTCTGCCACGACTCTTCAGCCGTGCCGCCTACGGGACTTAACATGCCAAGACCGGTTACTACTACCCTGCGCTTTTGCACCACAGAAGCCTCCAAACATATTCTTTTGCTGAAATAATGAAAAAGAAAGGAGATCTAAATCTCCTGTTCCTGCAGCTTAGATGAAGAAAAAATCAAAACGGCGGTCTTAAGCCGCCGCTTCTTGCACATTATTCTTGATGATTCTTGATGTAATCGATCGCTGCCTGAACAGTGTTGATCTTCTCGGCATCTTCATCCGGGATTTCGGTCTCAAACTCTTCCTCAAGAGCCATGACCAGCTCGACAGTGTCCAGAGAGTCAGCACCCAGATCATCAACGAACGATGCTTCCGGTACGACATCTTCAGGCTTCACGCCTAACATGTCAACAATAATCTTCTTTACGCGCTCTTCGATGTTGCTATTGCTCATTTGCTTCCTGTCAGACTGTGCGAGCACAAATCTGCCCTTAAGTTAAGAAATTGCCCGACCCAATGTCGGAAACCAAATTTTGATGCGATTATATAAGTTTTTACCTTTCTTGGGTAGTGCACAATGCGATAAAAAAACAGATATGCTGAGTTTAATCACACTTTTAAGCGTACCGGCAGAACAAATTAATTTTGCCAGAGTAATTCAGGTTCCAGCCTGTAGTTTTGGTGGTGTCTTGCCACCCCTGCAGCCCTAGATGAGGGCAAGCTACACGTACCGTTTCACGCAAGACAGCAAATCTCCAGGCTATGGAGCTTAGCTACAGTTTGTGTGATTTTTTACTAGATATTCTGCAGGTTAAAGCATCATATTTACGTTGCGGCATGGTTCCAAAATTTGCTGTTATTAAGTAGCCCCGCTCGTAAACTGCGCCTTGCCTGAGTAGAGCAAAGCACGGATGGCGTGCGTATACACCATTAATGAGCGCTAAGCGCAGGCTAAGCATCAAGAGCGCAAGCTTTACATCTTGGCGGGGTCTGCCTGCAACTGGGCTTTGCGTCATTACCAGCGGCAGCTGCCGTGCATGCAGCCAAGCACCAATCCATAAGCGGCCAACCCTAGTAGATCAGCCACTCTCGGGACTGGCAGCTTAGCAAAATTGGCGCGGCGAGATTTAGGCGCAGTGCATACCGCCGTTAACATCAATGGTAGCGCCGCTGATATAGGAAGCATCAGCGGATGCTAAGAACATGGCTGCGTGAGCAATATCCAGCGCTTGGCCCATGCGCTTTAACGGGATATTCTCCAGCCAATGATTGAGCGCTGCTTCACCTAAAACCTTTGTCATATCGGTCTCAATAAATCCCGGGGCGATGCAATTTACCGTAATGCCGCGCGCTCCGACTTCCTTGCACAGCGAGCGGGTAAAACCGATAATGCCGGCTTTAGCTGCAGCATAGTTGCACTGCCCGGCGTTGCCGATTTCGCCGACTACCGAGGTAATGGAGATCACGCGGCCGCTGCGCTTTTTGATCATGGGGCTAATGCAGGCTTTGGTCAGACGGGCTACCGCGCTTAAATTGCAGGTAATGACGTCATCCCAATCATTATCCTTCATGCGCATGAACAGGCCGTCGCGAGTAATGCCGGCATTATTAATAAGAATATCAGGCGCCGCCCCACATTTTTCGCTAACAGCAGCCACTAAGGTGGCGGCTGCCGCTAAGTCTAAGGCATTGTGTACAAAACCATAGGCCTTGCCCGAAGAGCCTAACGCATTAAGCTCACTTTCAAGCTTAGCCGCACCCGCATCGGAGGTGGCTGTGCCTGCCACTACGGCGCCCGCCTTAACAAATTCCTCAGCAATTACCCGACCGATACCGCGCGAGGCGCCGGTAACCAGCACCACCTTACCCGTAAAATCATAAACTGCCATGAGTAAAACCTCTTTGTGTGTAAAAACGGCGCCGCTTAGCTTACGCGTACACCGTGTGGTAAAAGGTGATAAAACTTAAGCTAAAGCCTGCAGCGCCTTGTCTAGGCTCTCTTCATCCTGCACATTAGCAGAGCCTAAAGCTCTATCAATGCGGCGATTGAGCCCACACAGCACCTTGCCCGGGCCGGCTTCAACCAGCACTTCAATGCCGTCTGCCTTTAAGGCCTGCACTGTCTCAACCCAGCGCACGGGGCCTGTCAGCTGCAAAATGAGCGCCTGCAGAATATCTTCCTTATGGGTAATGGGATGGGCAAAGGCATTGCAGTACACCGGGATCGCAGCTTCCTGCACGTCAATTGCCGCAAGCGCAGCCTGCAACTTATCGGCAGCCGACTGCATCAGCGGACAGTGCGACGGCGCAGATACGGCAAGCGGCACGACGCGCTTGGCACCGGCATGCTCAAATAAAACCGAAGCGCGCGTCACCGCCTCTTTAGTACCAGATACTACTACCTGCCCCGGGGAATTGAAGTTAGCCGCCCACACGGCATCCAGCCCCGTAGAAGCTTCCTTGCAGATATTCTTAATCACCTCATCCTCAAGCCCTAGCACGGCAGCCATCGCTCCGCTGCCGGCCGGTACGGCTTCCTGCATAGCCTGACCGCGCAGACGCACCAAGCGCAGCGCATCAGCAAACTGCAGCGCACCCGCGGCAACTAGCGCACTGTACTCGCCCAAGGAATGGCCTGCCAACGCCGCAGGCTGCGCGGCAGTCTTGCTCGTCAGCACACGATAAGCGGCAATGGAAGCCGCTAAAATCGCCGGCTGCGTCACTTCAGTCTTATTCAGCTCACTTTCAGGTCCATTTAAAGTCACCGCCTGCAGATCATAGCCTAAAGCCGCGTTGGCCTCGGCATAGGTCTTAGCGACGATGTCATTTTCCATGAAGGAGGCAAACATGCCGACGGACTGTGAGCCCTGACCGGGGAAGACGACTGCATATTTCTTCATAACAATCTCCACAAACCTAAATAACAAAAGCGCCCGCAGGCGCTCTTCGTAAAGAAAACTTAGTAGCGAATCAGCGCCGAGCCCCAAGTGAAGCCGCCGCCAAAAGATTCAAGTAACAGCACATCGCCACGCTGAATGCGTCCGCTGCGAATACCTTCATCTAAGGCCAGCGGAACCGAGGCGGCGGAAGTATTGCCTTGCTTATCTAACGTCACAATCACCTGAGACATATCAAGATGCAGTTTGCGCGCCGTGGCAGCAATAATGCGCAGATTAGCCTGATGCGGTACAAGGAAGTTTAAGTCTGCTGCACTCATCTGCCCTTTTTCTAAAGTTTTGGTCACTAAGTCAGCCAGCACCACCACCGCGCGCTTAAAGACTTCATTGCCCTTCATGTACAGCCAGCCGACTTCACTCTGGCAGCGCTGCGGAATGGGCAGGGACAAAAGATCACCCGAGAAAGGATCTGCACTTGCATGCAGCGCGATGGTTCCCTGCGTATCAGACGCTCCAAGCACACACGCACCGGCGCCATCGCCGAATAAAATAATAGTAGTGCGATCATGCGGATCGCAGGCACGCGACATTAAATCCGATCCCACAATCAGTACTTTATTGCTCTGCCCGCTTAAGATGAGGCTGTGTGCAACGCTGTAGCCATAGCTAAAGCCCGCACAGGCAGCAGCTAAATCAAAGGCCATCGCGCGCTCAATACCAAGCAGACGGGCAATTTCACAGGCACTTGATGGGAAAGCATAGGCGCTGGAGGTGGTCGCGCAAATGACAGTATCAATGTCATTGGGCTGCAAACCGGACGCCTCTAAAGCTCGGGCTGCGGCCGCAGCTCCCATGCTGGCTGCAGTTTCGTCGGCGGCTGCAATGCGGCGTTCCTTAATACCAGTACGCTCGGTGATCCATTGATCCGAGGTTTCGACCATACGTTCAAGATCTGCATTTGTTCTAATTTGTGCGGGCAGATAGCTGCCAGTGCCGAGGATTCTGGTAAACAAAGCGTCCCCACTTACTTGATTGGGCCTTGCTCACCATGGCAGTCGCAGCTGCCCGAGCAAAGCGAATAAATGTATTTAATGGTACGTTATATGATAGCAAAAGCGCTGCCTTTTTTTAAGGCAGCCCCCCCCCCGCTGTCGGGGTGCTGCAGCGAGGGGTAAAGCACAGGTTTTAGTCGCGGCCGGACAAAATGTCGCGCATGCCGGCGGCTAAATCCAGCTGCGCGGACTTAGCCGCTTCCACCACTGCCACGGCAAAAGCATCATCACCGGCATTGGCATGGCTTTTTACCACGATGCCATCAACTCCCAACAGCACTGAGCCGTTATACTGCCACGGCATCAGCCAGTCAGGCTGCGCCATACGCGCAAAGAAGCGCTTAAGGCCTGGAACTTTGGCAAAAATAGTGTACACGCCTTCTGCCGCCTTAAGGGCAATATTGCCGGAAAAGCCGTCAGTCACAATGACATCGGCATCGCCGCGGAAGATGCGATCTGCCTCAATAAAGCCGGTGAAAGTAAGCTTGCGCTCCTGCTCAAGCAGCTTTTTAGCTTCCTGCACCAAATGACTGCCCTTGCGTTCCTCCATTCCGACATTAAGCAATGCTACGCGCGGATCTGAAAGTCCGAGCATCAGTCGGGCCGCCGCATCGCCTAAAACGGCAAAATCAGCTAAATCCTGCGCGCTGCACTGAGCGTTGGCCCCTAAATCCAGCATGAGAGCATGACGCCCCGGGCCTGCTGGCATGCGGGCAGTTAAAGCCGGACGAAGCTTATGGCTCTGGCCTAAGATATGACGGGCCAATACAACTAAAGGTCCGGTACCGCCTGCTGACACCATGGCCTGCGCCTCACCGTCCTTGACGGCCTCTAGTGCCAAACGCATGGAGCTTCTCTGATAACGCTCAAGCACTTCATTTATCGGGGCATCCTGAGGTATGGCTTGACTGGCGAGGCGAAACTCACAGCGCTTCATGTCAACGCGCCCGCCGTGCAGCTCGTCTTCGAGCATGGATGGACCAAATACCAGCTGGCGCATGTGGGGATACAGCGTTTGAGCAAAGCGCACTGCACTTACAATATGCCGACTGCCCCGATCCCCGCCACAGCCGTCAATCGCTACAACAATCTCGTTCTTTTTCTGCATATCAGATACACAAACGGGGCCTCCGGCCATCCGGAATGCCCCGCTTTCCTTAAGTTAAATTAAGGTGCAAATTATTCGTCAGCGCCTTTGACATCCACCACCTTGACCCCGCGGTAGTAGCCATTAGGGGTAACGTGATGACGAATATGGGTCTCGCCGGATACTGCGTCCACCGACAGCTGACGGGCGGTTAAAGCGTCATGAGTACGACGCTTGTCGCGACGTGAACGGGACTGATGATTCTGTTGAACGGCCATTTCAAGTCTCCTAAAATTAGCTCAACTTGCGGAGAAAACTTAGCCCCCCGCTATTTTAATCTGGAAATCAATTCTGTTGCTACATTGAGGATAGGCGCTGCACTTACAGCACAAACAGTAATCCCCTGCGCATTACCACGCGCCATTATACTGATCCGGAATTAAAATTCAATAGGCGCGCAGACCGCTTGCATTAGGATTTAAGCTGCAGATCTTTAAGTGCCGCAAAAGGATTTTCCACCGGCGGCATTTCATCGGCACCATAAGCCCATTCATTGCCCTGCATGCCACATTCGTCCTCATTATCATGGCGCGGCACCAACGGCAACTCCAGCAACAGGCAATCCTCTAAATAATCATAAAACGCAAGCTCCCCCTTATCATCCAGATCCACCACATCAACTTTATCCTCAAGCTTGAGGCTTTTGACTTTAGCAAGGTCACAGGTTGATTTGAAGGCTGCGTTTAAGGTGTGGCGATAAGGCTGCAGACAGCGCTCGCAGATAAGCTCCACGGTAATGCAGATTGTACCCTCTAAAGTATTAAGGCCCTGCAGATCGCGATAAAAATGCACACTGAGTGCGGCATCGGAGCAGACCTGCGCACAGCTATCTTGCAACCTAGTAAAAAGCGTCCGCGGCAGCGTTAAGCGATAGCTGCAGTCGCTTTTGCACAAAGCCGGCAGATCAATGGCCGCACCTAAGGGTAAATTAAGATCGCTCATCAGTGTCCTCCTTGCTTCAGCTTTTTACAGCATTAGCCTTTTTAGTGTCAGGGCATTATAACGAAAAAAACTGCTGCCCCCTACCTACTGGGCTATACTGGACAAATGAAGCGGTTTTTACGAGGTTTTTCCATGTTGCCTGTGGTTTTTAAGAAATGTATAGCTCTGTTTGCCTTGTGCGCTCTGTGCAGCAGCGCGTCGGCCTATGAACTGACTACCCCCTATCAAAGCGGGCATTTTGCCTTAAATCAAGTGGTGCTTGAGCCCCATGAAACCTTTGATGACAGCCTGCGCTACGAGATCACGCGAGAGGTTCAGACCCGCAATCGCCTGCACAAACTCTATCAAAGCTCCACCGCCGTCTTCCCGGCAGACTCCTTAGGGCTTAAAGGACCCATTGGGCAACAGATGCTCGGCGTCCTTAGCATAGCAAATTACAGCAGCGGGCAAGATCAGATAGTCTTTAATACCAACGCCCACAGCGCTACCTATGCAGGGCTGTATTTCAGCTTTGCCCAACTTAAAGACTTTATTGATAAAAAAGCATTAAATTCGCTGATACCCGAGATAATGCGTCTGCCGCTTGTCATTACCGATATTCCAGTGGCGCGCAGCGGCTTTGACAGCCGCGGCAGTTTCTATCTGACCGCACGCAATTTAGCGCTGATCTTAGATCTGCACGTGGAAGATTCGGTGTATTACACAAAAGCGCAACTGCACGCTATTCAAGGGAACGGGAAATGCCGCATTGATGCCTTAGTCTTTCCCGAGCGTATAGTGCCGGATCTACCGCTTTTCATCAGCGCCCGCGCCGCTGTCAATTACATGCACTGTGATCCTGCTAAATAAAGTCACACAGCCAGCCTGCATGCGGCAGCAACAGATTAGGTCTTAAGGTCAGCAGCGCATCAGAGCTCCACACGCCGCTGGCCACGCCGCAGCTTACGCACGATGCGTGCTGGAACATCTGCACATCCATGCCCGCATCGCCGACGCCTAAAATCATCCACGGCGCCAAACGCAGACGTTGTGCTACCACCTGCGCCATGGCAGGATGCGGCTTGGAGGGAACCTCATCCCCGGCGCAGAAAGTGCAGCAGTAATCTCCTAAAATGCTTTCTTGTAACGAGCGTTCAATGCCACGACGCGATTTTCCTGAGGCAAAAGCAATTTTCAATCCATGATCTTTTAAATGCGCCAGCAGCGAAGGCACCCACGGAAACAACCGCGTTTCACGAATTTCCGGCAGTTCGGCAAAAATTTCCCGATAGACACGCGTCAGCTCATCGCCACGCTCTCTGGCAAGATTAGGCGGCAGTAGTGACTCTAAGCCCTCCTGCAGGCGCTTGCCGATAATCCCCTTAATCGCCAATTCATCCGGACAAGGCAATTTCAGCGCAGCAAAGGATAAGCGCGCACATTGCACAATCTGCCCAATGCTGTCGCACAGCGTACCATCAAGATCAAACGCGACGGCGCGCAGCGCGCCTTTAAACGGGCTGAAGCTTAAATCACAGGTCAGATCGCGCCGCCCGTACACAAAAGAGTTCTGCTCCATGAAATCTTAATCCTTAATCCACGCTGTTGCAGGTAAACACGCAACGCCCACAATAAGGGCACAACTCCTGCAGGGAAGCTAAATTATGCTCACCTTGAAGAAGGATCCTCAAGAAAAAGCTTTAATTTGCTGCACGGCGGCGCAGCTTATCAACCGCAGCCTGCAGCTCAGGCGGTAGCGGCGCCTCAATTTTCAGCAAACGCCCGGAGTTGGGGTCTTCAAAACTAATGCGAAAGGCGTGCAGAAACATACGCTTTAAACCCAAAGCACGCAGCCGCGCATTAAAAGCATCATCGCCATATTTCACATCACCGCCCACCGGATGGCGAGCGTACGCGCAATGCACCCTAATCTGATGCGTACGCCCAGTATGCGGCATCGCTGCAAGGAGCGTTGCATCATCAAGCAGCTCTACAATGTCAAATGAGGTTGCGCTAGGAGCGCCTTCGCGGAAATTGACTTCCACCATACGCTCGCCCGAGCGTAGCTCATTGCGCTTTAACGGCGCTTCAATTAGCTGCTGCCGACGGTCCCAGTAGCCCGGGACTAAGGTTAAATAGCGCTTTTTGACCACACGCTGACGAAACTGTTCATGCAAATTGCGTAGCGCAGCACGGCGCTTGGCGACGATCAGACAGCCTGAAGTCTCTCTATCAAGACGATGCGCCAGCTCTAAAAAAGATTGTTCCGGACGTAACGCACGTAGCGCTTCAATCAGTCCAAACTCAATCCCGCTACCGCCATGTGCAGCAATGCCGGCCGGCTTATCGACCACCAAGAAGACTTCATTTTCGTACAAAATGCGCGCAGCCAAATCCTGCACCAAATGCAAATTAGATGAAGGAATGGTCACTGGTCCAGCACTTACGCGCACTGGCGGAATGCGGATTTCATCGCCTAACTGCAACTTATACGAGGGGCCGACCCGTCCCTTATTAACCCGTACCTCGCCGCGGCGCAGAATGCGGTAAATCATTGAGCGCGGCACCCCTTTTAAGGTACGCGCTAAATAATTATCTAAACGCTGCCCAGCATCATCATCGGTTGCCGTTTTAAACTGAACTTTAAGCTGTTGAGAATTTTCGCCCGTGCTCACTGCTGTCCTCGTCTCCTTAAGAAGCTGCGACCTACCCAAGGGCGCAGGCGCCGCCGATTGTAACAAAAAGCGCCGCACCGCGCGCGTTTTCTGTAAATTTCACGAGGCAACAGCTGAGTGTTGACACCAGCGTTTGACAAAAACAAGGCGCGACAGCCACACTTGCACTAAAGGACCGACAATGATCGCACCGATCACCGTGCCCTCACGAATGCCAACAATTTCGCTAAAATGCGAACAGATAAGGCTCATCGCCGCCGCACTAGCCACCAACAAGAGGTCATAGCACAATTTGACGGAGCCTAAACGATGCTGTATGCGCTGCGCTAAAAAACGTACAAAGGCATCACAAGCGAGCATGGATACCGAGGCGATAGCCTGCAGGGCAATGTTCAGCGCAATAATCAGCGATCCTACTAAGAGCACCACCATTTTCTGCCAGTAAGCGTCAAGAATTAAGTCGCGCGTCAGATACATCCACACGTCAACCATCAGACCAAACACCATGATAACCGGCACTTGTAGCAACAGATTGATAAGCTCGCTGCGCCGCTGTTCCTTGGTAAAAATCAGCCATTGTCCCAGCAGCATACAGGCATTAAATGCGATCGTCACCATACCCATGGTAACCGGGAAATACACTGAGCTGACGTAGGAAAAACAGGCCACCGAATTTACGCCTAAGGTAGAGCGCGTTACTAAAGTCACCCCAAAGGCGCCGACTATTAAGGCGCTAAACAGTACACAGTAGCGGCGTACAAGCTCGGAAGTGCTGATGCGCATGCTTGACATAACTCACCCTTACCCTGCCTGTGGCATAGAGCAGATAATATTTAGTGCAAACGATTAATGTGAGCGCAGTATAGTGTTTTGTCGCGATGAATTAAAGTAAGCGCTGCGTTTTGCGGGGAATAGATCTGACAACTTTATGATGTGGCGCACACTTCAGCCGCCAACCAAGGCGGCTGAAACGGCTTTAAGCCGCAGGCAAATGCACTTAAGCGGAGAAATAAGCAATCGCGGCAGCAATACGTTGCAGACTGCGCTCACGACCGCACAGCACTAAGGTATCGCCGATGCCCGGAGAGGTGGCGGTACCGGTCAGCGCTAAACGCAGCGGCTGCCCAACTTTGCCCATGCCAATTTCAAGGCGCTTGGCCAAATCTGACAGCGCCTCATCTAAAGGCTGTGCCTCCCATGCCGGAGCTGCAGTTAAGATTTCCAGGGCGGCCTTGAGCACATCAACTGAACCTTCTTTGATCCATTTTTTAACTCCAGCCGGATCGTAGCTTGCAAAGTCCTGATAGTAGCACAGGGCCTTTGCCGCCATTTCCTTTAAGGTATGGGTACGCTCAGCATAGGCCTTAACCACCAGCTTAGGATCAGGGCCTGCCTTAAGGTCAGCCTGTAGCCGCTCTAAATGCCAAGCAAGCTCAGCGGCCACTTCTTCAATCGGCAGGGTCTTCATGTAATGGGCGTTAAGCCAATCGAGCTTCTTGGTATTAAAGCTTGAGGCGCTCTTGGAGATGGCATCTAGTGAGAAGTACTCGATCATCTCCGGCACGCTGAAAATTTCCTGATCGCCATGCGACCAGCCTAAACGCACTAAATAATTGACGAGCGCCTGCGGCAGATAACCATCCTCGCGATACTGCATCACGCTCACCGCGCCGTGGCGCTTGGACAGCTTAGTGCCGTCATCACCTAAAATCATCGCCACATGACAGAACACCGGCACCGGAGCGCCTAAAGCCTTATACAGATTAATCTGCCGCGGGGTATTATTGACATGATCATCGCCGCGGATAACGTGAGTAATACCCATATCGGCATCGTCCACTACCACGCAGAAATTATAGGTCGGAGTGCCATCGGAGCGCTGAATAATGAAATCATCAAGCTCGCTGTTGGAGAACTCAATGTGTCCCTTGACCATGTCGTCAAAAGCCACCGTTCCTTCAGTCGGGTTCTTAAAGCGCACCACGTACGGCTCATCCGGGCTGTGCTCTTCATGACTGTCGCGGCAATGCCCGTCATAACGCGGCTTTAAGCCGTGCGCCATCTGTTCTTCACGCATTTTCTCTAAGCGTTCTTTAGAGCAATAGCACTTGTAGGCCTTACCCTCAGCCAATAGCTTATCAATCACTTCACGGTAGCGATCAAAGCGCTTAGTCTGATAATATGGCCCCTCATCCCACGCTAAATTCAGCCACTGCATCGACTCGATAATGGCATCAATCGCCGGCTGAGTAGAGCGCTCGCGATCGGTATCCTCAATGCGCAGCACAAATTGACCGCCGCAGTGCTTGGCATACAGCCAAGAAAACAACGCGGTACGGGCGCCGCCCACATGCAGATAACCGGTAGGCGACGGAGCAAAACGAGTTTTCACCACCATGGAACAAAATCCTGTATAAAGCCTGAAAAAACTGCGGGCTATTCTATCACCTTGCACCATAAAGACTGTGAAAAAATGCCCAATCTCACAAAGAGCTGCCGCAAAAGACGCTAAATTCACTGTTTTCGTTTATTATTTTAAAGTTCGACGCACCGACCTCCACCATGCGGCGGCCGGGCTAGGTGTGCACAGACTGCAGGCAGACAAAACATGACAGAGCAGAATACCTCCGAACTCAGCCCCACCATACAGGCTAATGCGGCAGCGCATGCCGTGGCCCTGCTTGGCACCCCCGCCAGCCGCGGCATCGCCTTTGGCCGGGTATCTTTTTTAAAGCGCCAAGCTGCCCCTGAAGAAAAAATTACGGTCAATGATGCGCAAGCAGAAGTCGAGCGCTTTACCAAGGCGCGTACCGAAGCTATTGCCCAGCTAGGCCAGCTGTATGAAGCATCGCTGGAAAAATTAGGCGAACAAAACGCGGTTATCTTCCAAATCCATCAGATGATGCTAGATGACCCCGATTACGTTGAGCAGATTGAGCGTTTAATCGTCACCGAGCAATGCAATGCCGAATATGCGGTCGATCAGGTCGCCACGCGCTTTGCTCAGATGTTCTCTAACATGGATAATGAGTACATGCAGGGCCGGGCGGCCGATGTGCTTGATGTCTCGCGCCGCGTAGTACAAGTTCTGCTAGCGCAAAAAGGCATTACCTCCCCCCATCAACTCAAAAAATACGGCAATGAACCGCTGATTCTGGCCACCGATGATCTTGCGCCCAGCGAAACGGTACAGCTTGATAAAGATCAGGTGGTCGGCATTCTGACTTCGGCCGGGTCTGCGCGCTCGCATACGGTAATTTTTGCCCGCACCATGGGCATTCCTGCCGTGATCTCAATGGGAGATGCCTTAAATGAAAGTCTTGAAGGACAGTGGGTCATTGTCGATGGTGCCGCCGGCGTGGTCTACATTGACCCAGATGACGAGCTGCAGCGCCATTACCGTGAACGCAAGCGCACAGAAGATGCGCTGCGCGCCCGTCTTGAACTCTTTCGCGGTAAGGAAACTCGCACCTTAAGCGGTAGACGTATTCATCTTTACGCCAATATTGGCTCGTCCGAAGATATTGATTTAGTTAAAGCCTCCGATGCAGAAGGAGTGGGCCTCTTTCGTAGTGAATATATTTATCTGCATGCCAAGGACTATCCTGATGAAGAGTCACAGTTTAAAGTCTATCGCGAAGCTGCGCAGGATTTAGAAGGGCGTAAGCTCATTATCCGCACCATGGACATCGGCGCAGATAAGACCGCCGACTACTTTATGTTAAAGCACGAAGAAAATCCAGCCATGGGCATGCGCGCGGTGCGCATCTGCCTGGCCCATCCGGAGATTTTTAAAACGCAGCTGCGGGCGCTGCTGCGGGCCTCGGCTTACGGAGATCTTGCCATTATGTTTCCGATGATCACCTCTGTCGATGAAGTAAAGGGCTGTCTTAAAATTTGTGCTGAGGCCGAGGATGAACTGCGCAGTGAGGGAATTCCCTTTAATGAGCACATGGAAAAGGGCATCATGATTGAAACCCCAGCTGCCGCGCTTATTTCTGATGAATTGGCGCCTTTGGTAGATTTTTTTAGCATCGGTACCAACGATTTAACGCAGTTTACTTTAGCTGTCGACAGGCAAAATGCCGAGGTTGGACGCTTTTTAAATCCGTATCATCATGCGGTAATTCGTCTGCTTAAGATGACGATTGACAATGCGCATAGCCATGGCATTTGGGTCGGCGTATGCGGTGAATTAGCTGCCGATGAAGGATTTACCCACAAATTGATTGAGCTTGGTGTTGATGAAATTTCCGTAGCGCCATCAAGCGTATTGATGCTGCGCGCGCGCATCGCCACCTTAGCCTAGTTACATGGCGTTAAAGCTCGGCAAAGCATAGCAACAAAAACATAACAAGCATAGAGGATAAAGGATACAAGAATATGGTGCAGTGCGTTGTGATCTCAGATGAAATTACCGGCGGCAGCTCAGTTGGCGCGCTTTTGGAAAAAAATCAAAGCTCGGTATGCTCGCTTATCAGTTCGCAGGCCTTAAAAGAGCCAGCCATCAATGATTTTGATTGCCTCGTCTATTCCACCAACAGCCGCAATTTAACCCCTGAACAAAGCTACCAGTTAGTCTTCTATGCAGCCCGCCTATTGCGCAAGCCTGAGGTAAAAATCTACGCCAAGCGCATTGACCCCGCCATGCGCGGCAATACCTGCTCTGAGACGCAGGCGATGCTTGATGCCTTAGGCGATAAAGATCGCGTAGCCATTGTGGTACCGGCCTTCCCGGCGCTGCATCGCTCCAATGTCGGCGGTTATATTCTGATGGACGGTCGGCCGGTACAGAAAACCATTGTGGGGCAGGATGATTTTCAGCCGCAGGCCAGTGGCCGCGTGGCCGATCTCTTTACCGAAAAATTCCGCTACCCAGCGCAGGCGCTGCATTTAAAGGAGTTGCTGCACGGTCATGCCTATCTTGCCAAGCGCTTTCAAGAATTAGCCGCAGACGGCGTACGCGCCATTGTGCTGGACTGCACCTCGCAGGAGGACATCAATATGATTGCCGATGCCGTGCTGTCCTCCGGAATTAAATTCCTCGCGGTAGACCCAGGCCCATTTACTGCGACCTTAGCGCGCAAAGCCATGCGTGAGCGCGTCAGTACAGTGCGCCATCCGCGCATCTTCGGCTTAGTGGGCGGCAGCAATCCGCTTATCTCAGCCCAAGTTGAGCTCCTGCGGCTTAACGAAAAGGTGCATTTAGTCCCGGTGAAAAATTTAGAGCTATTACAGGACAATCAACGACGCGCCAGTGAAATTGAACGGGTGGTCAATGAAATTGTACTGCAGGCGGCAGAATACAATGTATCCTGCGCAATTTCCGATAATTTAGGCGCCAGCACACAGCAAATTGAGGATTTCTACACCCTACTGAAAAATACCAACCGTACGCGCTATGAAGCCATTGATATCATTTCCGCAGCCTATGGTGAAATTGCTCAGCAAGTGCTAACCCGCTGTCAGGACTTTAAGGCGGTCTATAGCACCGGTGCGGAGTATACCGTCGCAGTATGCCGCGAACTTAAGGCCTACGGACTGCGCCTTAAAGGACAGGTCCTGCCGCTTACCGCCTACGGCGAAATTTTAGGCGGTGATCATGATGGACTTAAATATGTAACCTCGGCCTCATCAGCAACCGACACAACCACCATGATTGATGCCATTCAGTATCTTAAGCGCAAACTTGAAAGCTAAAGACGGGTACAACGCTGACGCAGGCTCAGCAGCCAAGCAGCAAGCCACCAGCCCAGCGCACTGACGCCCAGATAGGCTAAAAGCTCGCAGATGACGCCGACAAAACTGACAAAGGTTACCGCCCCGTCAACAAGGTGTACTAAGACCGGGGCGGCATAGGTGGACAAACCGCCTAAAAAGCCTGCATTCACCCCTCGCCGATACAGCTCCGGCAATTTAAAACGCGACAGCAGACAGCATGACATCCCCATCAGCAAGCAAGCCAGCAGATTAGGCACCAGCAGATAAGTGAGAAGATTGCCTGCTGCCATCAAGCGCACCAAGGTTCCAACCGCACCGCCGACCGCCACCGCAGCATATAAAAACAGCTGCTGCTTCATGCCGCCGCCCTACCAATGCTAAGGCCTGCAGCCGCCGCAATCAGACCGCACAGAGCCGACAGCAGCAGATATGCCAGTGTAGACGCAAACTGCCGCGCCCGCAGGAGGTTAATACTATCTGAGCAAATTGATGACAGTGTTCCCAAACCGCCAATCAGACCGCCGATGAGCAATAATTGCTGACTTGTGCTGAGATCTAGACCTGCAAATACCCCGCCGCCTAAGCAGGCAATAATATTTACTATCAGCGTACCTAAAGGAAAACGCGTACTAACGGGCGCACAGGCCTGCAGAATCAGAAAGCGCAGTACAGCTCCAGCTCCGCCTAGAAGCGAGGTCTGCCAAATTAATGTCACCATAGAGACTACATCTTATCTGCCATCAGCGACACTGCGCGTCGACAGCTAACTTTAGCCAATATATGCGCTTATTTTACTGCACAAGAGCAGTAGCATTTGTAGCAGTCCAATTTTTCTCTTTACATTATCGAAACACAACTTGCCCTGAACTAGACGACAATCAATGCATCAATTGCCCTAGGCGGTAAAAAAAACACCATGAGGCCCTGCTCACAACGACCTAATGAAAGGATTGTGTTTTAGTGGAGGCCAGCGTCAGCTGGCTTTATTAAGTGAATTTGACGGAAGTTGATAACTATTATTGAATAGCGAG
>CALXOV010000065.1 GCA_944390105.1 uncultured Succinivibrionaceae bacterium
GTGCACATTTTATAGAAAATTTTCCAGCTGTCAAATATTTTTTACAAAATTTTTAAAAATAATTGCGCCGGGATCTTCAATACTACTAAAACTTCACTCACAAATATGTGATTTATCTCACATTTTTATCATTAAACGTTGATATGGCGGCGCCACAACCTACACTCTAAAAGGGAAATGCCGAAGAAAACGGTCAGCTAAAGGGGGAGCGGAGATTTTCCCGCCGTTTAGCCATAAGCGCCAAGCTACTTCTTTTAACTAATGCCGCGTAATGGCCCTTGCGAAAACTAGAGGAAGTAAGCGATTGGTACCACACTTTTGCGGCGGTACCATACAGCCCAAGCATTCAGAAGCGAGCTCTTTGCTCCTATCGAATGCGGGCATTGCGGACATGCCCGTAAGCGCCCTGCTGCAGCAGTTTACTAAAAAAGTGAGATATCGGCCGTGCAAAAACTCACACATCAGTGCGTAGGTAGTTCATAGTTAATCCTGCGCATTAATTCCCGGTAACAGCTGAATACGACTGATCCCCCACGGAGCTAAAGCTGCGACCCGTGCCTGCAAAGAAGCATCAAGCTTAGTGCAGTAGAGCGCACAGCTCCCGGCTGCTACAGCATGGGATGGCGCCACCTGATTTTGCAGCAGACTCTGCACCCGCCGTGCCACAGCAGCACCCGAATCAATTAAAGTAACCTCGGGACCTAACACAGTAGCAATCTCCTCACGCAACCACGGATAATGCGTGCAGCCTAAAACTACTACATCCGGACGCTCGACAGGCGGCAAATTCAGCCACGGCTTTAACACCAGCGCAATTTCATTAAGCTGTGGAGCCTTCCCCTGTAGCTTATCCTCGGCAATTTCCACCAGTTTAGTGGTGCCGATGCGTAGCACTTTTTCATCCCCAGCAAAATTTTCAATTAATTCCTCGGTATACTGCCGCTTTACGGTGCCAGGCGTCGCTAAAAGACCAATTATCTTGCGTTTACTTAATGCTGCAGCCGGTTTAATCGCCGGCACTACCCCGACGATCGGCAGGTTTAACTGCTGCCGCACTGTCGGCAATGCTACGGTGCTTGCAGTATTGCAGGCAATCACAATGAGATCAGGGCGCAGAGCCGCATAAGCTAACGTCAGTAGCTTGCCGACGCGCCTTATTAAAAAATCCTCACTTTTATCGCCGTAAGGGAAGCAGGCATTGTCAAATAGATAAGCAAGCTCAAGCTCAGGACACAATTTACGGGTGGCAGTCAGTACCGTAAGTCCTCCCATGCCGGAGTCAAAAAACAAAACTCGCGCCTGCACTTGTTTATCTCCTGTTTTGCTCTACAATTTGCCCACAATAAGCCCCGGCCTACGGCCGCGCGCTAAGTATAGCAAACCGTCAAACCATCTTTAGGCAGGACTTCACATGCTCCCAACCTTAATCGGCACCACCGATCCTGCTCGCTACGAGCAGTATTTAGCTGAAAAAATTGCCGCAGCTTACACCACCCTAGCGCAAGCGGGCCTGCCCCTGCCTAAGCCGCAGGTAGTTCCTTCCCCGCCGACGCATTACCGCATGCGCTGTGAATTTGCTCTTTATAAAGAGGAGCATGATTTTAAATACGCCATGTTCATCCCCAAGACTCAACCCAAGCAACGGGTACTGCTCGACACTTTCAGCGGTGCCCATATGGCCATCAATCAGGGGATGGTATCTCTGCATGCGGCGCTTAAAGATGATAAGGAGATGCTTGAAGGTCTATTTCAAACTGACTTTTTATGTGCACAGGATGGGCAACTCATTATTGCGCTCAACTACCACCGCAAGTTCGATGCAAGTTTTGCCGAAAAGCTAGCTACGTTGCGCCAGCAACTGCGCGCCACCGGCCTTAACGTTGATCTGGTAGCACGCGCGCGCAAACAGAAAATTGTCTGTAAGCGCGAGGATGTGTGTGAACACTATGCACTTGACGGGCGTGCGGTAAAGCTCTATCAAGTGGAAGGCACCTTCAGTCAACCCAATGCAGCCGCCTGTGAGGCGATGCTCAATTTTGCCCGCTCGTGCGTACCTACCGACAATCCGCGTGATTTACTTGAGCTTTACTGCGGCTCGGGTACTTTTACTGTGGCGCTGGCCGATCTTTTTACTAAAGTGCTGGCCACTGAGGTGGGACGTGTTCCTACGCAGACTGCGCTGCGCAATCTTGCCTTAAATGATCTTCACAATGTCAAATTATGCCGTTTAAGCGCGCATGAAGCGGCCAGTGCCATTGCGCGTGAGCGCCCCTTCCGCCGTCTTTTAGCGCAAGACATCGCGATTGAGGATTATCATTTCTCCACGCTGCTGGTAGATCCGCCGCGCGCCGGCATACAAGATGACGCTGCGCTGCATTTTGCTGCGCAATTTGAACGCATTATCTATATTTCATGCAATCCGCAAACTTTAGCTCTTGATCTAAAGGTCTTAGGACAGACCCATAAGATAGTCAAACTCAGCTTCTTTGATCAATTCCCATATACCCCGCATTTAGAAAGCGGCGTGCTCTTATTAAAGCGCTGAGCGGAAAAAACACCGCGGGCGCCTTTATGACTAAAAGACGCCCGCAGCTTCAGCCCGCCGCGCTGCGGCGGGCGTTTTGTTAAGCCCGAATGCGCTTATTCCATGTAATGCTCCGGCATCGGGATCTGCGCCACGCCAGAATCCACGGCAGCCTGAGCGACAGCACGCGACACGCGCTTTAACAGGCGCGGATCCATCGGCTTAGGGATCACGTAATCCGGACCGAACTCTAAGTGATCGACCTGAGCTGCCTTGACCACTTCCTCCGGCACCGGCTCCTGCGCCAACAGACGAATAGCGTTCATAGCCGCCTTCTTCATCTCTAAATTAATGCAGGTAGCACGCACATCCAGCGTACCGCGGAACAAGAACGGGAAGCACAGCACATTGTTGATCTGATTCGGGTAATCCGAACGGCCAGTACCCATGATGATGTCCGGGCGCAGACGCTTGACCACTTCAGGATCCACTTCCGGATCCGGATTAGAGCAGGCGAAGACCACCGCCTTAGGGGCAAGGTGCTTGACCTCATCATCCGTGATGAGACCCGGGCCAGACACGCCTAACAGGATATCGGCACCATCACAGGCTTCCGCTAAGGTCTTAGGACCTGCGTCATTAATAAACTTCGGCTTCTCACCATTGTTGTACTGCGGGCGATCCGATCTGATCACACCGTGACGATCTACCATGAAGAACTTCTGCTTGTCAGCACCGCAAGCAATCAGCAGTGAAGAGCAGGCAATACCGGCAGCACCTGCGCCGACGCAAACAATCTTGCAGTCCTCAATCTTTTTGCCCTGCAGCTGCAGTGCATTGAGGATACCGGCTGCCGTCACAATAGCCGTGCCATGCTGATCGTCATGGAATACCGGCACCTTGCAGCGCTTGATGAGCTCACGCTCAATCTCAAAGCATTCCGGAGCCTTAATATCCTCTAAATTAATGCCGCCGAAAGTATCGGCAATGCACTCAACGGTCTTAATGAACTCTTCAACATTGTCATGTTTAACTTCAATGTCAATCGCATCAATACCGGCAAAACGGTTAAATAACAGAGCCTTGCCTTCCATTACCGGCTTTGAAGCCAGCGGGCCTAAATTGCCTAGACCTAAAATCGCAGTACCGTTGGAAATAATAGCGACACTGTTGCCCTTACCCGTATAGCGATAAGCATCGGCCGGATTCTTAGCAATCTCACGCACCGGTTCAGCAACGCCCGGGCTGTAGGCTAAAGTTAAATCGGTTGCCGTCTCGGCAGGTTTAGTAATTACAATCTTGATCTTTCCCGGAACCGGGTTTTCATGATAAGCCAGAGCGGCATCATGTAGCTGTTGATGATCCAAGGTGTCCCCCTTAAAGATTCTTGGCATAGTGTTTTATCTAAAAATCTACGCTCCCGATGATAACGCAATTTGAAATGGGACACAGAGCTCTCAACTAAAAATAGCGAAATACGTCACAACATTGCAACATAGGTGCGCAATTTGCGCTTGAACATTACAGAAACTTTGTTTTGCAGAAGAAAAATCTGGGGAAGAATTACGTAAACCTTTACGTTTTGCGCAAAGAAAATCAAGCTTGCGGCAGATGCGATAAAGCCCGGACGCACCGGGCTTTATCAAGGCTGATGCATAAGCGCCAAAATTACTTGGCAGCGGCCTTGTGCGCAGCGCGAGCCTTGGCCAGCATGCCAAAGCGCTTGTTGAAGGCTTCCACGCGCCCGCCGGTATCGACAATCTTCTGCTTGCCGGTATAGAACGGATGGCACTTAGAGCACACTTCGATGTCGATGTCGTGGCAGCAGGTCGAACGGGTCTTAAAGGTGTTACCGCAAGAGCAACGTACGGTCACTTCCTCATACTTAGGATGAATATTTTCTTTCATGATAACCTCAATGCGTGTCGCCACTTCAGCCGCAGCTGCGCCGAAATACCACACGCGGACAATGGAAAAATACGGCGAACAATTTTACGTAAAACGCTGACGCTTGACAAGAGCTAAATTAGCAGTTTTCATTACAGTAAAAGGAAGGCGGCAGCCCTAAGCGCAGGTAGCTTAAGCCCGCAGCTGCCGCAAGGCACATCGCATGGAATATCAAGTCAGCATTGTTCTTATTGAAAGGCCACTGCCTACCCCCTTCAGCTATACTCTCACCCTCCGCCCCGGACAGAGTCCTGCCATCGGCGCGCGGGTTAAAGTACCGCTAGGTGGCAGCAGCGACAATCTCGGCATTATTGTGCAGGTGCAGCCGCTGCAGTCCTCAGTCGCGTCGGCACTCAAGCCTGCCACGCTCATTGATGATACGGCGCTGTTCCCTGACGACATCTTGGCACTGTGTCGCTTCGCCGCTGCTTATTATCATTATCCTTTAGGGCAATGTTTTTTTACCGCGCTGCCGGCGCTCCTGCGCGCCGGGCAAGCTGCAGCCTTCAGTGCAAGTCCAGCCCTCAAGCTAAGCGCAAAAGCGTGCGTACAGCCACTACCTAAAATTAAATCTCCCGAGCAGCGGCGTCTGCTTGAGCTGTTGCACGCATCCGAGCGCCCCCTGCTCAAGCAGGAGCTTAAAGATCGCGGCTTTAGCGCAACTGCAATGCGCGCTTTAGTGCGCCGCGGCCTTGCTGAAGATACAGAAGTCTGCCTTACCCTGCAAGCGTGGCAGGAAACAACTGCGGCAGTGTTAAAAAGCCCGGGATTTGAGCTAAATCCCGAACAACAAGCGGCCGCTGATGCCATCTGCACCGCTTTAGGCACCTTTCATAGCTTTCTGCTTTACGGCATAACCGGATCTGGCAAAACTGAAGTCTATCTGCATATTATCGCCGCAGCGCTAGAGCTAGGACGCAGCGCCTTAGTCTTAGTACCGGAAATTGCGCTTACCCCGCAGACTGTCGAGCGTTTTTATGCCCGCTTTAATGTACCGGTAGTGCTGCTGCACTCAGGGCTTAGCGATAAAGCGCGTCTGAATGCTTATTTAACCTGCAAAGTAGGCGGTGCCGCTATCCTGATTGGCACGCGCTCAGCACTGTTCACTCCACTGCCGCACTTAGGCCTGATAGTGCTCGATGAAGAACATGACAGCTCCTTTAAGCAAGGCGACGGGCTGCGCTATCACGCCCGCACCTTAGCATATCAGCGCGCACGCGATAATAACTGTCCCCTAATACTCGGCTCTGCGACCCCCGCAGTGGAAAGTCTGTATGCGGTCAAACAGGAGCAGTGTACCCTGCTGACGCTCACTCGCCGAGCAGGTCCGGCGACGCTACCTGAGCTCTCTTTAATTGACTTGCGCTCAGAGCCGCTGTCGCCGGGGCTTAAAACCGGGATTGGGCGTAGCTTAGAAGATGAGATTGGTGCCGAAACGGCTAAAGGCAATCAGGTACTGCTATTTTTAAATCGCCGCGGCTATGCGCATCAGCTCATCTGTCACCACTGCGGCACAATTCTCACCTGCCCGCACTGCGACAATCCGCTTACCGTGCATCGCGCTGAAGGACGACTTAAATGTCATATCTGCGATACTCGTCTGCCGCTGCCGCAGCGTTGTCCGCACTGCGGCAGCCTGCAGCTGATGGATAACGGCTTTGGTACCGAGCAAGTCGAAGCTTTTTTACAGCTGCGCTATCCGGATGAAGGCATTGAACGCATTGACCGCGACAGCGTAAAAAACAAAGACGACTTAGAGGCTCACCTGCAGCGTGTGCGTAGCGGTCACAGCTCAATTCTCATCGGAACCCAGATGCTGGCCAAGGGGCATGATTTTCCTGACGTCACCTTAGTCGGTATTTTGGATATTGACGGCGGCCTGTTCTCCGATGATTTCCGCGCGCCGGAATATACCGCCCAATTGCTCACCCAAGTCGCAGGGCGCGCTGGACGGGCCAACAAGCCCGGGAGGGTGATTATTCAAACCCACCATCCGGATAATCGGCTCTTGCATCAGTTAATTGATCCGGCGCTAGCTTATTTAGAATTAGCCGACGAGCTGCTGACGCAACGCGCGACTCTGCAGCTGCCGCCTTACCGTGAGCAAGCCTTTTTGCTGTCTAACAGCCCGCTGCGTGATAAAGCCCATCGCTTTTTATTAGATTTAGTAAATCTGCTGCGCCCGCGCCTGCCGGAGTTTGCCGATCTTACCTTGGGCAACGTGATCTCCGACAAAATTGAAAAGCGCCACAATCGCTACCATTTTCATCTGCAGGTTCTTGCTCCAACGCGCGAGCGCCTGGATGCCTTTTTAAATATCGTGCAACAGGCAGCGCAGCTGTTAAAAGCTAATGGGGTGCGCTTTGCCATAGATGTCGATCCGCTGTCTTTATACTAGCACCCTACGATACCAGCCCCTCACCTGCCCCGGCAGCTACCGTTATCTGCGAAGCTTTCTTGCGGTAGCTTACGTCAAGCTCGATACTAAGCGCGCTTATTGCTAAAGGACTTATGCACTTGCTACTGTTGTTTATCGGCGTCGTGATAGTCGGTGCGGCAGTTCTCCTACAGACTGCGGCCAATACCGCGTCACGCCAACGCCAGCTCTCGCCCCCTTTTAGCCGCCTTAATCAACTCTGCGCTAGGAGCTACGCGGTTGTGCGCAGTGCTGCGGTAGCCTCACAACATCAGTTTTAGCCTAACTGCAAGGCAAGGCTCAAATCCGCAGCAAAAGTGAACTAGAGAGTGACCAAAAGGGGCTTTCTATTAAGAAACATAAAATCAATTTAATTATATTTCAAATTGTTAATTTTATAAAATCCTTAAAATTTGACTTATTAGTCACTCCCATTGCGCGCCCATATTTTTCAAAGGCCTAGAAAAGGTGTGCATTGAGTTCGGGCTGACAGTATTGGCGCACAATCTCAGAAAATACTCACGGGAGGCTACGGGAGAGATCTGTGCAGAAAAACGTAAAAATGGCGTCATAAGCGACCATTTGTGGCAAAACGCCTTTAATTTTGGAGGGAAAAAGACTATTTGGGATCCAAAACCGAAAAATTTCACCAGTCGGGGCTAATTAGTATACCGCGATGGCGGCTGGGCAAGAATTGAGGGCTATCTGCCCCCAAGAACCATAACAATTTTTCATAAACCGGGGGTAACCCTAAAAGTCACCCCCGTATGCATAAATGAGTTTAACGTAATCTACTTAATCTAAAGTAACAATCGACTTGCCGGTCATTTCGGCAGGCACTTCCATCCCCATTAAGTAGAGCATGGTCGGAGCGATGTCGCACAGTCTGCCGCCCTCACGCATGTGAGCTTTACGCCCCACATAAATGAAGGGCACCGGCAAATTGGTATGTGCAGTATACGGCTGACCGGTAGTCAAATCCTTCATACGCTCGCAATTGCCATGATCGGCAGTAATTAAACACTCGCCGCCGACCTTATTTAAGGACTCAACCACCCGGCCGATGCAGTGATCGACTGCCTCAACAGCCTTAACAGCAGCCTCAAACACGCCGGTATGACCTACCATGTCACCATTTGGATAATTGCAGATAATGACATCGTACTTGCCGGATTCAATGGCGGCGCACAGCTTGTCAGTAAGTTCAGTCGAGCTCATCTCCGGCTGCAGATCATAAGTTGCTACCTTCGGGCTCGGAATTAAGATCCGATCTTCCCCCGGGAATACCGTCTCCACACCACCGTTGAAGAAGAAAGTCACGTGGGCATACTTCTCGGTCTCAGAAATGCGCAGCTGTGTCTTGCCATGCGAGGACAGCCACTCGCCTAAAGTATTGTGCAGATCTTCAGGCGGGAACGCACAGGCCGTCTTAATGTCGGCAGCATACTCCGTAAGCATCACAAAGTCGGCTAAAGCCGGCTTGCAGGTACGCGTAAAGCCATCAAAGTCCGCATTAACGAAAGCGCGGGTGATCTGACGGGCGCGGTCGGCACGGAAGTTCATGAAAATCAGGCTGTCGCCATCTTGCAGCGGCACTGCTTCACCGATGACGGAAGCCTTGACGAACTCATCGTTTTCGCCGCGATCATAAGCGGCCTGCAAGGCAGCGGCAGCTGACGGGAAAGGCGCAAACTCGCTCTTGGCGGCAGTCAGCAGATCATAAGCCTGCTGCACGCGATCCCAGCGATTGTCACGGTCCATTGCAAAGTAGCGGCCGATGATGGTAGCAAAGCGGCCTACCCCTAAAGCGGCAAACTTATCTTCAAAGGCCTTGAAGTACTCCATGGCGCTGCGCGGCGGTACGTCACGGCCGTCTAAGAAAGCGTGATAATACAGCTTAGTTGCACCGCGCTTAGCCGCAAGTTCCAGCATCGCAAGGATATGATCCTGATGGCTGTGCACGCCGCCTGGAGAGCACAGACCCATCACATGCACCGCCTTGCCGGCTTTAACCGCCTTATCAACCGCAGCACACAGTACCGGATTTTCAAAGAAATCACCGTCAGCAATCGCCTTGGTGATGCGGGTTAATTCCTGATAGACCACACGGCCAGCGCCGATATTGGTATGACCCACCTCTGAGTTGCCCATCTGGCCATCGGGCAGGCCCACATCGCTGCCGGAAGCATTAATGTCAACATGAGCATACTGCGCGCACAGACCGTCGAGCACCGGAGTCTTGGCATTGGCTACTGCGTTGAAATCCTTTACTGGGTTGTCGCCCCAGCCATCCATGATAATGAGAGCTAATGGTTTTTTCGCCATAATGTGTGGTCCCGTATTGTTCAAAATTTAAACTGCTTTATTTTAGCCTGTTTGCCTAGGTTAAAGTGCATTTGTCCAAGACAGTACCTGCAAAAATTTCCTGCAAGCAAGGCGCTGCTAAGCGCAGGCGGCACGGTGTGATTTGTTACAATAGCCCGCAGTTTAGTTTATGCAGTGAGGACCGCAATGGCAGCACCGGCTGAAGACAGCGCTAAAGGCGTACGCATTGATAAATGGCTGTGGGCGGCACGCTTTTATAAAACGCGCACGCTAGCGCGGCAGATGATTGAAGGCGGTAAAGTCGATTACAACGGCGCACGCGCCAAACCCTCACGCAGTGTAGAAGTCGGTGCAGTGATTCGCCTGCTGCAGGGCAATGAGCGGCGCGAGGTGACGGTACTGGCATTAAGCTCCGTGCGCGGACCTGCCAAGGAGGCGCAACTGCTGTACGCCGAAACACCTGAAAGTCTTGAACGGCGCGCCAAACTACAGGCAATGCGCGCCATGGAAAAGCAGCTGGCGCTGCCGCCGCGCCCGGACAGCCGGCCCAATAAAAAAGAACGCCGCGCACTAATTAAACTCAAGCAGGATAATATGTACTAAGCTGTATGCGCCGCCGTGGGCAGTGCGGCCGCAGCTTAAAGTGAGCTGACACCATAGGATAATTAACCATGACCGATATGCAGGATCTTTTAACTAAGAATACCAGTGACAGCGTTGTGCGCTTTTTATTTAATCGCCATGGCGTACGCGGCGAAATCTGCGAGCTCAACAACAGCGTTAAAGCGCTACTGGCTGAGCATCATTATCCCGCCTGCGTCAATGCCCTGCTTTTGGAGCTGTCGGCGGCTGCTGTATTGATTGCCGCCACTTTAAAAGCCGATGCCCAGATCATGGTGCAGGTGCAGGGCGGTCGCGGCGAACATGCTATCCGCTACGCGCTCATCAATATTAATGAGGACTTAAGCTTTTACGGCTCGGCGCTGCTACAGGACAACGTCACCTATGCTCCGCAGCAGAGCTTTAAGGAAACTGTCGGGGAGGGAGCCTCGCTTATCATCTCGGTCTTTCCCAAAGACGGAAATAAATGGCAGGGCATAGTGCCGCTTGATGGCGACAATACCGCGCAGGCGCTGGAAGGTTATTTCCGCAACTCCGAGCAGCTCAATACCCGCTTCTTTATTTTTGCCGACGCACACGAACTTATAGCCGGCGGCTTGATGCTACAGATTATCCCCGAGACGGAAAATCATGACGAAAGCCTTGAACATTTAGCGGTGCTCGCGTCCACTTTAAAGTTTTCTGAGTTAAAAGAGCTGTCGTTGTACGAAGTACTGCGCCGCCTGTACTGGAATGATGAAGTTAAAGCCGTGAAGGAACAGCCGCTGCGCTTTAAGTGCGTGTGTTCGCGCGAGCGCTGCGAAAACGCGCTGATGAGTCTGTCCCATCGCGAGCTTCAGGATATTGCCGCAGACAAGCAGGGCATGAATATGACATGTCAGCACTGCGGGAGAGTCTATCATTTCACGCAGCAAGAAGTGCAACAGCTGCTGCTTAAGGTATCGCAGTAATGACGATAAAACCTGCTAACGCTACCTTGCAGCTGCCGCTTCCCGGCTGGCCGAATGTGCTCCTCATGAGCTGCGGTCACTTCATGAGCGATTTCTTTACCCACATTCTGCCGGTACTGCTGCCGCTGTTTGCACTGCAGTTTGACATTTCATACTCGCAAAGTGCGCTCATCTTCACCATTTTTTCGGTGATCTCCTACATCCTGCAGCCACTCATCGGCATACTGGCAGACAGAATGCGCATTACCTTAATTCTGCCGCATACCATCGCGCTGTCCGCACTTTTAGTGTGTACCGTCAGCTGGTTTGATTCGTATACCCTGCTGCTTATCGTGCTGACGATTTCAGGTCTATGCTCGGGCTTCTTTCACCCATTAAGCGCCGGGGTGATGCCATCAATTATGCCCCAAACGAACAAGGGGCTTGCGACTTCCATCTATATTGCAGGCGGCAATATCGGCGGCGCGGTAGCCCCCTTAGTGGTAGCCGCCTTTATCGCCATATGGTCGGAGGATTACTTAGTAGTCCTCGCACTGCCGGCCTTTGCCGTAAGCCTGCTGATGTTAAGGCGCAAGCTGCATCACCGGCAACTGCAGCATGATAGTGCCACAGCACAGATCCCCTTTGCCAAATTGGCCGGCTCCAAGGATTATGTGCTACTCAATCTCTCCATCTGTTTGCGCTCATGGCCGCACTGCACCTTCATCACCTTTCTGCCGCTGCTCTACTCATCGCTAAACTACAGCACAGCTGAGGGGGCAACCGCTTTAGTCATCTACATGGTAGGTGCAGTAGCCGGCGGCTTAGTGTCAGGCTCCTTGGCCGATAAATGGCCGCTGCGACGCATTCTTATCTGCTCGTACTGCCTGATAGCCCTGTTTAGCTTTACCTTTTTGCAGGGCCCTGACATGTCACTTATCTCGCTTGCGCTGCTCTTTTTAAACGGCGGCGCCATGTATGCGGCCATTCCGGTAGGCGTAGTGTGGGGACAGCGCTTAATGCCGCAGCATCCAGCCTTTGCCGGATCCATGATCTTAGGCTTCAGCTTTGCGATAGGCTTTAGCTTAACTCCGCTGACCGGACTAGGAGCTGACTACAGCGATTTAATTACAGCACTGCTGTATATCGCAATCCCGGTAACCATGCTGGCGCTCATTGCCATTTTATTTGTCCATGAACCGCGCAATCCGCGGCTCAAATCAACGGCGTAAACTTGATGCGGCCTGAGTGCACGCTCAGGCTATAATAGCGGCAGCACTTTTCACCTATAAACAGCGCAACACCGCGTCTGCCAAGGAAGATTTCATGAGTGAGATTTATTTAGGCGTCAACATTGATCATGTGGCTACCGTGCGTAACGCCCGCGGCGCTACTTATCCAGATCCCGTCACCGCCGCCGCCATTGCTGAAATGGCTGGGGCTGACAGTATTACGACTCATCTGCGCGAAGATCGCCGCCACATCACAGACCGCGATGTACGCATTATCCGTGAGACCTGTAAGACTAAACTCAACCTTGAGATGGCGGTCACTGATGATATTTTAGCGATTGCCTGCGCGCTGCGACCGCAGGCCGCCTGTTTTGTCCCCGAGCGCCGTGAAGAAGTTACCACTGAAGGCGGCCTTGATGTCGCTCACGATAGCAAGCGTATCGGCGCGGCAGTAGAAAAATTAGCCAAGCTCGGTACTAACTGTTCCATGTTTATTGACCCGGTTAAAGAACAGATTGATGCCGCCGTCGCTATCGGCGCCCCAACGGTAGAGTTTCATACCGGCACCTATGCCAATGCCGTGGGCAAGGAGCAGGCGGAGGCTTTAGCTATCCTACAGGAAATGGCATCCTACGCGCATGCGCGCGGTCTGCATGTTAATTCCGGCCACGGACTTAATTATCAGAATGTGGAAGCCATTGCCGCCATCCCGGAGATGGAAGAATTAAATATTGGACACAGCATCATTGCGCGTGCTATCTTCACCGGTCTTAGCGAGGCGGTGCGTGAAATGAAGCGCCTGATGCGGAATGCCCGTCACGCAGCAGACAATCACTGAGGTACCCCATGTCACAGCGTAACTTACTTGAAAACTTCGGCGATACTTTTGAAGATCGCGTAGAGGCCGCTATTGCCGCAATGAAGAAAGGCAAAGGCGTGCTGGTGGTAGATAATGAAGACCGCGAAAATGAAGGCGATCTGATTTTTGCCGCCGAAACCATGACGGTTGAGCAAATGGCCTTTACCGTCCGCGAAGGTTCCGGCAT
The DNA here is from genome assembly GCA_944390105.1 of uncultured Succinivibrionaceae bacterium. Lineage (GTDB taxonomy): Bacteria > Pseudomonadota > Gammaproteobacteria > Enterobacterales > Succinivibrionaceae > Avisuccinivibrio. Next base: position 13,041 of record CALXOV010000065.1, read on the forward strand.
TGTCTGCCTGTGCATTGAGCCGGAGAAAGCTGCTGCCTTAAATCTGCCGTTAATGGTGCAGAAAAACTCCTCCACCTACGGTACTGCCTTTACCATCTCCATTGATGCCGCTGAAGGCGTAACCACCGGCGTGTCCGCATCGGACCGCGTTAAGGCCATTCAGGCCGTGGTCAAGGATGATGCAAAGCCTGAGGACTTAGTGCACCCCGGTCACATGTTCCCGCTAATTGCTAAAAAAGGCGGCGTCCTAGAGCGCGACGGCCACACCGAAGCTTCGGTGGATTTAGCCCGCTTAGCCGGCTTCAAGCCAATGGGCGTATTGTGCGAGCTGTGTGCCCCTAACGGCGAGATGGCGCGCCTGCCGCGTGTCTGCGCCTTTGCAGAGCTGCACGATCTGACCGTGCTCTCCATTGAAGACCTGAAGGCCTATCGCTTGGCTCATAACGTCTAAACACGCAACAATGAGCGCCCTGTTACGCCCAAGCGTATTTTGACCCCGTACCCGGCGGCAGCCGGTACTGTCCCATCCCCGCCTTGCTGCGGGGATGCGCGCTTATAGAGCAGGCCAAACAGTGATTGGCAGAGCTAACCGCGGCAAGGCAGACCATAACTACAGATAACGCCCGGTAATGCTGCGGGAGCAGGACTTTATCTCTTCAACACAGCCCGAGGCGACAATCTCTCCGCCCTGTTCCCCGCCGCCGGGGCCTAAATCAATGACGTAATCGGCACTGCGAATTAAGGCTAAATCATGCTCAATAACCACCACAGTAGCACCGGCATCCAGTAGAGTCTGCAGCACCTGAGTTAAGGTGCGTACATCCAAAGGATGCAGCCCAATCGTCGGCTCATCAAAGACAAAGAGAGCATTATCCTGCGCCCGCGTAAGTTCAGCCGCCAGCTTTAAGCGCTGCGCCTCGCCGCCCGAGAGCCCCGGCGTCGCCTCCCCCAAGGTTAAATAGCCAAGGCCCAAATCCTGCAGAATCTTAAGGCGCGATGCCACACTCTTTAATTGCGCACAGGCTTTAAGCGCACTGCTTACCTCCAGAGCCATCAGCTGCGGCAAGGTATAGCTCTCTCCTGACTTATTGTGCCAATGAATGAGCTTAGCTTCATTACTGTAGCGGCTGCCACGGCATTGCGGACAAGTGATCTGCACGTCGGGCAGGAACTGCACATCCAAATCAATACTGCCGGTACCATCGCACACCGCACAGCGCAGGGATCCGGTATTGTAAGAGAAAGCCCCGGCTTTAAGCCCGTGCACCTTAGCATCTGCGGTCTTAGCAAAGAGCTTGCGTAGCTCGTCATGCACCCCGGCATAAGTAGCAACGGTTGAGCGCACGTTCATACCTATCGGCGTAGCATCAATCAGCTTGACCGTATTAATGCCGGCTGCGTCTAAGGCTTTGACATGACACGGCAAGGGCAGGCCCTGCGCTTTTGCCTGCAACGCGGGGATTAAACTCTCTAGCACCAAGGTAGTCTTGCCGGATCCGGAAACTCCAGTCACTACCGTAAGCCGACCCTTAGGAATAGTTACTTCCAGCGGCTTTACGGTGTGCAGCGACTTGGTATGCAGCCTGATAGTTCCCAACGCAAACAGCTTAGCGGACGCGCAGCGCTGCCGCAGCGGCGGTTGCTGCGGCTGCAGCAGAAAAGGGCCGATTTTAGACTGCGGCAGCGCCGCCGCCTCACGCAGGGGACCCTGCGCCACGATCTGCCCGCCGGCACTGCCTGAACCGGGACCTAATTCAATCAGGTAATCAGCAGCAGATAAAATCTGCGGATCATGATCAACTAAGATAACCGAATTGCCGTCAGAATGCAGATCGTGCATCACCCCGATGAGGCCATCAAGGTTTGCCGGATGCAGACCAATTGACGGCTCATCCAAGACATACAGTACGCCGCTGGTACGGCTTCGTACCGCGCGGGCCAGCTGCATGCGCTGCCGTTCACCGGTCGATAAGGTTGACGCGGCTCTATCCAGTGCTAAGTAGCCAAGGCCAAGATCCAGCAAGCGCCGCGCTGCAGCAGCAAAGGCCTCGGCCATGTCGCGCGCCATCGCCTGCATATCATCAGGTAGACTATCTGGCAGCGCCGCCACAAAGATGCATAAATCGCTAAGCGGCAGCGCACATACCTCAGGCAGGCTTTTGCCGTTAAGCCGCGGTGCGCGTGCGCGCTCATTTAAGCGCGAGCCATGACATTGCGGACACGGCTCTTCCTGCAAAAAGCGCAGCACGCGCTTCATGCCGGTTTCATCCTTAACTTTAGACAGAGCATTTTCCACGGTGCGCACTGCACTGTAATAGGTAAAATCAAGCTCAGTGGCCTGATCGGAATTTTTCGGGCGATAAAGAATATGCTTTTTCTCAGCCGGTCCGTCATAGACAATCGCCTTTTCTTTTTCCGTTAGATCTTTAAACGGTACATCGGTGCGCACCCCCATCGCGCGGCACACATCAGTCATCAAGGACCACATTAAGCTGTTCCACGGCGCCACCGCGCCTTCATCAATGGTCAAGTTTTCATCAGGGACCAAGGAGGCGCGATTAACCGTACGCACGGTGCCGGTACCGCCGCAATTGCGGCAGGCACCTTGACTATTGAAGGCCAGCTCCTCAGCTGACGGGGCGTAGAAATGGGCTCCGCACTGCGGGCAGATGAGCTCCTGCTCTGCGGCAACTTTAATTGAAGGCGGCACGTAATGTCCATTTGGGCAGCGATGGGAGGCGAGGCGCGAGAACATTAGGCGCACCATATTCAAAAGCTCGGTCCCGGTCCCGAAGGTACTGCGCAATCCCGGTACACCTGGGCGCTGACGCAGCGCCAGCGCCGCCGGCACATGATAGATGGCATCCACTGCTGCAGGTCCAGCGTAGCTCATGCGACGCCTTGTATAGGTAGACAGTGCCTCTAAGTAGCGGCGTGAACCTTCAGCGTAGAGTACGCCTAAGGCTAAGGAAGATTTGCCGGATCCAGAAACACCGGCAATGCCTACAATTTTATTTAGCGGAACGCGCAGGCTTAAATTTTTTAAATTGTGCACACGTGCGCCGTGAACCTCGATCCAATCCGGCATGGCTAATCCTTAAACGGCAGAATGGCTGTCAATTAATCACTGTTCTGTCGCAGATTGTAGCGCAGGGCTCAGGCAGCTTGTGCTATGATTTACGGCACGGCAGATAAATCCACTAGGGTACGCGCATCCCCTGCTGTGGCCATACCCGACATTAGTAAGAAAAGATTGGCATGGCCCCCACCGCCGCTTAGTTAGCCATTAAGCGACGCTCGCTTACGCATGCAGACTGAATTTACTTATGCTGACCCTTTTATTGCGCTAATTCGATGTACACTTCATACGATCCCTGTAACGTGCTTATCGCGGATAACGGGCAATCAATCACCCCCGATATTAACCTGATAGCCGTACTGCTCTGAGTTTTCCTCATCGGCAAACAGAATAGTGAACCATGGCGCATCAATGGCATAATCGATATCGCCATTGAGCCAGCCGTAATGCACTGCTGACTCCTCATACGGCAGTTCATCAAAACGTCCGCAAAAATCATGACTGTAGCGATTCATATTCACCGTAAGCGGCAACTTGGCAATAAAAGCCTTTGCCGTTACGCTGTCATTAAGGCGCCCTGGGATGACCGTATCTCCAAAGTGCATCTTGATGGGTGTTCCTCCCTCAAGCACGCGCGTCGGCATGGTCTTATCCGTAAGCTGCATCTGTGCGCCGTCACGTGCCACCACCTTACCGTCGGCCGCCTGCGCCCCGGCACAGCATAGCGCTACCGCACACATTACCATTGCCGCTGATTTGAATGCTCGCATTTCGTCACCTCACTTCTTTCAATAGGGTTGTTCAGCAGCAAGTGTACTTAGAATAAGTCTGCAATTAAAATATAATTTTTGCATAAAGAATCATAACTTCAAATTATCGTCTAAATTTAAATAATCTTTAATGCAAAACCATTACCCACCATCAACAATTCATTCATAAAAACAGCATAAGCAATAAAACATCATAGCGGTCAAATACATTATAACGACTGACCATATTATGACAGTTACCAATTTAAAATCACTTATATAATGTTCAAAAAATATTACTTTATAGCGGATATTATGTTTATAAAAATACTTCAGTATATTCTTAAAATAACTAACACTATCGATATGTTTTTGACAATACTGCAGTTCCACACAGCATATCTTTAAAAAGGTATGCATAATGTTGTCTTAAGCCAAAATTTAATAAAAATAATTTGTTCACAGTAATATAATTAAGCATTAACAATATTGCCTAACGCGCAACTAAGATCCTGCATATCTCCGATACTCACAATCAGCATCGACGCCTCAGCGACCTGCCTAATACCACATCATCGTGCATTCAGGAGATTTCACCATGAATGGCAGACTGTTCGAAGCCTTGGATTTTATTAACTGGTTCTGTACCCTGCTTTATCTTAATAAAGTTTTTATCTGCGGCAACCACGATACTTGCTTGTACAAAGCCCATATCAGTGGTCTGCCCTGCAATGTACATTACTTGTACAATTCTGCGGTAATAATCAACAGCATTAAATTCTACGGCATCCCCATGTTTATGCAGGATGCGGCGTCAGGCAGTCAAGTGCAATTACTACACTGAGATGCCCTGCGAATCCGATGTACTAATAACCCATTGCCCTCCTTATGGTGTGCTTGATTATGATGATAGAATACATTATGGCTCAGCTGAGCTTTTAATAAAGGTAAAGCAAATAAGGCCCTGCCTGCATTTATTTGGGCATATGCATAAACATCATAGAATAATCAATGAAAATTTCACTAACCACTCAAATAGCACCATCATAATCGAAGACTACTGTAATCTGCAATTATCGAATATTATCAATTATAATCCAGACATCTGAGCATACATCAATAATAAAACACTTCAAATCAATCTCAAACACCCAGGAGCATAACTTCAATTATATTATCAATTCACAAATCTTTTAGTCTTTATCTGCTGACATCAAATGGCGTGCTGAAACTGCCTCCGACATATTTAAACAGCTGCGCCTTACTTTGCAAATCCTGCAGATAGTGCGCACCATTTACATCAAGTTCACAGTCAAAAGCGATCAGCTTATACTGCTGCGCTAGGCGTAAGCGTTCATTGACATCAAGTGCGCAAGGTACAACCGCATATGAATAGTCAACTCCGCCTGCAAGAGCCTCCTTGGATGCAGAGCGCAGATCCAGCGCCAAACTTACATTGCTGCCGACAATGTCCCTGTTGTAGGCATCAGCAGACAGGGTAGCCAGCCAAATAAACTCCGTCTGCGGAAATAAATCCGCTAACTTGCGCAGCGCACTAGCACTGTACGAAACATCTGAGGACGTCTGTAGTACTACCGTATGCGGAGCATGCGGCAGGGCCTTTATAAAATCGGCAACCGTCATCTGTGGATCAAATGCTAACCATACATCATCCTGTACCGCTGCTACCGGCAACAGCAAGTGCTCAACACCATTATTCATCGCCAAAGCAGTCTTAAAGACGCTGCTGCCGTCGGTAAGCACAAAGTGCGGTGCGTCAAGATCTGCCTGCTTAAGGTTTAACTTCCCCTGCAGCTGCGGATCATCAAGCAGCGTTTTATTTTCCACCAACCGTGCATGGTTAAAGTCCTGTGCATAATCCATCGTTGTCAGCGACAGCTCCGGCGCATATTCAGTACTTTCTACCTGCATTAAACCCAGCATTAAATCGTACAGGCAGTCATTGGTAAAAGGCTTTTCAGCATTGTGCTGCAGCGCCTGCCAAGTCTCGGGATAGCGCGCTGTATAATGCTGGCTTAAATGCACAATCAGCGGAATGCGCACCATATTGTAGGAAAATTGTCCCATATTGTGCCTGCCGCCGGGTGGAGTTACCTCCTCTGCGTGATCGGATAGATAAACCATGGCGGCAAAATCTTCACGTGCCGCACACAATTGGTAGATCCTAGATATAACCTCATCGTTATAACGGATAGAAGTCAGATATTCATTAAGCTCCGAGCGCGCATCAAAACCTTCATCGCTGATGCCGATAATGCTCTGCCCGGCATACTCATACTCAGGATAATCTGCCGGATAGCGGTGATCGTAAGGTGAATGATTGCCCATCAAATGAATCACCAGCAGATGATTGCCTGCAGGATTTGCACTCTTTAAATATTTTTTGATCTGCGGCAGCAGATACGCATCCGGCCGCTGCTGCTTGCTGGAACCTTCTGATGCCTCAATGGAGAAAAATTGGAAATCTGTCTTATCAGCCATAGCAGCAATCGGCGTATCAAAGCGGCTCTGACGCACCTGATTACTTATCCACGCAGTCTTTACTCCTGCCGTACGCAGCACCGCAAATAAATTCTCGCCTTCGGGGAAAGTAAGTCCGCGCGCGATATTGCCCTGCGACAGCGCATTAGTTACCGCCGGCATGGTATTAACAAATGAAGCATAAGCATTAGAAAAACGCACGGTCTGCGCCTTATCCGTCAGCTCAGTTAAAAAAGGCGTATTATCCAAAAATCCGTTGTAGCAGCCCATGAGATCACGATTGAGCGACTCACCGATAATCAACACATAAAGTTCACCCTGCTCTTGCTTTACCGCCGGACTTTGTGCGGAAGTCTGCACTTTATCTGCCAAGGAATTAAAGATTTCTATCTGCTGGGTATACTGCTGCTGCATGATGAAATAGAACTTTATCGGCCGCAGCTGTGAAACTACGCCCAGAGCCCCTAGCTGGAAAATAAGCGCTACGACTAACCACACTTTAGGATGGCGATATCCCTGCTCCTTAAAACGTATCCGCACAAAGAAGAACAAAATTTCGCAAAGCGCGATAAAAGCCAGCGCAGCCGCAGCCGACCAAGCAAGAGCCGAAGGACGCAGAATATTAAACAGCAGAAAATCAAACTGCTCTTCGGGGTTGGACTGCAGAATCGCCACCATGTCATCGCCGGTGATGAACGAGTCAATGCGCTGATAATAGGCAAAGAACAGCACCACCAAGAAAATGGCAAGCGCCAAAATGGTATTAAGAATGCGCGCATACAACCGCAGACGCAGGCGATAAAGGATCAGTGCCGACCACCACCACAGCAGGCATACTATAAAGGGACGCACACCATCAGCCGGCGTACCGCGGCCACTGATTTTATAAAGCGCCCAAGCAATGCAACCAAATAAAGACCACAGCAGTAAGGTCCATACACCTGCTTTAATACGATACAACGTGCCTGCTTTCATGAATGACACTCTTTAATTTTTAAATAAGGCTGCAGTTGAACTGACGGCCAGCAGCTGCAAACTATTGCAGAATGATATTTGTTTACAAACGCTTAACGCTCTTAACCCGAGGCACGGTACGGATCTTATCCATTAAACGCCCCAAGGAATTGACGCCGACCAGCATCAGATCAACGTCGATAATAGAAAGATCCTTCATGCGGTCGATACGCGAGCGCACGCCGAGTACATTGAGCTTTTCGTTGGCAATCACCGTGGTAACATCGCGCAGCAGACCAGGGTAATCCGGCGCCGTCACGCGCAGTGTAGCGGTAAAGCCGGCATCATTGGTCTGCTGTCCCCACTGTGCTTTAACCATGCGCTCCGGGTGTACCTTCATCAGTCCTTTAATCTGCGGACAATCCTTGCGGTGTATGGAAATGCCGCGGCCTTGAGTTATGAAGCCAACGATCTCATCCCCCGGGATCGGCTGACAGCACTTAGCAATATGCGTCATCATGTTGCCGACACCATCAACGATAATGCCGCTCTTGCTTCGCTTTTGCAGTAAAGCCGCACTCTTTGATGGAGAAGCCACTAACGAGCTGATATCAGGCTCGGTATTTTCCGGCTCTTGCTTACCGGTACGCTCGGATAAATAAGCCAATACTTGGTTCAGCTTAATATCGCCCGCGCCGACGCCAGCATAGACATCATCCACACTCTTTACATTAAAACGCTCTAAGCGTTCTTTGAGCAGTGAAGCGACCTGATCTTTATTTAAATTCAGATTGTGGCGCGCAGTTTCCTTTTCAACCAGCTCTTCACCTGCCGCAAAATTACGCTCATAGTCAACCTTGCGGAACCACGCTTGTACCTTCGAGCGTGCTTTATTAGTCTTGAGAAAACCGCTATCAGCCTTCATCCAATCGCGTGAAGGATTTGGCTCTTTTTGCGTAATGATTTCAACCTGCTCACCGGTTTTGAGCTGATAGGTATAAGGCACAATACGCCCATTAACCTTAGCACCGATGCAGCGATGCCCCACCATGGTGTGCACATGGTAAGCAAAATCAAGCGGCGTTGAGCCGGTTGGCAGATCGATGACCTCGCCTTGCGGGGTAAAGACATAGACACGATCTTCAAATACCTGCTTGCGGAATTCCTCAAGCAGAGCACCTGATTCCACCATATCATCACGCCATGCCAAGAGCTTGCGCAGAAAGTTAATACGCTGCTCGGCACCTGATACTTGACCGGCGCCTTCCTTATACTTCCAATGTGCCGCAACGCCAAGCTCTGCCATCTGATGCATTGCCTGCGTGCGAATCTGAATTTCTATCGCTTTACCGCCGTCTCCATAAACTACGGTGTGAATTGACTGATAACCGTTAGGCTTAGGATTGGCAATGTAGTCATCAAATTCTTTAGCCAGATGCTGCCATTTAGTATGAATCACACCTAAAGCGGCGTAGCATTCGGGCATAGTCTCAACCACGACGCGTACGGCGCGAATATCGTAAAGCTCCGAAAAATCGAGATGCTTTTTCTGCATCTTGCGCCAAATGCTGTAAATATGCTTCGGACGTCCGTATACCTCGCCGTGAATTCCTTCAGCATCTAGTAGCGCTTTAAGTTCCGAAACAAAATTCTGAATATACTTTTCGCGATCGATGCGGCGCTCACCTAAGTCTTTGGCAATCTGCATGTAGGTCTGTGGATGCAGAAAACGAAAAGCCAGATCTTCAAGCTCCCATTTCAGCTGCCCGATGCCTAAGCGATTGGCCAGCGGAGCGTAAATATTGGACACTTCCTTGGCGATAAGCAGCCGCACTTTTTCATCAGCATGCTTAGCCGCTCGAATGACGGCAATGCGCTCAGCAAGCTTAATCACCACCGCCCGCACATCGTCCACCATAGCCAACAGCATACGACGCACGCGATCGACCTTAGCATCAGAGGAAACTTTGCCCTGACTTAAATTCTGCAGGAAGCGAATGGCTTCCATATCTTTAACCGCCAGCAGCAGTTTAGCTACCGCAGGGCCGAATTTAGCTTCAACTTCGTCTTTATTAAGCAGATGATCTTCAAAGGCCGGATATAAAAAAGCGACCTGCAAAGATTCGATGTCCATATTAAGGGCCATCAGGATGGAGACAATTTCAGCCGAGAGATTAGAGTGGCGCTGCGAAAGCTCGGGATTGCGCTCGCCGATCTTTGACATCACCAACAAATGCGCCTGATGTAGCAACTCCTTATCAGCAGCCGGCAACGCCAGCGCTTCGCTCCATTGCTTAAAGTCAAATGAAGCCTTATGGGTCTCTCTTAAGGCAACCATCCTCGAACTCCTGCCTTATCTGCCAAAAACCAGCATCAGCTCAATATGCGCAGTACGCGGGAACATGTCGACCACGCCCCATTCCTGAAGCTTATAGCCTGCTGCCAGCAGCATGGCGCTGTCGCGCGCAGCTGCCAGCGGATTACAAGATATCATAACAATTAATCTAGGTTTAAGCGTAGCTAAAAAGCCTACTGCACGCTTAGCGCCCGCCCGTCCAGGATCTAGTACCGCTGCCGCATAAACCTGCTTTGCCCAGGCCTGCTGCTCAAACTGCTCTTCAAGGTTTGCCGTAACAAACTTCATGTGTTCAAAGCCAGAGGCTGCCGCATTAGCCTGCGCCCGCTCAATCATGCTTCTTACCACATCTACTCCGACTATGGCAGCACCTTTAGCCGCCAACGCAAAGCTGAAGTTGCCCAAACCACAGAACAGATCAAGAACAGGTGCATCAGGTTTTATATACGGTGCAACAGCCGCACTGACCCGCTGCAACATACACTCATTCATCGCCCGATTGACCTGAACAAAGGCTGAAGGTAAAAAGGTCAGCCGCGTGCCATTGTTGACGAGATAAAGACCCTCTGCATTTTGCGTAATCACTCGTTCTACCGTCTCGGCCTGTTCAATCCCCAACAGCGCAGCAACTTCATCATTTGATAAAGTTCCTGCATCAGCGGGCCGTTTAATTTCCTTCCTCCGCTGCGTTGCAGGGTTGCGCTTTGCCGCCTGCTGCGCAGCCTTAGCTAAGGCCGCCGCGCTGGGTTCCTGCACGCTTATTACCAGCTCCTGTTCCTGCCCAAATCTTTTTAAAAGATCTTCATCCGACGCTGACAGAGGCGCCGTAGTGCGTACCAGCATGCCGACGAGCCCGTCACTGTCAATAAGCTCCACATGGCCCAAACAGCGTTTACCCTGCAGCGTACTGAACATTGGAGCCAGCTTAGGAAGCAAAGCATTAAGCCTAGGTGTCAAGACAGCACAGCCATTCAGCGCTACGATTTCATGCGAAAACTTACCGCGAAACCCCAGCTCAACCGTACCGCGATTACAATACACTGCCAAACGGCAGGCACGGCGATATCCTAGATCTTCGCCGTGGTCAACAAAGCTCGGCGCACTCAGCTCAAGAGCACAGTTTTTCTTAAACAATCGTTTAATGCCGGCTAACTTGTATGACAGCACATCCTGTGGCGATAGATGCTGCAGCGTACATCCGCCACAGCTTGCGGCATACGGGCAATCTGTAACGCGGCGCAATTCTGAAGCGCGCAGCAGCTTAAGAACTCGCGCACTGCCAGACTGCGCTTTCACATTCTCAGGCTGCAACTGCGCCTCCTCTCCCGGCAGCAGATTTGCCGCAAACCAAGTTTTACCTTGGGCTTTAACCACACCGCGTCCCTGCAGGTCGAGATCACAGCACTCCCCGATAAAGGATTTAAGGGTCTTATGCTTGGGGGCAGCTTTATAAAAAACAGCCATATTTAGCTCTCCGAAAAATTAAGGTCTACAGCTGCAGATACTGCTGATACATTTGCCGGCTCTTAAGCTCACGTCCGTGTAATAGCAAGGATAGGCAGGTACGAGTGATCTGCTTGAGCGTCTGCAGTAACTGAGGATCCTGCAACACCACGGCAGTGTTCGCCAAAGCATTAAGCGTCCGGCCGTCAAATGCTCGCAGCTCAGGATCGGTCTGCTGTACAAAACCACGCCCTGGTAGATAACAATATAAATTATGCGGAATAAAAGCATTGCCGTCAGCGGTATGAAAATCTAGGCCCTGGCCTAAATGCTGCAACAGCTCAAGTTCAAATAAACGCAATGCAGCTTCCTGCGCGCCGCCGTCAGCTAAACTGCGCAGAGCTGACAGATAACAGGCAAACAGTTTGGGAGCGGCATCGCCGCGCTTTAACAGAAAATAGATAAGCTCATTTAAGTAGTAGGCAGAAAACAGCTGCGGCACCTTTAGCGCAAGCGGCTCTCCGGCGCGGCTGCATTCAGTAAGCTGCCAAATTTCACTGCGCCCCTGCAGCATAGTCAGCTGCAGCGGGCAGAACGGCTGCAGCAACGCCTGCTGCCGCGAACCTTTTTGCGGCAAACGAGCATACAGGCATACCCGGCCGTAGTTTAAGGTAAAGGCTTCAAGCAGCCTGCAGTGTTCCTTATAGGGGTGCGCATGCAGGATGAAGCCAGGCTCTCCTGCGCGCAGTTGCGCCACTTACTTATCCTCAAAATCGGCATATCCAAGGCTTTTTAAGGCGCGGGCATCATCAGCCCAGCCGGCTTTAACCTTGACAAAAATTGACAGGAATACTTTTTTATCAAAAAGCTTTTCCATGTCAATGCGGGCATCCGTACCGATTTTCTTAATGCGTCCGCCACCGGCACCAATAACCATTTTCTTCTGCCCTGTACGTTCCACTAAGATCACGGCGCTGATACGCAGTAGATTAGGTTCTTCCTTAAATTCCTGAATTTCAACTGTAGCGCTGTACGGCAGCTCATCCCCCATCTGCCGCATCAGCTTTTCACGAATTAGTTCAGCAGCCATGAAACGCGATGAACGGTCGGTAATACTGTCGGCATCAAAGCAGTGTTCACCATCAGGCAGACTGCTACGCACAATCTGTTTTAAAGCTTCAAGGTTAGTGCCATGCGCTGCCGACACCGGAATAATGTCTTTAAACTTAAGCCTTGCGCTTAACTTTTCAATCAGCGGAAGCAGACTGTCTTTATGCTGCACCTTATCAATTTTATTGATGACCAGCACCACCGGAACTTTGCTGTTTTCAAGTTTAGCGAACACCATTTCATCATCATCTGTCCACAGCGTGGCGTCTACCACCAGTAAAATCAGCTCTACATCGCCTAAAGCACTTTCAGCTGCACGATTCATTAAACGATTTATCGCACGTTTTTCCTCGCGATGCAGTCCCGGGGTATCTACATACACTGTCTGATAAATTCCTTCAGTATCAATACCGATCACACGATTGCGCGTAGTCTGTGGACGGCGGGACGTAATACTGATTTTTTGCCCTAATAAGTGATTCATCAAGGTAGATTTACCGACATTAGGGCGACCGATTAAGGCCACAAAACCGAATTTCTGCTGTTCCATAAGTTACACCGCCTTCTGTGATCTGCCGCCGCCAATCATGGAGACAAATTTGGAATCTGTTACGGATAAAAAGGGTTTAACAATATAGGCCTTCAGCTTAGTGTAAGCTATCATTCCGACTAAACGATCTGACTCCATACGTACCGGAAAGCCTAAATCCAGTAGCCTTTTACAGCCTTGATTGCTGATGTAATAGCAACGGGTACTTTCCATGCGCCGTCTGCGGTTTAACAACCAATCTAAACCAGGAATACCCGCGCGAACAAAAGTGTACGCAGAGCCATCTACCGTCACCTTATGCTTTGGATTAAACCATCCCTGACGCAGCCCCATATGCGGCCAAGTACGGCCATTAATAAGCTCAGCATCCGGAACCCGCTCTAGGATCGCAGTAAAAACCTTTGAGAAATCATTATAAGGTTCAAAATCATCCTCCAACACAATTGCACCGGGCAGATTGTCCTGCACAATTTTCTGATACAGCCGCAGATGACTTAGAGCACAGCCAAGCTCCCCATCGGTCAAACGACCTTTAATGGTAGTCTTTGACAAACAGTTATTGTGAATAATGAAGCTCTCGCCATTAAAAATTTCCGGATCATTACGATCCACCGTAGCGCCCCACACTGCCGGAAACAGTTCAAACTCCACGCCATATTGCTGAAGCCCAGCGCAGATCATTTCACGGCGATCAACAGCTTGCTCTAAGCTGATGACAAAAGTCTTCATATATTCTTAAGACCTCAACTTATGGTAACGTATTATTCACCTTGCTGTAAAAACTCCAGCGCCTGCCGCGCAGCTGCTTGTTCTGCGCGACGACGCGAAGTACCTGAGCCTTGGAACAACTGCGCACAACCGACAATCTTGGCTGACACAAAGAAAGTTTGGTTATTATCGGCTCCGGTAATCTTATCTACAGTGTATATGGGCAGCGCTTTATGCTCCCCCTGCAGAAGCTCCTGTAGCTGCGATTTAGCGTCCTTTTGATTGACGTTAGGACTTATCTCAGCAAGCCGCGTCTTAAACCAAGTTAATACCACCTGATTGACGATGGCATAATCTTGATTGGTATCTAAAAACATTGCGCCAATCATAGACTCAACCGCATCGGCAAGCAGGGAATCACGCCGTGAGCCGCCAGATTTCAGCTCACCCGGCCCCAAACGCAACTTGTCGCCTAAATTAAATTCGCGCGCCATAGCAGCTAAGGTCGTCTCACGCACTAATGACGAGCGCATGCGTGTTAAATCACCTTCCGGGCACTGCGGGAACATATCAAAAAGCTTTTTTCCAATGATAAGCCCTAAGATGGCATCGCCTAAAAACTCTAATCGCTCATTGTGCTCAGCACCGTAACTGCGGTGCGTCAAGGCCCGATCTAAATAAGCAATATTCTGAAACCCATAGCCGATGACAGTTTCTAAAATCTGCAGACTGCGTTCACGTGCCGCTTCTATTTTAAACATGGCTAATCGATGCCTCCCATGCGTTCAAATCTAATGCCAGACGGCATCCAAGAAGGCAGCAGGCTGGTGCTGTCGTGCGCAAACTCTAAAGACAGCCAAATGCCTATCGTCTTTCCAATAATATAATCACGCGGCACAAAGCCCCAGAAACGGCTGTCGCGGCTGTTGTCACGATTATCGCCCATTACGAAATAGCAGTCCTCCGGCACTACCCAAGTACCTAAAAAGCCGCCTTCCTGGCGATAATAATGTTGCAGAAATTCAGGAGCGCGCGGATTTACTAAGGCTTGATGCGTTATCTCCCCTAAGGTTTCCTTGAGGACTAAATAGGTTTCGCTGTAGCCTAACCCCTCTTCAATATACTCTCCAGCAACACTTACCGGCACGGGTACCGGTTGAGCAGAAGCATCGGAACGAGCTGCTGCCGGTTTAATGTAAATTTGCTTATTGCGGTAGGTGATCTCATCGCCCGGCAGTCCCACCACCCGCTTAATATAGTCAACCTTGGTATCCTCAGGATACTTAAAGACGATGACATCCCCGCGTTGCGGCTCATCCGTACGGATCCAAGTAGCATTGGTTAATGGATTCTTAATGCCGTACGACCATTTAGTCACTGCAATAAAATCGCCAGACAGTAAAGTTGGCATCATGGAGCCAGACGGAATACGGAAAGGCTCAATAATAAAAGCGCGGAATAAAAAGACGATCAGGATGATGGGAAAGAGGCTGGCCAGCTGACCCAAAATGCCGGCAGGCTCCATCAGCGCCTTACGCTTTTTCTTATTGAAAGTAGGATCGCTCTGCTCTAAACGCGCGCAGTAAGCCAAACGCTGCGGTCTACGGTAGCGCCAATCAATAAAAAAGCAGATACCGGTCAGCACTGTGGCAATCACTAAAATTAAAGAAAAGGTATTCATGGCTTAAATCCTAACTAAGCTTTAGGCTAAGTTTATCGCCTTTTTGCTATGCTTATTTGTCCTTTCCAACCTTCAGAATAGCCAAGAAGGCTTCCTGCGGCACTTCGACACGGCCCAACTGCTTCATGCGTTTCTTACCGGCTTTCTGCTTTTCCAGCAGCTTGCGCTTACGTGTAATATCTCCGCCGTAGCACTTAGCCAGCACATCTTTACGTAGCGCTTTCACCGTGCAGCGTGCAATGATCTGGGCACCAATTGCTGCCTGAATGGCAATATCAAACATCTGCCGCGGGATCAGCTCGCGCATCTTCTCCACTAAAGCGCGCCCTTTTGACTGAGCTTCATCACGATGCACAATCAGTGCCAAGGCATCCACACGCTCACCGGCAATCAGAATATCAACGCGCACTAAATCACCACGCTCAAAGCGTTTAAATCCATAATCCAGTGAGGCATAACCGCGTGATACCGACTTTAAGCGATCAAAGAAATCCAGCACCACCTCAGACATCGGCAGCTCATAAGTTAAAGCTACCTGATCGCCGTGATAAACCATGCCTGTCTGCACGCCGCGCTTTTCCTGACAAAGCGTAATCACCGGTCCTACGTAAGCCGACGGCATCAGCATGCGGCATTCAGCAATCGGCTCTTTAATCTGTGCGATATTACTGACAGGCGGCAAAGCAGCCGGGCTGTCAATATGTATCGTTTCGCCTGAGGTCAGATCCACCTCATAAATTACAGTCGGTGCCGTGGTGATAAGGTTTAAGTTATACTCACGCTCCAAGCGCTCCTGAATGATTTCCATATGCAGCATACCAAGAAAGCCGCAACGGAAACCAAAGCCCAAAGCTTTAGAATTTTCCGGTTCAAAAAAGAGCGAAGCATCATTTAATGACAGCTTATCTAAGGCATCGCGGAAAGCATTGTAGTCATCGGTATCCACCGGAAACATGCCGGCATATACCTGCGGTTTAGCTTTCTGGAAGCCAGGCAGCGGTTCAGCCGCACCATTTTTAGCGTTAGTAATCGTGTCGCCCACCGGAGCACCGTGAATAGTCTTCATACCGCAGACCACCCAACCGACTTCACCGCAGTTAAGTACCGGCACATCCACCCGCTTAGGCGTGGATACGCCTAAGCGCTCAACTTCCCACGTCTGTCCTGTAGACATAACCTTAATCTTATCGCCCTTGCGGATAGTGCCATTCTTCACGCGCACTAAGGACACGACGCCCAAATAATCATCAAAATATGAATCAATGATCAGCGCCTGCAGCGGAGCATCCGCCTGGCCTTTTGGCGGCGGTACCTGCTGCACTAAACGCTCAAGTACATCAATAACCCCTAACCCGGTCTTAGCACTACAGCGGCAGGCATCATGTGCTTCAATACCGATGATGTCTTCTATCTCATCAATCACACGATCCGGATCAGCTGCCGGCAGATCAATCTTATTTAAAACCGGGATCACTTCAAGATTGAGATCGATGGCCTGATAGCAATTAGCTAAAGTTTGTGCTTCCACTCCCTGCCCAGCATCCACCACCAGCAGAGCACCTTCACAGGCAAACAACGAGCGCGATACCTCGTAAGCAAAGTCAACGTGACCTGGGGTATCAATGAAGTTAAGCTCATAGGTTTTACCGTCCTGTGCCTTATAATTTAAGGTAACCGCCTGAGCTTTAATGGTAATGCCGCGCTCACGCTCAATATCCATAGAATCGAGCACCTGCGCCTGCATTTCGCGGGCAGTCAGACCGCCGCATTCTTGAATAAAGCGATCGGATAAAGTCGATTTGCCGTGATCAATATGAGCAATAATGGAAAAGTTGCGGATTAAATTCTGGTCAATCGCCTCAGACATACTCTTACCTAATACTGACGCTTGGGACATGACCGCTCAGCACCTGCTGCTGCAGGCGCGGTCGATAAGCTGAAAAACTGCAAATTAAGCATTGAATTTTACCTGAAAACGCGGCAGAAACAAAGAAGCTAGCCTTGCGTCAATGCCGCCCAACCCAATGCTTCAGCTTACCGTGCCGGCGGAATCTTAGAGAGCACTAATTCAGCCAAACGCAGAGGAACTTCACCCACTACGGCATATTCAAAATCTGCCGCCGGCTTGCGCAAGACGGTAATCGTACCGTTATTGAGCGCCGGATAAAGCACCGACGTTTTTGCTGCGCGATATACGCGAAATGAACTCAATCCATCGGAAAATTCCAAGAAGTCAGGTACCGCCCCAGTCCCCGGCATTTTACCGGATGCAATCAACTCAAAGGGCTTAGGAATAGTGAGAATGGGCCACACTGCCTGTTTATCAACACTATCGCCAGACTGTGTTGCAGATACAAAGCGCGAGAACAACTCTTCCTGTACCGGAAACTGCATTTCATCCACATGCTGAATCTGCAGCGCTAAAAGTTTTGCCACTATCCCGCCTTGCGGTTCTAATACCGAAATCTCTACCGGCAGCGAAGTATCATCGTCTTTGGCAATTAAATAACCATAGCGCAGACCATCCTGCGGAGCCAGACGCAACAGAGATACCTTATGTCCGGCCAAACGCGCCCGTCCCGTAAAGACGCATACATAATCTTTAAAGGAAGTTCGTTTATCCAGCAGTCGATCCCAAATTAGAGTAGGATGCCAATTCAACTCATCTACCGCCTGACGCACCTGATTGAAGTCAAAGCCTTGACCATTGCGTAGCGCATAACCGCGGATCTCACCATTTAAATGCTCCCAGAATGAGTACGTGTCATTCCCGCGACGAGCATGCACTAACAGATAAGGCGCTAAACCGGAACCATCAGAGCTGACTACTGTAATTTTACCGTTAATATTGTGGTACGCCTCCTGCAGCTTGGCATATTCATTCAGACATGCAGTTGAAGAAGACACTTCCGCATCATTCTCCAACTGAACTGCAACAGATGACGGACAAAAGAAAACCGCAAGAGCTAAACTCAGCCCTGCGGCGGAGGATTTCAAAAATGAAGCGCGTCCTACGCGCAAAAAATTATGCATAAAAAATCTTATTACTGAGCTGCCGAGTGCAGCACATAACCGCGCACATAATTATTAATGCGCTCTAATTCTTTCTGCTGCATTTGCCGCAGCATTTCTGCATTAGGTTTAGTTCTGTCAGCAGCATTTTGATTCTGCGCCAGATTATTCAGATTAAGTACTATATCGCGATTATCATTCTGATAACTCGCAAGGCTCAAGCCGCTGACGGGACCTATAGTAGCACTTGCGGCCGGCTCAGATAAAGCCGGTACACTGCCGGCATTATAAGTCTGCCAACCGACTACCGTCACGGCAGCCACGGAGGCAGCCACTGCTATCTGCACCACAGCCATACCAGCTTTACGCAACAACGAGAAGCGACGCATTACGGGCAGCTTCTCAAGGGTTGGCTGCTCCACTAAATCAATTTCAGTACGCTCAACCTGAGCCATCACTTTGTCGGCAAAAGAGAGATCGACTTTGGGAGGAAGTTCATGACGCAACGCGCTGCCGATCAGCGACCAATTTGCCAAATGCTGCTTTTCCTCGGCACTGGGGGCGCGCAATCTGCCTGCAGGGAGATTTTCTCCATCAAACGCCGCAGAAATTTTTTCTAAAATTTCAGTTTCGGTCTGATTGTTCTGCATAACACTCTCCAAATTTAAGCCTGCTTGCCGGTTGCAAGCTGAGCCATGCGTTCTTCTATAAACTGTCGAGCTCTGAAAATCCGTGACCTTACGGTACCTATTGGAGTTTTCATCACCAGAGCAATGTCTTCATAGGACATGCCTTCAATTTCT
Organism: uncultured Succinivibrionaceae bacterium; assembly: GCA_944390105.1. Lineage (GTDB taxonomy): Bacteria > Pseudomonadota > Gammaproteobacteria > Enterobacterales > Succinivibrionaceae > Avisuccinivibrio. The sequence goes on from CALXOV010000065.1 coordinate 31,988, forward strand.
CTTAAGGTGATAGCTTGTCGCAGTTCTTCCGGCAGCTGTTGCAGAGCATCAAAGATAACCTGTTCCAACTCAGCAGATTCCAGCAGTCTGTCTGGAGTATCCTGCGAGGTTAGAACACCCTGCGTATCCTGTGACTCAAACTCAGGAGCATCGACATCTAATGCGTAACGATGCTTCGAGCTGCCCTCAAGGAACGTCTTTGCTGTATTCACCGTGATGCGATACAGCCAAGTGTAGAACGAGCTCTCACCTCTGAAGCTTCCTAAAGCACGATATGCCTTAATGAAAGCTTCCTGCGCTACATCTCCTGCATCCGCAGGATTGTTTACGAACTTATTAGCAATTTCGCAAACTTTATGCTGATAGCGCAGCACTAAGATGTTGTACGCTTGAACATCTCCCTGCTGCACGCGCTTGACGATTTCAGCATCAGATGACGATGCTATTTCGTTATCGGCATGCATTTTCATGTTTAGTTTCCAACATCTGTCATCTCTAAGACCACACTATTTGCCGTTAGTTCCCAATTTATCGGCAATAAAAGCAGATCTACATCACAAATCAACAATATCTTAGATTCACAGCTCATAACAGTCTCTGTCTGCGAAGCGTTTCGTACAGCAACGAGCCTTTAATCAATCTGCAACCGCCATTTAATTTCTGTACCGGATATTTAGAGCAAATCTCAGTATAAATATCATCACTAAATTTGATGTAATCAAACACCTGCAGCAAATGACAACACGCATCAGAGGGAATATCCTGCGTCAGCTCGGTCTTCAAATAACTGAACTGCGGGGTATCCAACAGCAAATCAAATAAAATCATGTAGATAAAATATTCATACTCCCGAGCATCGTACTGACGGTGAAAAGCAAATAATATCATCAGCATCGTGCCTAACAGAGGATCTCCAGCTTTTGCATGAATAACACTGTTGAACTGATTGACACGAAAGTTATCGTCCCACGAAAAATAATAAGGGCTATGCGCAATAAACCGCTGTTCCAGAGCTGCGCTATCCCAGTGCTTAAACGCTAATTTTCCATGGCGCAGGAAGAAAAATAACTCTTTCTCAAAACAGTATGACGGCAACTTATTCAGTAGCAAAATCGTAAAATCAAGCCATGTTCCTCCATAACAAAACAGTAAAGCAGTACGTACTAAATCGCACAGCAATGGGAATCGATGCATAGCTTCAAGCTTAAATGCAATATCTTTAGGGAAATGCAAATATGCCTGTATGCTATCTTGATCTAAAAGCAAACGTACTGCTGTATCAGGATATTGATGTTGAATCGAAAGCTGACTCACTGTCTGCATTAAGCCCCATGGCGCATTATTTGATTTGGCTTTTTGAAAAGTAGCTCCCTGATGCCAATACTGAATAATCTTATCCTCTAAATTAAGATCTGACTGCACCATCAATTCAGCACGTAAAGCCTGTAGTTGCGCCTTGTCCGGCAAATTATTTAAAAATTTATCCTGCAGGAGATGTACCGTTTTAGCTTGCTTGCGCAAAGCTTTGCTTGTTCTACGCTTAATTTTGCACAAACTTTCTGCATAGCGATAACTTTCAATGATGCGCCAACAGGCTGGCTTAATTTTAGTTGAACACAGAACCGATAATTCTGCAGTTAGTTCTTCACTACGCTGTTCCATATTTTGGGCTCAAAATTAGCTGTAGAAATTTACCGCAGACATCTGCTTGCAGTTGCTGCTAAACTGAAAAAAGCTGTAGTTACCTGCGCTCTGATGTATGAGGCTACAAGTTTTCTATTATACGTCACTGCAAGCCTGCCTTAAGTTGCCAGGGCTTTGATTATTCAGGCATGGCTCCTGTGCTATGATGATAGTTCGATCAATAATCGAAACATTTATGTTGTATTGATTTTTATTATTAAAACAATACTACGACTACGATTTAAATAAGGCGGAGATACTGCATGCGCCGGCTCAATTTCCTGTTCTATTTATGCTTTTATCTACTATCCTGCAGCATCACTTTCGCGGCGACAGCAAGTACTGTAGAAACATCCTTCGGTACTATTACATTGCCGACTGAAGAAGAAATTAATGCCGAAATCAGCCGCATCAATGATTCTTCCCAGAGTGCAGATGATAAAACTCTGCAGCTAAATGCCTTAAACAGCGCCAATAAAATCATTGATAAGTACTATCAAATCACAGAGCAGAGCGCAGAATTTGCACAAAATCAGAAAAATGCAGCTCGTACTCTAGACCAATTAGAAAATGAGCTGTATACAGCAAATCAGCAGTATAAAGCAGATCCGCCAGATCTGCAGCAGCTTGATCTAAAAGCAGTAGAACAACTCATTGACGAACTCAATCAAGAGCAGCAAAGTACCCAGCATGCTTTAAGTGAGGCCAATGCTGATTTTATTGCCATTCAGACGCTACCCAACCGCGCCCAGACCACTATTGCTGCCAATAACAGCCGCATTTCAACTTTAATTAGTGAACTTTCTGCCACCACCCCGCTTACGGACGCTTTAGATTACCGCCTCAAAGCCCTTGAGCTCTACGTGTGTCAGCAAGAAAACGCTCTGCTACAGAATGAGCTAAATGCACAAAATACCCTGCAGGATATCGCTAACTATAAAATCCGTATCAATACTTTAAAGAACGACTATCTTACCGCCCAGCTACGCGCGGCACAGGCTTTGCAAAATAAGCTGATTGCCAAAAATTTAGTTACTACAGACAGTAGTGCCAATACGCAGGACTTAAGCCCGGAACTTGCCAAACAACTAGAAACCAATCAAACCATTGCAGGATATATTGATAAGCAGTTGCAGGACAATGCCCGTATGGAGCAGGAGCTTCACGATGTAGAAACGGCGCTTAATTCTGTCCGCCAAATCCGCAAAACCTTAAATGATCAAGTTACCGGAGTTAACGGCAACTTAATGCTCTCGCGGCTACTCAATCGCCAACAAAGTGAAATTCCGACGGTTAAAGTATCCTTCAACCTAGATGAGTTGATCCCCAACTTAAATCTGTGGCTGTATGATTTAAGAAATTACCGCAACGAACTCTTTGATACTGAAAGCTACGTAAAAAGCTTGATCAGCAAGACTCCAGCCTTAGCTGAGCATCAAAAAGAACTGGAAGATTTAGTGCGTCACCGCCGTTCGCTCTTTGATAAGCTCAATCAAAGCATGACGACCGCACTTAATCAAGCCATAAACCTCAAGCTGAAAAATACCGAATTACAGCAAATCACGGCGGAAGTTAACTCCACAATTAATGATCATTTATTTTGGCTGACCAGCAATCTGCCTTTAGGCAAAGATTTTATTTTTGCCTTTATACCCACACTAAAAATGCAGCTCAACACGGTGTTAACTCAATTCAACAGCAATAACTTCTATAAAAATGCACTGCAGGCTTTGGTGACGCTGCTGCTCCCTCTGCTGACAATCGCGCTACTGGCCAGAGTAGGACGCGATTTTTTGATCAAAAACGACAATCTGCTGGCACAACGTTTGGACAAGCCCAATGATGCTTACTACGTAACACCGCTGGCCTTATTAATACGCTTTGCACTTTCAATTCCGAAAATTGCCTTAATCAGTGCAGGCGGGTCAATAATCATTTACTTTGCCGTAAACTCCCTTAGCGATCAAATGCAGGTCATGCGCATGCTGATATTGCATGTGGCCGTTTTCATTTTCTTCTTAGATATCTTAAAGCCCAACTCTTTATTCCAGCGCCACTATGCCTTTGCACCGCGAGAAATTGAACGGCAGCGTACGCTACTAGATAAAATTTGGCTAGCGATCGTACCCATCCTGATCGTCGCTAACATACGCGAACTCAATCCCACCGCGATCAATAACGACATGATCGGCTACTGCATCATGCTGCTGTGCTGTCTCTACCTTACCTATATTGCAGTACGCTCACTAAAAGAGGAATTTACTGAGCGCGAAATGAGTATAGGCTCTTGGCTGAGCGGGCTGCTCATCATTGTTATTCCATTGACCTTATTGATCATGTTGGCCTTAGGCTACTACTACACTGTTGTTAAGCTAGTAAACCGCATTGCATTTTCTATTTATATCTGCCTCGCTTACATCATTGTCAGCAACACAGTAAGACGCACTCTCTTTGTCGCCGAAAACCGCATGCTGCGCAAAGCGCGGGAAAACTTCATGCAAAATAAATTGGCGATAGTTGATAAAGGTAACCACAAAGTGTCGTTGCCGAGCAACTTGCAGAAGGAACAGCGGCGTAAAAAACTTGATTCTCTGCGTTTAGAGCTTATCAATACTAAGGCATTTAAGCTTATTAATGTGTTCCTGCTCTGCGGCACTGCCATCGTACTGTACCTGCAATGGAATGATTTAGCAGGTGTGCTCAACTATTTAGATACAGTATATCTGTGGAAGGATGAAAGCTTTGTCAACGGCGTAATGGTGCTGAATAAAGCTTTAACGTTGGCAGATATCTTGATTGCGCTATTAGTATTAGTCATCACGGTAGTACTCAACCGCAACCTGCCGGCACTCATGGAGCGCCTATTCATGCTACGTCCCAATCCGCGCTTTAAGAGTACCAGCTACACTGTCAGAATCTTATCCTCTTATGTGATTATTGCTCTAGGTGTGATTTTTGCAGCCGGCGCACTCGGCATCAGCTGGGACAATCTACAGTGGCTGGTTGCCGCCCTATCCGTAGGCTTGGGCTTTGGTTTACAGGAAATTTTCGCCAACTTCGTCTCGGGTATCATTATTCTGTTTGAACGCCAAATCCGCGTCGGCGATATCGTGACCTTAAACGGCTTATCCGGTACAGTTAATAAGATAAGAATCCGCGCCACTACCATCATCTCCTTTGACAATAAGGAAGTGATGATCCCAAACCGTGAATTCATTACTTCTGCACTTACCAATTGGTCGCTGTCCAATACCGTAACCATGCTGGAATTTGCCATCGGGGTTGCCTACGGTACTGACATGATTAAGGCAAAGGCGATTCTGCATGATATCGTCCGCAGCTGTCGCTACTTAACCCCCGAAAAGCCTTACAAGATTTATATCAAGAGTTTGGACGCCAGCTGCGTCACCATTATGTGTGAAGTCTATGTCAATGAAATTGGCAATCGTAAGCCCACCTACGATTATTTAAGCAGTGAAACCTTAAGACGCTTCGCTGTAGCCGGTATTGAGATTCCATTTAACAAGCTGGATGTTACCATCATGAATCTGCAAAATGGAGAAAAACTCAGCGTACCTGCGCAGCAGGGGTAGTTGCAACGGCAGCAATGATAATACGGAGTCTTGGCAGACCGCTTTTTGTCAGTTTGCCAAGTAAGTTTACTCTCCTGCTTGTTTAATTGTCATTTCAGCTGATTTTATAAAGTTCCTTCCAATCAGCTGTAACAATAATGCTAGGTACGAGTATTACTCTTCATCAGCAGTATACCGATGATACCCTTTTGCTTAATCTTAATCTGCAGATGTCGCCAATAGAAATAGATAAAGGCCTTATAATTGCCGCGTTTTAAAAACAGTTTACTTAGCCATTTCATAGCTTTTCGGGCATGAAATGAGTTAAAGTTTACTAAAGTATCCTTATCCTGCTTAAAAGAGATCCACTGTGTCACATCTGGTTCAAATAATTTGCAGTAATGTCTAAACAAATTGGTAGCCTTCATATTACGTTTAAACTGCCACGGTGCCCACGGCTTACCGCCAGCATAATGCACTAATATAGCGTCATCTTTTAACCCCCCTTTGTATGGAGGTTGTATTTGATATAGTTCGTCAAGAACCAGCGCAGAACCTTCGCACAGAACATTAAACGCATCCTGATCTTGTAAAGATGGGCGATATTTTATAATCCAATCTACCAATTTTTCATCTAAATTACATTTATTCCAAATATCTAAGTTAAAAATTAAAACACCAGCACAATAATAATCTTTAATATGGAATTTATCACCTGAGAGAGTTGTAATGTCTTTTGGACCTTCCCCTTTAGTAGCAGCTATGACTTTATTTTTAAAATCTAAATTTGATAATTCAGACAAATCACCATTGCAAACGATATCAGCATCTAGATATATCAAAGTAGAGCTATTTACTACATTACATGACTTTACCGAAGCTATGCGCATTAACTGAACCAAAATACGATTATTTACTTTGCCATTAATTTTATGATATAAGTCTGTATCTTCATTTGCATAAAATATAAACTTACCGTTACAATCGTATTTTTTGGAGAGGCGAGTAAGCAACTTGGATCTAACTTCATCTTGAATGGCAGACGAGGTAAAAACATGAAAAGTCATATCAGCATCTTGATTATTTTCAAAAATAGAAGCTATTAAAGCTCCAGCTCCCAAAATGAAATTCTTATCAACACACAGTAAGAAATTTAATATTTTTTGTCCACCATGCATAAGTAACACTCCTTCTCCTAAAAATTTTATCTATTTGTGAGGAATTTCCATGCTTGAATCATATTCAAAAATTGCGCCAAACTCGCATACATCTAAGCAGGCCCCACAATCTGCACATAAGTCAGGATCAATGCTGCTGTAGCCTTCTTCATGCTCAGTGATAGCATCGCACGGGCAGCAATCCTTACACTCACCGCAAGCAGTACACAATTCTTTATCAATAGCAAACATAACTACACCACAGGTTGCAAAAACAGTTGGCAAACTCATGCCGTATAATAGATACCGTAATTTTACAGGCTTTCAGTATCATGGGACAAATATCTGACAATCTATTTCATATTCATCAGGATCTGGATTTATGCTTTGACAAATATCAGCGCGATCCTACAAGTATCACTTTACTGTGCGTCAGCAAAACAAAACCCATCGCCAGCATCCTTGAAGCATATCAAACTGGAGAGCGGCATTTTGGAGAATCATATGCACATGAAGCCGACAGCAAAATAAAAGAGTTAAAGGAAGCCGGATACAACGATATCGTGTGGCATTTTATCGGCCCGATTCAATCCAACAAAACCAAGATCATTGCTACTTATTTTGATATCGTAGAAAGCCTTGATCGCATCAAGATTGCCGAAAGGCTGGATGCTCAGCGACCTGCTGGGCTTAAACCGCTTGACGTCTTAGTGCAGGTCAATATCTCAGAAGAAGATCAAAAATCAGGCTGCTCCTTTGAGGATCTGCCAGCTCTGATTGCCTTTATTCAACAGAAAGAACATCTAAACCTGCGCGGACTGATGGGCATTGCCAAAGAAACGGATAATTCTGAAGAAATCGAGAACTCCTTTATGGCTTTAAAAAACGAATTTGATAATTATCGAAAGCAGTATCCGCATTTTGATATCCTTTCCATGGGGATGACCCACGATATGGAATCTGCTATTAAATGCGGCAGTACAGAAGTTAGAATCGGAACTGCTATTTTCGGACCGCGTGAATACAAGCATAAGGAAAACGCATGAGCAAAATTACTTTTATCGGCGGCGGCAACATGGCCAGCTGCATCTTCAAAGGTATTATAAAAACCAGACCGCAAAAGGATGAAATCATCGTGAGCGGACCACATTTAGAAAAACTAGAGCATTTCAAGCAATGCGGCGCTACGATCACTTCAGACAATGTAGCAGCGACCAGAGCTAGTGATGTTATTTTCCTAGGGGTGAAGCCACAAATGCTCACAACAGTTCTTACTGAACTTGTAGCTGCTGGAATTGACTTTAAAAATAAACTTACTGTCTCCATGGCTGCGGGATACATGTGTAACAGTATCGCTAAAATCATAGGTTCCCCTTGTATTATCCGCATTATGCCGAATACTCCATCTAAATTAGGTTTAGGTGTAGTTGGCATCTACTATGCCCCAGAAACTTCAGCAGAAGACCGTGCTTTATGCAAAGAACTCCTTAAAGGATTAGGTTCTATTATTGAAACCACAGATGAGGAAGGCATTAATGTCATCGGATGCCTAGGTGGCTCATCTCCAGCCTTCATGTACCGCTTCTTAGAAGCTTTAATAGCTGAGACAGTAGCGCGTGGGTTTGCCGAGCGAGATGCCCGTCAAATGATCCAGCAGATGGCCTTAGGCACAGCGTCAATGTGTATTGCCAATCCGGATACCCCGATAAGCCAAATGCGTGAGGCCGTAACTTCAAAAGGCGGCACCACCATTGAGGGCCTAAAAATGATGACTGAATACCATTTTGAGGAAATGATGAGCGCTGTGGTAAAAGCCTCAATGGATCGTACCCGTGAGTTTGAGAGGATGTTTTCGTGAATCTTTTGATTATCGTCGCTGAAGCCTTTGTCATGCTGTTTGAACTGCGCTTCCTACTGCAGTCATCTAGTGCAGACTACTACCACCCTTTCACTCAAGCAATTCTTAAGCTTACTAATCCAGTAATCAACATTCCGTTCATTCGCGAGATACATCTGCGCAACTATTACATCGGTGGCCTAGCCGTAGCTTTCGTCATCAGCCTTGTTTTCTGGGTAGCATTTGGCTCATATATTAAAATTCCGCTCGATCTTTCCTTGCTTGTCGGTATTTTGATGCCATTTAAGGTATTCGGCTATCTGCTGTTTATGTTGCTTATCATTCAAGCGCTGACCTCTTGGCTGCCAAGTACCAGAAGTGTCAGCTACCTGATGTATCAAATTACTGCACCAATCACCTCACCAGTCCAACGGATCATTCCGCCAATTGGCATGATTGACATATCATTAATGATTGTGATTTTAGTGCTTTATGCAATTAACAGCATATGCTATAAATCCTTTGGTATCTTATGGGCAATTATTTGAAATTGATAACATGTAAAAATATGACTAATTATAAATTTATTAAAACAGCCAAAGCACTAATTGAAATCTCAGATTATGTCTCATTTGATATTTTTGACACACTTCTTCTGCGTCCATATTTAGAACCAACTGATCTATTCGAACAACTGGAAATTACTTACAATATACCGAATTTTAAGAAACTTAGAATAGAAGCAGAAAGAAAAGCTCGTAAGAAAAATTTCAAATATGAGGAAATTACGTACGATGATATTTATAAAAATTTAAACTTCCCTTGGTCTGATTCTATGAAGCAAAAAGAATTAGATCTTGAGTCAAAAGTACTTACTCTGAATCAACAAACTTTCGAATTATACAAATTTGCCACTAAACTTAATAAAAAAATAATAATAACATCAGATATGTATTTACCCAAATACTTTATATCTAAAATTTTATCAAAAAATGGCATAGATAACATATTCCAAATCTACATTTCTTCCGATATAAAAAAAACCAAATTCACGGGCTCATTATTTGATTATATTATAAATAATCTATCAATTAAAAATTCACCAAATTTACTTTTACATTTGGGTGACAATAAAATTTCAGATTATTTAATACCTAAAAGTAAAGGAATAAATGCTCTTCTTTATACAAAAGCCTCAACTTCATTTATAAACACAAATCATCGGGCAAAAGCTTTTTTTTACAATAATAAAATACAACACCTAACAAAATCTGTACTGCTTGGTTGTCTGTCAATTAATTTTATTAATAACAACAGATCATTAACAAATTATTGGAAATTAATTGGTTACAGTTATGCAGCACCTCTAGCTCTGTCATATTTATTTTTTATCATTAATACAGCAAAGAAACATGACTTTGAAAATATTCTATTTGCTGCAAGAGATGGTTTTATTCTTAGCAGAATTTATCATAAATTAGGATATAATTTAAATTCTACATATTTGTACGCGCCTCGTTCATTTTCTATATTAAAATCACTTTGTTCTCCACTTTCAATATCATCTGAAATTGACTACAGCTATATTCTAAAATATTTAGCATCCCAGAATAGGGATATACAACGGATCATAACGAAAAATGACACTTTTGCTTCAAACATCGATTTTATAACCAATAATATAGATATCATAACTAACGCAGCAAAAACAGAAATGATCAAAATTGAGAATTACTTTAGAAAAATAATTCATGAAAATAGATTGCTTTTTGTTGACACAGCAACAGAAAATTTTTCAGGGCAACATTTATTATCTGAGATTTTAGGAAAGGAAATTTATGGGTGTTATTTCAAAATAAATAATTATTTAAAATCATCACATTATAAGTACAGCACTTTTATTGACCAAAATCATCCTGAAATATCTAATTGGAATTTTATTGAATTTCTATTATCGAGTCCAGAGCCTCCAATTATTTCTATAGACTCGAATGGAAGTCCTATTTACTCAAATATAAATTTAGAGTATGAAAAGAAAAGAATAAAAATATTTAATAGCATAACAGATGGTGTTGATATGTTTATTAGCGATATAATAAAGTATGATATTAACAAATGCCATAAATATGCTTTTGATATAGAATCAATTATATCGTGGCTTAATATTTTTTCTAATATCTACAATAGCAATGATTATAAAAATATGAAGGAAACCTTATTTCCTGAAGATAGCCTCAACACTGAGTACCAGCCACTATTTTGTACAGATCGTTTGAATGGCAAGCTCTCGTATAAAAAATATATAAAACAAATTAATAATATCAGATGGCTTTCAAAAAAGCAAATGTTAATTGCGATCTTATTATTACCCATAAGATTTAAATTTAAAGGAGTAAGAAAAATTATAATCAACCTATTCCCATTATTAAAGAAAAACTATTTTAGTGTTAATATAACTATATTTTCTCGTTTTAATTATTCATTTGTTATTGGAAAAATTTAGAATCAACACTGACAATAAGCAGGCTCATTTACTTGACTTATCAAGCTTCGCCACCGAGCGACACAAAAGCAGATCGACCTTTTTAGGATGGATCTTTTGATGTAGATTATTTATGTGCAGGTATTTGGGTGTGAGGACAATACCGCGGGCCGCAGAGCCTCGCGCCAATGCCTGATGCTTACACGACAAGTAAAGATCCCAGAATGATAGAGCCTCAAAGTAGGATTTCTGATACCCGCTAGAGCCTAAATCCACCTGACTGTAAATCTCAGCCTATATAGGGTCAAATATCCGGACAAATAAATTCATTTATTTGGACAAGTGATAATGCCCCAATCAATCAATCAGAGATCTGGACAAGCAAAAAGGCGGCCAAGACTATCACAACCGCATGGTGATCACTTCATGATTCTATTTTGTGCGCCCCTCCCGTTCCCACTTGATTAATTTCATAACTTGCATAAGTGACAGCCCTATGAACACGGATCTCCGATAGCCTGGCTCCTAGGAAAACACAGTGCTGGACGCAATCTGCCTTATCCCCATCCGGCGTGTAAAAAAAGCTCCTTTGACCACCACCGAGGCGGGTACGGTCCTTTCTTCATAAAGAATCTATCAACAGGTTATTGGAGAATCACCTTGTTTCAATATCACGATGCTGTAGTTGCAGACTATTTCCTCAGTAAAGAGCGGTCACCTAACCTGACCATAACCTCATACTATACCAGGATGCAGAAGCAGTACGGTGATAGCTGCCGCTACTTTAAATCAGTTTGCCGTTGGATAAAGGCGGAATCCAGGCGCCGTCAACCAACCGCAAAACCGACACCGACTCAGGTTAGCTGGCTTAATGCAGATGTGGTTACCGTATCCGCTGTTCCGGCAGTAATGCCGAAGCTGGTACCAGATGCAAAGCGGTAGTAAGAGCACGCGCTGACGGTCTAAGTCGGTAGCATGACCTTTACCATGCGCTGTAGTGCCGACCGCTCGCTGTTATGTAAAATTGTCATCGGGCTTGTCTGGCAAATAGTGGGGAGCATGCTATGGAGTTGTTTAACTCGGGACGGATCTACATATGCACGGCGCCGGTCTCTTGGCGCTGCTGTATCCTGGGGCTGACCATGTATGCGGAAGCCATCCTGAATGACGATATCAGGACCAGCGGCGATTGAGTGATTTTTGTTAATAGGCGACGCTGCTTTTTCCCCCATACAGTATCCGAACTGCAGGAAGCCAAGCTACCCCTGGAAAAACTGCAGGCCTTATTTACCCGTGAGCATGCAGGTCACCTCTTTAAATAGATGATATTGCTTTGAGCAACTTCCGGGCCGCCTGCGAATCGCACACATAATTCTGCGGCTGCAGGCACTCTGGCAGCTGAAGGATGCTGAGACAATCCTCATCAATGTATTTAAAGCGCCGCTCATTGGGCTTAAGTACGCCGGATTTACCCTGCCGATCATACAGCTTGAGATGATGATTTGTGACAAGCTGCCGGCGCGCCCACAGCGAGATATACATGAGGTAGGAGCAGACAGATGGCATTTCATAAATCTGGGCCGTATGCACCACAATTAAGATGCGGGCAATCGCCGCCGTGCATCCTTTACTGCGACTGAGCAGCGAGCGCGCCCGTATGGTAGACACATCCTTAGCACAGTGCTCAATATCATTGGAATGAATCGTCGCATCAAATCGTCTTAAGAATGTAGTGAAATATTACGGTTATTCTGGAAGTATACGGTGACCTTAGCAAGCAGATCTTGGTTGGCAGCTGTTTTTATTCCGCCCTTTGGTCCGCGCTGTACGCGATCTTTTCCAGAGCATCAAACAGCGTGCAGAGTTCATCCATCAGGAGGATGCTGTGCTGCGTGCGAACTTCTTGCCGAAAGTCCGTAAGCGGCCGTTTCTGCTCATTGCTGATTTGCTCAGCATAGGCTTCCCACTTGAAAATCTGGCTTATCAAATCTCAGATCCGCATCAGACAGAATATCCCGCCCTGAATCAAGTCACCGTCCTTAACCGGGTGATTAAGTTGCTGGATAATGTCATCCAAATCCAGCGCGTCCACGTAGCCGCCGTCAATCGCCTCCTGCGCATTGTTGATTTCGCGCTTGAGGCGCGCTAGGCAGCACTGATTGTCCTGCCTGAGCGCCTGTCCTACCGTCAAATAGCTAGAATACGCATCAGTAACTAGGATTTTCTTTTAGGTGCTTGGTTGGACTTCAATCATCTCTGTCGTAAACTTGCTGACATTGTTGCGCGGCTACGCATTGGCGTAAAACACCGACCGTATCGCTGCCGTCATCGTGATGGCTTTCATGTAGATATAGCAGACATGACTGCCTTCATTATTGATGATGCGATACTTCGTTTCATCGGCGAGGATGAGAGCACCGGAAATTTATCAGCAGCAGCTGCTGCTGCGAGCTGTCATTATTCATACTGTACAGCGTAGAGTGCCGAGTTTTGCATCTTTGAGCAGCATTTTGCTTAGAGCATTGATGAACTGGACATTGCCGTACAGCGACTCCAGAAAGACCATAAACTATAGGGATATCGTGCGGTCAGGAAGCAGCGGGATGGTACCGGCTTCCAGCAAATCGATAAAGCCGCAGCGCTTACCCTCCACTTCCAGGTTGAGATAATGCCTCTTTATCGTCCATGTGGAAGCATCCACATTCACTCCCCCAGAGCCGCCATCGAGTCGAAAATATCGAGGGAGGCTTTGATGGCACCTAGCTTCCCTGTACACTTGCCATAGCAGTGCTACCAGGAGCAGGAGGTCTGCTTCTGCTTAATTTTCTCTGGATGGGAGTGGTGCCGGCTTTTTAGCACATCATTCCACCTCAATTTAAATTAATCCACTGATCTTTACTAAAAATTTTGTCAAATTATCTTTAAATTTTGCGGCTATGTGTGGTTATCTGTGACTTAATAGGCCATTACTGCCTTGACAGCTGCTGGCTATGAAGCTGTGTATTTCAATTTGCAGGAATGGGTTCTTAATCATGGGAGATCACTTAAACTGCACCCTTTAGAGCCGGGTGAAAATCCTCACATTATACGCAGCGACCTTATGCGCAACGGTTGGCATTGCGACTCGCTGTATGGTATCTTTCCGCTTGACGATATTGACGAAAATGATCCTGCACATTTCGATCGCGTCTTCTACAAAGAAAAATATATTGTTCTAGAACAAGCATCGGGCAGGACTGAGCGATTGATCATAACTTACTCGCTCAAATACAAACAGTTTATGCAAATGAAACGCGTGCGCGATCTTGACCGCGCCGATAAACTTATTCAAAGCAAAAAACTTGATAAGGGCGATCTTAAAAAGCTCAATGACGTCACGCGCTATATTAAGGTAACCTCCACCACCGCTGACGACGAGAAGGCAGACAACACGGACACGAAATTGATCAAGAAGAGATCGCGCGCCAGAGTGCTTACGAGGGCTTTTACGCTGTCAGTGCCAGCTTTGACCAAGACAAGAAAAGCGCTAAAGAGATCGCAACAATCAATTATGGTCGCTGGGAGATAGAGGAGTCATTTCGTATTTTAAAATCTGAGTTTAAGTCGCGTACGGTCTTTGTGCGTACAGAGGAGCACATTAGCACTCACTTTACTATCTGCTTTATGGCACTTCTGGTCTTTAGACTATTAGAGAAACTGATTAACGAAGGAAAGGAAAAGCCTTTTACGGCATCGCAGATAGTATCAGGGTTAAGGAAAATGGAGGTAACCAAAGCGGATCAATTTTACTGCGGTCACTTTATCAGCTCAGATTTCACAGACCGACTGAATGAAATCATGGGCATGAGATTCGACTGCGAGTTCATTACACGAGGGCAAATGACCAAAAATATTAGACAGTCGAAAAAATTTTTGCGCCCACGAAAGTCCTCAAAATAGACATTGCTACTTAAAAAAAACACCATGAGGCCCTGCTCACAACGACCTAATGAAAGGATTGTGTTTTAGTGGAGGCCAGCGTCAGCTGGCTTTATTAAGTGAATTTGAGGGAAGTTGATAACTATTATTGAATAGCGAGAGCTAACTGCTTGTTATGCTATAGTTATTTTGGGAAATTGGTCAGTTTTGATCTTGTTCCTTTTTTTGGTATCTAATACCGTAAAAAAACTAAGACGAGCCGGTTACGCGCACAACGACCTGGGGATCTTTTAGTTGCTATATCGATACCCCGCATGAAAAAAAGCAGATGCTGCAGTAATGCACCATACTGATTTTTCGCTTCCCGGT
>CALXOV010000066.1 GCA_944390105.1 uncultured Succinivibrionaceae bacterium
CGTAGGTGCGGCATTTTAGTGTTGATATAATCTGTTGATTTATAAAAATTTTAAGTTCCGATGAGGTACTTTCAAGCTCTGTGCGCGCTTATTAAAATTGCTACTTTTACTCCTTTCATGAAAAAAATCTAGTCTGCTTTTTAACTTGTCGGGTGGGGATAAATCTGATTATTCGGTTGTTCTAATGATACTTATGGGCAATTTTTACTAAAGGTCCAGATCGGTATTATGTTGATTTTATTAAATTTTATTTTACGTTTATGCGGTTTGCTGCAATGCGGCGCAATGCTACAAGACCGTTGCACAATAGGTCTTTTGCGTGATATGCTTTTAAATTAATTTATTGAAATTACAGAAAATAAATTTTTCAGTGCGTTGGGCATGTGGTTAAATTTAGTTAATATTTTATATATTTAAGAAAACTAATTTTTCGATTAACGTTAAGCAGCTAGAAGGGACATCGATGGGCTGCTGTACAAACTAAATTTAATATTTTATATACTTAAAAGGTAGACTTGAGTACTGTGGTGCGCTCCGGATGGGCATAGCTTGCTAGGCTTAATTATCCGTTTGCTGGCTTGTATAATCGGCAGCTGACTTTAGGTTCAGCATAGAACGTGAGCTGTGAACAAAGCAGCGCCTGTCAAGCGCTTTTATTTATTCCGTTAGCGGGCATTCTGTGGGGGAATGCAGGGAATTTACACTAGGCATTTTGAATTTACACTAGGCATTTTAATGCCGCAGGATTAACTTCATTTGATATCGCGGCCATCCGCATCTGCGGTACCGGGCTTACGGCGCTTATACTGCTAATTTTGCCGCGCCAGCACCTACTTAAATGCGAATACTGAAGCTTTTAAGCAGAATAAGCTTAATACAAATACAGCAAAACTGTGCGACTTTATCTGCAAACTTGACCTGATACAATGACCTTACAAGTCATGAATTTCTGGGGGATTTGCTCCGTTCGTACTGCTGTCAATCCGAGCCTAACTCCGGTTCTAGACAGGTAAAACAGGCTTAGATGCCTAAAGCACGAATTGGAAATTATATTGTTTAACGCTTTTATCAATACAGCAACGGATAATGTTGTCTAGCTAAAAGATTTTTCTGTAGTTATCGCTAAAAATGATAGAGCCGCCGTACTGTTAAAATAAATCACTGTGGGTTCCGGTTCTAGTGAGCAGCAAAATCAACTGAGCTCCATCAATCTCGTAGATTAACAGCCAATCTGCAGCAATGTGGCACTCGCGACAACCCGCCCAATTCCCGCTAAGTTTATGATCCAGATTCCTTTCTGGTAACGGTTCTTCTTTCGCCAACTTGTTAACAATTTCGCTTAGCAATGATAGATCATAGCCGCGCTTCTTTATTCTCTTCAGATCTTTTTGGAATCTGGAAGTAGGTATGATTCTAAGCATCGTCAAGCAGATCCTTCATCATTTCCTCTGCGGTTGAATATGATTTGGCAATACTAGGATTTGCTTTCAAGCGTTGTGCTTCCTCCAAAGCCTCGCGAGTTTGCTTATTAGGGAGCTCCCCTCTGATCTCAAAAGGGATACGATTCTCGCGCACAGATTGGCGCGCAAAAACGGTAAAAGCTGCCGTCATCGTAAGGCCGACATCTGCACAGAAAGCTTCAAACTTTTGCTTTAACTCTGAATCCATGCGGATATTAACGCTGGTAATGGACATACCATGCCTCCATTATTATTTATACAGTATCAAATCTGTCTTTACATTATAAATATATTATACATCTATTTGCTGAATAACTTGCTTTGTTGACATGATAAGGAACAAACTTTTGGACAATAATGCTCAGCTAAAGCAGGCAACTTCGCGTTAAGCAAATTAAGCTATATGTATTAATTGGATTGTAAATTAAAAGGATTTACTTGCTGCTCAGCTGCTTGCGTGCAGCTGCAAGAAGTGCGGGGCCTTTCATGAAGCAGTTATGTTGTGATGTCCTGCTGCCCTGGTTTGGTTTCTAGGGAGAGAGCAGCAAGTGCTTTGGGAGTCCCGCACTGAATCAGTCGTTTATTGGGAAATCAGCAAAAACCTCGAGCTCGCAAGGCTCATGCTGTAATTTCCGTTAAACCTTCGCTAATAAAAGGTAGCGTAATCAGCCCTGCGCCTGCGATGCCGCCTGTTGCAGGGCTTTTGTTTCGCCAAAAGCGGACTTAAGCTGTCTGCTCAAGCCCGCCTACTGCCTCACTAGAAAGTGAAGCGGGCATTAGCGACTACGCCCAACTCATCAGTATTATCCGAGCCGGTGTAATTGACGCCCAAACCAAATTGGAAGGCATCCTTCTGCAGCTGCACGCTGGCATTAGCACCATAAGTGAAGCTGTCGATAACCTCGGTGGACATGCTGGTAGTCAGGTTCGAGATGCCGACAAAATCAAGATCTGAATCCATCTCATCATCGCCGGTATTGGCCGTCACTACTAAGTCTAAGGCCGGCTTAATGTTCCAGCCTGAGGCGGTAGCAAAGTCCTTTGACAAGACAACACCTACCGGGATGGAGAAGATATTCATCGAATCCTGATCGGACTCAGCTATCTTCGCACCATTGGACTTGACGTCATAATCATCAAGGTCGAGCTTGGTGAAGCGCGCTCCGATGTGCGGAGTAACATCTAAAGCCGCAAACTCAAACTTGTACTGCGCATTGACGCCCACGGTTAAAGCCGTAGAGTCAGTGGAAGCCTCAAGCTTGTTGTAGCCGTCCAAAGCCGTATGACCGTCAATGTCGTTATCAACTACGGTATAACCGACATAAGCTGACAGCGAGAAGTTGCCGTAGCTGTAGCCGCCGTAGATAGAGGCGCCCCAATAATCGAAATCATTGGAGACTGCAGACCCCGCACCCTGACCATCGGCATCACCCGAGCCGATGTTGAACATCGCGCCCGCACGGAAGCCTTGGGCAAAGGTGTAGTCTGCACCTAAGGCCACACCGTAGAGATCAACATCCGCACCATAATCCACGCCCTGAGCGTCGAAGCCGTCAGAGTCCATGGTCTTATAGATAGGAGCTAACCAAATACCGGCACCATTGGTGTTATCGGCAAAGGTCATTACGCCAGACGGATTGCCCATGCCTAAACGAGTTGCAATCGCCTCATAAGAAGAAGCTGATGCCATGTTAGCCGCCTGCACCGCACCGCCGTAAATGGCCATACGTGCTAAGGTTTCGGTCTCAGAACCATTGCCGGATTTCACCGCCTCATTTAAGAAGCCGTTGAAGGCCTCCTTCTCATGATAACCATCAGCATTCGCTACCGACTCATAGTCCTCATATAAGCTCGGATCCTGCTGATACTCCTCGTCGGAAACATAAACGCCGCTGTGCAGCGCATTAGCACCGTCAGCATCATCGGTATCGTCATACGGCGTGAGATCGCCGGCGGCATACTTGATGATGGTGTCAAAAACCGGGTCAGAGGCCGCAGAGATAATGGCGCGGGCATTATCGAGATCAACTCCCAGATTTACCGTGCCAACAGTCTCACCTACTGCAATGACCTCCTTGAGCAGGCCGTTGACCGAGCGCACTACTAAATCAGTATCACCCTCAACTAAAACGCCGCCGTTGGTGTCAGCAAAGAGGTGGATAGTATCACCCACATCATAGCCGTCAGCGATGATCACCTCGCCGCCTAAGCTGCCGATAGTAGCATCAGAGTCGAAGTTCACTACTGCCTTATTAGTATCAGCTGCCGTGGTAGCATTGCCAACGCGTGCAAGGTTAGCCCCCTCAATGGCATTGCCGGTGACAACTAAAGCCCCGCCTTCCTCAAGGACAAGGTCAGCTGCATAAGCCGTATCCGGCTCTGCGGCAACAGCTTCAGCCTTAGCCTCAGCCACCTCAGCGGCAGTGCGGGTCGGATCAATCACAATCTGATAGCCAGAATCCACTGTGATGGTCTTATTGAGCAGTAGCGCAGCATCAAGCCCTAAGGTCTTAACGTAATCTGCAGCCTGCAGGCTTTCTTCCACCGAGCCGGTGCCAATTAAGCCGATGCCGTTTTCTGCTACTGTGAAGTTACCATTTAAGGTACCAGCATCGTAGCCGTCAAGCAGCGCACCAGTAGCCGGGGCATCTGACAGATTATCAACCGCAGCCAAAGAATCATCAGCGGTATAATCCGGATCGATGACAATTTCACCGCCATTTAAGTCTAAAGTGCCGGCATAGAAGTAGCCATTAGAAGACTCACGGCTTTCATCGACATCCGTAGTCGCCGGATCGTCTTCCACTGCATCAAGGCCGACGCGGATAGTCACGCCCGTAGCAGCCGTAACCGTATCGCTGACCACAACGGCACCGCCTTCAGCAATCTCAAAGTCTTCGGCTGAAGCTCCAGCTTGTAAAGTCAAGTTCAGGTTTTCGGCCGTTACTAAACCCTTGACGGAAGAAGTAGGCTCATCATTAGACGAGTCACTCTGGCGCAGCTCAACATTTAAGGTACCGGTAGACAGCGCGCTGGTACCATCCACGTTTAAGTAATTCGTGGAGATCGTCTTCTGCGCAGTTGAAGTACCGTCGGACACTAAGGTACAACCGTTGAGCAGCGAGAGCTCAGAAGTGGTGATGCTGCCTCCGGCCGTTAAGGAGCCGCCTAAGACGGTGAGATCTTCAGTAGTAATGGTACCGTTGACATCATCCTGTCCGCCGACTTCGTAATAGCCAACCTCAACATTGCCTGACACCTGAGTATTACCTTGGGCTGTAATGAAGGCAGTATCACTATCTTTATCGCCGTTCACGGAGGCAATTGTGGTCAGTGCATCAGCCGAGCCACCGTTGACATACAAGGTAGTCGGATACTGCTCATCCGTGCCAGCTTCCAAAGTGACATCGCTAATAGCACCGCCATTATTGAGCTGCAGCTCAACCCCTGCCTGAACGTTAGCATCAGCCACTTGACCATTGTAGGAGACGAACATGCCGTCATTGGCAGCAGCATTATTCAAGCTGGAGTTATGACCAACGTCAATGCTGTTGGAATCGGCCTGTACGGCACCATAACTGCCACCTAAGGAATCGTCAGCAGCAAAACCGGTCACCACCGCCTGCTCCATATCCTCCTGCTTGAGGTCATAGAGATCGGTTAAGTCCTTAATATCATCCCACGCAACGTAGGAAATGCCATCCTCACCCACAGTAATGGCATCGGTATAACCTGCAATCTCAGCAGAGCCAATATCGATGTAACCGGAGGTAATAAGGTTACCGTTTAAGCTACTGCTGCTGACCAGCTTCTTCTTAAGGGCCACATACTCATCTGCCGTCAGACTGACGCTATCGTCATAATCTAAAGCCAGCACAGCGCCATCTTCTACCTTAATGGTGCCATAGCCGGAGCTTAAGAAGGCCTCAACGGTAGTAGTAGCAGAGTCGCCATCACCGGTGGTGGTATGCATGAAGCCGTCTTGTTCGCTGTCGGTATCAGAGGCATTTTCCGTATCCAGCATGCCGGCTAAAGCGGTGCCGGTGAAGGTTAAGCGGCCATGATCGGTGACGGTAATGGTATCGTTAGCATAGTTAATACCGGATACACCGTAAGTGACAGCGAGAGCCTGAGTAGCCTCATCGTCTGCGGAGTAATCTGCACCATGCAGAGTAAGCGTACTGCCACTTACCGTAATGCCGGTAGCACCGTCAGCAATATTCAGCGCATTGATGGAAGCTGCTGCCGTAGCGTTAACCGTTAAGGCAGAGCTGGCGCCGGAGATCTGCACATTTTGGGCAGTAAAGCTGGTCTCAACCGCCATAGCATCTGCATTGGCAGTGTTGAAGGAGGCTTGACCAATGGTTGCAACAGTCCCTGCTTGCAGCGCTAAATCCTGCACCGTCCAAGTGCCATCATTGACGATTAATTTGGCCGAGCCACCAGAGAAGGTTAGATCGGTATTGACGGTACCATTTACATCATCCGCTAAGACTTCATTGTCGGCAGCGCCTAAATTCAGTGCTGAGGTAGTAGTGGTGCCATCAAAGAGCACGCCGTCAGTATTAGAGCTCAAGCCCTGATTGACGGTTAAAGTACCAGCAGAAACAGTAAAGATATCATCAGAATCAGCCTGCAAGTCGGTAGTGTCAGCAATGTTGAGGGCGAGGGTATCGGCAACGATCGCACCGCTGGCACCGATGTTTAGCTTATCATCTGCTAAAATATCAGCCTGCAAAGTCAGATCGCCGTCCACCTTGAAGGTATTAATTGTACTGGCGGTAGCATCTGATGCGAAAGTAATGCTGTTGCCGGAGGCATTAGCAGCATTTGCAGAAACCAAATTGGCGACATTCAGCGCGACGTCAGAAGTAGCCTCTAAGGTGCCTTCCTTAATCACAAAGGCAGCGCCGGATTGGGCAGTATGATCACCTGAGGCCAACTCCCCTAAATCAGTGCCATCAATCTTAATGGTGCCGTTGCCGGATGCGGTAAAGGTAGAAAGCTTTGACGCATGCTGATTGTCAATGTCAGTAAGCTGGCTTAAGTCTAAGACCGCAAACTCACCATCTGCACCGCTGACAGTAACTGCGTTAGCAGCGGAACCATCCTGCAACACCAAGGTGCCCTGCAGCGTGAGCTCAGCCAATCCGCCGTTGCCCACGTTGATGGTAGCGCCGGACAGATTCAGATTCTTGGTGTCGAAGGTGTAATTGCCCTTAACGGTAACAGTTTCAGCAACCGTGACATTATTACCGGTTAAAGTACCGGCAATCGTATCTTCCACTTCGGTAGTGGATTCATCATCATCAACCTTACCTAAGGTAATGGCCTTATTGATGGTGAAATCATCCGCCTGAAGATCAATATCTTCGTCAACTGAATAGCCGGAGGCGTTAGCGGCAATCCCCTCAAGGCTGTCTAAAGCGGAGCCTAAAGTCAAGTTGGTGGCGGCAATAGAGCCGGAGAAATTATCGCCGCCATTTAAAGCCTCATCAATAGTGATATTCTGACCGCGCAGAGTGGCAGTCTGTGCCACACTGATTTTTCCTGCTGCAGGAGTAGCTGCCGCGGCAAAAACAAACACATCATCATTAAGATTGATGTCGGTATCACTTAACTCTAAAACACCGTAATCAGCTACCTGAATGGCGCCTGCATTATCAGCAGTTTCATCATCAGCGTCATTTAAGTACTCAGTCAGGTTAGCCTGAGAGATCTTAAAGATGGTTTGCCCTGCAGCAGCTCCGGTAACAGAGATCTTCGGAACACCGGTCACAGAAGCGCCGGAGGCCTTAAGCACAAGTGCATCATTGCTAAAATCAAAGGTCGCATCACCACTGGCGCTACCGCCGGATAAGGCTAAGGTACCGGCCACATCAATAGTGCCACCATTTACCGTAAAGATCTTGTCAGCATAAGTTGCAGTACTGTCAACAGTACCATTCTGTAGGTCCTGCAGCGTAAAGTTCACGGTATTACCGGAAGTTACCTGTAATAAGCCCGAGTCCATACGGCCATCAGCCACTTTGATTGAAGCAGTTTCACTTCCTGCCGGGGTGTCCAAAACTACAGTACCACCTAAGATATTTAAGGTTGCACCTTGGACTGTACCTTAGGACGATAAATCAATCTTGGCATCGCCGTAGACGTTGTGGATGGTGCTGGTGGAGTATTCTTCTGCGTCATCGGTAGACGCGAGCGTACCAATGGAAGCATTGCTGCCTGACACCGTCGTGGTAGCAAAATCAGTACGCTCAGCATCATACTGTGCGCCAGAAGTGCCGTAGTTGATGGTTGTAGCTTTAACTTGCGCTGCGGCTGAAGAAGATAAAACCGATAAATCACCTTGGATATTTAAGGTCTTAACTGACAAGGAACCGCTTTGAGTATCATCTGCAACTTTTAAAGCCGTGCCATCGTTAATATTAAAGGTGGCATTTTCTAAAGTTAGGCTATTGCCAGTAATAACGTTCCAAGAAGTATCGCCTGACGCGATCGTGAAGTCGGTCACCTGTGCGTTAGTCAGGGCTGATCCATCTCCACTTTTGAGCTGTAACCACTGATACTCGCCTGAGGTACCATCAGCACTAGCTTCACCTGTAATTTGAATTGTGGTTACATCACTTGGAATTGATGAACCGCCTGAAAGCACGGTTCCAGCTTGTGCCGCACCAGCCGCTAAGCCAGCCGTCAGAACGACGGCAGAAGCTAATCCTTTAAAATAGGCTGACTTATAAACAGCACGATAAGCATTAAGCAGCATCGTCAATGCGCTTTTCGTTTGCTTCATTTAAATTTTTTCTCCCAATTTTTGACTTCTGCACTTGACGAAAAAATGCGGCTTTAGAACATGGTCAGCCGTGTCCATCAAGTGTTTAATTGAGTACCAACACGTTTATGTACTGCCACCTTCAGCTCGATACGGGCGAGAGGCAGCAATACATCGCGGTTTGTGTACTTGCACTCAGTGAACAAAATATCTAATTCCATTCATAGTGCGTATATAAATTAACCTAAAAAAAAAAAAATCTAGTCTGCTTTTTAACTCGTCGGGTGATGATAAATCTGATTATTCGGTTGTTCTAATGATGCTTATGGGCAATTTTTACTAAAGGTCCAGATCGGTATTATGTTGATTTTATTAAATTTTATTTTACGTTTATGGGGTTTGCTGCAATGAGGCGCAATGGTGCAAGACCGTTGCACAATAGGTCTTTTGCACGACATGCCTTTAAATTAATTTATTGAAATTACAGCAAATAAATTTTTCAGTGCGTTGGCTATGTGGTTAAATTTGGTTAATATTTTATATATTTAAGAAAACTAATTTTTCAATTGGCGTTAAGCGGCTAGAAGGGACATCGACGGACAGCCGTGCAAACTAAATTTAATATTTTATATACTAAAAAGGGTGACTTGAGTACTGTGGAACGCTCCGCCCCGGATGGACATAGCTTGCCAAGCTTAATTATCCGTTTGCTGGCTTGTATAATCGGCAGCTGACTTTAGGTTCAGCATAGGACGTGAGCTGTGAACAAAGTAGCGCCTGTATTTATTCTGCTAGCAGGCATTCTGTGGGGAATGCAGGGAATTTACACTAGGCATTTTAATGCCGCTGGCTTAACTTCATTTGATATCGCGGCCATCCGCATCTGCGGTACCGGGCTTACGGCGCTTATCCTGCTGCTTGTGCTGCGTCCGCGCCTGCTTAAACTACACCTGCGCGACCTATGGATCTTTATCGGTAGCGGACTTATCAGTATCGCCGGCTTTACCTGCCTATATTACAAGGCCATTGAGCTGACAACGTTAGGCACTGCGGCAGTGCTGATGTACATTGCACCGGCAGTGGTCACCCTATTGTCGCGCCTAATCTTTCAGGAAGAAATCACGCTGCTCAAAGGGACAGCGTTATTTTTAGCCATGCTCGGATGTATTTTTGTTTCCGGCGGCAGCGGCAGTTTAGGACAAGGTACCGATACGCTCGGGCTGATATGCGGGTTAGGTTCAGGCTTTGCTTATGCTTTCTACACTATTTTCGGGTCTATAGCGATGCGCCGCAGCTACAATCCCATCACCTTGGTGGCTTGGACTTTCATCATCGGATCAGGCGGCGTGCTGCCGCTGAGCAGTACCGCCCGCATTGCTACAATCTCATGGCAAGAGCCGTCGTTGATCCTGCTTGAAATACTGTTCGTCGCCGCTGGCGCTCTGATTCCTTACTGTTTATACAGTTTGGGGCTTAAGTATCTGCAGGCCGGCAAGGCATCCATCTTAGCGTCAGTAGAGGCAATTGCGGCGGCCATATGCGGACTGCTGATTTTCCGCGAGCCTTTAACTTTAAATCTCATCATCGGCATCTGCGCGATTGTGCTGTCAGTCATCTGTCTTAACCTTAAGCGCGGACGGGTTGTGGTGGCGCCGCTGCAGCCACGCAGTATCAAGCGCAAGCCTGCAAAACAGCAAACATGAAATCATGCCGTAACCCAGATACGCCTGCCATACGCTGCTTGTAGCTTACGAGGTTATTATTTAACTGATGCCGCGTAATTGAGGGTGCCCCGTAGCGGTTGCCCCCTAGGATGTCACTAAGTTACCACCTGCTTTCTGCATCAAGTTCCTTAAGTGCTACATACAAATTACTGCATCTTTGCAGCGAATTAAGGTCTTGCTGAATATACTTCCAGCTGCCGTCGTAATCCTCTGGAAGGTGCCTTTCAGTTAAACGCTCAAAAAAGAAATGCTCAAACTGCAAACGATGCTTGGGCTCATCATATTTACTAGCAAAATTTTCCGCAGCTGCGTCTTTTTCTTCCGGGGTACAATTAGCCTTATCGCAGATAACGTGATCAAGATTGCATGACATGAAGAATATTTCTAAAGGAATGCCATTGATCATTTTAGTTTTGAGCAATTCAAGCAAATTCGCCTTTTTTCGCTGATTGCGAGCTTGGGCCTCATTAAAATTATTACAAATAATTCTATCTTTCATGTAACAAAATTTTGCCTGAGAGTCCTGTACTTCGATGTTATCATCGGGAATAAAAGTTCCATCTGTATCGGTGATTAACCATACTTTAATAATATCCTGCTTACGCAACTTATATTTTTTAAATATAAGTTAACATGACCTCCCAAGCATGACTTGATATTATTACGCTAATGCTTTTTATCAGAAGTAATATCACCTTGCGTAAGCACTATGGAAAAATTTAGTGGGCTATATAAAGTTGAAAGCGGACTAAAAACTTGTTTTTCGCTAAACCCTTCCACCACTATTAATAACTTACGCTTATCCTCAGCCACGTTACACTCCATTATTGATGCGCCCTGCTTTAGAAAATGCCAATTGCAGTTTTGCTGAGTCAGTTGCATCATAAAATGCATCTTCACCAGCTTTTACTTGTATATCACGATAATAGACATCTCTTAGATTATTGTTTTTCTTAATATTATAAGGCCTGACATAGCGCTTATTTGCATTAACCGTAGTGAAGGCAACAAAAATCTTATCCATAATTTCAAGCGGTCTTAAATTATGGGAAGTAAAAATGAGTTGTCCTTTAGCTCCGGTTGAAAAAATACTTAAAATCTCACCTAAAAGATATTCAAAAATACCGGCATCTAATTCATCAATAGCAATAGTAATATTTTTACTATTGTAAGCGTAGATCAGTAATTGCAGGATTGAAATTATTTTTTTTATGCCATCTGATTCCAGCTGCAAAGCAACTTTACGCTGAGTATTACCGTTATTGCGGCACGAATACACCGCCATGCGGCACAGACGCAATCCATTTTTATCCGTAGTCTGACCTACCTGCTCCACCTCAATTGACAATCCAGGAATAATTTCAGTTAATACTATATTTAAGCTATCCAGAATACTGTTAAAATTCTTAAAGAAAATTTCAGGAATATCAATTTCTGAACTGAGCACAATAGGGATAGCTTCATAATTCTGTCCATCATTGAGGCCTTTTTTCAAATGCACCAAAAGCAAATCCGACGTAATAAGATTAAATTCTTTGCTTTCTATGCAATATAAGCCGTAAGCAGCAAAAAACTGTAAACTCTCCATGATTTGCTGTAATGCTGGATTACGAATTTTTTCGCAAAAAATTTGGCAAATCTTATGATGAAACACAAAGGACTGACTGAGCGTCAGCGCTAAGCCCCGAATTAGCTCTAAATTATATTGCTCATGCGCTGTTGCGCGCTGTAATTGCGCAAAGATAGTCTGTGGAGCAACTGTCTTGCGGCTAGTATCTAAAATTACTTTTTTTCGCGACAGCTTCTGCCCGTCATCTTCATTGTTTTTATATTCCCTATATTCCAGTTTTTCATTAACAATATAAGGAATAGTAATATGTTTGCCGCTGTCAGAATCAAATGTTTCTTCAGGCTTGATATCAAATTGATAAGTTACGTAATAACGTTGCTGATAGCAATCTAAATCAGAGAGCACAAAATCAAAAGCTAAAGAGGCAGCGGACTGCCCCTGAGCAATCAAATTAACGGTATCAGCTTTTAAGCGCCGTCCGCTCATTAAAGTTTTAAGTAGCGACAGCGCATTAATGAGCGTCGTTTTACCAGATCCATTTTGCCCATATAAACCTAGGACGCTACTTCTGTATCGATCATTGAGCAGATCTACCCGCCCATAAGCGACATTTTTTAGCTTGCAAATCTCAATACGGGCAATGCGGACAGCTAACATGGCACAACTCTCATTTATAATCAGTAAAATGAAACAAAATGTTCCTTTGGACTATTTTAATGCAGAGAACGCTGGCTTTAAGCTGTACAAGGTAAAAAAACCAAAACGCTAAGCGCTGCCGCAATATTTGCTTGCTACTGAGCTAAGGCCGCTACAGATTCAGGCAACTAAAGCCCGGCTGGATTTTACTTGCTGTTGCGAAATTGCTCCTGCTGAACGATGAGGATGCAAACGTAATGGGGGAAACAGCTATCAAACTTACGCCCGCGTCAAACGCCATGCATTGATGGGGAGCGGGATGGGCATGACTGTAAGCCCCCTAGAAATGAGGGCTTACTAAAAGCAATAGCGCTCTCTTACCAAATCCCGCTCGTAATGCATAGGTAGTGCATGGCCCGGTTACTTCAGCACGTACCCAGCCGGGGTTTCAGCACGGCAACATTTTACTGTTGGGTCAATGGCTCTCCAGTGCGCAGCAAATGCTCCACAAAGGCCGGCAGAGTGATACTGGCTTTTCCGTACAGACCGTAATTGAAATTGGTCGCGACGGCGCTGCGCTCTAAATTAAACTCTACGCACAAAGCCCGCTGCGCGCGGGCATATTGGCAGAAACCGGCAGCTGGGTACACCACCCCCGAGGTGCCGACCGCGATGAAGAGCGAGCAGCGGCTTAAAGCGGCGCTAATCTCATCCATGTGATAGGGAATTTCCTCAAAGAACACAATATCCGGACGCAGCGTAGGCTTGCCGCAGTACGGACAGCTCATGTCCGGGGAAGATTCACCATCAAAGAAAAAGCGTTTGCCGCAGGCGGTACACCACAGACTATTAAGCTCACCGTGCATGTGGATGACGTTCATGCTGCCGGCTTTTTCATGCAGATCATCAATATTCTGCGTCACTAAGGTGACGCTGCCTCCGCGCTGCGGCCATTCCTGCTGCAGCTTAGCAATGGCGCGATGCGCCGCATTGGGAACTTTAGTCTTAAGCCCGCTGCGCATCTTATTGTAAAAATCATGCACTAATTTAGGATTGCGCACCAAAGCCGAAGGTACGCAGACATCCTCTACGCGATGGTTTTCCCACAGTCCGGTCTCAGAGCGAAACACCGGGATACCGGATTCTGCCGAAATACCGGCTCCAGTTAAAACTACAATATGCTGATAGTCCATACGCTGCTCCTTAATGCCCCTCTTATGGCCATTGTACTATCAGCCTTGGGCGCTGCTACAGTAAAATCTGCGCCTGCACATTGAACATCGCGCTGGCTGCAAAGCTGCGCGCCATTTTTCGTGCATATTCAGCTTATCGGCAAGCGCGCAGGAGAACGCCGCTCACTGCAATTTATCGGCCTTGCAAGCTTGAGGCTCCGTCTTGCTGCCTAGGTCAGCAATGTAAGGCAGGCTGCAGATGAAAGGCGACAGCAACGCTGTCAACCTTGATGACAACGCCCGCAGCGCACGGCGCAAGCTTAAGCCGGCTCATCTGCCAGCAGCAGCTTAGCCAAAGCGCGCACCCCGGCAGCAGTAGCCTGCTGCGGCGCAAAATACGGCGAACCGTCAGGCATAAAGGCGGAGCTTAAATCAAAGTGCACCCACGCCTGAGCGGATGGCACAAAGTTCTGCAGGAAGATGGCGGCGGTCGACGCTCCGGGAGCGCCATCGCCATGGGCGGAGTTGGTCATATCCGCGCGGCGGCTTGCCATAAAGCGGGCAAACAGCGGATTTAACGGCAAACGCCAGACATTTTCCCCCGCAGCGTTAAAGCAGGTTTCCACTTGAGCGGCAAGTTGGTGATCTGGGGTTAAATAAGCGGTGTAATCCCGCCCCACCGCAACCTTGGCGGCACCGGTTAAGGTAGCGGCATCGATTAACAGGCGTGGACTGCGCGCGGCTGCGGCAAGCAGGCCATCGGCTAGGATTAAGCGTCCTTCGGCGTCAGTATTATTGATCTCAATAGTGGTGCCGTCAGGATAGGTCAGGATATCGCCAGGCAACATTGCAGTGCCGGACACTAAGTTCTCTGCGCACGGCAGATAACAGGCGCAGCGGCGCTTTAGCCCCTGCAAAATAGCTAAAGCTAAAGCGGCGGCGACATAAACCGCACCGCATTTATCGGTACGCATGGTGCTCATGAACTTAGAAGATTTTAAGTCATAGCCGCCAGAGTCAAAGCAAATGCCCTTGCCGACAAGTGCTACGTCAAGTGCCGCTGTGTCAGCAGACTCTTCTTCACCGGATGGAATATACTCAATAATTCCCATGGCAGGATCCTGCGCACTGCCGGCTCCGACTGCATTTAAGCCGGTAAAGCGTTCAAAGCCGACATCGCCGCGCTTAATAATTGTGGTCTTAAGGCTGCCGCTGCCGCGCTGCTTACACGCAAAGTCACACAAAGCGATAAGCTTAGGCAAAAGCTGCAGCGGAGCGGCTTCATGGGCGCTGCTGCCGGCGATGGCGCGCGCCTGAGCGAGAATTTCAAGCGTATGCTGCACCGTTTTAAGCGCAGCCGCATCTAGGTTCACCGCCGCCGTGATGTCATGCATACCGTCATACATACCCATCAGCACCGACACTACTGCAGCGCTGTCGTTTAACTTAGTGTGGGTTAAATCAACTTTAAACATACCGTTTTGCGCTAACGTGCGACCCAGCAGCTGCGCTGCCTGCGGATCTTCATCCGGCCATAACACACCAACGCCATCGGCGCAGGGATAAAGCAAGGTGCCGGGAGCAAACAGCTCAGGGACAGTCTGACTCAGTACAACTTTAAGTAAGGCGGCAGCATCATAGGCGATGCACTGCACAAGGCGTGAGGCATCCGTTGCATCGGCTGCAGTTGCGCCGCTACAGAGCGGAGAGCTTAAATAAATCTTCATGCAAATTTCCTTATGGCTGATGTTGGGCTGCAGCAGCTAACAGCTGTCAGCGCTTTAATTTATTTACCGTTGCAATAATATCGGCAGCGGCGCGTTTAATGTCATCTTCGGTCGTAAAACGCCCTACCGACAGACGCAGCGAGGCGCGTGCATCGTCATCACTCAGTCCCATCGCAGTAAGCACGTAACTTGGTTTTAACTCAGCTGAAGAACAGGCCGAGCCTGACGAGCAGGCAGTATCGCGCAGCGAAGGCAGGAGCATCGCCCCATCAATGCCGGGGAAAGTAACCGACAGAATATGCGGCAGATGATGGTGTGCACTGCCATTAATGCGGCAGTCAGTCCCCTGCTGCAGGAGCGTCATTAACTGCGTACGCAGCGCATTGAGTTTTACTTTCTGCGCTGCGCCTTCAGCGGCCATAATGGCAAAAGCGGCACCCATGCCCACGACCTGATGGGTGGCCACCGTACCGCCGCGCAGACCGCGCTCTTGGCCCCCACCGACAATTTGCGGCGCAAGCGGCACCTGCTGCGTGCGATTAATAAAGAGAGCCCCGACGCCCTTAGGACCGCAAATCTTCTCCGGCGTCAGACTTACTAAGGAAATGTCGCTTGCGGACAGATCAAACTTTTCATAGCCGATGCTCTGTGCACAATCGGAGTGATAATAAATGCCATAAGTACGGCACAATGCAGCGAGCGCATGCATGTCGCTGACCGCGCCGGTCACGGAATTGGCCTGGGAGATGGACACGACAAAGACGTCATCATTGAGGTAGGGCTGCAGCAGATCGACATCAAAGGTGCCATCCGGGCGTGGATTTAAATAAGTGACATGATAGCCCTGCTCTTGCAACAATCCGCAGGCCTCAAGTACCGCTTTATGCTCAATGCGCGAGGTCACAATGCTGCGCCGGCGATCACCTTGCTTGCGCAGCGCTGCAGCAAGCCCCAGCAAGGCTAAATTATTGCTTTCGGTGGCTCCTGAGGTAAAGATTATCTCTAAAGGGGAGGCTCCGACTAAATCTGCCACTTCGCCGCGCGCCTGCTCCACCGCCTCGGCAGCCTGCCAACCGTAGACATGATCTTTTGACGAAGGGTTGGCAAAGGTCCCCTCTAAGGATAAACATCCGACCATGGCCGCAATCACCCGCGGATCGAGCGGCGTAGCGGCGGCATAATCAAGATATACCGGAAGCTTAGGGGACTTAGTTTTCTGCATGAACAATTTTCCTCAAAAAGCTGCGGTAAAGCGCTATCGGCGCCCGCCGCATGGTGCACAGAGCTGAGTTTAGGCGGCACTATAACACAGCAGACCCAACCGTGGACGGGAAAAGCTGAATGGGGCTTAGGATACCTAAGCATTAGACCGCCTGCAGAATAAATTCCGTCGCGCGTCTGCGCGTAACGGCACCAGCAAGGTGCATACTAAAGACCACGTTCAGCAAGCGGCAGCGTATGGGATAATGCGGCAGAAAAATATTGCGTAGCGCCAGCTACATGGCCAAACGCCCAGTTTCACCATCAAGTCTGTGGAGAGCTTAATGTCACAGCCAGACTGCTGCACCATACGCGAGGCGCGCCTTGCCGATGCGCCCGCACTGCGGGACATTTATGCCCCATATGTTGAGCATACCGCCATTACTTTTGAGTACACAGTCCCCAGCGTCGAAGAATTCGCCGCGCGCATGGCTTGCGTGCTTAACACCTACCCTTATTTAGTCGCCAAGCTCCCCAGCACCGCACCTGAGGCGGAGGACATCGTAGGCTATTGTTATGCTTCAACCTTTAAAGAACGGGCTGCCTATCACCATGCGGTGGAGCTGTCAATTTACCTGCGCGCGGATATGCGCCGACATGGGATCGGTAGGCTGCTCTACACCAAGATGGAAACCTTGCTGCAGCGCCAAGGCATTTTAAATCTCAACGCCTGCGTGTCCTTTGATGTAAGTGGCGGGCATGATCCTTATCTGAATAATGATAGCGTCAGCTTTCATCAGCGGCTTGGCTTTAAACAGTGCGCGCATTTCACGCGCTGCGGCTATAAGTTTGCACGCTGGTATGACATGGTGTGGCTGGAGAAGATTTTAGCCTATCCGGAAAAAGCCCCGCGCTTTATTGCCTGGCCGCAGCTTAAAGCGCACCTTAGCATTTAGTATTGCCGCCAAAAAGTATGCTGCGCTAAAACTTAACGACAAGAAAAAGCCGCATCCTTCGCGTCTTACCGCATATACAGCTGACAGCCAGGTTACTTAGGCTGCGCCGCTGCAGCCTTTGCAGCTTATTCTTCCTGTTCGGCAATGTGCGAGACGGCCAGGGCAAAGACCTGCTTTACATGATCGTCATCTAAAGCATAGAAGGCCCGCTTGCCTTCGCGCTTAACGCGCACGAGATGATTTAACCTAAGATAGCTTAGCTGATGGGAAATGGCGGATTTGCTCATGCCTAAAATCGCCGCTAAATCCGACACGCACAGCCACTCATGCAACTGCAGCGCGTTGACGATGCGGATGCGCGTCGGATCGGAAAGCGCTTTAAAAAACTCGGCAGTAAGATCGACCACATCCTCGTCAAGCAGCGCCTGCTGCAGCGTCTGCACCAGGGCTACATCACTCACCGAGCTTAAATCCGCATCCTGCATTGTGTCCTCCTTAAGTTGTACTTATTGTG
Source organism: uncultured Succinivibrionaceae bacterium (assembly GCA_944390105.1). Lineage (GTDB taxonomy): Bacteria > Pseudomonadota > Gammaproteobacteria > Enterobacterales > Succinivibrionaceae > Avisuccinivibrio. The sequence goes on from CALXOV010000066.1 coordinate 17,732, forward strand.
CTAAGCTGCGACGGCATACCTGCTAAAGGCCGCAGCCTGCGTGCCGCCGTCAAGCGGCGCCCTTAGTTACTGCAGCTGCGGATCCTGCAGCGGATTGCGGTCGCGGTAGGACGTCAGTCCATACGCTTTGGCCATACGGCGGATCTCAAAGAGCGCATAGCGATGCTCTAAAAAATCGTACTTATCGGTGCGCGCAGCTAAGTGGAAGTAATCAAAGGCCGCCTTAAGCTGACCTTGGCGCTGCGCTTCCTTGCCTAAATAAAAGTAAACTTCACAGGCGCGCTCGATTTTAAGATACATCGGCAACTGCGGATCTTTAACTAAAGACAGCAGCTGCGCTTTGCTGATAAGCCCCGTCAGATAGTCAATGACGTGGTAGCCAAAATAATCTTCCTGTTTATTGGCCTGAAGATAGCGCTGCTTTAAGTGCAAGAGCGCCGTCTCATGGCCTGCGGTTGCATCTTCAATTAAGTAATACCAGATCATGCGGTACGGATCATTGCGATCTGCACGATAAAAGGTCTCAATATCGCGTAAAGCGGTTTGCGGACGTTTACCGTAATAAAGCGCAATCGCACGCGCAAAATTGGTATACACGCTGTCAGGAGCAAGCTCTAAGGCAGCATCAAAAGCCTCGTAGGCATCAGCAAAACGCTCAGCCGAGGCAAGATAAATGCCCAGGAAATTGTAAGCTGGCGCATAATCCGGCTTTTCTACTAAAGCATTCATGAACATGGTGCGCGCCGAGCCTTCAAGACCAAGGCGATCGTAAATTACGCCGAGCTCATAAAAAAGCTCAGCCCGGTCGGCGGCATTGTCCGCCTCATGATCAATGAGCTCAGAGAGCTGCACAATGAGCATCTGATCGCGCTCGACCGCCGCCATGACCGGCACAGTAAGCACAATCTCAGATGCCGGAACGGCAAAGTCGCCTGACAGCAGCTGCGGCTCAGCGATAGATGAAGGCTGCAGCGCGCTGCAGCCGGTAAGCGCAGTACTGAGTACCGTTGTGCAGATAATAAAGGCAAGAGCGTTGTGGTGTGCTCTTGCCTTTTGACCTAACATCGAAAACCTCGCTTAACAGAAGCTTACGCTAGTCCAGACTTTCCATGCCGTCGGTTTCCTTTTTCTCGATCTTCATCGGTAAAAGGTTGCGCCGCTCAATTTTCAGCAGCAGGGCCCAGGTACTAGCCACATAGATAGAGGAGAAAGTACCAAAGACAATGCCGACTGTCAAAGCCAGCGCAAAACCGTGAATTAAGCTGCCGCCAAAGAGCAGGAGCGAAATCACCGTAATCAGCGTGGTGCCGGAGGTAATGATGGTACGCGACAGCGTCTGCGTGATGGACACGTCAAAGAGATGATCCATTGAGATGTCGCGCGGCAGCCGGCTGGCATTTTCACGAATACGATCGAACACCACAATCTTATCGTTTAACGAATAGCCGACCACGGTAAGCACTGCCGCGAGCACGGTTAAGTCATACTCTATCTGCCAAAATGAGAAAACGCCCATCACAATGATGACGTCGTAGGCCAGCGAAATCACCGCGCCGGTGGCCATACGCCACTCAAAGCGGAAGGCGATATAGGCCAGAATGGCAATTAATGACACCACAATAGCCAAGACACCGGACTGCACCAGCTCTTCGCCCACCGACGGACCGACGTACTCCGAGCGGCTTAAGGTCGCCTGCGGATCGAGCTTATGCGCCGCCTGCATGACCTTATCAGCCACTACCTGCTGCTTCAGTCCTTCCTGCGGCGCCACGCGGATCATCACGTCGCGCGTAGAGCCGAAGTGCTGCGCTACGCCGACGATGCCGACCTCAGCATAAGCGGCACGCACCTCATCTAAGTTCATTGCCTGCGAATACTTGGTCTCAATCACAATGCCGCCGGTGAAATCTAGGCCCCAGTTGAGGCCTTTAACCACCATGGACACAATGGAAGCCGCCACCAGACACAGGCACAGGATCTCCACGATCCCCTTAATCTTCATGAAGGGGATGACCGTAGTGCTTTTAATAAACTGCAGCATGTTAATTCCCCTTAAATATACAGCTTCTTCACCTTGCGCTTACCGCCCCAAATAATATTGACGATCGCGCGGCAGGCGGTTACGGCAGTAAACATCGAACTTGCGATACCGATCATCAGCACCAGCGCAAAGCCCTTCACCGCACCAGTACCCACCATAAAGAGGATGAGCGCCGTAATGAAGGTGGTGATGTTGGAGTCAGCAATGGTGCCGAAAGCCTTCTCATAGCCTAAGTGAATCGACTGCTGTACGGTACGCCCGTTGCGCAGCTCTTCACGAATGCGCTCGTAAATCAGCACATTAGCGTCAATAGCCATGCCGAGCGTCAGCACAATGCCGGCAATGCCCGGCAAAGTCATGGTGGCGCCTGGAATTAAGGACATCACACCCACGAGCAGCACTAAATTAAACATCAAAGCTAAATTGGCAATAAAGCCGAAAGCCTTGTAGTAAATCAGCATGAAGACCATCAGCGCAGCCACGCCGTAGAACATGGCACGCAGACCATTGTCAATATTCTGCTGACCTAAGCTCGGGCCGATGGTACGCTCTTCGACAATCTGAATCGGCGCAATTAAAGCACCGGCACGCAGCAGCAGCGCTAAATTGTGCGCTTCTTTGGGCGAATCAATGCCGGTAATGCGGAAATTGGAGCCAAGCCGCGTCTGAATGGTGGCAACATTGATGATCTGCTCGACCTTCTGGAACTTAGGCCGATAGTCAGCATCTCCCGGCTTCGGGGCATTAGGATCGTCCGACGGTATAACCTTATACTCAATAAAGTTAGTCGCCATCGACTTACCGACATTATCCTTAGTGAAGTCCGACATGATGCTGCCGCCGCGCGAATCAAGGCTGATATTCACCTGCGGACGGCCATTTTCATCGGTGGATGAGGAGGCATCCACAATGTGATCGCCGGTTAAAATCACGCGCTTTTCCAGCACCACGGGATAACCGTTTTTATCATGATACAGCTCATCGCCCGCCGGTACACGGCCCTGCATCGCCGCATTCAAATCTGCGTTGGAATCGACTAAACGAAACTCTAAGGTGGCAGTGGCGCCTAAGATTTCTTTGGCGCGCGCCGTATCCTGAATGCCCGGCAGCTCGACCACCACGCGATCGGCGCCTTGGCGCTGCACTAAGGGCTCCGCGACGCCTAATTCATTGACGCGATTACGGATAATGTTGATGTTCTGATCAACGGCATTGGTTCTAATCTGCGACAGCTTCTGCGGCGTCATCTCGGCGCGGATATAGCTGCGTCCATCGCGATCATAGGCTTGGAAGGCAAAGTCAGCGTGATTGCGCTTGAGCAGGTCCAGCGCCTCATCGCGTACTGCAGCATCACGGAAAGTCACCACCACCGCATCGCCGTCAATGCGCGCACCGGACAGACGCAGATCGGCATTGCGCAGCTCGGTGCGGAAATCAGCAACCAGCTGCGTCTTCATCTTGTTCATGGCCTCAGCCATGTCCACTTCCATTAAAAAGTGTACACCGCCGCGCAGGTCAAGACCGAGCTTTAAAGGGTGCATGCCCAGCGAGCGCATCCACGCCGGAGTTGCCGGAGCTAAATTCAGCGCGGTAATGTACTGATCGCCCAAGGTCTCCTGTACTAAATCACGCGCTAAAATCTGCTGTTCGGTGGTAGGGAAGCGGATTAAGAGCTGTTCATTTTCGAGCTCATAGTCGCCGCTGATGTTTTTGGCATCAAGCAGATGCTGCACCCGCTCCTGCACGGCTGCGTCCACCGTGGTGCCGTGCGTGCCGGAGATCTGCAGCGCGGGATCTTCGCCGTAGAGATTGGGCAAAGCATAGAAAAAACCTAAGCCGATGACTACAAACACCAGCAGGTTCTTCCACCAGGGAAACTTATTTAACACTTTTGACTACTTCTTGTTAAAAAGCTGCAGCCGACCGGCTGCAGCAAAGATGGTTGCATCAAGGCTTATTTAGTAGCTTCTTTAGCAGCATCTGCAGCTGCGTCTTTAGCATCAGCTTCATCCTTGGCATCAGCCGCAGCGGGAGCTACTGCAGCGGCGTTCTCTGCATCAGGAGCTGCTGCAGCGGCATTCTCTGCTACAGGAGCGCTGTCCTGAACGTCTGCTGACGTCTCGCTCTTAGCCTCAGCTACCGCCTGATCTTCGGTCTTAGCTGAACCGCTGCGCACCAGCTTCTTCTTAACGAGGCGCTTGCCCTGCGGCGCGGCGCGCTTAATCGACTCATCTAAAGTGCCCTTAGGAAGCACCGCAACCACGTAGTTGCGCTTCATCTGCATTTCGACGCCTGCGGCGACGGTAATGAGCACATATTCCTTGTTCTCCGGCAGCTTGCTGATACGGCCGGCAATACCACCGTTGGTCAGCACTTCATCGCCCACCGCGAGGTTATCCAAAAGTTTCTGCATTTCCTTGCGCTTCTTGGAGTTCGGGCGCATCACAAAGAAATAGACTGCGACCATGCAGATAGTCAGCACAATGATCATGCTCATATCGCCGCCGGCAGCCGGAGCAGCATCAGCAGCATATGCAGTGGAAATAAACATAGGTTCTTATCCTGTATCTTGGTTTATGGCAAAACTTGAGCAGCTCGCAAAGTGAGCCTGGTTACAAAGTCGCTATATTAACAGATTATTGGCTAAGCTTACTCTTTTGCCTGAAAATCAGGCGCACGCTGCGTGCGCCATCTAGGCGGATTCACCTAAGTGACGAAACTCACACTTCCCGCCATGGTTAAAGTTAGCACTAAAACCCGGCTACCACTCCCGGGGCTATTCTTTAAAAATCCGTATTAACGATGTGATTGCTGCCCCGGAAATAGCGGCAACGGTTGTATGGGGTCGTGGCTTTCTGTGTGAAGACAGAAGAAGTCCACTGCCCAAGGTGGTCAGACTTACTTCTGCTCCACTTCGCTTTCGAGATAATACCTTGCGATGTACCTGAACACATGGCTGAGTCTTTTGCTGTTCAGAGTGTCCTGCACGGATGAGAATGAAGGGTATCTTTTGCGCTGTGAGCTACTGATTATATCCTGCCATCTGTACGAGAGGATATTGTAAGCAATCCTGTTAATACCGAAGACGGAGCTTAGGTAGTCGAAGCCACAGCTCTGTAGAGCACGACAATTGCAGAAATCACATTGTTAAAACGTATTTTTAAAGAACATATACAGCATGGAAGGTGCTGCATCTAAGTTTAAACCGGCAGATTTAGTGGTTTGCACGAACTGTGAGCCCGATCAAATCGATGAGTTCGCCATAGACAGCAAAACCAATAATTCCCCAACTTTGCAGGGCTCACCTGCAGACGACAATCAACAAGAACCTAAAATTCGAAAAGCCCGTTTTACCAAGGAAGAAATCTTCGCCGCCATCGTCAAGCTTAAAGTATCCGGTATCAAGCCGTCTTTGCATAAAATTTACGCAATGTTTAGCCAATCGTGGTTCACTTAAGACTATCAACAGCATGCTTGGCGAATACGTCAACGGCGAAACATCGTGTTGCAACCTTGCTGCAGATGACTGAGGATCTAACCAAGCGCCATGGAGATGAAATAGGCGCTCTATGCACAGAGAACGAAGTTCTGAAGGTTAAGCAAGAGACTCTGACACGGGAAAACGAAACATTGCGGGCAGAAAATGCCCGTCTTAATACAGCTCTGCAGCCGGCCAATCTGGAACTTACTGCTACAGTGCAACGCACTGCGCCAATGCAGGCCATGAACGCTGAGCATAATCAACGTCTGCAGGCGCTTGAGCGCTCGATGGAGCTGCTGCTGCAGATGGCGGAAAACAAGCATTCGGCTTAACTTAACCGTCTTTTGCTATAATCTTTTCAGATGGCTTTTGGGGGTCTTATGAGTGACTTGGTTGTGGCAGATCATACCTCGCAACGTCAAGTTAAAAACCGCTTAAATGACGTGTTTTTAAGGCGCTGGTTAGCAATAAAGAGATCACAATTTCTCTGCTCAATGCTATTTTTGAGAATTACCCGCTAGGAAATCAGATTAAGGTTGCCTCATTTGAGTATTGTGATCGCGAAATCGTCTCTCGTAGTCTTGATGGAAAGTCGTGCCGCTTAGATCTGATTGTTCAAACCGATCAGGGCGTTTTCATTAATGTTG